>NZ_CP037895.1:738256-1476513 GCF_004634385.1 Thermaerobacter sp. FW80 | reverse complement strand
CGGAGGACCGGCCGGCCCAAGAGCTCCAGCGGCAGCAGCGGGTCCGGCGCCCGCCGCTCCTGCCGCACGAAGAGCCAACCCGCCGCCAGGCTGACCGCGAGCAGCGCCGCCGTGGTCCCCGAAAGCCACGGCCAGGCGCTGCCGCCCTCCACCAGCTGCACCAGGAGGGCGCTGACCGCCACCACCATCCAGAGGGAGCCGGCCAGGTCGACGGACACCCGGCCGTGGCGCGGCGGCTCGTGGAGGAACAGGGCGATGCCCGCCATGGCCAGCAGGCCGATGGGCAGGTTGATGTAGAAGACCCACGGCCAGCCGGCGTACTGCACCAGCAGCCCGCCGGCCGCCGGTCCGACCACCGCCGAGATGCCCCAGACGCTGGAGAGGTACCCCTGCACCCGGGCGCGCTCCTCGAGCCGGTACAGATCGCCGACGATGGTCATCGTGATGGGCTGCACGGCCCCGGCCCCGAGTCCCTGGAGGGCGCGGAAGGCCACCAGCTGCTCGATGGTGGCCGCCGTGCCGCATAGCGCCGATCCCAGCAGGAACAGCCCGGCGCCCGCCAGGAACACCGGCTTCCGCCCGAAGAGATCGGCCAGCTTCCCGTAGATCGGCACCGAGGCCGCCGACGTCAGCATGAAGGCCGAGATCACCCAGCTGAAGCGGGAGAAGCCGCCGAGGTCGGCGACGATGGACGGGATCGCCGTGGCGACGATGGTGCCCTCGATGGCGGCCATGAACATGGCCAGCATCAACGCGGCCAGGATCCATCCCTTGGGGGACGAACCGGCCACCGCCGACGCCAGCAGCCGCCTCGAGGGCCCCTCCGCCGGCTCGCTCCCTCGGGGCGAGCCGGCGCCACGGGCGGCGGAAGCAGCGGGGTCGCCGGCGCGCGGGCCCGCCGGGCCCGCGGCCCCGCTCCGGTCGCCGTCCGGGGCAGCCGGGTCGGCCACCGCACCCGGACCCGACAGGCCCGCCCGGGTCGCGGGACGAGCCGCGGCGGGGCTGACGGCACCCGCCCCGCAGCCCGGATGGCGGCGCCGCCCCTTCATGACCGCCGGCCTCCGGCCGACCGGTCGCCATCCCCCGCCGACGGGCCGGCGGAGGCCCCGCCCTTCGCGCTCGCCCTGCCCCCCGAGCCCCCGCGGGCCGCCAGCTGCCGTTCCACGGCGGCCACCTTCTCCTCCATGGTCTGGGGACGGTCGCGGCGGTCGTCGATCTTGATCACGGTGGACACCCGTTGGGCTCCGGCGGCGAACATCGCCTCGTGCATCTGGCGGATCAAGGCGAGGATCTCGTCCAGATCGCCCTCCAGGGTAGTGAACATGGGTCCGACCTGATAGCGAACCCGGTCCTGGGCGGCCAGCACCTCGAGGGCCCGCGCCACCCACGGGCTGACGCTTACCCCCTCCCCCACCGGGGCGATGCTGACGGCGACGATGGCCACCCTCACCACCTCCCTAGCGGGTCGCCTCCGCGCCCGGCCGCTCGCGACCCGTACCCGCCCCCATCGCCCGGCCCCGGGGCGGGCCGCCATGCGGCGGCGTCACCGCCGTCCCGGGCGACCGCCGCGGCCACCAAGGCCGCCCTGTTCGACGAACCGCCCGGCGCGGCCCCGCCGGGCCGCCGGGCACCCGCGGCCGGCGGCCTGCGGCCGCCCGACCGGCACCGGTTCACAGCCCGTAGAGCTCCCCGTACTTCCGCCGCACGTAGCGCAGGAAGGCTTCCTCGCCGAGCTCGCTCCCCGTGGCCCGCCGCACCAGCTCCAGCGGCTCGTAGCGGGCGCCGTGGCGATGGACGTGCGCCCGCATCCAACGCAAGACGCCGCCCAGATCGCCCCGGGCGATCTGCTCGGGCAGGGCCGGTTCGTCCCGCAAGGCCGCCTCCCAGAGCTGCAGGGCGATCAGGTTGCCCAGGGCGTAGCTCGGGAAGTAGCCGAAGCCGCCCCAGGACCAGTGGATGTCCTGCAGCACGCCCTCCCCGTCGTCGGCGGGCTCGAGGCCGAGGTAGGCGCGGGTCTTCTCCCGCCAGGCGGCGGGCAGCTCGTCCACGGGCAGGTCCCCGTCCAGCAGGGCCAGCTCCAGCTCGAAGCGCAGCATGATGTGGAGGTTGTAGGTCACCTCGTCGGCGTCGACCCGGATCAGCGAGGGGCGGGAGCGGTTGACCGCCCGGTACATCGCCTCCGCGTCGACCCCCGCCAGCTGGTGCGGGAACCGCGCCTGGACCTTGGGGAAGAAGAAGATCCAGAACTCCCGGGACCGGCCGATCACGTTCTCCCACAGGCGGCTCTGGGACTCGTGCACCGCCGACGAGGCGCCGTCGGCCAGGGGCGTCCGTTGCCAGGCCGTGGGGAGGCCCTGTTCGTACAGGCCGTGGCCCCCCTCGTGCAGGCTGCTGAACAGGGCCGGACCGAAGACGGTCGGGTCGACCCGCGTGGTCAGCCGGACGTCGCCCGGCGAGAGACCGGCGGTGAACGGGTGGATGGAGCGGTCCTGGCGTCCGCGGCGGAAGTCGAAGCCGATGGCCCGCAGCGCCTCCAGGGTCAACGCCCACTGGTCCGCCTCGGGGAAGTCGCCGCGCAGGAAGTCGTCCCGCACCCGGTCCTGGCGCTCGGCGATGGCCTGGACCAGGGGAAGCAGGCCCGCCTTCAGGCGGGCGAAGAGCTCCCGCACCTGCCGGGTGCGCATGCCGGGCTCGTGCTCCTCGAGCAGCGCATCGTAACGCTCCTCCGCATAGCCCAGGGCATCGGCCATCTGCCGCCGGAGCTCGATCAGGCGGGCCAGCGCCGGGGCGAAGGGTGCGAAGCGCCGCTGGGCGCGGGCCTCCACCCAGGCCTGGTACCCCTGGGACGACGCCCGGGCCAGCTCGGCCACCAGGTCGGGCGGGACGCGGCGGGACCGGTCGTACTCGCGGCGGGTGACGCGCAGCAGCGCCGCGGCGTCGCTCTCGGGGTCCAGCTGCGCCGCCCACGGGGCCAGCTCGTCGAGCCACTCCCCCACCTCGGGGGCGGTGAAGGCCTGGTGGGCCAGGCGGCTCAGGGTGGCCTTCTGCTCGGCCCGGGCGGCCGCCCCGCCCGGTGGCATGTTGACCTCCTCGTCCCAATGGAGCAGGGAGGTCGTGGCGCGCAGGTCGCTGACCTGTCCGAGCCGCTCCAGCAGGCGGTGGTAGGCCGGCGGGGCATCGGGCGGGACGATGCGCGACCCGTTCCCCGGGTCGCCGGCGACCCGTGTCCCCTCCCCCGCCACCGCTCCGGCACTGGCGTCGATGTCGGCCACGAGACCGTCTCCTTTCCCAACCCCCGGGGCGCGGCAGGCCTCCCGCCGGCCGCCCACGCCCAAGGCCCCTGGCCGGCCGCATCGTCGGCGCCCAGGGGGTCTTGCCTTCCGGCGCCCCGGGGGCTTTCCTTAGATATGTTGCGGTTCTGCGGCCAGCCCGTCAAAGCCTGCCAGCCCAGGCGCATGGGGCGCGGCGGCGCCGGCCAGCCTGTGACCGGAGGAGAGGAGCGCCCCCAGGCGGCGGCGAAGGTGCCCAGCGACGATCCGCGGGGACCGGGCACGGCCCGGCCGACGCGGGGTGCTGGAGGACGGGACCAACCCACCGCGCCGGCCGTCCGGGCGGGCGTCACGGAACCCAAGGGGCTCTGGGGGAAAGGACATCGACCGTGGACCACCGTGGGGCAGCGGACGCCGCCATCGGGACGGCCGGTTCCTGGCCCGCCGAACTCGTCGCCGCCCTCGCCCGGGCACGCATCGAGGTCGACCTCGACGTCCTGGCGGCGAATCTGGCGGCGGTGCGCCGGTTCGTCCGACCGGGAACCCGGATCCTGGCCGTGGTCAAGGGCGACGCCTACGGGCTGGGGGCGGAGCTGGCGGCCCGTGCCCTGGTGACCGCCGGCGCCGACGGGATTGGCACCGACACCCTCGAGAGCGCCCTGCGCCTGCGACGGGCCGGGATCCCCGGGCCGATCCTGGTGTTCCAACCCGTCGAGGGCGCCCTCGCCCCCCATTGGGTGCAGGCGGGCCTGACCGCCACCGTCCACGACATGGCCTCCCTTCGGGCCCTGGCACGCGCGGTGGAGGCGGTGGGCGCGGCGGCGGACGTCGGTCCGGGGCCGGATGCCGCCGGTGCGGCCGCCAGGGCTCGGCCGATCCCGGACGCCGCCGTCGGGGCGGCCTCGTGGGCCGAGGGGCCGGGCACGCCGCGGCCGGGGGCGGCGGTGGAGCCGGCGCCGGCGGGTCCGCGGGCCGTCGAGAGCCTGCCGACCGTCGATGCCCCGGGAGCGAGCCCGGGGACCGGGTCCTGCCCCGTGTGCCCCGTCCACCTCGAGGTCGACATGGGCTTCGGCCGGGGCGGCTTCCGCCCCGGCGAGGTGGCGGCGGCGCTGGCGGCCGCCCGCGACCTGCCCGGGGTCCGGATCGAGGGGCTCTACACCCACCTGCCCACCGCCGTGCGGCCGCGCCTGGCGCTGCGCCTGCTGGAGCGGTTCCTGCGCCTCGTGGAGGAGCTGGAGCGGGCGGGCTTGCGACCGCCGGTGGTCCACTGCGCCGAGAGCCACCTGCTGGTCCTGGCCCCCGACGCCCAGCTCGACCTGGTACGGGTCGGCAACCTGCTCTACGGTTACGCCCCCCGGGCGGCGCGGCGGGCGGGCCTGGACGTCCGTCGGCCCTCGCGGCTGCTGGTGCGGGTCCGCTCCGTGCACCCCTGCGGGGCGCTGGCTCCGGGGTACCGCGGCGCCTGGGCACGCCGCGGCGCGCCGGTGGCGGTCCTGCCCGTCGGCCTGGCCGACGGCTTGCGCCCGGGGCGCGAGCCCCGATTCTGGCACGACCGCCTGTTGGTGCTGGGCCGGCGGCTGCTGGACGCCCTGGGGCGCGGGCGGCTGGCGGGGCTGGCCGGCCTGCCGCCAGGACCGCGGCTGCGCGTGCACGGGCGGGAGGTGCCCCTGCGGGGCGAGTTCATGATGAACCACTGCCTGGTCGACGCGTCGGGGCTCGACCTCCAGCCCGGCAGCGAGGTGGAGCTGGTGGTCGGGCGGTTGACCGCGCCCGCCCACCTGCCCGTGGTGTACCGGCGGGGCGGGTGCCCGGTGGCCGTCGCATGGCCCGGACGACAGGTGCTGGACGTGGCTCCGGGAGGCTGGGGCGGAAGCGGAGGGACCCAGCCGTCCGCGGTGGCGGCATCGTCCCCGACCCCCGCGGCGCCGGCCGACGCAGCCCTCGGTCCGCCTGCCCTCCCGGGTTGCGGCCGCGATCCCGACGGTTGGGAGAGGGAGAGGATGGGATGAACCGGCCCCGCTCGCTGCACGTGGAGCCGGCCCGGGAGCCGGACCGCGAGGCCTACGACCGCGCCGTGGCCGCTTGCGGCAAGCCCCACTTCATGCAGCTGTGGGGCTGGGGCGAGGTGAAGCGGACCACCGGGTGGGAGCCCCTGCGCTTCCTCGCCCGCGACGGCTCGGCCATCCGGGGCGCCCTGACGGTCCTCTGCCGTCGCCTGCCCGGCCTGGGCGCGGTGTTCTACGCGCCGACGGGCCCGGCGGTGGACTATCGCCACCGCGCCGTGGTGGAGGCGCTGCTCGCGGCGGCGGCGGACGAGGCCCGGCGCCGCCGGGCGGTGATGTTGCGCATCGACCCCGACATCCCCGTCCAGCACCGGGACGCCATCGCGCTGCTGGACCGGCTGAGCTTTCGCCGCGGGACGGAGGCCACGGCCTTCGAGGGCCTGCAACCGCGGTTCGTCATGCGCCTCCCGCTGGCCCCGACCCCCGAGGAGACCCTGGCCCGCTTCGAGGCGAAGACGCGGTACAACATCCGCTACGCCGCGCGCCACGGCGTCACCACCCGGGCGGCCGCCAGCGAGCAGGACCTGGCCGCCTTCTACCGCCTGCTCCAGCTCACCGCCGCCCGGCAGCGCTTCGCCATCCGGGCCTTCTCCTACTACGAGGCCCTCTGGCGCCATCTGATCGCGCCCGGCCACGGGCGCGTCTTCCTCGCGGAATACCAGGGTCGGCCGGTGGCGGGGGTCATGGTGTTCCGCTGTGGCGACGTCGTCTGGTACCTCTACGGTGGCACCGACTACGCGGCCCGCAAGGTGATGCCCAGCCACGCGGCCCAGTGGGCGGCGATCCGCTGGGCCATCGCCGAGGGATGCCGGATCTACGACTTCCGCGGCGTGTCCGGCAACCTCGACCCGGCCGATCCCCACTACGGGCTGTATCGCTTCAAGAAGGGCTTCGGCGCCGAGCTGGTCGAGTACGTGGGCGAGTTCGAGCGGGTGTTCGCGCCCCTGCGCTACTGGGCCTTCCGCGGCGCCTTCGCGGCCCGTCGCCGCCTGCTGCGGCTCCTGCGGCGCCGGCGCGCCGCCCCATCGCCGGCCGACGCCGAGTAGACCGGCGCTCCCGGCGCCGACGAGCGGCGCCACGCCCGCGCAGGACGACGTCCGAGCGGGCCGATCCGGCGGAACCGGCGAACGGGACGAACCCGGCCCCTGCGCACCGCCCCTGCGGGGAGACGGGGCGTGGCGACCCGCGCGGTCGCACGCGCCGCGGATGGGCGGTTTCGCAGCGCCGGGAGTGGCGGGCCGCCCGGCAGGGGCGGCCCTTCCGGCCATGGAACTCCTCTTCCGTCGGGAGCCGTCTCGCCCCGTCCTCATCCAGACGCCTCGACCCCGGAGGGGCGGCGACCGGCCCCGCGGGCCGGTCGCCGCCGGGGCCAGGTCCCCGGGATCCGATCCGCCTTGGGCAGACCGGGTGGGATGGAGGTGGACCGTCGTGGAGGGCACCCATGTCCAGCTGGAGTGGCCCCAGCGCGACGTGGCCCTGGTGCGACTCAACCGGCCCGAGCGGATGAACGCCTTCGACACCGCCATGGCGCAGGGGCTCGCCGCCTGCTTCGAGGACCTGCACCGGCGCACCGACCTCAGGGCGGTGGTGCTCTGCGGCGCCGGCGAGCGGGCCTTCTGCACCGGTGCCGACCTGAAGGAGCGGGCCACGCTGGACGAACAGGCCTGGTTCGCCCAGCACCACGTCTTCCAGCGCATGTTCCGAGCGGTGGCGGAGACTCCCGTGCCGGTGATCGCGGCGGTGCGGGGCTATTGCCTGGCGGGCGGCTTCGAGATCGCGCTGAATTGCGACTTCATCGTGGCGGCGGCCGACGCGCGGTTCGGGCTGCCGGAGGTCACCCGGGGCATCATGCCCGGCGGTGGCGCCACCCAGATCCTGCCGCGGGTGGTGGGCGAGGCGTGGGCCAACCGGCTGATCATGACCGGCGAGATCATCGACGTCGAGACCGCCCGGCGCATCGGGCTGGTCACCGAGGTCACCGAGCCGGAGCGCGTGGTGACGCGCGCCCTCGAGCTGGCCGCCGTGATCGCCGCCAACGCCCCCATCGCCGTGCGGCAAGTCAAGCAGGCCGTCCGCGCCAGCCGTTCCCTGGGATGGGAGGAGGGCCGCCGCCGCGAACTGGAACTCTACGCCGCCTGCGTCCCCACCGACGACCGCCGCGAGGGCATGCGGTCCTTCCTCGAGCGGCGGCGGCCGGTGTTCCGGGGTCGCTGAGCCGTTCCCAAGGGTCAGCCGCCCAGGTAGGCCCGGCGCACGTGCTCGTTCTCGCGCAGCGCCTGCGCCGGCCCTTCCAGCACGAGCCGACCGGTCTCCAGGACATAGGCGTAGTCGGCGACCTGCAGGGTGTGGTACACGTTCTGCTCCACCAGCAGGATCGTCACGCCCTGGGCGGCGATCTCCCGGACGAACCGGAAGATCTGCTGTTCGCCGCCAGAGAGGGTGCCTGCCAGCTGGTCCCGGAGCTTCGCCAGGCCCCCGGTGAGTGAAGCTCGCCCTGGATCGCCATCCTTTTTGGCGAAGGCACCCGACGAATCCTGCCCTTCGTCGGGAAACGCAACCGACGCGCAGGGCCGGGCTCCCGGGGAGGGACGCGCCGTGGACGGAGAACGGCAGGGCGCCGGCAACGGGGCCGGCGCCACGGCCATCAAGTACGGGGCCTGGATCATCATGCTCCTGGCGGTGCTCTACTTCCTGGCCAACTACGTGATCCCCCTGTTCCGGTAGCGGAGCCCTGGGTACGGGAGGGGGAGGGCCGGCCCGACGGGGCGTACACCGCCCGAGCCCGACCGACCCCCTGTCACCGAACGGGTGGCGGGCCCCTTCGCGGGCCCGCCTCGTCGCCGTGGCAGCGACTGCGCCGACTGCAACCCGGGGATCCGCGGACGGCGGCCCGACCTACCGAGCAGGCAATCCCAGGCAGCGGCCGGCTGCGCCGGCATCCCCGGACCCGGGCGGCAGCGGCTGCGCCCGCAGCATCCCGGGTCCCGGTCGGCAGCTGCCGCGCCTGCGGCGTCCCGGGTCCCGGGCGGCAGCTGCCGCGTCTACGGCGTCCCGGGAACCAGCGAACCGCGGGGAGCGGCCTAGCTGGCCCGCTCCCGCGCGGCGCCGGGACGGTCGGGCCGCGCCTGCGGGGGCCCCTCCCCGGCGTCCTCGTCCCCGCGGAGCGGGGCGCCGGCTTCGTCCCACCCCGTCGCCGGCCGCGTCCCCGCCTCCCGGCCGATGCCGCCGGCGAGTCGTCCCGGTCCCCGTCCAAGACCGCTTCCCTGCCGTCCCGCGTCGGCGGCCGCTGCGCCACCCACCGTCGGCGACGGCACGGGCGCGAGCAAGGCCGGCGGGATCTCCACCAGCCGCGCCTCCCCCATCCCCGGCAGGCGGCGGATCTCGTCCAGCAGCGCCGCGGGCACCGGATCGTCGAGGGCCAGGACCATGATCGCCTCGCCCCGGACCTGCCGGCGCGCCACCTGCATGGCGGCGATGTTGATCTCCCGGGCACCGAGCAGGCTGCCCACCTTGCCGATCATGCCGGGCCGATCGTGGTGCCGGGTCATGAGCAGCCGCGCCGCCGGCACCATGTCCAGGGGCAGCCCGTCCAGGTGGACCAGCCGCGGCAAGCCCTCGGGGGTGAGGCTGCCCGCCACCGCCCGGCGGACCGCCCGCCCCCCGGCCAGTTCGACCACCGGCACGGGCAGGTCCGGGTGGCGCTCGCTGCGCCAGCGCAGGGACAGACCGCGCCGCGCGGCCAGGACCGGGGCGTTGACCGTGTTGACGGGCCCGTCGACCACGCCGGCCAGCAAGCCCTTCAGGGCCGCCCCGGCCAGGAGCTCGAACCCCCGTTCCGACGGGAGGTCGCGGGCCGCCACCCGCAGCTCCAGGTCCTCCAGTGGCCCGCCCAGCCCCTCGCGATAGATCAGGCCGACCAGCTCGGCCACGGGGGCCAGGGGCCCCGCCGCATGCCAGTCGCTGTCCGACAGGCGCGGCAGGTTGACCGCCCCCCGCACCGGCTGTCCCCGCAGGGCCCGTAGGACCTGCTCGGCGATGGCCCGGGCGTTGTACGCCTGGGCCTCCCGGGTCGACCCGCCCAGATGGGGTGTGGCCACCACATTGGGCAGGGTCAGCAGCGGGCTCTCCCCCGGCGGTTCCGTGGCGAAGACGTCGAGCCCCGCCCCCGCCAGCCGGCCCTCGACCAACGCCTGGTAGAGGGCTTGTTCGTCCACGATCCCGCCCCGGGCGGTGTTGATGAGATAGGCGCCGGGACGCATGCGGGCCAGCGCCGCCGCGTCGATCAGGTTGCGGGTGGCGTCGGTCAGCGGCGTGTGGATGCTGACCACGTCGGCCCGGGCCAGCAGCGTCCCGAGGTCCACCGGCTCGGCGCCCAGCTCCCGGATGCGGCCCTCCGGCACGTAGGGGTCGCAGGCCAGCACCGCCATCCCGAAGGCGCGGGCCCGGTGGGCCACCTCCTGGCCGATGCGGCCGAAGCCGACGAGCCCCATGACCTTGCCGCGCAGCTCCTCTCCCACCCAGCGGGACCGCTCCCAGCGGCCCTCGCGCAGGGACGCGGCGGCGGGGAGCAGCCGCCGCACCAGGGCGAGGAGCAGGGCGAACACGTGCTCGGCCACGGCCACGGTGTTGCCGTCGGCCACGTTGACCACGACGATGCCCCGCTCCGTGGCGGCATCGAGGTCGATGTTGTCGACCCCCACCCCGGCCCGGCCGATGACCCGCAGCCGCGGCGCAGCAGCGATGAGGTCGGCGGTGACCTTGACCCGGCTGCGGACGATCAGGGCGTCGGCCTCGGGCAGCAGTTCGCGCCGCAAGGTCTCGGTGCTGGCTCCGGCGGCGTCGATCACCTGGCAGTGTTCGTCCAGCAAGGCCAGCCCGTCCCGGGGGAGCGGGTCGGCGACCACCACCCGGGGCTTGCGCGTCATGCGCCCACCTCCCCGGCATCGCCCGCGGCGGCTGCGGCGGATCCCGTGCGGCCCCGGCGGGACGCCGTGACCGGGGACGAACCGGCCGACGCGGCCGCGTCCCCCGCGCCGGACGACGATTGCTGGCGGAAGGCCTCCCACACCGCCTGGGCCGCGGCCCAGGCGCTGCCGGTGCCCGCCCGCGCCGGCGCTGCCGACGGGGCGCCCCCCACCGCCGCGGCCGTGCCCCGCGCCTCTCCGGCGCCCCCTGGACCGGCGGCAGCGGAACGAGCCCCCGCGGCACCCGGATGCCGGCCCGGGCCCGCGTCCCGGGGCTCCGCCTCCGCCAGCGCGGGCGCCAGCACCGCGTCGAAGGCGGCCATGCCGGCCAGCACGTCGGCCGGGCTCACCGCCCCCATGTGGCCGATGCGGAAGGCCCGGTCCTTGAGCCGGCCCTGGGCGCTGACCACCACCACGCCGTGTTCGTCCTCCAGGTGACGGATCACCTCGGCGGGCCGAATCCCGGCGGGGAGGAGCACCGCCGTGACCGTGGGCGAGGCGTCCTCGTCCCGGACCAGGGGCTCCAGGCCCAGCGCCCGCACCCCTGCCCGCACCATGGCCGAGAGCAGCCGGTGCCGGCGGTAGACGTTCTCCTCCCCCTCCGCGGCGATGCGCTCCAGCGCTGCCTGCAGGCCGAACCACAGGGTGACGGCCGGCGTGTAGGGGAAGTCCCCGTCCCCGGCCAGGTACGGGCGCAGGTCCCAGGTGAACCGGGGCAGGCGCGCCCGTTCCACCGCCTCCAGGGCCCGCGGCCCCAGGGCGACGATGCCCAGGCCGGGCGGGGTCATCAGCGCCTTCTGGGAGCCGGTGACCGCCACGTCGATGCCCCACGCGTCCATGGCCACGGGCACCGCGGCGAAGGAGCTCACCATGTCGACCAGCACCAGGGTCTCCGGGGCCGCCTCGCGGATGGCCGGCACCAGCCGGTCCAGGGGCAGCAAGGCGCCGGTGGAGGTCTCCGAATGGGTGAGCAACACGGCGTGGTAGGGCCGGGCGCCGCCCCGCAGACGCGCCACGACCTGCTCCACCGTGGGGACCTGCCCCCACGGGACTTCCAGGCGGTCGACAGCGAGCCCGTACGCCTCGGCGATGGCGGCGAAGCGGTCGCCGAACAGGCCCATCACCACCGCCAGCACCCGGTCCCCCGGCGACAGGGTGTTGACCACCGCCGCCTCCAGGGCACCCGTGCCCGAGCAGGGGAACACCACCACCCGGCCCTCGGTGCGGAAGAGCCGGCGCAGCCCCTCCAGCACGAAGCCGCTGACCCGGTCGAACTCGCGGCTGCGGTGCAGGACCACCTGCCGGCCACAGGCGGCCCGCACCTCATCGGGGACGGCGGTGGGTCCCGGCGACAGGAACACCTTCGCCGGACGAACCGGCTCGCGACGACGCCTGTCGACCCGCTCGGCGTCGGTCTCGCCGGCCGGTCCCGCGGCCGGCTGGGCGGAGAAGGCTCCGGCCACCCTCTCCAGCGGCTGGTGCATGGCGACACCCTCCTTTGGGCGAGCCGGGCAGCGGTGCCCGGACGGTCGAAGCACCCTCGCGATCCCCCGGCAACGCCGCGCGCCGCGTACCGGGTCGGACCCCGGGGCGCGGGAGACCGGGGGGACTACGCCCCCGCAGCAGGCCCCAGAACGCCGGGTCGCGCCTCGAGACGCGATCCCGAGCGCCGCTCCCGGACCCGCCCCGACCACCGCACGCGAAGGGGGGCCCGGGAGGGGACGTCTTGGCCCGCACAGCCCCTTGCAGCCGAGCCTCCGGCACGTCAGGCCAGGGGGCCCGGAAGGGACGTTCCGGCCCGCGCGGCCCGCGGCGACGGGCCGGCAACGGGGCAGGAAAACACGAGAACCCGTCCCTTCCGGGACGGGTTCTCACCCGCGGTGCCACCCCGCTTGACCTCGCGCGCATCGGACCGGGCGGCTCGCGACCGGCATCCGCCCGATGGATGCCCTTCGCTGCCGGCCGGCGCCCGCCCGGTGGCGAGGCCCCCTCTCGGCCGTTAACGGCGGCCTGCCGGACCCCTTCCGATCCCTGCCGGACCCTCGGGGCCACCTCCGGGGTGGATTCCCCTGCCCGCCCCACCGGCTCGCACCGTCCGCCGGCTCTCTGGCGGCAGCGTCAGCAGGGTACTAGCCCCTTCAACGGCGCCTCGACCATCGTTCAGGTTTGGGCGGGATTCTAGCACAGGCGCCCCGGCCAGGCAAGGCGGCGTCGCGGGGATTTTGCGAATGTTCGTCGGCGTCCGGAATCGATCTTTCGACAGCGCGGCATTCGCGGACGTGCCTCCATAGCTCGCGAGGCCCCGCGTCATCGCGTCATCCTTGACGGAGGAACCGCTCGTTCCTCCGGTAGCGTTCGGCCGTCGCCAGCGCCGCCAGGCCAGCCAGGCCCACCAGCGCCCAGCGGTTCGCGACCAAGGCGGGCGGCAGCGGCTGTCCCAGGGCCAGGGCTTCCACGATGGCAGCGGGATCGACCCCGGCCGCGCGCAAGCCGCCACTGGCCGCGAAGAGGTAGAGCGACCCGGTGAGGTCGCCGCGGGTGACGGCCTCCAGCGCCCACCAGGCCACGGCCGCCCCGGCGCCGGCCACCGGGGTCCGGACGAGCACGGCCACCAAGGCTGCCAGAGCGCCGAGCCAGGCCGCGGCGGGCAGCGCGAGGCCCACCGCCCGTAGGCCGGTCCCCCAGGGGGCTCCCCCGGCTGGGGCCAGCCGGAGAACGGCCACGGTGGTCATCCCGAGGGCGACCAGGAGGTAGGTCGCCAGCGCCAAGCCGATCCGCTCTAGCACGACCACCGTCCGGCGAAACGGCAGCGCCCGCCAGAGTCCCGGCCGCCGCCCCTCCACGTCCGCCCACAGGGACACGGTCACGGGCAGGACGGCCAGGACCAGGAACTCCTCGACGAGCCGCAACAGGGTGTGCAGCGCCAGGGGGTGCCCTATCAGCCGCTCGGGCCACACCAACACCGGGACGAACGCCAAGCCCAACACCGCGGTGACCGCCAGGCCTGGTCGCGCCAAACGGAGGTGCAATCGCACCAGACCGGCGCTCATCGCGTCATGACCTCCCTCAGGTCCGCGGCCGTCAGGGGCCGCCGGGCGGCCAACTCACGCAGCCGGCTCAACCGGGCCGTCACCTCAGAACGGGGCGTGCCGAGGAGCCAGCGCTGCACCTCTTCGTACCGCGGTCCGTCGGGCAGATTCTCACAGGGTCCCTGCGGCGGCGCCCCCCCGGCCCCCGGGGCGGTCGGCGCGTCGCCGCCGGGGGTCGGAAACGGCGGGCCTGCCGGCGTCCGACCTGAGGACGCACCCACCACATCGGCGAGAACGGCGAGCAGGCACCCCTCGGCGTCGCCTGCCACCTCCCGGCGTCCGTAGAGCACGGCTTGCGCCACCTGTTGCGGAACCAAGATGTTGGAGCCACGCTCGATGACCGTGCCGGTGTCCGGATCGAGGTGGACCCAATGGGCGTCGCCGCGACCAGGGGGCAGCGTGACCACCCGGGGTCGGACGGTCCGGCCAACCCAGCGGTAGGCCTCGACCAGGTCGCGGGCCCACCGCAGGGCATCGTCGCGGCTCCCCAAGTCCTCAGGGGAGTACCAGATTTCCGCGCTAGAGTCGTTCGCTTGCACCAGGTGCCCACCTACCAGTTCCAGGAAGACCGTGGTGCCTCGCATCACGGTCACCGGTCCCCAGGGCCTCTCCACGGTCTGCAGATTCGACAGCACGGGATACCGACCCGCATGGCGAACCGTCACCTGGAACGATGCCCGCAAGCTCTCCGGGACGTACGGCGGCCGGGGCGCCGCGACGCCCGCCCACCGGATGACGTCGGCGGAGGTCCTGTCCGGACCTTCGCCAAACCACCAGACCTCTTGACCGCCGCCGTCCGGGTCGGCGTGGGTGGCAAGGACCCGGGCCAAGGTCACCGCTCCCGGCAACGGGTACCAGCCATAGGACGGCGGCAGGCTGAGGCTGGCGGGCCCCACCTGGGCACCTCGCATGGGTGGCGGCGCGATGGTCATGCCCGCCGTCCGCACCGGCGGGTATTCGAAGGGCAACAACCACTGGTCGACGCGTCCCCGGTAGGACAGGGCGACCATCGCCGCCCCGCGGGGTGGCAAGACCAGGCCTTGGATGCGGATGACATCGCCTTCCTGGGACCAGCGGACGGCATCGCCGCCCGGCGCCATCACCTGGAGCCGGGTCACGGTGAAGACGTGGCGAAGGGTGAGGACGGGATCCTCCACGGCCTCGCGGCCGCGGTTCTCCAGGCGGAGCCGGGCATGGACGACGACCTCCGGCGCCCGGCGGGCGTCGACGTCGAGTTCGTAGCGGCTGATGGCGAACGGGGGCGCCGGATCCGGCTCAGGACCAGCATAAAGGGAAGCAACCCCGTTCCGGGCGTAGTGCAGCAGCTCAGCACGGGCGGCGTCCGCCTGGGCATACAAGGTGGCGACGAAGCCTGCCGACGATGCCAGGGTGAGCAGCACAAGGGCGGCTGCGGTCATTCGCAAGCCCCATCGCACCCGTGTCTTGACCCAACGGCGCCGGCGGTAGGCCAGGGCCAGGGTCACCACCACGACCCCGGCCGCCGCCAGGTACAGCACCCGATGGGCGACAAACAGGGGCACGTCTTCGGCGAGGGCCGCCAACGCGACGTCCTGCCAATCCCCAGGGAGCATCCCCGAGCCGGTCCACTGTAGAAGCCACGCCACGGGGATGAAGGGTCTGACGAGAGATTGGAAGACATATGGTCCCACAAGGCCCGCCAGCCACGTGGCCAGGATCGCCGCGAACAGCGGCAGACCCCGCAAGCCCAGCCCCAACGCGCCGCCGAGGACACCGGCCCAGAGCGCACCAGAAACGATCCACACCGCCAGCAGGCCCCACTCGGCGAGCACGTAACCCCATGGTAGGCCGGCCGACCGGGCCAGCATGGCCATCCGCACCGCCGGCGGCACCACCGCCCCCAGGGCCGCCAGCAGCGCCAGGGGGGCCGTCCCGGCGAACTTGCCCAGGACCAGGGCCGCCTTGTCCACCGGCCAGGACCACAGCACCGCGGCGCTGTCCTCATCCCGCTCGGGATCGGCCGCCAGCCCCGCCAGCACCATGACCCCCACCTGGAGGAAGGCGAGGAACTGGGCCGCCTGCTGGAGGACGCCGGCTCCGGTCTCCGCCACGGTTAGGGTCACGGTCACCAGGCCCGTGGCCAGGCCGCCGGTCGCGGCGGCCGGCAACCACCAGCTGCGCCGCACCCGGGTCCAGGTGTAGCGGGCCGCCGTCCGGAAGGAAGCGGGCCAGCTCACGGCCTGCCCCCCTTCCCATGGGAGGGCGAACCGGCCCCGCGGCCCCCGGGGGCCCCGCCGGCGGCGTCGCCCGCCGCCGGCCCCGCCGGTTCCTCCCGATCCGGCGCCTCCGGACCGGTCACCCGCTGCGGCGGTGGCGCCCCAGCCGGTTCCTCCCCATGCGCCGGCTCCGCCTCACCCACGGGCCACGGCCGGTACTCCCTGCCGGAGCTTCCCGTTCCCGGCCGCCCGGCCGCCAGGCCCCGCAGCAGGGCCACGTAGCCGTCTTCCACCCGGGGTTCGGCGGGACGGGCTCCCGGCGGCCGGTGCCAGGCCAGCACCCGCAGCAGGGCGGTGCCCCCCTCCCGGCGGGACGAGACCACCACGGCCCCTTCGGGCGCACTCCCTTCCACCTCCCAGACCAGGCCCGCGGCACAGGCGGCCAGGTCCTGGGGCGGTCCCAGCCAGCGCAGCCGCCCGCCGGCGATGACGGCCACCTCCTCGCAGGTGGCGGCGATGTCCTCCACCACATGGGTGGAGAAGATGACCAGCCGCTCGGGGCCCAGGCTGCCCAGGAGCTGGCGGAAGCGGACGCGCTCCTCGGGGTCGAGCCCCGCGGTGGGCTCGTCCAGCAGGATCAGGGAGGGATCCCCCAGGAGGGCCATGGCGATGCCCAGGCGCCGCCGCATGCCGCCCGAGAGGCGGCCGGTCCGGACATGGCGCACGTCCAGAAGACCCACTTGCTCGAGCCGGTGCTCGATCTCCCGCCGGCGGGCGGCCGAGTCGGCGATCCCCTTGAAGATGGCGGCGAAGTCCAGGGTCTCGTAGACCGTCAGCTGGGGGAACCAGCCGCCTTCCTGCGGGAGATAGCCCAGGTGCTGGCGGACCGCGTGCTGGTCCCGGGGCAGGGTCCAGGGCCCGATGCGGACCTGCCCCCGGCTGGGTTCCACCAGGGTCGCCAGGATCCCCAGCAGGGTGCTCTTGCCGGCTCCGTTGGGCCCCAGAAGACCCAGCACGCCGGGTCCCCAGGCCAGGTTCACGTCGTCGAGGGCCACCTTCCGGCGGCCGTAGATCTTGCTGACGCCGGTCAGGTGCAGCCGAAGGCCCGTGTCTTCTTCAGCGCTGCCCGTAGCGGTCGCCGCGGGACCGCCCGGGCGCCGTGAGGCAGCGTGACGGCTCGCGTCCATCCTCCACCCTCCCCGCACCGTCTCTTCCACCCGGAGGGACGGGCGAGACGGCCGGGCGTTCCCCACAAGCCGCACGCCGGCCGGGAGGATCCGGCCGGCGTGCTTGCCCTGCCCCTGCCCAGGGCCCGTTTCCCTCTTGCTCAGAATCTTGCTCACGCACGCTTCAACCCGAACCCGGCCGCCCGGGCGGCCCCGTAGCCGAGCAAGGCACCGACAACGTTAAGCAGCAGGTCGTCGACGTCCCAGGAACCGGTCCCCAGGAGGAACTCGGCCGTCTCCAGGACACCGCTGGCGATCAAGGCGCTGACGGCAACGTGCCGGGCCTGTGCCCGCCGCGGCCAGCACCAGGCCCAGAGGACTCCCCACGGCACGAAGAGCAGCACATTACCGGCCAGGTTTTGTATTGCGACCCCGGGCGAGGGCTCACCGGCCAGATACCCAGCAATGGTGCGAAAGGGAACCAGGTTCACGGACCAGCGCCAGCGGGCCGCGAACCATTCAGGGCCGAAACGGTCACGCCACAGCGCCACGGGGAGCTTGAACACCGTGACACGCAGGAGCACCGCCACGTACACCCCAAAGGCCAGGGCCCGCAGCCAGCCCCACCCCTGCCACCACCGGACCTGCTGGCGACCCACCGGTACAGCCCCCTCGTCCCTGCTTCTTGGCCGGCATTGCACTAAGGCTGCTGTCTTCTTACACCCGCAGCCCCCGGGAGCTCCGCTCAGGCTATCCGGGCCAGACAGCGGGCAGCGTGCAGCCTCAATTGTGCAGCCCCGCTCACCGCCCCGGCAGGACCAGGCACTGGTCCGCCAGGTCGACCAGCCGCCCCTCGCTGTCGACCACCACCGCCCATACCGGCCGCCCGCCGGCGGCCGCCGCCCGGTATTCCTCCAGGGCGGCCCGCAACAGGGTCACGCCGTCATGGTCCAGGCCCCGGGCGGGTTCGTCCAGGATCCAGAGGGCCGGGCGCGCCAGCAGGCTCTGGGCCAGCAGCCAGCGGCGCCACTGGCCGCCCGAGAGCTCCTCCAGGCGCTGGCCGGCCGCACCGTCCAGGCCCCATCGCCGGAGGGCCGCGGCCACCGCCTTCCGTGGCTCGGGCACGGCCCGCAAGGCCGCCAGATAGGCCAGGGCGGCTGCCACCTTCATCCCCCGGACCACGCGGCCTTCCTGGGGCACGTAGCCGGTGCATCCCCGGACCGCGGCCAGGGCGCCGGGCCCTGCCCCGGGGAAGGAGACCGGCTCCCCGCCGGGAGCCGGCCAGGGGTAGTGCACCTGCCCCCGGCGAGGAACGGCCAGCGTCGCCAGCACCCGGAGCAACAGCGACTTGCCCGCCCCCGGCGGCCCCGTGACCAGCACCACCCCCGGTGCCAGCACGGTGTCAGGCACCGCCACCGGCTGCCGGCCCGGCAGGACCAGCCCCTCCCACGCCAGGCGCTGCACCCCGGCCAGGGTCAGGGGCACGGGATCCATCCCCCCACGCCACGAGCCCCGTTCATGCGGCGACCTCCCCGGCACCCGCCTGCTTGGCCAGGCCCCACCCCAGCAGGGCCGCCAGAAGGAGCATGGCGACCTGCACGGCCACCGCCGGCACGGGGCCCGCGGCCAGCGGGTTCCAGGGACCGAGCCAGTGGCCCCCCAGGGTCACGGCCGTCCACAGGCCGGCGGAGGCCAGCATCGCGCCCAGGGTGCCCGCCCGCATGTGCCACCACAGGGCCCACGCCGCCGCCAGCCAGAGGGGCGCCAGCCGGGCCAGGATCACCACCAAGGTCCCGCCGAGGGTCCCGGCCGCCGAACCGGCGACCGCCCCGGTGGCCGGCCACGCCGGCACGGTGTCTGGAGCGGGACCCCCGGGCGGCAGGCCCATGAACGCCTGCACCGCGGCCGGCTGGATCCACCCCGTCACCAGGATGAACAGGGTCGCCAGCAGGCCCGCCACGCCGGCCCGCGCCAGCAGCCGGCTGGCCGCAGGGAAGGGCGACAGGGTCTCCAGATCTGCCCATAGCATCTGCCGCCGGGGCCAGACGGCCGCCAGGGCCACCAGGGTGCCCAGCCAGGGCGCCACCAGGGCCAGGCTGTCGGCGGAGAGCAGGATGAGGCGCCAGCCGTCCAGTGCCAGCGGGCTTGCGGGACCAAGGGCTCCCGCCCCGTCGCCGGCCGCACGGAGCGCCGGGGTCCAGTCCGGCCAGAGCCCCCGGGCCGTCTCCACCGCCACCAGGTGCAGCAGAAGGCCGCCGGCCATCAAAAGCAGCTGCAGGGCGAGAAACGGCAGGGGAAAGCAGCGGGCTTCCGCGGCCAGAAGCCTCAGCAGCGGCACCAGACGAGGCCGCCGCGAACCGTCCGGGGCCAGGGCGGCCCAGTCCAGGGTCCCCCCGCCCGCCCCAGCCCGATCCGGCTCGCCGGTCGGTACGGCAACGGGCTCGGCCCCCTCCTGCGGCTGGGCCTCCTCCTGCCCGCCCGCCGTCTCCAGCAAGGCCCGGGTCACCCGGGCGACCAGGTCCTGGGGAACGGGTTCGGGGCGGGCCCGCAGGGCCGCGAAGTCCGCCCACAGGGCCTTCACCTCCGCCGGGGAGAGGGGATCGTCCCCCTCCCGGCGGGCCCCTTCCGCCGCTTCCTGCCAGAGCATCTCCCAGGCCTGCGCCGCGCCCTGGGAAACCGCCGTGGCCCGCGCAAGACGACGGTCGGCAGAGCCGGCGGCCGGACGGTGGTGCGGTGCCCCGCCCGGGACGCCGGCGGCCGGGTTGGGTGGCGCACGTCGTTCTTCCCCAGCCGGTGCGGGCGCGCTGGCCGCCGGCTCCCGCCGCTCGCCCGTCCGGCGACCCACCGCGTCAGGGCCCGTCATCGCCCGTCACCTCCCCCCTGGCCGCCCGCCGGTTCCAGCCCCCGGCCTAGCCCTTCAAGCGCCTGGCGCAGGCTCTTCAGCGCCCGGTGCAGGCGGGACTTGACAGTCCCTTCGGCTACGCCGAGAATGGCCGCCACCTCGGCCACCGGCCGTTCCTCCAGGATTCGCAGGACCACCACCTGGCGCCAGGGTTCCGGCAGGGTGCCCAGGGCCGCCCGCAGCCTCTCGACCCGGGCCGCGCGGCCGGCGCGCCAGGCCACCACCTCCGCCGGATCGCAACCGGACCCATCCACCGCGGCCCCATCGGGGGAGGATCCGGCGTGCCATGGTGGCGGCCCCTCGGGCATGGCGGCCGCCAGGGCCACCCGCTGGCGGTACGCGCTGCGAGCCTCGTCCCGCAGCCGGTTCGTCAGGATGGTGTAGAGCCAGGGGCCCAGGCGGCCGGGAATGCGCCCGGCGCGGAAGCTGCACAGCGCCCGGACCAGGGTGTCCTGCACCAGGTCCTGGGCAGCCTCTGGATCCGCTCCCAGGCGGCGGGCATAGCGGTACAAGCGGGGTGCCCAGTGCTCGGCCAGCCGCTGCAGGGCGGCCGGATCGCCCGCCCGCAGGCCGGACTCCCAGGAGGGATCCTCCTCCGGCCCGCGGGAAGGCGCCCGCAAGGGGGCGGCCGCCCCGGGAAGAGTCCCGGGGCCTGGAACCCCGGGGCCAGCGGTCGCCTCGATCAAGGCCGAGCCCGGGCGCCCGTCCGCCCACGCGACCGCTTCGACCTGGCCGCCATCCCCTTTCCCGGCCCCGAGCCCTGCCCCATCGATCGGGCCGGTGCCGGCCGCGGCCCCGCGGTCCCGGGCGGGTTGCCGCGCGGGGCGGGGTGGCTCGAGGCTGCGCAGCCGCCACGGGATGTCCGCTGCATACCCGCCGCCTGCCAACGGTCCGATCCTCCTCCATCACCCACGGCCGCCCCATCCCCAGTCCAGCGCCCCCGTCCTGCCGATGGGGCGGCTGCCCAAGAGGAAGCGGCACCCCGTCCGTCCTTCGAGCTCCGGTCCTTTCAACACGACGAACCACCCCGCGCCGGGTTCCCGCCGGGGACCGGCCGGGGTGGGCCGGGGTGGGCCGGGGGGATCGCCCCAGGAATGCGCGAGTTGCGGGAGCGCCACGAAGCCGCTGGGGTGGACCCATCGCCGGGTCGCGCCCGGCTAGCTCACCAGCGCGGCCGGAGGGGCGCCTCATCGAGCTGCAGGTGGGTCGACCGCAGGTAGGGGTACAGCCGTAGCCCCCGGCCCAGGGCCCGGCTCAGCCCGATGTAGGCCAGCCAGCCCAGCAGGGGCAGGTAGACCCGACCTGCCAGCCACCATCCCCCAAGGCCCAGGAGCAGCGGCAGCACCGTGCTGTGGGCGGCGTTGTACAGGACGAACCAGCGGCGCGGGACCAGCGTTTCCGACGCCCGTGCCGCCGGGCGCCGGCGGCCGCCGGTTCCCGGGGCCGGGGCGGAGCCATGCACCCCATCCCGCTCCAGGCGCCGTGCGGCCCAGCGGAAGAGAGCCGCACCGATCACCCCGGGCAGGACGAAGAACACGCCGAAGGCCGCCCAGCGGCCTCCGGCGGCAGCGTAGGCCGCCACCGCCGCCACGGCCAGGAGCGAACCCTCCAGCCGCAGCCACCACCGCGCCACGGCTTCCCCCTCCCCCGGACCCCGGGCACGGCCTCAGCCGGATGGCAGAGCCCCAGGCCACGGGCCGCCCGGCAGGGCCGCGGGCCGCCCCGGCGGCGCCGTCCCGGGGCCTTGCCCCCGACGCACCCGGCCGGCGATGCCGCCACCCGGCCGCTACCTTGCGGCCCTGCGGGGCCACGGGCGGCCGCTTCCACGGGCTGCCGCCTCAGCGGCGATCAGCGCCGGGATGCCGGTTCGTCCAGCAGGTCCCAGGCCAGCAGCGCCGCGCCCACCAGGCCCGCGTCCTGGCCCAGGGCCGCAGGCACCAGGCGGACCGCCGCCAGGTTGGCCGGCAGGGCGCGACGACGCATCTCGGCCTCCATGGCCGGCGCCAGCAACGAATAACGGGCCATCACCCCGCCGCCCAGCACCAGTCGATCGGGGTTGAACAGGTTCACCGCGCTGGCCAGCCCGATCCCCAGCAGCCGGGCGTACTCCTCCGCCACCGCCCGGGCCCGCTCGTCACCCGCGGCCGCCGCGTCCAGCAGCTCGCGGGCGGTCCACCGGCCGCCCGGCCGGCCCGGCGGCGGGCCGAGGCGCTCGGTGGCGAGACGCCCCAGGGCAGGCCCGGCGGCCACGGCCTCCCAACAGCCCCGGTTGCCGCAACCGCAAGCCGGCCCGTCGGGGTCGACGGTGGTATGGCCGATCTCCACCCCGTTGCCGTTGACGCCGCTGAACAGGCGCCCGCCGATCACCAGGCCGCCGCCGATGCCCGTGCCGACGGTGACGTACACCATGACCTCCGCCCCGCGGCCGGCACCCAGCCGGGCTTCGGCCAGGGCCGCGGCGTTGGCGTCGTTGTTGACGGCGACGGGCAAGCCGAGGCGCCCGGCCAGCTGGTCCCGCAGGGCGAAGCCGTTCCACC
Source organism: Thermaerobacter sp. FW80 (assembly GCF_004634385.1). Classification (NCBI taxonomy): domain Bacteria; kingdom Bacillati; phylum Bacillota; class Clostridia; order Eubacteriales; family Clostridiales Family XVII. Incertae Sedis; genus Thermaerobacter; species Thermaerobacter sp. FW80. The sequence continues at coordinate 1,454,328 of NZ_CP037895.1, read as the reverse complement.
CGGGCAGGTTGGGGGTGCCTACGAACCGGCCTTCGGGCAGCAGCAGGGGACCGGGCGCGCCCACCCCCACCGCCTGCGGCCGGCGGCCGGCCTCTTCCGCCAGCTCCCGGACGGCGGCCGCGATGCGGTCCATGGCCGCCGCCGGGCCCGAGGGCGCGTCCGTGGGGAGCGTCCGGCTGGCCAGCACCCTGCCCTGGCGGTCGACCAGGCCGGCCGCGATCTTCGTGCCCCCGAGGTCGATGCCCGCCACCACGGGCTCCTCGCCCCGGCCGGCGGGGGGTGGGGATGCCGCGGAGGCTGCGGGGGCCGCGGGGTCCACGGCGGGCCGGGCGGCCGCCCGGCCGTTGCCGCCGGGACCGGCCCGGCCCGCTGCGTCCGATCCAGATGCTTGCCTGTGGAAGGTTCCCGTCGTTCCCGTCATCGATCGCGCCTCGCAAACCGGATGATGCCGCGCACCCGGGCAAGATCCCGCCCTAGGGTTCACCGGGTGGCACCGCAGGTCCTCTTGGCACCGGTCGCACCCGTCCCTCCCGGTCCCCCTGCCGCCCGTCCCCTTCCCTCGTTCCCCTGGCACCCCGTCATCCGTAGTACAATGCGGTTGTCATGACCCCCGTGCGCGTTCCCGCTCTTCGCTCGGCCGCCCGGCGCGAACCCATTGGCCGCTACGGGCTCTTGGCCTTGCGCCTGGCCTTGCTGGCCGGCCTGGTGGCCGTGGCGGCGCGGGTGGTGCGGCCCACCGACGTGGCCGCGCTGGGCCGGTTCCTCCGGGACGAACCGGCCCCGGCCCTGGCGGCCGTGGCCGCGTACGCCGCCGCCTTTGCCCTGCGGGCCTGGGCGTGGCAGGTGCTCCTGCCGCCGGCAGGGCGCCGGCTGCCCTTCGTCCTGCTCTGGCGCCTCACCCTGGCGGCCAACCTGGTCAACCACCTGGCGCCGGGCAAGTTGGGCGAGGTCGCCCGCATCGCCCTGGCGGCGCGAGCCGGCCTGCCTCGGGCGGAAGCCCTGGTGTCGGTGGTGCAGGCGCGGGTCGTGGACACGGCCGCCTTGCTGGCGGCGGCGGCCGCCGCCCTGTTCCTGTCGCCCGCCCATGCGGCCGTCGTGCCGGCTGGGGTCCTGGGCCTCTCCATCCCCCTGGCGCTGGCGGCGGCAGCCCGCCTGGCCCCGCGCCTGGCCCGGCGCTGGCCGCGCCTGGCGCCGGTGGCCGCCGCCCTGGCCGCCGTGCCCGGGCGGCGGCTGGCCCTGGCGTGGCTGCTCTCGGCCCTCAGCTGGCCCCTGGAGGCGGGGATCCTGACGGTGGTGGCCCGGGCGCTGGGCGCGCCCCTCGCCCCGGCCGCCGCCCTCACCGCCACCCTGGTGGCGGTGGCGGGCCAGGTCCTGGCGATCACCCCGGGCGGCCTGGGCACCTACGAAGCGAACATGACCCTGGCGCTCCAGCTCTACGCGGTGGAACCCGCCGCCGCCTTCCGCATCGCCCTGGCTACCCACCTGGCCAAGTACCTCTTCGCGGTGGCGGCGGGCCTGGAGCCGGCCTGGCGCCTGGCCGGAGGCCCGGGCCGGCTGCTGGACCGGGCGCGGGAAGCCGCCGGCAGCCGCCAGCAGCCCACCGGCCGCCGGCAACCGGGGTCGACCGGCCTCTCCGGCGCCGGCGCCCCACCCCCGGCAGCTGCCGCGGAACGGCGCTGATCCCGGCGCCGGCGGCTCCGCCCCGGGTGGCGCACCGATGCTTCCGCTGCGGGTCGCGTCGGCCCTTCCACCACGGGTCGCGAAAGCGAGGAGTCCCGCCATGCCCTATGCCGGAACCTGCGTGGTGGCCGCCGTGCTGGTCGCCACCGAGCCGTACACCTTCGTCAGCCGCCGCGTGGAGGCGGTGGAGGTCGACCTGGGCGGCATCCCCGGCGACCGCCACCACGGGCTCACCCGACCTGCCGGGAGCCGCGAGCCCATGTACCCGCGGGGCACCCCCATCCGCAACCGGCGCCAGCTCAGCGCCGTGTCGGTGGAGGAGTGCGCCGCCATCGCCGACGGCCTCGGGCTCGACGCGGTCCTGCCCGAGTGGCTGGGCGCCAACCTGCTGATCAAGGGCCTGCCGGAGCTGACCCGACTGCCAGCGGGAGCCCGGCTGCTCTTCCCCAGCGGCGCGGGGCTGGTCTGCGAGGGGGAGAACCGCCCCTGCCGCCACCCCGGCGAGGTGCTGGCCGCCCTGCACCCCCTGTACCCCGAGCGGGAGGCGCTGCCCGTGCGGTTCGTCCAGGTGGCGCGAGGACGGCGCGGCATCGTGCTCTCCGTGGAGCGGCCCGGCCGCATCGCCCAGGGCGATCGGGTACGAATCTGGCTCCCTCGGTGAAGCAGACCCGGTGATCCGGGTCCGAAGGCCCCGACGGTCCCGTCCAGCCGGGCCCTCGGGACCGGCGCCGCCGGACCATGCCGGCAGCCACGACCTCGAACCGCCGGCCCCAGCGTCCGGCCCGGCCCCCGGGGCGGGCGCCGCGGGGCCGCCCGGTGCAACGGGTCATCGGTCGCAGCGCCGCGTTCCACCCGCCGATCGCGGAGCTCGGCACGCCACCGCGCCCCCACCACCGCCCGCTACCGCCCCTCCGTCGCCGGCCGTCCGCGACGGCTTCCGGGCATCCAGCCCGCCGGCGCCGGGCCGTGGTGCCCCAGGCCCCGGCACCGTGCTTCACTGCCGGGCGGGCGCCGGCATCGGCTCCGCCTGGGCGTAACCGCGCTTCAGCTCCTCATCCGGCAGGAAGAACAGGCAGCAGAGCCCCATCACCGCCATGGCCGCCGTGTAGAGGTACACCTGGCGCAGGGCCTCCGTGACGGCCTCGTTGAAGGCGGCGCGGAACGCGGCCACCGCCTGGTCCACCTGCTGCTCCATGGCCCGGCGGATCTGGGCGATGGCCTGTTCTTCCGCCTGGGCCGCCATGGCGTCCACCTGGGCGTCCAGCGCCTGCTGGGCCGCCGCCAGGGCCGCCCGCCGCGCGCCCGGGTCGGCCGGCGGGTGCTCCACCAGCCGGCGCAGGGAGGCGGGCAGGGCCGGGTCGGCCAGGAGGGCCTGCCGCGCCCGCTCGTCACCCTCGAGGGCCGCCGCCAGCGCCGTCTTCAGGGAGCCCACCCGTTCCCGCACCCGGGCGCGGATCCCGCCCTTCGGCAACTGCTCCTTGAGGTCGGCGGGTACCCGGGGGTCGGCCTGCAGCCGCGCGTAGGCCTGTTCGTCCCCGCGCAGCGCCCTCTCCACGTCGGCCAGCACCGCCTCGAAGCCCTGGCGCACCCGGACCTCCAGGTCGACGCCACCCGCCATGCCCTCGGCGGGCATCGCGATGGACTGGGTCGCCGCCCGGTAGGCCGGCGGCAGGTGCTGGATCATCCCTTGGTGCAGGGCACCGCTGAGCACCGTGCCGAGCAGGGCGACGGCCACCGTCGATCCCACCTGGCGGAAGAACTGGGTGGCGCTGCTGGCCGTGCCGATCCGCTCGCGGGAGACGCTGTTCTGCACCGCCATCCCGTAGAGCGGCATGGACGGGCCGAAGAAGAAGCCGAGCAGCACCATCAGGACGAGGACCTGCCACAGCGGCGTGTCGACCCGCAGCACCTCGTGGAAGACCAGGAACAGCGCCACCGAGCCGACGGAGCTCACCAGCAGCATCGGCTTGTAGCGCCCGAACCGGGTGGCCAGCTGGCCCGCCAGCAGGCTGCCGGCCATGGTGCCGAAGGTCAGCGGCGTCAGGGCGAGGCCGGAGTTGGAGGCCGAGAAGCCCTTGACCTGCACGAGGTACAGGGGCAGGAACATCACGCTCCCCAGGAAGGTGCCGCCGAAGAACAGCAGCGCCAGCACCGCCCACCGGAAGGTGGGGTTGGCGAACAGGCTGAGGTCGAACAGCGGCTGCGCGCTGCGACGTTCCACCACGACGAAGAGGACCAGGCCCACCGCCGCCAGGGCGAACAGGCCCAGCACCTGGGGCGATCCCCAGGGGTAGGTGGATCCGCCCCACGAACAGGCGAGGATCAGCGGCACCGTCCACAGCGCCATGGCGACCGCACCCGGCAGGTCGAAGGCCGAGCGGCGCAGGGGCGGCAAGAGGGGCATGTGCCGGAGCAGGAAGTACAGGGCCACGATGCCCACCGGCATGTTCACATAGAACACCCAGCGCCAGTCCAGGTGATCGGTCAGCAGCCCGCCCACCCAGGGTCCGACCACGCTGGAGAGCCCGAAGACGGCGGCGAAGACGCCCTGGACGCGCCCGCGCTCCCGCGGGGGGTAGAGCAGCCCGATGGTGGTGATCGAGGTGGCGAACAGGCCGCCGCCGCCGATGCCTTGGAGCGCGCGGAAGGCGATCAGGGCGTCCATGCTCGGCGACAGGCCGCAGAGGGCGGAGCCGGCGAGGAAGATGCCGGCCGCCGCGGTGAACACCCACTTGCCCGGCAGCAGCTCGTTCAGCCGGCCGAAGATGGGCAGGGCGACCACCGTCGCCAGCAGGTAGGCCGTCGCCACCCACGCGTAGCGGTCCAGGCCGTGCAGCTCCTCGACCACGCGGGGCATGGCGGTGGCCACGATGGTCTGATCCAGCGCCCCGAGGAACATGCAGAGCATGACGCCGATCATGGCCAGGCGCCGCTCCCCGGGCCGCAAGCCCGGCGCGGCCGCCCCGGCCCCGCCGGCGGTCGCTGCGGCGGGTTGCGCTTCAACGGGTTGCTTCGTCATGGGCCCTCGCTCCTTCGCCGTTGGCGGCTTTCGTCTTCACCGGCGGCGGCTTGGGCGCCCCGGCGCCCCCTTCGCGCGGCGCGTCACCGCCGCCGACCGGTCCCCCGTGGGGCGCGCGGGCGGCACCGGCCCCGTCGCGGCCGTCCGCTCCCCAGCGCGCGGGATCGGCCCCCTCGCGGCCGGCCGCATCCCACCGCGCGGGACCCGCCCCATGGCGACCGGCCGCTCCCGATTCGCCCGGGAGCGGCACCGGTCCATCCTCGGCCGGCACCGGCCAGCGCTCCTGCCCTGGTCCCGAGGGCGTCCCGTCGTCCGGCCGGCGCCGCGCAGGCCCGGCGCCGTCCCGTGGCCCTCCCGAGGCCGGGCGGCCCGAGGCTGCCCCGCCCCCAGACGAAGGCCACGAGGGGCCGGCGCCCGCCACTCGCCCCGGGGCCGGGCGATCCCCTTGCAGCCGCAAGAGGAGCTGCCGCAGCGTCTCCCGCTCCGCCGGCGTCAGGGTCTCGAGGTGGCGGTCCATGGCCGCCTGGAGGCACGCCCGGGCGGCCGCCAGCGCCTCCTGTCCCGCCGGGGTCAGCGCCAGGCGGTAGCGGCGCCGGTCCTCGGGGTCGAGCTCGCGCGCGATCCAGCCCTCGGCCTCCAGGCGGCGCAGGATGTGGCTGACCGTCGGCGCCGGCAGGCCGAGGGCCGCGGCCACCCCGGACGGCGTGCCGCAGCGCCGGACCATGGCCAGGGCGAAGGGGGCCATGCGGAAGAGCCCGTGCCGCTCCAGGCACGGCGTCGCCTCCCGCAGGACCACCCGCTGCAGCCGCCAGATCTGCTGGAGGATCTCCCAGCCGTTCATACCGGGGATCGTAGGCGCGTCGGATGTCGTTGTCAAGTTGAAATATTTCGAGGGTGAAACAAGCCGGCGGGGAAGGCATCCTGCAGGATCCTGCAGGAGACGAAGGGGGAGCCTGCAGCGAGCGGGACCGTACGCAGGACGCGAGCCTGGGGCCAGCGATCCTAGTTCCCCCGCAGCCACGCCCGGGCCGCCGCGAAGAGCCGCAGCCGCTCCGCGTAGGGCACCGTGCTGCGGCTGGACGGGTTGGGCGCGACGAACTCCCGCACCCCCGCCACCGACTCCCGGGGCTGCAGCCCCCAGTCCACCCGCGCCGTGCGGGCCAACCCGGCGTAGACCCGGTAGACCTGCTTGCCCAGGAGGACCACCAGCCGCGGCCGGTAGCGGGCCATCTTCGCCCGCAGGGCGGCGCCGCCCGCGGCCAGTTCGTCCCAGCCCAGATCCGCCTCGCCCCGGGTCGCCCGCGGCACCACGTTGGTCACCCCCACCCCCCACCGGAGAAGGAGCCGGTCCTCCTCGGGCCGCAGCACCCGGGGCACGAACCCCGCCTCATGGAGGAGCCGCCAGAAGAGGTTGTTGGGCCCGGCGAAGTGGTGCCCGGCGGTGGCGCTGGCGCGGCCGGGATTGAGGCCGACGAACACGACCTCCAGGCCGGGGGCCAGGACGTCGGGCACCGTCATCCGCTCCCAGCGCAGGGCGCGCAGCTCCCGCAGCACCGGCATGGCCTCCAGGTCGTCCTCCGTCACCGCGTCCCACCGGATGCCGCGGGGCTTGGGATACGGCGTGCGGGTCTCGATCACCGCGTCCGGGGTGACGATGACGTCGACCGACAGGTCGTGGGGGTCGACGGGCAGCCGGTCCACCAGCTGGAGGGGATGGACGGTGGTCACCACCGGCAGCTCGGGATGGCCCAGCTCGCGCAGCAAGGCGTACTCGTAGTCGGCGTAGCCCTCCCCCTTGCCCGCCCGGGCACCGTCGCGGGTCACCGCCACGGCGCCGACCACCACCAGGTCGATGGGCGCCGCCTCCGGGGCCAGTTCCTCGAGGGGGACGAACCGGCCGTAGGCCGCCGCCTTGCTGAGCTGGGCCGCCCGCCGCTCCTCGCCGCGTGGGACGTCCTCGGGGCGGATGCGAAGGAAGGCGCCGCGCAGGCGAGGGGTCGGCATGTAGAGCGTCTTGCCATCGGCCAGGGCCATGGCGCGCACGGGGAGCTGGGGCGTGTCCGGGTTCACCTTGAGGGCTCGCGCCCGGCGGTAGAGCTCGAGCTCCCGTAGCCGGGCCGCGGCCCGTTCGGCGCCCTTGAAGTTGGGGATGCGCCCCTCGATGGGAAAGGGGAAGCGGGCCGCCCCGCCCTCCCGCAACCGCCGGTACACCAGCCGGCGGGCCGCCTCCTTCTCCTGGGCGGGATCCCCCGCGGCCTTGCCGGCCCCTGGGCCGTCGCCATCGGGTGCGCCCGGGTCCGACGCCAGCGGCCGACGGTCGCCATCCTTCGCCACGGCTCTCCACCCTGTTCGCGCCGGACGCCGCGCGTTCGATGGGCTGCGGGACGGGCCCACCGGCCGCTCACCGGCTGCTGCGGCCACCGCGTCCCGCGCCGCTCCCTCCCCGCACCGGCCCGGATCCCAGCGGGTTTCGCGGCGAGGGCTGGTCCCGTTCCTCCAACACTTTTATCATGTTCATCGGATCGTCAGCACTCGTCGGGATGATGACGAAGGGAGGGACCCGCCTCACCGCGGGGCAAGGGACATGAACGCCTACCTCTGGATCCCGCTGGTTGGGAGCCTGCTGTCGCTGCTCACCGGACTCGTCTTTGCCACCCGCATCGTCCGCCAGCCGGTGGACCACCCGGCGGTGGCCGACATCGGCGGCCACATCCAGGCGGGCGCCACGGCCTACCTGAACCGGCAGTACCGCACCCTGGCCCTGGTGGCGCTGGTGCTGTTCATCGTGCTGGCGGTGGCGCCGGGCATGGGCCTGACCACCGCGCTCTGGTTCGTGGTGGGCGCCGCGCTCTCGGCGGCCGCCGGCTACATCGGAATGAACGTGGCGGTGCGCGCCAACATGCGCACGGCCATGGCGGCGCGCACGGGCCTGGCGGCGGCCTTCCGCGTCGCCGTCCAGGGCGGTGCGGTGACCGGGCTGATGGTCGTGGGCCTGGGCCTGCTGGGCGTCACCGCGCTGGTCTGGCTGACCGGGGCGGAGAACAACTCGGCCCTGGTGGGCTTCGGGTTCGGCGCCAGCCTGATCTCCGTGTTCGCCCGCCTGGGCGGCGGCATCTACACCAAGGCCGCCGACGTCGGCGCCGACCTGGTGGGCAAGGTCGAAGCCGGCATCCCGGAGGACGATCCGCGCAACCCCGCCGTCATCGCCGACAACGTGGGCGACAACGTGGGCGACGACGCCGGCATGGCGGCGGACCTGTTCGAGACCTACGCCGTCACGGCGGTGGCGGCCATCCTGCTGGGCCTGCTGACGCCGGAGTTCGCCGGCGACCCGCGCTACCTCTACTTCCCGCTGCTGCTGGGGGCGGTGGGCATCGTCAGCTCCATCGTCGGCGTCCTGGCCACCCCGCCCGCACGGCCGGGGGCGATCATGCGGGCGCTCTACCAGGGCGCCCTGGCCAGCGGTGTGGTCGGCGCCGTCGGCTTCTTCGCCGTCACCCGCTGGCTCGGCCTGGACCTGGACCTGTTCTACGCCGCCCTGATCGGCCTGGGCGTCACCGTGGCGATGATCGTCATCACCGAGTACTACACCTCGGCCAACTTCCGGCCGGTGCAGAACATCGCCCACGCCTCCCAGACCGGCCACGCGACCAACATCATCGCGGGCCTGGCCGTGGGCATGCGCTCGACGGCGGTGCCGGCCCTGGTCATCGCCTTGGCGATCCTGCTGGCCTACAACCTGGCTGGCCTCTACGGCGTGGCCATCGCCGCCATGGCGATGCTGTCGCTGACGGGCATCATCGTCACCATGGACGCCTACGGGCCCATCACCGACAACGCCGGTGGCCTGGCGGAGATGGCGGACCTGGAGGACTCCGTCCGCGAGGTCACCGACCAGCTGGACGCCGTGGGCAACACCACCAAGGCGGTGACCAAGGGCTACGCCATCGGCTCGGCGGGTCTGGCGGCCCTGGTCCTCTTCGCCTCCTACGTGGAAGAGCTCCGCAAGGCCGGCGTCGAGGCGCTGTCCTTCGACCTGGGCGATCCCTTCGTGCTGGCCGGCCTCTTGATCGGCGGCGTGCTGCCCTTCTTGTTCGCCTCCATGAGCATGGAGGCCGTCGGGCGGGCCGCCTTCGACGTGGTGGAGGAGGTGCGCCGCCAGTTCCGGGAGATCCCCGGCATCATGGAGCGCAAGGCGAAGCCCGACTATGGCCGCGCCGTGGACATCGTCACCCGGGCGGCCCTGCGCGAGATGGTGCTGCCGGGGCTGATCCCGGTGCTCGGCCCCGTCCTGGTCGGCTTCGCCCTGGGCCCGAAGGCGCTGGGCGGCCTGATCGTGGGCTCCATCGTCACCGGCCTGTTCATCGCCATCCAGATGACCAACGGCGGCGGCTCGTGGGACAACGCCAAGAAGTACATCGAGATGGGTCACTACGGCGGCAAGGGCACCGAGGCCCACGCCGCCGCGGTGACGGGCGACACGGTGGGCGACCCCTACAAGGACACGGCGGGACCGGCCATCAACCCGATGATCAAGATCATCAACATCGTCGCCCTGTTGATCGCGCCCATCGTGGCGTCGTTGTGGCTGTAGGGTGATGTGCTTTTCTCAACGACAGCCGCATCAGCTAGTGTGCGCGAACATCCTAGAGGGGGCAGGATAACATCCTGCCCCCTTTTACCGGCAATTCATTGAACGTGTTTCGTCCCGGTTAGCCACAACATGTCCGCCAAGAATTTAGGTACGTTCCCCAAGCAGCAGACGCCGCACTTCTCGCCACAATTTGTCGAACGAATCACTACGTTGGCGTGCCAGGGATAGATCCATCCGGTGCACCAATGCCACTTGGTCAACGCTCTCCCGATAATCCCGCGAAGGTCCAAAAAGGTTACGGAGAACTTCTTTCGCTCCACGTACAGCTTCGGGGTTAGCGGGGGGTGTCGCGTTCTCAGGTAACCCACGGTAGCCACGTAGTGAATCGATGGAGGCTAGGAACCAGGCTTCAAACTCACGGTTGGCCATAACGACAGCGATCGGCACAGCGGCGACAGGCTCAAGGCTTGCTCGGAGCGCAGGTCCAAGCTCCGCCGGACAGTCGTCGTCCGCGTCAAAGAGAACCAAGATGGCGCCGTTCGATCCAACACGGGAAGCCGCCAGGCGTACAGCGCGCTGTAGCCCTGGCGACCCCACAAAAAATTGATTACGATGAATTCGAATTGGCCGAAGAATATTCAATTCGAAAATCCCCAAGTGATAAGCGATGCGCCGCACTAATTCCGGCAGCGCGTCGACTTCACCATGCCCTTCAACGATGCTCGCGAGGCGCATACCAGACCTTCCTTCGCAACCATCATATTTGCTACTCATCCCTTGTCCCGATTCATCACTTTACCGTTAAATAAATCAGGTTGGAGCTGCCCCATTCGTAACAACTCACCTGCGGTATATAACTGCTCACGAATGGCGCGGCGGGTAGTTTCATCTACCGGTGCAATGAACGTTTGCCCCTTCTCGGCCTCAACGGCCAGCAACATGTCGTCTTTGATCTCAGGATGATCTAGGAGTTCGGGACTGTGGGTAGTAATCAGAATCTGCGTATGGCGCGAAGCCTCAAGAAGAGCATCCATCAACTTGACAGCAGCCCCAGGATGAATGGCGGTCTCCGGCTCCTCAATTCCCACAAGAGGAACCGGAAACTTGTTAACCGCCTGCGTCTGAAAGGCCGCAACCAAGACTCCAAGGGCTCGCATCGTGCCATCGGATACATTGACCGCTGCAAAGGACCAAGGATCACGTGCACCGCGAACGGCCTGACGGAACCGGAGAGCTTGTTTGTGCTGTAGATCGACTACCTCCACCGACCGTACTCCCGGAACCACAGCTTGTAGATACTCCATGATGCGGTTCACAACTTCAGCGTTGTTTTCCTGCAAACGCCTAATGACGCTCGCGATGTTCCGTCCGTCGCGGGCTAGCAATTCTCCCGGATCGGGTTCCTGCAAATCTTTCATCACATCCGGGTTGAGGTTGTAAAAGCCCATATGCGACAAAGAATCGTATAGGCTCCGAAATGCTGAAAGCCCCGATGCAAGGGTGAGGAACAGGCGGTCGCTCTCGATTTGACCCGGCCCAGAGCTTCCAAAGCTAGCCTTGGTGACGGTTCCCTTTTGAACCTCGTAATAATGGCTACCCGAATCCTTTGTCCAGATCAAACACCGTTCGTTGAGTACCTGATACCCTGCGGCCCGAGTAGAGCCTATGCGAAACCCGTATTTCGCTTTCGCTCCATCCGCCAGATTAATGCTCAAATCGATGTCAAAGTTATGCGGATGCCCATGGGACCTCCTGCGAACTTCGTTGATCCCACCACGGTCCCGAATGGCATGCTCAAGTGTCGTTCGTAGGGCGTCGGCCACGAATCGTAGCGCATCCAAGAAGTTGCTCTTCCCAGACCCGTTGGGGCCTACCAGGACCGTAATAGGGCTAAGTTTGACTTCACAGGAGGCAATACTCTTGTAATTCCTTATCTTTACAGACTGGATAAATGCGCCTTGATCGCGCATGTCCCAACCCTCTTCGTTTCGGTAGGCCGCCCGCATGCCCGGCGGTGTGTGCTGGTGCAGCTCACGACGTCGACCTATCTACTATTCTCGCCGAACATTATGGTCCAGCGCGACCTGAGGCATGCACCAAACCGCTCAGGGCCCTTCGCGCAGCAGGCCAACCGTGACTAACCATCGCTTCCCCATCGGAACCTCCACCGAAGGATGGGATGCCCCCCTCGGACGCCGGGCCTTCCTTCTCCCCTGCCCACCGGCAGGCGCCACCGCACCCAGCCGACGTACCTGCGCAGCCCCTCCTCCAGCGCCGTCCGCGGGTGGTAGCCCAGCCGCTGCCGCGCCCGGGTGATGTCGGCCCAGGTGGCCGGGGCGTCCCCAGGCGACGGCGGCTGCAGGTCCAGGGCGATCGGGCGATGCAGGACCCGCCCCAGGGCGTCGATGAGCTCCTTCAGGGTCACCGGCCGCCCGCTGCCTAGATTGTAGACCTGAAAGTCCGCGCCGGGTTCGCACAGGGCGGCCCAGGTGCCGCGGACGGCGTCGCCGACCTCGGTGTAGTCGCGCCGGCTGTGGACGTCACCGAATACGGGGATGGGCTGGCCGGCCAGGGCGCGGGCCGTGAAGCGCGCGATGGCCATGTCCGGACGCTGGCGCGGCCCGTAGACGGTGAAGTACCGCAGGCACGTGACGCCGATGCCGAGCATCCGCTGATAGGTCCGCGCGAACTGCTCCGCCGCCGCCTTGGAGGCCGCATAGGGCGAGAGCGGCGCCGGCGGCAGGTCTTCCCGCCAGGGGCCGGGCTGGGCGCCGTACACCGAGGACGACGACGCCACCACGACGCGCTCCACCCCCGCTCCGTGGCGCCGGATGGCCTCGAAGACGGCCACGGTCCCCGCGACGTTGGCCTCCAGGTAGCGCCGCGGCTCGGCCAGCGAGGGCCGCACCCCCGGAAGGCCCGCCAGATGGGCCACGTGGGTGAAGCGGTGACGGGCGAAGAGCCGATCGAGGAGCTCCCCGTTGCGCACGTCGCCGCGGACGAACCGGAACCCGGCCCCGGCCCTGGCGGCCCGCATGCGCAGCAGCTCGACGTTGGCTTGCTTGAGGGCCGGGTCGTAGTTGGCGGCAAGGTTGTCCAGGATCACCACCTCGGCCCCGTGGGCCAGGGCCCGCTCGGCCAGGTGGGAGCCGATGAACCCCGCGCCGCCTGTGATCAGCAGCCGCATTCCCGATCCCCCCGGTGGACGGCGGCAGCCGGTGAAGGGCCCGCCACCCTGCCACCCTCCCTGCCACCCGTGCCGAGGGCGCGCCGGCCTGCGGCCCCGCGGCCTCCGTCCGCGGACGGGACGGGCGGCGTCACCGGGACGGGATCCCGGCCTCGGCCAGGCCCCGCCCCGGCGCGCCGTGCCCCCGAGTCGCCGCGCATCCGGTCGGCGCCGTTAGCGACCGCGTCCGTCGCCGGCACCGTCCCCGGCCGGCTGCGCGGCGGGGCCGGTTCGTCCGTCGCGGGGAGGCAATGGAGGGGATGGCCGGCCGTCACCGTGACCCGAACCCGCATCCCCACGGGGAAGTCGTGCACGTGCACCATCTCGCTGCTCACCACGGTGCCGGTGTCGAGGCGCACCCGGTAGTGGTAGTATCCGTCGCGGCGCTCCCGCGCGACGACCACCCCGGCGGCGCCGCCGGGGCCGGTGGCGTCGCGGCCCGCGGGCGTGCCGGTGCCGTCGTCCAGCGGCTGCAGGCGCACGTCGTCGGGCCGGACCAGCACCTGCACCGGCTCGCCCGGGGCCTGGGCCGCCGCCTGCCGGAAGAAGCCGAGCTCGGTGGCGATGCCGCCCGGTTCCACCGTCCCCGGGAGCAAGGTGGCCGGGCCCATGAACTCCGCGACGAAGCGCGTGGCGGGTCGGTAGTAGACGGCCTCCGGCGTCCCCACCTGCTCGATGCGACCGGCCTCCATCACGGCGACCCGGTCGCCCAGGTTCAGGGCCTCCCGCCGGTCGTGGGTCACCAGGATCGCGGTGATCCCGGTGCGGCGCAGGATCTCGCGGACCTCCTCCCGCACCTGCTGGCGCAGGTCGGCGTCCAGGTTGGAGAAAGGCTCGTCCAGCAGCAGGATCTCCGGCCGGGGAGCCAGGGCGCGGGCCAGGGCCACCCGCTGCTGCTGGCCGCCGGAGAGCTCGTGGGGATACCGGTCCTCCAGGCCCTCCAGCCGCACCAGCTCCACCATCTCGCGGACGCGCCTCGACCGCTGGGGGCCCCGGGCCAAGCCGTACCCGATGTTCTCCGCCACCGTCAGATGGGGGAAGAGGGCGTACTCCTGGAACACGAAGCCGACCCGGCGCTCCTCCGGCGGCACGAATCGCCCCTCGCCGGCGACCACCCGCCCCCCGAGCTCGATGCGTCCCGCATCGGGCGTCTCGAAGCCGGCGATGAGCCGCAGGGTGGTGGTCTTGCCGCATCCGCTGGGTCCCACCAGGACCAGGATCTCCCCGCGGTAGACCTCCAGGTCGAGACCGGCCACGGCCTGCGTCGCGCCGAAGCGCTTCACCAGGCCGCGGCAGCGGATCACCGGCGCATCGGCGTCCTTCACGGCTCCCACTCCCCCTCCCGGCGGAGGATCAACCCCACGGAGGCGGCCGAGGCCGCCACCAGCAGCAGGGACTTGACGGCCGCCTGGCCGAAGTAGGCCTCGCTGATCGAGTTCCACACCGACGCGGCGAGGGTGTCGAACCCTGGCGGGCTCAAGATCAGGGTCAGGGGCAGTTCCTTCAGGGTGACCAGGAACACCATCCCGGCCCCGGCCAGGATCCCGGGGCGCACCAGGGGCAGGGTCACCGTGGTCAGCACCTGCCACGGTCGCCGCCCCAGGCTGCGGGCGACCTCCTCGAGCTTCGGGTCCACCTGGAGCCACGAGGCCCGCAGCGGCCCCAGGGCCGTGGGCAGGAAGACCATCGCATAGGCGACCACCAGCATCGCCACCGTCTGGTACAGGGGCCCCAGGAAGCGGATGCCGAAGAACACCAGGGCCAGCGCGATGACGATGCCCGGGATGGCGAAGCCGATGTGGACCACGCGGTCGACGAGCCCGCTCCAGCGTCCGGGATGCCGGGCGCCCAGGGCGGCAACGGGCAGCGCCGCCGCCACCGTGACCACGGCCGCCAGCGCGGCCACGGCCAGCGAATTGAACGTGGCCGGACCCAGCAGCACCCACCAGTCCCCCTCCAGGGCACCGCGCAGCGCCCAGTAGGCCAGCACCGCCAGCGGCACCCCCAGGGCGAGCAGCACGACCAGCCCACAGAAGGCCAGGGCAGGCAGGCGCCAGGGGCCCAGCGGCACCGGCGCCGGCGGGCGCGGCGTCCCCGGGGTGTCGCGGTGGTACCGCCAGCGCTCCCGCAGCAGGGCGTCGATGCCCAGGAGGGCCATGGCCGCCGCCACCAGCACCAGGGCCATGCCGCCCGCGGCCTCCCGGTCGAAGGCCACCTGGTACTGGACGTAGAGCGCCCAGGTGAAGGTCTCGTAGCGCAGCGTGGCGACGGCACCGAATTCCGCCAGGGTGTACAGGGCCACCAGCCGGGCGCCGGCGAGGATCGCCGGACGCAGCTGGGGCAGGACCACGGCGCGGAAGGTGGCCCACCGACCGCGTCCCAGGCTGTACGACGCCTCCTCCAGGGCCGGGTCCAGGCGCTGGAGCGCGGCCCGCACCGGCAGCAGGACGTACGGGTAGGTGAACAGGGTCATCACCAGATAGGCGCCCCAGAAGCCGTGCAGATCGGGCAGCCGCTCCACGCCCCAGGGGGCCAGGAGTCGCTGCAGCAGGCCGTGGGGCCCGGCGGCCACCACGTAGAGGAAGCTCCCGACGTAGCTCGGGATCGCCAGCGGGAGGACCGTGGCCACCGCCCAGAACCGCCGGCCCGGCAGGTCGGTCCGGGTCACCAGCCACGCCAGCGGCACCGCCAGCAGCACGCCGGTGGCGGTGACCGCCGCCACCAGCCCCAGGGAGCGGCCGGCGATGGCCCACGTGGACGGGCGGAGCAGCAGCTCCGCCACCCGGTCCCACGCACCCGCCGTGCGGAGGAACAGGTACCCCACCGGGAGCAGCATCATGAGCGCCACCGCGCCGGCGGCCGCCCCCAGGGCCAGGGGCGGCCGGCTCCCCCGGCCGGGCCCGATGGCGGTGGCGCGGCCCGATCCCGTCGCCGCGGCGGGTCGCACCGGCCGCAGCGGGAACGACGGGCCGACGGATGCGCCTCGTCCTGACGGTGTCGACCGCGCCGTGGCCGAGCTCATCGGCTTGCCTCCTCGCGTCCACTGTAGCACGGCCTGCGTCGGATTGAGAGAGATGTTCCATATCAACATCAACAAGGCGCGCCTCGAGGGCCCCGCCGCACGAGCCCGCCCACGGGCGCCCCGAGACCCGTCACCGCCCGGGCGGCCACCCGCCGCCCTTGGCCGGGTTCGTCCGCCGGTGGACCCCGGCCGACGCAGCGGGGAGAGCCGCGGCGCACCCCGCCCGGTCCGCCGCCCCGCGGACCGGCGAAGCCGCCGGGACCGCGGCATCCCCGCGGCGCACCAGCCGCCACCCCCAGGCGCCGAGCCCGGCGAAGACCGCCAGCCAGAGGGCCGTCAAGGCCGTGGTGGTGGGCGTCCACGCCCGGTAGTCCGGGAAGAGCCGTCCCATGGCAGCGAACCACGCCACGGGCATGGCGAAGGGGTCGACGGCCACCGTCACCTGCCCTGCCCCCACCGACCGCACCAGGGCTGCGGTGATCGCCAGCGAGACGGCGGCCAGGACGGCGAAGGCGCCCCGCGCCCGCCGGCCTGCCCGCTGGAGCACCAGGGTGATGGGCAGCGCGTACAGCGGCAGGACCGTCATCAGGGTTCGGCCCGGAAACCACCAGCCCATCATGGTGATGGCGACGAAGGTGGCCACCAGGTGCTGGACGAGGGCGAGAGCCAGCGCCAGGCGACCGCCGCCGCGATCCCGCGCCGCCATCACCCATCCCGGCAGGGCGAGCAGCAGCACCGGGGCCCAGCGGACCAGCCCAAAGCGGCGGTCCACGAACAACCCCCACAGGCGGTAGAACCGGTTGGCGAGATCGGTCAGGTGCGCCTGCAACACCTCCGGGGTCGACTGGCCCGCGTAGACCACGTTGACGCTGTACGGCGTCAGGGCCCCGAACACCCGCAGGTGGAAGAGCACGTAGGGGATGCCGAGGACCAGGGCCGCCAGCCCCAGGGCCCACCGTCCGCGGCGACCCGCCCGCCAGGCCGCGGCGGCCGCCACCACCGCCGCCAGCGGGGCGTACTTGATGCCGAGCCAGCAGAGGGCGGCCAGCAGCAGCGCCAGCACCGCGCACCGGCCGATCTCGCCCGGATGCCCGGCCCCGGGCCCGGGCGCCTGCTGCCCTCGGCCGATGGCCGCGATCCGTCCCCCCAGCCGCCGGGATCCGCCGCCGCACGACCCCGGGGGCACCGGCGCCCGTCCCGTCCCGGCAGGCGCCCAGGGGGGCGGGCCACCCGGCGGCACCGTCGGCCGACCGCCCTCCTCCCCCGCCCCGGATCCCGCCTGGGCGCCCGGGGCCCGTTCGTCCCGCGCCAGCACCAGCAAGGCGGCCACCAGCGCCAGCGCCGCCGGCACCTCGGGGTAGATCTCCGTCGCATAGACGAAGGGCGTCGCGCTGAGGGCCACGGCCAGCGTCGCCCAGGCGCTCCACCGCGTCTCGCCGGTCTGCCGCGCCACCCACACGTACGCCAGGGCGAAGGTCAGGGCAGCCAGCAGCTGCAGCTGGAACTGGGCCCCCCGCAGCCCGGCGAGGGCGAAGCCCGGGATCAGCAGCACCGACAGGCCGGGGTTGTGGGGGCTGAGGATGCGGCCGTCGGCCGTGGGCACCGACTGCATCCAGAGGCCGTCGGGGTGGTCGAAGAAGCTTCGGTAGGACGCGCGCGCATACTGCTGGCGCAGGTCCAGATCCCCGTCCTCCAGCAGGCTCTGGGTCGTCAAGAGGTAGAAGGGCTCGTCGCCGGTGATGGCGGCACCGCGGCTGGCCCGCAGGCCCGCGGACAGGCTGTAGATCACGGCGAGGGGGAGGAACAGGCCCACGGCCCGCCGCGCCACGTCCGCCTCCCCAGACGCGCGGCGCGGCGCGGGCACGGCGCCGGCCGGGCGCCGCCCTGGCCGGGCGGCCTTCGGCCCAAGGCTGCGACTGCCGAAGATGGCCTGGCGCACCTCGCCACCTCCCGGCGACGGGGCCGGCGGTGCCGCCCCCGCCCTCGCCTCGCCCCCCTCGGGGACTCGGCCCTGACCGCCCCTGCCCCCTGACCGCGCCCCGCTCCCGTCCCTGGCTCCCCGCCCTTTGACCCCTTCCCCGGGTCCCCGGGCCAGGGGCTGGGGCCCCCCGGCGCCTCGAGGAGCTGCGCTGCCGGTGCCCGCTGGCGACCGGAGTCACCGGGCCAAGGGCTGGGGTCCCCCGGGGGGCGGGGTGCCGTCCGGCGCCCCGCTCCCCCGGGCGCCCGGCCACCGGTCAGGGCAGCACCCCGGTCTCCCGCAGCAGGTTCAGCGTCTCCCGCAGCTGACCCAGGTCGCTCTGGTCGATGGCCGGCGGCTCGAGCTCCTCCAGCGGCGGCACGCCCTCGGGCAGCGGAACGCCCGGGATCATCGGGTACTCCTTGGTCTCCTGGGTGAAGTAGCGCTGGGCCTCCTCGCTCAGCAGGAATCGGACGAACCGCTCCGCCGCCTCCCGCTGGTCCGTGGCCTTGAGGATCGCCAGCCCCGTGACGTCGATCACCGCCCCGGGGTCCCCGTGCTTGAGGAAGTGGTTGCGGGCCGCGAAGTCCGGGCCGAGTTCCTCCATCAGGCGCGGGACGTAGTAGTGGTTGGCCACGCCGATGTCCACCTCGCCGTCGGCCACGGCGCGGACGATGCTGATCAGGTTCGGGTACTCCTTGGGCTCGTTGGCCTTCATGGCCTCGAGCCACTGCCGGGCGGCCTCCTCGCCCTCGGTCAGGCGGATGGCGGTCACCAGGATCTGCCATTCCCCGTGGGTCGGCGCCCAGCCGAAGCGCCCCTTCCACTTGGGGTCGGTCAGGTCCATGACCGAGTCGGGCAGCTCGCGCTCGTCGATCCGGTCCTTGTTGTAGACGATGACCTTGGACCGGCCCGACACGCCGACCCACTGGCCGTCGGGCGAGCGGAAGCGCGGATCGACCTTCTCCAGCACGTCCCGGGGCAGCTCGGCCAACAGGCCCGCCTCCCGCAAGGGCCCCCAGCCGCCGGCGTCGGACAGGTAGAGGACGTCGGCCGCGCTGCGCTCGCCCTCCTCCAGCAGCGCGTTGACCAGCTCGGCCGTGCTGGCGTACCGGACCCGGATGTCGATGCCCGTCTCCCGGGCGAACTGCTCCAGCAGCGGGTGCACCAGGCTCTGGGTGCGGCTGGAGTAGACCACCAGCTGCGGGCGATCCCCGCCCCCCAATGCGCCGCATCCCGCCAGGACGAACCCGGCCAACGCCAGCAGCGCGACCAGCCCCACGGCCCGGCGGGGCCGGCACCGGCCTGGCCGCCACCGCAGCCGCCAGCGACCGGGCCCGCCGGCTCCCCCAGCCCGTCGAGGCGCTCTCCCCACGGACTGCAAGCTCCTCATCCCCTTCGTCCCAGGGTTCACGGGGTCACCGTCAACTCCGCCACCATGCCCTCTTCGAAGTGGCTGACCGCGTGGTCGCCCTCGCCCTCGACGATGTTGCAGATCAACAGGTACCGCCCGGGCTCGAGGTCGAACAGCCCCGAGGCCTGGGTCCCCGCGGCGAAGGCCTCCACCTCACCGACCATCTCCACCCGGTCTTCCGGCACCCGGCCCTCCACCACCGGGAGCTCCTCCGGCTTCTGGTCGGTCCGGATGACGACCAGCTCGTGGGGGTGCTCCGGGCCCTCGTTGGTCACCAGGAAGTAGACCTGGCCCGCCTTGACCCGAGCCGGTTCGACCTCGATGGCCCATTCCTTCAGGGTCACGTCGACCTGGGTCGCGCCGGCGGGCTTGGGCTCCACGTGGCCGGGCTCCGCGCCAGCGTGGGTGCCCGTCGCGCTGCCGGTGTGGGTGCCCGAGGCGCTCCCCGTGTGGGTCCCCGAGGCGCTGCCGCTATGGGTGCCGGACCCACTGCCGGTGTGGGTCCCTGAGCCGGTGCCCGTCCCGGTCCCGGTGCCCGTGCCGGACACCGACACGGTGGTGCTCTCCGGGTCGACGGAGACGGTGCCCGGCCGGTCCTCGCCCCGGCCGCACGCGGCCAGGGCCATGGCTGCGAGCACCAGCACCGCCAGGGTCGCCAGCCGGCGTCCCCGTGGTCGGACGGCTCGAGGGCTCCGGCGGCGGACGCCTTCCCGACGCCCGCTCACCTCCCCACGGAAGAGGTCTTGGCGGCCGCCGGCCGGTGGCGGCAGGGCCTCCGCCGGCGACACGGCCGTCCTTGGAATCGCCATGGAGCATCCCTCCCTGGGGGCCGGTTCGTCCGGCCCGGTGATGTCCATCAAGGTGCGGCCCAATTGGTGCCGCGAGGCACGGGCCCGCCGACGTCAAGGGTCGGCCCGCGGGAGAGGGGGCGGCACCCGCCCCTCTCGCGGGCACGGGGCGCGGCGCGGCCCGGACCGACCAGCCGCGGCGGCCGGCCGGCGACCGCCCACCGCCCCGGGGATCCGGAATCCGCCCGTCGCTCCGGGACGCGGCCGACGGCCCGCCCGTCCACCGGCAGGGTCAGCTCCCGCCACATGGCCGGAAGCACCCGCCGCACGTAATCGCGGAAGCGGATGAACGACTCCCCCGTCTGCCGCACCCGGTACGCGATGGGCACCTCCGCCAGGCGGAAGCCCTGACGCAGGAGGTTGAGGTTCATCACCTGCGCGTAGTTGTAGTCGTGGACGATCCGGCACGCCCGCAGCGCGGGCCGACTGAAGGCCCGCAGCCCCGTCTGGCCGTCGCTGATCCAGCGGCGCAGGATCAGGGCCTGCAGCAGGGTGAAGGCGTAGTTGCCCAACCGCCGATACCAGCGCATGCCGCGGATTCGGCCGCGGAACCGGGAGCCGAGCACGTAGTCGGCCTGCCCGCGGGCGATGGGGGCGAGCACCGCGGGGATCGCCTCGGGCGGGTACTCGCCGTCGGCGTCGATCATGACGGCGGCGTCGGCGCCCAACCGGTAGGCCAAGCGCAAGCCCTGCCGCACCGTGTACCCGAGGCCGCGGTTGCGGGGATGGCGCACCACCAGGTCCGCCCCGGCCGCCCGGGCGACGTCCCCCGTCCCGTCGGTGGAGCCGTCGTCCAGGACCATCACCAGCGTCTGCCAACCGGGCAGAGCCGGGCGCGGGATGCGCCGGATCACGTCACCGATCGCCGCCGCCTCGTTGAAGGCGGGAAGGAAGACGACGACCACGGGTCGCGTCCAGGCGGCGAGGCCGAGGGATGGCGGCTTCGACCCGTCGCCCCGCCTGCGGCGGCCGTGCCGGGTCGCCCGCGAGCCGGACATGGGGGTCGCGGCCATGGCGCTCACCTCCCGGCTCCCCCTTCCTGCCGCCGAAGCCCCCGGGACCGCCCCCCGACCGCCGACGGTGCCGGGGAGGTCGGCACCGTCGGGGCGGCCGCCCGCCCCTGGGCCACGGCCGTCGGCCGCCCGCTGGGGGCGTCGCCCACCGCGTTCGCCGGCGCCGTCGCCGCCTCCGCCGCCGGCCCTGCCGCCCCGCCGGTCCGGGCGAGGCGGCTGCCCTCGGCTGTGACGGGGGAGCGAGCGGCGAAGTAGGCATCCAGGTCCGCCACCAGGTCCGGGGAGGCGGCATCCAGGGCCTCCTCCAGCACCGGCCCGCGGGCCCGCTGGGGCAGGGGCAGGCCGAGGAGGTGCATCAGCGTCGCCGCCACCGAGACGATGCTGTGGGGTCCCTCCACCCGCCGTCCGCGGGCGATGTTGCGACCCACCAGGAAGAAGGGCACCCACCGCTCCCCTTCCCCCAGGTGGCCGTGGCCGCCGATGCCGTCGCCCTGGCCGTGGTCGGCGCAGATCAGGAAGGTGGCGTCCCGGGTGTAGCCGTGGCGGTGCATCCAGGCGAAGAAGGCCTCGATGTGGGCGTCGGCCTCGCGGATGCGCTCGAGGTACTCCGGGTAGTGGACGCCCCGGGCATGGCCGGTCTGGTCGGTGGCGATCAGCTGGACGACGAGCAGGTCCGGGTCGTCCCGCTGGAGGATCTCCCGGGCCGCGGCCATGATGTTGCCGTCGACCTCGTCCCCGTGCTGCACGCTGGTGATGGCCCGCACGTGATGGCCGAAGGCATCGATCAGGTGGGCGATGCCCAGCAGGACGCCCTTCCGGCCGTGGCGCGCCAATACGTCGAAGACGCTCTCGACCCGCACCCCCAGGCGCAGCACCAGGTTGCTGGTGATGCCGTGCTCCCGCGGGTAGGTGCCCGTGAACATCGAGCTGAAGCAGACCACCGTCCGGGCGGGGTAGACCGTCTCCATCCGGTCGAACCGGGTCCCCCGCGCCGCCAGCCAGTCGAGGAAGGGCGTCTCGGCCTGCTCCAGCTTGTCCTTGCGGCAACCGTCGATGACGATGACCACCACCCGCCGGGACGGACGGGGCAGCGGCGCCGGGGCCTCGGCGTACTCGGGGTACTCGGCCGGCCGCCAGTTGAAGCCGACGCGGTGGACCACCGCCGCATAGACGGCCACGGCCACGGTGAAGAGGAACACGGGGAGCACCGCCGGCCCGCCGCCCACCTCAGCCACCAGCCCCGCTCCGGCCCCTGCCCCGGCCGCGGCGGGCATGGCCCCACCGGCTGCCGCGGTCGCGGCCGCCGCCCCGGCCACCGCACCGGCGGCGCCGCCGGTGGGCGCCATGGGCGAGGCCGCCCCTGCCAGCAGGTGGTGCCACACCGCCAGGGTGAGGAAGGACTTGGGCAGCTGCTCCTGCGCGTTGCCGCTGGTGGAGTCGGCGTTCTTCAGGACCAGCTTCCAGAAGCGGAGGAAGTTCCACAGCGTGGTGCCCGTCCGCAGGTGGTAGTAGACCGTACCCCAGACGATGACGGTGAAGAAGAAGTACAGCCCGGCGGACAGGCCCACCGCCTCGAGGGACGGCCACCCGAAGAGGACGCCGAAGGCGAGGAGGGGTGGCCAGAGGAACCAGCGCAGGTGCAGGGGGAAGTCCCAGCGGACGTACGCCAGCAGCAGGGGGAGACTGGCCAGCAGCGCCCGGCCCAGTCCGGCGCCGCCCCCCATGAGGGCGCCCTGGCGCCAGGCGGGGTCGACGGCGACCAGCACCGCCAACAGGCCCAGGTTGAATAGCGGGTAGAAGCTCTTCCCCTCGTTCAGCAGGTTCCAGGCCCGCGCCGCGAGGACCTCGAAGGCCGAAGCCGCCTTCACGGGGCCGCCTCCCAACCAATAATGAGAATGAGTGTCATTCGTGGGATTCCGCGGCCAGTATAGCGGCCCCGGCTGCGGGCGTCAAGCCGTGGCGTCCCGCCATCCTCCGGCTCTCGTCGATGGGCGATGGGGGTCGAGATCACGGCGGCGCGACCGCGGCCGACGTCACCGCAGCGAGGCCGCGGTCACAAGGCGGCGTAGACCCGGTTCCCCGGGTGTAGACGACGCGAAGGGGTCGAGGAGGCGCGGTGGGGCGGTGGGCCGGGCCCTGTCCACGCATTGCCGGCGCCCCAGGCCACGGAGGCCGCCGCCGTCACCGCGGCAGCGGGCCGCGGGCCTGCTCCAGCGCCGCGCCCACCCGCAGCACCGTGGCCTCGTCTAGGACGCGGCCCACCACCTGCACCCCGAGCGGCAGGCCGCTGGCGCCGACGGCCACGGGCACCGACAGGGCCGGTTGCCCCGTCACGTTGAACGGCGCGGTCAGCCGGATCAGCGCCTCGGGGACGGGTTCCGGTTCGGCCCCAGCGGGCGTCCACGTCGCCTGGCCGAGGCGAGGAGCCGGGATGGGCAGGGTGGGCACCACCAGCACGTGGCATCGCTCCATCACCGCGGCGGCGCGGCGAGCCAGTTCCGTCCGCAGCCGCTGGGCGAGCAGGTAGTCGCGGGCCAGCAGGAACTGGCCCAGCTCGAACCGGATCCGCACCTCCTGGCTGTAGTCGCCGGCCCGACGGGCCAGGGTCGCGGCGTGGTACGCGCCCCCTTCGGCCAGCGCCAGGAGGCGGTTGACCAGCGTCAGCACCCCCGCCGGAGGGAGGTCGGCGTCCCCGATCTCCACCAGTTCCGCACCCATGTCCCCCAGCTGACGCAGAGCGCCGCGGAAGGCCTGTTCGACCTCGGGATGGATGCGGTCGCGGGCCCAGTCGGCCAACACACCGATGCGCAGGCCGCGCAGGTCCCCGGTCGCCCCCGCCTCGGCCGCCTGGACCAGGCCCCGCGCCGGCGCCCCCAGCGCCGCGGGGTCCAGGGGGTCGGGTCCCGCCAGCACCTCCAAGACGCGGGCCGCGTCGGCCACCGTGGCGGCCAGGGGACCGGTGTGGTCCAGGGACCAGCTCAGCGGTACGGTCCCGTGGCGGCTGACCCGGCCGTAGGTGGGCTTGAGGCCGACGGTGCCGCAGGCGGCGGCGGGGATGCGGATGGAGCCGCCGGTGTCGGTCCCCAGGGCGACGGGCAAGAGGCCGGCCCCCACCACCGCGCCGGATCCGCCGCTGGAACCGCCCGCCGAGTGCTCCAGGTTCCACGGGTTGTGCACGGGTCCGTGGAAGGGCGTGTCGGTGGTGGCGCCGAAGGCGAACTCGTGGGTCGCCGTCTTGCCGACGATCACGGCGCCCGCCGCCTCGAGCCGCCGGACCACGGTGGCGCTGGCCTGCGCCACGTGGCCGGCCCGCACCCGGGAGCCGGCCGTGGTGGGCACACCGGCCAGGTCGATCAGGTCCTTGAGCGCCACGGGCACGCCGAACAGGGGACCCGGCGCCTCGCCCCCGCCACCCCCGGCCTCGCCCCCGCCGCGGCGCCAACGCACCAGCTCCGCGTCGCGGTGGCGGGCGGCCTCGAGGGCCTGTTCGGCCGTCACGGTGACGAAGGCATGGAGGTGCGGATCCAGGACCTCGATCTGCTGGAGAACGTACCGGGTCACCTCCTCGACCCCGAGCCGGCCGGTGCGGAAGGCCTCGACCAGTTCCCCGGCGCTCATCCCGGCCAGGGGTCCGCCGGCCATGACCCGGCGGCCGGGGGCGGCCCAGGGCTGCCCCGGCGGCGCGCCATGGGCCCGGCCACCGGCCGCGGGGGCCGGCTCGACCCGCCCGGCGACGGGCCCGCCCGCTGGGACCGGCTCTGCCGTCCCGGCGACGGGAGCGCCCCCTGGAGCCTGCTCCGCCGGCCCGGCCAGGGTCCCGCCCGCCGCGATGGCGCCGGGGACCGGCCGGGTCGTCCCTTCTCCGGCGGCGGGGCGAGGCGCGGGTCGGGCCGCCCCGTCCGCCCCCGCGGGTCGTGCAACCGGCCGCGCCGCCCCGTATCCCGTCCCGCCGGTCGCGCCCAGGCGCTCGAGGGCCGCCACCGGCAACCCCGGCGCGACGCGGTAGGCGGGGTGGCCCGGGTCGAAGGCCATGGCGGGCAGCGTCTCGCCCAGCACCTCCTCGCCAAAGGCCCGCAGGCGGGCAACCAGCCCCTCCAGGCGGGCCGCCGTCTCCCGGATCACCTCGTCGTCCACCGAGCCGCGGCGCAAGAGCTGTTCAGCCATGGAGCGGACGAGCTCTTCCAAGAGCACACCCCCGTTGCCACGCCTTTGCCTGGGAATTCGTGACGGGCCGGCCCGTCCCTACCCGGCCGGGGGCAACCGGAAGCCTCGGGACGGGCACACCCGCGAACCCACCTCTGCCGATGGGGCGGCGGCGGCCGTCCCGGCGGCGCTGGGCACCCTCCTCAGGCGCCCCGGCGATCCGGGGGCACTGGGCACCTTGCCCCAGCGCCCCGCCGATCCCGGAGCGCCCGGCACCCTCCTCAGGCCCACCGTCGATCCAGAGCGCCGGGCACCCTTCTCAGCGGCCTTCCGCTTCGGCGGCCACCTCGCCGGCCGCCTCGGGACACAGGAAGCGAACCAGGTCGTCCGGATCGGTGCGGACGCCGACGTAGAAGGGGCCGAACTCGCCGTAGCGGGCGCTGGCCTCGTCGAAGCGCATCTCGTAGACCACGCGCTTGAAGTCCACGGGGTCGTCGGCGAACAGGGTGACGCCCCACTCCCAGTCGTCCAGGCCCACCGAGCCGCTGATGATCTGGGTGACCCGCCCCGCGTACTTGCGGCCGATGAGCCCGTGGCTGTGCATCAGGCGGCCGCGCTCCTCGAAGGGGAGCAAGTACCAGTTGTCCGCCCCAGAGCGCTTCTTGTTCATCGGGTAGAAGCAGGCGTGGCGAGCCGGCGGGATCGCCGGATAGAGGCGCCCCCGGACGAAGGGCTCGTGGCGGACGTCCCGCTCGGGACCCCCGGGACCGGCACGGTAGAAGCTCAGCTCGGTCACCGACACGTAGGAGTAGGCGGGCTGCAGGTAGTCGCCCAGCGCCGTGCGGGACAGCGCGGTCTCCAGGTCGCCGAGGGCCTCCAGGGTGGGCCGGAAGTGGAGCCAGAGGAGGTCGGCCTTGTGGCCCACCACCCGGTACAGCGCGCTGGCCCCCTCGCCGGTGTCGGCCGCCGCCGTCACGCGGCGCAAGAACGCCGCCGCCTCCCGCGCAATGGCCGCCCGGCGGGCGATCTCCAGCGACTTCCAGCGCCGCCAGTCCAGGCGGCGGAAGTCGTGGAGGACGAACCAGCCCTCCAGGGTGAAGGGCGGCCGGTTCTGGGTCTCGCCCGCCCCCTCGGTCGCGACCTCGTCGTGGCGTCCATCGGCCGCGGGCCCGGCGGTTCGGGAGACCGCCTCCGCACCGGCCGACGCGGGGCGGGACCCGGCAGCGGCCGCCCCGCCGCCGACGGGCGGCGTGATGTCGCCAACGGAGTGCATGGACATCCACCTCACCGCCACGAGCATGGCAGAAGGGGTGCGCCCGGACAAGGGCCGTCCCCCCATCGGGCGCGGACCCGAGGACGGTGGCGTCCGCATGACGTCCCGCCCGTCCGCCCCGGGCCCGGCTGCCCCGCCCCCATCACTCGCCGGTTCGTCCCGTGGGAGGAGCCGGTTCGTCCCGTTGGAGGAGGGCCACGCATTCGACGTGGGCCGTGTGCGGGAACATGTCCACCGGACGAACCGACACCAGTCGGTAGCGGGACCGCAGGTGCCCGCTGCGGGCGGCGCCAGGCCTCCCCGTCCCCGAACCGGCGACGGCTGCGGGCAGGGGCGGCGCGGCCGGCGATCCGGTGGCGCAGAGCACGGCCAGGTCCCGGGCCAGGGTGACGGGATTGCAGGAGACGTAGACGATCCGACGCGGCGCCAGCTCGAGGCATGCCGCGAGGGCGGCGGGATCGCACCCCTTGCGCGGCGGATCCAGGATGATCACGTCTGGACGGCGCCGGTCGTCCCCGGCAGCGGGGACGGGGGGGTCGTCGTCGGGTCCGGTGGCCGCCTCCGCCGCGGGAGGACGGCCCTGCCCCCCTTCCCCGCGGCGGAAGGCCGCGGCCAGCCGCGGCAGGACCTCCTCCACGCTGCCCGTGAGGAACTCCACCCCTGCGAGGCCGTTGAGGGCCGCGTTGATCCGGGCGTCGGCGACGGCCTCCGGCACCACCTCGATGGCGGTCACCCGCCACCGGCCGGCGCCCGGCCGGTGGCGGGCCGCGGCAGCGCGCAGGAGGGCCGCCGCCAGCAAGGCCAGGGTGCCGATCCCGGCGTACGCGTCGATGAGCCAGAAGTCGCCGTCCCGGGCGCCCGGCGCCGGCTCGCCCAGGGCGTGGTCCAGGGCCAGGCGATAGAGGCGCTCGGCCTGGATCGGGTTCACCTGGTAGAACGACGTCAAGCTGATGCGAAAGCGCAGGCCGCCCAGCCGGTCGACGATCCAGGGCCGACCGTCGAGGGGGTGCGTCTCCGGGCCGAGGATCGTGTTGCCCGGGCGGCGGTTCACGTTCTTCACCACCCCGACCAGGGCGGGGACCTCCCGCCGCAGGTAGCGAGCCAGCCGGTCCTCGCCCGGCAGGCCGTCGCCGTTGACCACCAGGCCGGCCAGCGCCTCCCCGCTGCGCAGGCCCACCCGGACCACCAGGTGCCGCAGCAGCCCCTCATGGCGCGCCTCGTCATAGGTCGAGGTGGCCCGGCCGTCGGGGTCCTCCTCCAACCAGCGCCGGAGGGCGGCGATGACCTGGTCGATCACCGGGTGCTGGATGGCGCAGCCCGTCCACCCCAGGTCGACCACCTGGTGGGTCCCGGCTGCGAAGAAGCCCATGGCCACCCGGCCGGACGGGAGCCGTCGCACGGGGATGGCGGCCTTGTTGCGGTAGTGCCAGGGCGGGTCCATCCCCACCGCCTCCGCCACCGGTGGCGAGGGGATCCGGGCGATGCGCTCCAGGGCGTCGATCACCATCTGGCGCTTCCACGCCAGCTGCTGGGGATAGGCGAGGTGCTGCAGCCGACAACCGCCGCAGCGGGCGAAGAAGGGACACCGCGGTTCGACGCGGTGGGGCCCGGGCGCCACCACCGCCACGGGCTGGGCCCGCGCGAACCGCCGTTTGACCTCCGTCACGCGGGCGCGCACGCGGTCGCCGGGCGCCACCCAAGGAACGAAGACCACCATGCCGTCGTACCGGGCCACGGCGTCGCCGCCGGCGGCGACGCCGTGGGGTTCGAGCTCCACCACTTGGCCGGGCTCGAGGGGCGCTGGCTGGGTCCGTTGGCGGGCCATGACATCTTCCTCCTGCCCCGCGGCTTGGCAGGGATGCCGCAACGGGGCGCCAAAACCCTCCCTAGGGCGATCCGCCTCGGGCGCGGCAGCGCCGCCGCACCGGGGCCCTTCGCGAATCCAGGGAGGCGGTGTCACCGTGGCCGTCGATCCCGTGTGCGGCATGACCATCGACGAGTCGACCGCCGAGGAGATGGGCGTCGAGACGGTGGTCTACCGCGGCACCACCTATTATTTCTGCTGCCCGTACTGCCGCAAGCAGTTCGAGCGGGATCCCGAGCGGTACCTCCAGGCCCCGGGGGCGCACCACGACGCGGTCCACGGGGACGGCTGAGGCGCCGGCCTACGACCGGGCCGCGGACCGGCCACCGGGGGCCGTGGGGTCGCCGGGCGGGTCGTTCGTGCCCGACGGACCGCCATCCCCCGGAGGGAGGGGGCGATCGCCGCGCTCCCCTCGGCCGCCGGAGCCGGGCGCACCGACATCCGCGGCGGCGGTCCCGACGGGGGGGCGGCCGGCCGGCGCGGAGTGGGGCTCGACGTGCACGTGCACCAGCTGGATGTCGGGGTCGCGCCGCAGCGCCTGCTCGACCCGGTCCGCCACGGCGTGGGACTGTTCCACGGTGAGGTCGGGATCGACGGTGATGGTCACGTCGATGGCGGACGCCTTGCCCAGGCGCCGTCCGCGCAGGTCCCGGACCCCCTGGACACCCGGCACCCCTGCGATCCGCCTGCGCAGCCGCTGCAGGCGCTCGGGCTCGAAGCCGTCCAGCAGGTCGTGGGTGGCCTCGACCAGCAACCGCCAGGCCGTGCGCACCACCAGCACGCCGACCACCATGCCCGCCACGGGGTCAAGCCAGGGCCAGCCCCGTTGGGCCCCCCAGATGCCGACCGCCGTGCCCAGGCTGACCAGGACATCGGCGCGGTGGTCGCGGGCGGCGGCCCGCAGCGCCAGGCTGCCGGTGCGCCGCGCCAGGGCGCCGTTGTAGAGGTAGACTGCGGCCATGACGGCGGCCGCGGCGAGGGCGACCAGCGCCGCATAGGGCGCGGGCGGTTCGAGCCGCGGGGTGAGCGCCGCCTGGAGGGCGCCGACGCAAACGTCGAGCCCCACCAGCCCCATCACCGTCCCCACCACCAGCTGGGCGACGGTCTCCGCCCGCCCGTGGCCGTAACGGTGCTCGGCGTCGGCCGGCCGGGCCGCCGCCCGGATGCCCCACAGCACCGCCACCGACGCCAGCACGTCGGTCAGGTTGTTGAGGCCGTCGGCCAGGACCGCCCGCGAGCCCGCCCGCCAGCCGACCGCGATCTTCACCGCGCTCAGCAGCGCGTAGGCGGCGATGCCCAGCCAGGCCCCTCGCAGGCTGGCTGCACGAGGGTCCACCGTCTGGAACCCCCGGTCCCGCACCCCACCCGTCACGGACTTTCCTCCCCGCAAGAAGGTTGCGGTCGTGCAACTTCCCAGACACGGCGGGAGGGAGGTCCGCGCCCCCGCGGCCTCCCTCCGCAGCGGTTCCAGTATAGCGCCCCGCCTTGGCCTCCGCCAGCGGGGCGATGGCACCCCCTCCCGCCGGACGAACCGGCTACCGCCGTCCGGCCACCCGCTCCCGCTCCTCGTGCCGGCGTGCGGCCAGCACCTCGTCGCGCAGGGCCTGCCAGACCCGCTGGTAGATGGCGGCGTAGGCGGGGTGCGCCCGCAGGCTGTCCAGGTCGCGGTGCCGCGGGATGGTCACCGGCACCTCCGCCTTGATCCGCCCCGGCGAGGCCGTGAAGACCACGATGCGGTCGGCCAGGTGGATCGCCTCGTCGATGGAGTGGGTGACGTAGAGCACCGTCTTGCGGTTGGACTCCCAGAGGCGCAACAGCTCCTCGGCCAGCAGCAGCTTGTTCTGCTCGTCCAGGGCCGCGAAGGGTTCGTCCATCAGCAGGATCTCGGGGTCGACGGCGAAGGCGCGGGCGACGCTGACCCGCTGCTTCATGCCGCCCGAGAGCTGGTGGGGGTAGGCGTCGGCGAAGGGTTCGAGGCCCACCAGCTTGAGGTAGCGGTCGACGATGCGCTCCCGCTCGGCGCGGGGCACCCGCCGGAGGGCCAGGCCGTAGCCGATGTTGCGGCGGACGGTCATCCAGGGGAACACCGACTGCTCCTGGAACACCATGGCCTGCAAGGGCCGGGAGGGATCACGGCGCGCCACCTCGATGGTGCCCGCCGTCGGCGTCTCCAGGCCGGCCAGGATGCGCAGCAGGGTGGTCTTGCCGCAGCCGGAGGGGCCGACGAGGCAGACGAACTCGCCCTCGGCGACCTCCAGGTCGACGCCGTCAAGGGCGGTGATCACGCGCCGCCGGGTGGCGAATTCCTTGCGCAGGCCGCGAATCCGGATCTTCCACGGTGTGGTCATCGCGATCCCCCCTGAAGCCGTCCCTCGCCACGCCGCTCCCAAGCCGGGCCGTCCACCCACCCTCGCCGCCCGAGGCCCGCCGCCGGCGCGTGGGTCGCGTCGGGACGATCCCCGCCGCCGGCCGCACCCGCGCGCGGACCGCCCTGCCGCGCCCCCGGGCCGGGGCGCCACAGAGGGCCCAGCGGCCCGGTCCGGACGTGGCACGCCCCACGACGCGGCGTCCGGCGGTGGTCGGCCAGCTTCCCGCCGCGCCGGTGTGCGCCCGTCCCTGCCCGCGCCGCTACCGGGGCCGCCAGGGCAGCACCACCCGTTCCAGCTCGTTGAGCGCCATCGTGAAGACGTAGCCGAAGAAGCTCATCAGCACCAGGCCGATGTACATGGCGGCCATGTCCCAGACCTGGTAGGAGTTCCAGATCAGGTAGCCCAGGCCGCTGCGGGCGCCGATCATCTCCGCGGCCACGATGAGCAGCAGCGACACGCCCATGCCCAGCTTCAGGCCGGCGAAGATCATGGGCAGGGCGCCCGGCCACGCCACCGTGCGGTAGAAGTCCAGGCGCGAGGCGCCGAAGTTGCGCGCCACGTCGATGTAGATGCGCTCGATGTTGACCACGCCGGCCACGGTGTTCACCAGCACCAGGGTGAAGCAGCCCAGGGCGATGGTGACCACCTTGAAGGTCTCGCCGACGCCGAAGATCATCAGGAGCAGCGGCAGCAGGGCGATCTTGGGGATGGGATAGATCGCGGCCACCACGGGCTCCAGGACCGCCCGCACCACCGGGAACAGCCCCATGGTCAGGCCGAGGACCACCGCCGGCACGGCGCCCGCTGCGAAGCCGAGGAGCACCCGCAAGAGGCTGATGCCCAGGTGCTGGACCAGGGTGCCGTCGGCCACCATGGCGGCGAAGCGGACGGCGATCCGGCTGGGCGGCGGGAAGAACCGGACGTCCAACCAGCCCAGCCGCACCAGCACCTCCCAGATCAGCAGCAGGCCGATGGGGCTGACGATGGAGAGCCACCGCTCTCGGTCCAGCACCGGTCCGCGGCGGGGCCGGCGGCCGTGCTGCTGCCGCCGGCCCCGCCGGTGCCGCGGGTCGGCGGAGCCGCGTTCGTCCCCGGTGACCGCGGGCTCCACCGGGGCCACGGCCCGCGGGTTCGCGGACGATCCATCGGATCGATCGACCACCGGCGCCAGCCGGCCGGCTACCCGCCACCGGGGTCGACCGTCGCCCTGACCGGGCTGCCAACGGCTCATGGCACTCCCCCCTGGTCCGCAGCGCTCGGTCGCCGCGGGGCCGGGTCCGCGCCGGCGACCGCGACCCCCCGGGGGCCATCCCCCTCCCGCCGACGGCCGAGGCCCCCGATCCGGCGCCGTCGCAGCGTGGACCGGACGGCGGCGACGCCGACGACGGCGGGGTGGGCGGGGATCGCCGACGGGAACGGGAGCGGCCGCCGGGCCGCGGGAGTGGGACCCGGACACCCCCAGCCGCCTGCGACCGCCCCCAAGCTTCACCCGGCACCCGGCGCCAGCCGTGCGCCCTACTTCCCCGGCTCATAGGGACCGAGGACCCGCACCGCGTACTCCACCAGCGACTGGTCGACCACCGCGTCCAGATCGATCTCGCCCGTGAAGTAGCCCCGCTCGCGGTACCAATCGAGCTGCGCCTTGAGGCTCTCCACGTTGAGCCGTCCATCGGGATTCAACCCCGGGACGTACACCTTCTTCCAGAGCTCGGGGTCCTTGAGCGCGGTGTACTTGGTCATGATCGGGATGATCTCGGCCATCTTCGCCTCGTCCCGCTGCACGAAGGCGTCGTTGTAGTCCCGCAGGGCCTTCACGTAGGCCAGCATGAAGCGCTGGGAGAGCTCCTTGTCGGCCACGAAGCGCGGGCTCGCCAGCACCTCGGCGATCTGGAAGCCGGGGGCGTAGTCCCGGGCGGCGTCGCCGAAGCGCTTGAGGATGCCCTGGGCCTCCGCCTGGGTGATCAAGGGCTCGATGTGCATCGCCAGGTCGACGGCCCCGTTGGCCAGGGCGGCGTTCATGTCGCCGAAGGACTTGATGATCACGTACTCCACGTCGTCGCGGCTGAGGCCCGCGTGCTGGAGGGCGAGGTCGACGAACTGCTCGTCCAGCGAGGCCTCCGCCGTGATGGCGATGCGCTTGCCCTTGAGGTCCTTGTAGTCCTTGATCGCATCGGCCTTGTCGGCGGCCACCGTCAGGTTGAAGTACGAACGCCCCGGGATGTTCTCGCCCTTGGTGGCGACGAGACGCAGGTCGAGCCCGCTCTGGATGGCGTTCCAGAGCCCGACGCTGAGCACCCCGCCGGCCACCTGGACCTGGTCGGCGGCCAGGGCCGGCAGCATGTACGCGCTCGACTCGAAGGTGACGAACTCCGGCTTGATGCACAGGTCACGGAAGTAGCCCTTCTCGGTGGCGATGTAGAAGCCCGCTCCCGAGGGGGCGCCGTCTTCCGCGATCTTGACCGTGACCTCCTGCGGCAGGGGCGGCACCCCGGCGAGGCCCGGTCGCCGGCTACAGTCCCCGGCGGCGCCGCTCGACCCGCCGGCCGCACCCCCGTCCGACCCGCCCGTCGCCGCACCCGGCGCGGTCCCGCCACCGGGTCCGCCTGCGCTCCCGCAGGCCGCCAGCACCAGGGCGGCCATCAGGATGGCCACCAGCGCGGGAAGAACGCGGCCCGCGCCGCCGGCCCGGCGGGCCGTGCGCCGGCTGGTCGGTCCGGGCACCGGCCCCTGCACCGGACCGGGCGCCGCTTCGTTCTCCCAGGCGCCAGCGGCCGCCACCGCCCCGCCTCGGTCGATTCCCCTCATGCCTCGGACCCCCCGTCGAGACTCCATGGACCGGGATCGTGTCACGGGACCGTGTCAGGAATCCTGACGTCCCGGCCGTGACGACTACCCCACGATATGCCGTGGCCATGGGCGGGTGTGCAGGACGGCGGACGCGGCGGGGCCGGGACGGGCGGGCTGGACGGGGGTGCGCGCGCAGGGGGTCTGGGTGGACGAGACGGGGGCCGAAGGCAGGGCCGACGCGAAGCCGGGCCGCCGTCGAGGCCTGGTCGGCGGCTGGAACCAGCTGCGGGGGCCGGCCAGAACCAGCCGCGGGGGCGGCTGGAACCCGCCGCGGGGGCCGGCTGGAACCCGCCGCGGGGGCGATCATCCGGCGCGGGACGGGGGCCGTCCAACGGAGGCAGGGGAGCACCCGGCGGGAGCGGAAGTCGCCCGTCGCACGCGGGAGGGGTCGCCCGTCGGAAGCAGAAGTCGCTCGTCGCACGCAGGAGGGGCGCCCGGCGGCGGTGGAAGTCGCCCCTCCGAAGCAGAAGTCGCCCGTCGCACCCAGGAGGGGCGCCCGCCGGGGCCACGCCTCGAGGCAGGCCGGCGGCCGGGCGCGCGTCGCGTGTCGGCATGTCGGCGTCGCATTCGCTGAACCGGGCGTCGGCAGGTCGGCATCGGGTCGCGGGTCGGTACACGCCGGAGCGCCCGCATGGGCAGGGGGGTCGAGAAGGTGACCGCGGATCGAGGCGCCCAGAGCCCGCCGGCGGCTGGGGAGGGCCGGCCGCCGGCGGGAGCGATCGCCGTCCAGGACCGGTACGCCGACGATTTCGCCTGGTGTTACGGCTGCGGCCGTCACAACCCGGCCGGCCTCGGCCTCAAGACCCACTGGGACGGCGAGGGGACGGTGACCCGCTTCCGCCCCCGTCCCGAGCACATGGCGGTACCGGGATACGTCTACGGCGGCCTGATCGCCTCGTTGATCGACTGCCACAGCATGGCGACGGCATCCCTAGCCCTGTACCACCGGGACGGCCATCGCCTGGGGGACCCGGAACCCGTGCCACGCTGCGTCACCGCTTCGCTCCAGGTGGACTACCTGCGACCGACGCCCCTGGGGCCGGAGCTGGTGGTGCGGGGGCGGGTGGTGGAGCTCGGTGCGCGCAAGGCGGTGGTGGAGAGCGAGCTCTACGCGAACGGCGTCCTCTGCGCCCGCGGCCGCGTCGTGGCCGTGCCGGCGCCGCCGACCATGACGGGGGCCTCGCCGGGCCAAGGGGAAGGGTGAGCCGGCACCGGGGGGAGAGGCGGGCGGCGAGGGACCACGCGGGCCTTCGGCGTGCCATCACCTGGAGACCGACCCCGGCACCGGGGGACAGGTGGGCGGCGAGGGACGACGGGCCTCACGGGCTCGCCCGCCGGGTCAGGACGTACAAGGCGGTCGGCCCCGCGGATCCGCCCCCCAGACCCGTCGGCGGGATGCACCGGTCCATCAGGTAGCCCGCGGCCAGGCAGGCCTCCAGCACCTCCCGCAGGTGGTAGCGCCAGGCCAGGCCCCAGTGGGGTCGGCCCTGGCGCCACGCGGCGAACTGGGCCGGGATGCGAACCCCCACCGCGGGCTCGCCCTGGGGCGGCCGCCAGCCCACCGGCTCCGGGATGCCGTCGGCATCCCGGAGCCGGTTGAGCACCGGCACCTCGGCGTCGGCCCCTGGGCGTGCCTCGGCAGCCGGGCGCGCCCCCTGGTCGGGAGCAGCCTCGCCGCCGCGGCCGCGTTCCCCGGCCCCTCCCGCCCCTCGTGGGGCCGGCTCGACGCCCCTCCTGCCCGCCTCGACCACGCCGGCGGCCGCGGCGCGGCGGCTCACCCGTGGACTCCGGAGGTACCACTCGACCACCGCCCGATCGGCCGGCAGCCCCCGGTTCAGCTCGTCGTCCAGCGTGCCGTAGAACTCCCGCACGTACCGGCGGACGACGCCGCCCAGGCGGGTGAGGTTCAGGTAGCCGTTGCGCGCCTGCAACGGGTCGTAGGTCCAGGTGATGAGGTGGATCCCCTGCGCCAGGGCCCACTGGCGCTGGGCCAGCTTCAGCCGCCGGCCGATCCCCCGGTCCCGGAGATCGGGTCGCACGGCCAGTAGATCCGAGTGGAAGACGGGCTCCCGCTCCTCGCCCTTCGCGGGGTCAGCTGACGCCGGCCGGGCCGGCGTGCCCTCCCCCGGCCCGGGCGGCGTCGGGACGGGCGGCGCAGGACCGAGGGGCGGGTCGGGGGCGGGTTCGTCCAGACCGGGAGGAACCGGCTGCCGCCGACGCCAGCCGGGGAAGCCGAAGCAGAAGCCGACCAGCTCGCCGTCCAGCCACGCCCCCATGACGCAGCCGCCCACCTCGAGCACGGCTCGCATGGTGGCCGCCGGGACGATGGGCGGACCGCCCCAGACCACCCGCTCGAGAGCCTCGGCCTGCGACAGCTCGTCGTGGGACTCCAGGGGCCGGATCTCCGGCTCCACGGTTCGGTTCGCCTCCCCGCCCCACCTCCGGGGCCCACCGGCAGGCTGCACGGCGCAGGGCCGTCCGCCGGGCGACCCGCATCGCCCGCTGCCGCGGCACCACCCCGCCGCGCCAGCGCTCGGGGCTCCCGCCGGATCAGCAGTCGCGAGCCCCGCCGGACGGACGATCGGGATCCGCCCCATGCGCCGCCGGATCAGCGATGGCGGCCCCCGCCGGACCGGCGGCCGCGAGCCCCGCCGCATCCGCGGGCGGGAGCCCCCGCCGGACCGGCGGCCTCCCCCGGCCGCCGGTCCGGCACCGGGCCCGTCAGGGCCGGTCTCCGCCGCCGGCCTCCTCGCCGTCTCCCACCGGGCCGCTCCCCGGACGGCGGGCGGGAACGCCCGCCGTCCGGCCGGGCCCCTGGGCGGGCTCCGCCTGCTCTTCGACCAGCCGGCCGACCCGCGCCAGCCGCGCCTGGCGGCGCCGTCGCGCCTCGGCCTGCCTGCGTCGCTCCTCGGGCGTCTCGGCGATGACGGCGGGGACCGGCGTCGGCCGGCCCCCCTCGTCCAGCGCGACGAAGGTGAAGAAGGCCGTGGCCGTGTGGCGGCGCTGGCCCGTGCGCAGGTTCTCGCTGTAGACGTCGACCTGCACCTCCATGGAGGTGCGGCCGGCGTCGGTCACCTGGGCCACTACCTGGATCGCCTCACCCACGCGGATCGGGTGCAGGAAGTCGATGCTGTCCACCGACGCCGTGACGCAGACCCGGCGCGAGTGCCGGGCCGCCGCCAGGGCACCCGCGATGTCCATCAGGTGCATGACCTTGCCGCCCAGGATGTTCCCCAGGGGATTCGCGTCGTTGGGAAGGACCAGCTCGGTCATCTCGACCCGGGACTCCCGGGCGGGGCGGGCCGGCGGCATGACCTCGGCGGCCGGGTCGGCATGGCCCGTCGGGGCGGTTTCGGCACGGGCTCCGGCCGGCGCCGGGCCGGGGCCGCCGGCGGGAGGGGCCGCCTGCTCCGCGGCAACGCGGGGGCGCCATGGGTACGGCACGGGCCCGTCGCCCGCGGCCGCGGCGTCGGGCACCGCCGTCGCCGCGGCCGCAGGGGCCGAGCCTCCAGAGCGCCCCGCCGTGCCGGACCCACCGACCGATTCCACCGGGCGCGAATCCGCCCCTTGGGCTGCGCCATGCTCGTCCGGCGCCATGCCGGGCCGACGCCCCGGTTCCGCCGGGCGCGAACTGGCCCCTTCGGCTGGGCGATGCTCATCCGCCGCCGTGCCGGATCCCCGTGCCGGTTCCAGCGGGCGGGTCTCCGCCGCGGAGCCGGGGCAGCCGCTGGAGGACGCCGCCTCCTCCGCCGTTGCCGTCCGTGATGAGCCGGCGCTGGCCGGCCTGGTGCCGCGCGGCGGCCGTGGCGACGCCCCGGGGACCGGGCCCGTGGAGGGCCCCGTCGCGGAGGAAGCGGGCTCCAGCGGACGGGTGCCAGCCACCGGCCCCGGGCGCCCGCTTGCCGGTGCCGCGTCCGCAGACGCGGTCGCCCGGGCTTCGCCCGGGGCCGCTGCGGCCTCCCCCTGGCGAGCCGGCGGCGGACTTCCGCTCCGGTTGGCCGGCGGCTGCGTCCCATCCCGCGCCTCGCGGCCGTCCATGGACCTCACCCCGCCTGCGCGGGAGGGGCCGGCAGCGCCGGCCCCTCCCGCGGTTGCGCCTCGACGGCGCTGCGCCCTTCGCCGCCCATGATAGCACGGCCCGGCGGCGGACACCTCATGCGCCACGGCCGGCTTCGTCCGATCCCTCCTGCACGCCCGTGCCCTCGGGGACCGGCGCCGCCGGCGCCGACGCCCCCGGCGTCCTCGACGCGCCCGCCGCGCCGCCTCCGGCTGCCCGCCGGCGCTCCTCCTCCGCCAGCACGCGCCGCAGCACCTTTCCGATCAGGCTCTTGGGCAGCTCGCTGCGGAACTCCACCGCCCGCGGCACCTTGTACTTCGCCAGCCGCTCCCGGCAGAAGGCGATGATCTCCTCCTCGGTCGCCGTCTCCCCCGGCTTGAGCACGACGAAGGCCTTGACCATCTCGCCGCGGTACGGGTCGGGGACCCCGACCACCGCCGCCTCCAGCACCTTGGGGTGCTGGTAGAGGACCTCCTCCACCTCGCGCGGGTAGACGTTGTAGCCGCCGGTGATGATCATCTCCTTCTTCCGGTCCACGATCCGGAAGAAGCCGTCCTCGTCCATCACGGCAATGTCGCCGGTGTAGAGCCAGCCGTCCCGCAGGGCGCGCTCGGTCTCCTCCGGCCGGTTCCAGTAGCCCTTCATCACCTGGGGCCCGCGGATGATCAGCTCCCCCTCCTCGCCGGGCCCCAGGACCCGGGTACCCGTCTCGATGTCGACGATGCGCGCCTCGGTGTCCGGCAGGGGGATGCCGATGGTGCCGTTGCGCTTGCCCTCGCCGGTGGGGTTGACGTGGGTGACGGGTG
This sequence comes from Thermaerobacter sp. FW80, assembly GCF_004634385.1. Taxonomy (NCBI): domain Bacteria; kingdom Bacillati; phylum Bacillota; class Clostridia; order Eubacteriales; family Clostridiales Family XVII. Incertae Sedis; genus Thermaerobacter; species Thermaerobacter sp. FW80. Next base: position 1,416,196 of record NZ_CP037895.1, on the reverse strand, counting down.
AGGCCTCGGTCAGGCCGTAGCCCTCCACCAGCGACCCGCCCGTCAGCCGCTCGAAGCGCTCCTGCACCTCCAGGGGGAGCGGCGCCGCCCCGCTGACGCACGACTCGATGGACGAGAAGTCGTACTGGCGCAGCCTGGGATGGTTGAGGATCGCCACGTACATGGTCGGCACGCCGGGGAACATGGTGGGCTTGTAGCGGGCGACGGCCTTGAGGACGTCGTCGACGTTGAAGCGTGGCAGCAGGATCATCGTGCCGTGGATGGCGATGGCCAGGTTCATCACCGTGGTCATGCCGTAGACGTGGAAGAAGGGGATGACGCCCATGATCCGGTGCCGCGGCCCCTCGTCGACCTTGCCTTGCAGCACCCACTCGGCGGTCTGCAGGGCGTTGGCCAGCAGGTTGCGGTGGGTGAGCATCGCCGCCTTCGGCCGGCCGGTGGTGCCGCCGGTGTACTGCAGCAGCGCCACGTCGTCGGCATCGACCGGTACCGGGATCCGCGGCTCCCCCGCGTCCCGGCTGGCCCCGCCCTCCGCCGTCGACCGCGCGGCGGGTTCGCCGCCCCGGCCGGCCAGGAGGTCCTGGAACCAGAGCACGCGGTCGCCGGGGGCGATGGTCGGCCAGGTCCCGTCACGCCGGGCCTTGAGCGGATAGAGCAGGCGCAGCAGCCCGGGCATGTACTCGTTGATGCGCGTCAGGATCACCGCCTCCAGCTGCGTCCGCGGCCGCGCCTCCCGGACGGTGGGATAGGTCATGTCCAGGGCGATCAGCAGCCGGCAGCCGGAGTCGTTGAGCTGGAACTCCAGCTCCCGCGCGGTGTAGAGCGGATTGTGGTTGACGACCACGCCGCCGGCCTTGAGGATCCCATAGTAGGCGATGACGAACTGCGGGCAGTTGGGCAGCATCAGGGCCACCCGGTCCCCGCGCCGGAGGCCCAGGCGCACCAGGGCGCGGGCGAAGCGGTCGGCGGCGTGGTTGAGCTGGGCGTAGGTCAACGTGCGGTTGAAGAAGACGACGGCGGGATGCTCGGGCCGCTCCCGCGCCGCCCGTTCCAGCAGGCCGTACAAGGGCATGTCGGGGTAGTCCAGGTGCGCCCGGACGCCCTCGGGGTAGAAGCGCAGCCACGGGAACGACGCCGCCCCGGCCTCCCGTGGAGCGCCCGCCTGCCCTGCCACGGTATCCGCCACGGTACTCCCCTCCCCCGCCCCCGGCTCTCCGCGACTCCCCGCCGGGGGCCCGTCTCGCTTCCCCGGTGCCGATCCGCCCCGGGTCGCGTCCTTCACCTCGACCGGCGGTCTGCGCTCCTCCAGCGCGACCGCCGGATCGCCGGCTCGCTCAAGCCCGGCCCTCGTCCTGGGAGGCGCCGGCCGGACCCGTCCCCACCGGGTCCGCCAGCGCCTCGTCCACCAGCTCCACGAAATCGCGCACCTTGACGCCGCGTTCCTCCGCGCCGGGGACGCCCTTGATGCCCGCCTCCATCATCGCCAGGCAGAAGGGGCAGCCGGTCACCACCACGTCGGCGCCGGTGCCCACGGCCTCCTCCGCCCGGTTGCGGTTGATCTTGCCGCCCTGCTTGTCCTCGAACCACATGTGGGCGCCGCCCGCCCCGCAGCAGAAGCTGCGCTCGCGGGAGCGGGCCATCTCGACCCGCCGGGTGCCCAGGCCGTCCAGCACGCCGCGGGGGGCGTCGTAGACGTCGTTGTAGCGACCCAGATAGCACGGGTCGTGGTAGGTCACCCGCAGCGACCGGTAGAGCTCGCGGGCCAGCTCCAGCTTGCCCTCCTCCATCAGCCGGAAGACCAGCTCGCTGTGGTGGATGACCTCGTAGTGGCCGCCGAAGCGCTTGTACTCGTGCTTGAGCTGCTGCAGGCAGTGGGGGCAGTGGGTGACGATGCGCCGCACCTTGTAGCCGTTCAGGGTCTCCACGTTGGCGCGGGCCAGCATCTCGTAGTGGTACTCGTTGCCGCTGCGCCGGGCCGGGTCGCCGGTGCACTGCTCCTCCGGCCCCAGCACGGCGAACCGGATGCCCGCCTTGGCCATCACCCGGGCCAGCGCGCGGGCCACCTTCTGCGCCCGCTCGTCGAAGGCCCCGGCGCAGCCGACCCAGTACAGGTACTCGATCGCCTCGGGGTCCTCCACCTCGGCCATGGTGCGCACCGGCAGGTCCTTGTACCAGTCGGTGCGGTCGGCGGTGGCGCCGCGGTAGGGGTGCTGGCGCGTCTCCAGGCTCTCCATGGCGCTGGCCAGGGTCTCGGGCATCTCCGCCCGCTCCATGGCCAGGTAGCGGCGCATCTCCAGGATCGTCGGCACGTGCTCGATGAAGACCGGGCACGCCTCCTCGCAGGCGCGGCAGGTGGTGCAGGCCCACAGCGTCTCCTCCCGGATCACGCCGCCCGCCAGGATGGGCAGGTGCTGGACGATGCTGTCATAGGTCTCCTGGTCGCCGGCCAGCTGGGCCGCCTTGGCCCGCAAGAGCTCATCCCGGTGGGCCCGCACGTGGTCCCGCAGGTCCAGGATCACCCGCTTGGGCGAGAGGGGCTTGCCCTCGGCGAAGGCGGGGCAGGCCGCCTCGCAGCGGCCGCACTCGGTGCAGGCGTCGAGGTCGAGGAGCTGCTTCCAGGTCAGGTCCAGCGCCGTGCGGGCGCCCAGGCTGGCGCTCTCGTCCTCCAGGTCCATGGGCTTGGGCTCGGCCTTGGCGTCCAGGTTGCTGAAGAAGACGTTCAGCGGCCCCGTCACCAGGTGGAAGGCCTTGCTGTAGGGCAGGGCGGCCATCCACGCATGCCAGGTCAACATGTGCAGCAGCCACGTGCCCGCGTGGACCGCCCGCAGGGCGCCCTCCGACGGCAGCACCGCCGCCAGGGCGAGGCCGGTCAGGTAGCCGAAGGGCGACCAGAGCGCCCAGGGATCGGCCGTCACCACCAGCCGGATCCCCTCGAGGACGAACCCGGTCACCATGATGACCAGAAGCCCGAAGAGCAGCAGGAAGTCGGCCCGCTTGCCCTTCTCCAGCTGCCCCGGCCGCATCACGTACCGCCGCCAGAAGAACACCGCCAGGGCCACCGTGGCCAGGGCGCCGAAGACGTCCAGGGTCAGGCTGTGGAAGTAGAGGTAGAACCGGCCCCGCAGGATGGGGATGCCCAGGTCGTGGTGGACGAACACCACCAGGGTGCCGATGAACAGCACGATGAAGGCGAAGAACAGCAAGGCGTGGGCGATGCCCGGCAGCCGCTCCTTGAGCAGGCGCCCCTGGCCCAGGGCGTGGACCAGGACCCGACGCAGGCGCTGACCGGGGCGATCCCACCGCACCTCCGGCTTGCCCGCCAGCCACGTGCGCACCCGCTGCCAGACCCCGTAGCCCATGATCGCCAGGGCCACGGCCATGCTGATGTACATGACCCACACGAAGCCGTGGGGGACGTTCCACTGCACCTCGCGGGTCGCCTCGGCGACGGCAGGCATCGCCTCCGGCATGCTCCTCCCCCCTCGCTCCATCCCGGCGCGCCGGCCCAGGACGGCCGCTGCGCCGACCCAAGCCGGCCCAAGGCGCCCGCCGGACCCACCCCGGGCGGGCGCGGGCAGATCATCCCGGCCACAGGCCCACCGCGGCGTCCGCCCCCCGGCCCACCGCGGGCGCCGTGGGGGCTGGCGCCTCGCCGACCCCGGGACCCCGCGGGCCTGGGCCGCGGCCTCCTCGGGCCGGCGTGGCGGCTGGACGCCACCGCGCCCCGCCCCCCGCTGCCGCAGCCCGCTGCCGCAGCGCCCCTCGTCGCGCCGGCCAAGCGGGGTGAAGCCGGCCGGCACCCCGCCCTCTCCTGCCGAGCGCCGGCGCGCCGCGTCGCCCGGCACGCTGCGTCGCCCGGCACGCCGCGGAGCCGGCGTCCCACGGCGGGCGACGAAGCCGGGCGTGCCCCGCTGGCCCGCCCCCACGGCATCCGGCGCGTCCCCGGCGCCGTGCGTGCCACGGCGGCCGGCGTCGCCCGGTGCGGCCCGTACACCCCAGCGGGCGGCAGGCCACGACGGGCGGCACACCAAAGCGTCCAACATGGCTCGGCGGCCCGCATACCATGGCGTCCGGCGTGGCCCGGCGGGCGCCGCGCCTTGGCGGGTGGCGGCGGGACGAACCGGCCGGGCCACGGCCGGTTCGTCCCGCCCGCCCTCAGCTGGCCTTGAGCTTGCGGACCTCTTCGATCAGGTGCGGCAGCACCTTCTGGTACTCCATGGGCACGCCCAGGCGCGCCACCTCGAAGATCGGCGCCTCGGGGTCCTTGTTGATGGCCACCACGGTCTTGGCCCCCGCGATGCCCGCCAGGTGCTGGCTGGCGCCCGAGATGCCGATGGCGATGTACAGATCCGGGGCGATGATCTTGCCGGTCTGCCCCACCTGCCGCTCGGGCGGCGCCCAGCCCTCGTCCACCGCCGCCAGCGACGCGCCCACGGCGCCGCCCAGGAGCCGGGCCAGTTCCTCCAGGTCCTTGAAGGCCTCCGGGCCGCCCAGCCCCCGGCCGCCCGAGACGACGATGCGCGCCTCCTCCAGGCGCACCCCGCCCTCGGCCGCGGGCCTGACCTCCACCCGGCGCAGGGGCCGGTCGGTGCCGGTGACGGTCAGCGCCTCGACCTCCACCGAGGACGAACCGGCCCTCTCCGCCGCGGGGAAGGAGCCCGGCCGCACGGTGGCCACCTGCGGCGAGCGCCTCAGGACCACGTCGGCGATGGCCTTGCCGCCGAAGACGGGCCGCGACCAGACGATGCGGTCGCCGTCGCGCCGCGCCTCGATCACGTCGGTCACCGCCGCGCCGCCCAGCCGTGCCGCCAGGCGGGGCGCCACCTCGCGGCCGCGCGGGTCGGCGGGCATCAGCACCACCTGGGGCTTCAGGCTCTCGCAGGCCGCCGCCAGCGTGGCCACGTACGCCTCGCCGCCGTACGCCTCGAGATCGCCCCCGGCGGCGTACGCCCGGGCGCCGTAGGCCCCGGCCTCGGCCGCCGCCTCCCGGGCATCGGGCCCCAACACCACCACGGCCACGGCGCCGTCCCCGGCCAGCTGCCGGGCGCCGCCCAAGAGCTCCGCGGTGGCCTGACTCAGCGCCTTGCCACCCCACTGGACCACCAGGATCATCGACCGCCCTCCTCCCGGAGCCCACCCGTCACAGCACCTTGAGCTCCCGCAGCCGCCGGACCAGCGTGGCGGCCACCGCCGCCGGATCGTCGCCCTCGATCATCTCGCACTCGGTCTTGCGCTCGGGGATCCGCAGGGCGAGGACCTCGCTGGCCGCCTCGTCGGCCAGGGCCGCCGCATCCAGCCCCAGGTCCGCCACCGTCCACTGGTCGATGGGCTTGCGGTTGGCCATCATCACGTCGCGCACCTTGGGCAGGCGCAGCACGTTGCTGTCGTCGTTGGTCACGGTGACCACCAGGGGCGGCCGGGCCTCCAGCACCTCCCGGCCCGCCGGCGCCTCCCGCACCAGCCGCAGGCCGTCGCCCGCCGGCTCCATCTGCTGGACCAGGGCGGCACACGGCCAGCCGAGTTCCTCCGCCAGCAGGTAGCCCACCTGGCCCTGGTCCCAATCGCCCGCCTGGCGACCCGCCAGCACCAGGTCGACATCGCCGACCTTGCGCACCGCCGCCGCCAGGACCCGCGCCGTGGTGGCCGCATCCGGCAGGTCCAGGCCGTCCAGCTCCACCCGCACGGCCCGGTCCGCCTTGAGGGCCAGCGCCTTGCGCAGCCCGTCGGTGGCCTCGGCGCCGCCGGCGCTGATCGCCGTCACCGTGGCCGCCGCGCCCTTGTCCTTGAGCTGCAGCGCCAGCTCCAGCGCGTTCTGGTCGAAGGGGTTGATGACCACCGGCGCGTCGCCCCGCTCCGGCCGGCGGCCGTCCGCCGCCACCCGGAACTTGCGCGCCGGCAGCTCCGGGTCGAGGATGGGCTTGAGCAGCACCACCACGTTCCAACCCATCCGGCTTTCCCACCTTTCCCGTAGGGGTGTGTCTCCCGTAGGGGCGTTTCGGCACTTCGACGGGCGGCGGCGCCCGTCGGGTTCAAGCGCCCAGCGGCCCCGCCGGCCCTGGGGCGTCCAAGGCCGGGATGCTCCGGACCGCCTCGCCGCCCGCTGCGGTGGGCCGGTTGGCGCCGGACCGGGCAGCGGCCGGCCGTGGGGACGGCTCCCCCGCCGGGCGGTCGTCGCCCCGCGGCGCCAGCAGCCCGTGCAGGATCACCTGGACGAACTGCTCGCCGATCTGTGCCGGGGAGAGCCGACCGTCGGCGCTGTACCACCGGTACATCCAGTTGCAGGCGCCGAGGATGGCCAGGCAGGCGGCGCCGGGATCCACCGGGCGGAACTCGCCCGTCGCCACCCCTCGGGCGATCAACGCCGTCAGCCGCCGCGTGTAGCGGCCGGTCTCGCCCCGCACCTTCTCGGCGTGCTCCGGCGGCAGGGCGTGGGACTCCCGGAAGAGCACCGTCAGCGTCTCCTGGTGCTCGGCCACGACCCGCACGTGGGCGCGGATGGCCGCCGCCAGCTGATCGGCTGCGCTCCCCCCCGCCGCCTCGATCCGATCCAGCTCCGCGTGGAAGAGCCGCATGGTCTCGCCCGCGATCTTGAGCAGGAGCGCCTCCTTGCTGCGGATGTAGTGGTAGAGCGAGGCCTTCTGCAGCCCCACCGCGTCGGCGATGTCCTGCATCGTGGTGGCGTAGTAGCCCTTCTCGCGGAACAACTTGCGTGCCGCGTCGAGGATCTCCTGCTCGCGGCTGGCCATGCCGTCGCCTCCCTGCAGGGCGGTCGGTCGCCGCGTCCCTACCGACCGTTCGGTCGAGCGGCGCGCATAAAAAATTTCCAGGCACACCGTCCACCCACCGCACGCCGCAGGCGTCTCGCGATCTCGCCGCGAACCGCGCCCACCCCGCCCCCGCGACGCCACGGGCCTCAGGGGCCCTACCCTGGCCGCTTCGGGCCGCGACCCCGCGCCGGGACCGCGGCCCACCGCGTCACGGCCATGGGATGGATTCGCCGCTGCGCCGCCGTTTCCTCCCGGGCGCGGCCCCTGTCGCGGGCGCGGTGCCCGCCCCTCCCCCCGTGTCGTCCCCGGGCTGGCGTTCCTGCGGACTAGTCGCCCTGCGGGGCGCCCCGCCCTTCGCCCTCGTCCTGCGCCGCGTCGCCCTCTTGCCCTTGCCCGCCACCGGTGGCCGGCTCCCGCAGCCTCGGCAGGACCTGGTCTTCAAAGTAGGCGAGGTCGTCGGGGTCGAGGCGATAGATCCACGGTCCCTCGTTGGTCATCACGTACCGGCCGCCCTCGTCGGCCGTGCCACCGACCCGGATCTCCAGATGGGGGCCGGCCTTCTGACCCGGCGCCGCCTGGAACTCCAGCCGGATGCGCCCGTACGGTGCGTCCAGGCCGTGGCGGGCCCGCACGGCCAGTTCGTCCCCCTGGTCGCTGACGAAGTCCGCCGCCCGCCACTGGTGCAGGGCAAACCAGAGCTCGGACAGCTGGCTGTCGTCCTGGGTGCCGACCCGGCGGCCGTCCCGCTCCATGGACCAGCTGGTGCCGCCCTCCTGGCGGACGAACACCAGCCGCGCACCGTCCCACTCCAGCTCCACCCGCTGCACGCGATCGTCCTCGAACGGGACGAACATCGTCTCCCGCAGCGCGTCGGGCGCCATCTTGAGGGTGTCGGTGAGCCCGGGGGAGAGCAGGTAGACCGCATCCTGACCCGCCCGCCGCCCGTAGGTCCCGCCCCCCGTGACCGGGCTCTCGGCCCCCAGCTCCAGCACCCGCGCCTCGTCCTGCCCGGTGAATCGCACCGTCACGCGGACCGTCGGCCGATGCAGGCCGTACTGCTCCAGCGCCTGGCCGGTGACGCCCTCGGCCACCCGGCGCTGGGCCGTCAGCCGTCGCAGCCCGTCGACCAGGGTGGTGGCGTACTCCTCGGCCAAGGGGTAGGGGCCGGGCTCGTGCATCCACCAGCGCCGCGAGGACAAGAGCCCGCCGATGGTGTCGGCCGCCATCGGCCCCTGACCGCCGAAGGGGGCGTCGGGCGACGCCACCAGCTCGGGGGGCGGGCCGGGCCGCAGGACGATGCGCCCATGCTCCCCCTCGATGACGATCTCGCGCACCGTGGCGTCGCCGGCATCCCAGACCACGGTGTCCGTCGCCTCGTCCTCGCTTTGGGGCTGGTCGCCCCGCGTGGCCCAGGCGTAGACGGCCAATCCGGCCGCCACCAGCAGGAGGAACAGGCCGAGGAAGGCCTGGGAGGCCGGGTTCCGCCGGCGGCGACGGCCCGGGGCGCTCATGCGTGCCGCCTCCTCCACCAGATGGCGAGGCCGGTGAGGGCGACCAGGGCGGGGAACCCCAGCACGAGCCCGTAGAAGATCCCCACCACCGCCCGCGGGGTGAGCACGATGGGCGTGGCGGCCAGCTCCTTGGGCCGGATGGTCAGGCGCTCCTCCGAACCCAACAGCCAGTTGACGGCGTTGACGATGAAGTCACGGTTCCCCGGGACCCGGTCCAGGTAGTCGTTGGCCACGAAGGCCGCGCTGCCCACCACCACGGCCACCGGCTGCGACCCGCCCTCCCCGTCGCCTTCGGCCGCCTCGCCCTCCGCAGCGGACGCGGCCTCGCCACCCTCGTCCCGCCCTTGCTCGTCCGCCTGGCCTGCGGACCGATCCGCGGGGGCGAGGTCGCCCTCCACCGCCAGCGCCAGCGTCAGCGGGCCCGCGCGGTCGTCACCGTCGCGGCGCACCGTCTCGGACCGCAGATCCGTCTCGCCCCAGGCCTCGTCGCTGGTGTGCAGGAGCTCGGTGGTCGTGAGCTCCGTGCCCTCGCGCGCCTGCAGGCTGCGGGACCCTGGCAGCACCAGCACCAGCTCGCCCTGTCGCAGCGGGTCGACGATGGCGTGGCTCCCCAGGAGCGGCATGGGCGAGAGGGGATCCTGGCCGAGGAAGGCGCGCTGGGGATCGACCACCACGTCCTGGGCGGCCTCCACCCCGACCGATGCCAGCAGCGCCTCCAGCTGCTCCAGGCGCCGGCCGTCGGGGACCGGCCCGTAGAGGACCAGCAGCCGGCCGCCTCGCCGCACGTAGTCCTCCAGTCGCTGGCGCTCCTCCTCCAGCAGGTCCCGGCTGGGACCGGCGATGACCACCACCGCCGCATCCTCCGGCACCTGGCCCCGCTGGGCCAGGTTGAGCGTCTCCACCGTCAGGGCCTCGCCCTCCAGCAGCTGGCCCAGGGTGGTCAGCTCGGTGTCCGGGTTGCCCTCGCCGTGGCCCGTCAGGAAGTAGACCTTCTTACCGCCCCGCCCCGTCAGCTCGAGGAGGGCGCGGGTGATCGCCTGTTCGGCCCGGATCTCGAGGCCGCCGCCCGCCCCGTAGCCGAACAGGCTCAGCGGGTCGATCTTCCGGTGGTCGTCGCCGACCTCCACGACCACCGTGTTGTAGGCGTCCACCTCGTACCGCCTCGCCGTGGACGGCTCCCGCTCGGGGTCCACCACCTCGAGCCGGATGCGGGGCGAGGCGCGGTCGTACTGCTCGAGGATCTTGCGCAGGGTGTCGCCCTCCGCCGATCCGGACTGCAGGAAGCCGTACAGCGTGACATCCTGCTCGAGGTCGGCCAGGACCTCGTGGGTGGAGGGCGAGAGGGAGTAGATCTTCTGGGCGGTGGCATCGTACCGCCACGAGTAGCGGGCGGCGAACACGTTGGCCAGCACCAGCAGGGCCAGCACGGCCACCGTCAGCACCACCGCGTTCGTCCCCCGCCACAGCACGCGACGGCGATGGACATCGGCCCGCTCGGCCATGGACGGCCCTCCTCACCGACTCCGCTCGCTGCTCGCCAAGCCCGCACCCCACCGCGCGGCGCCCCGCACCCGGCGCCACGTCCGGCGGACGGCCCGCTCCAGCGCCCAGAACCGTCCGGGCCGCCTCCCCCTGGGCGTCGGGGGCGGTGGGCCGGGGGCGATGGACCGCCCCCGCGGTCCGCTGCCCGGTCGGCACCCCACCGCGGCGCCCGCCGCCACCGCCGGCCCGCACCAACCCCGGCGGGCGACGGACGGCCGGCCGCGTCACGCGGCCCAGGTGCGCCGCTCCACGTTGCGGACCGCGAGGAACAGGAAGCCGAAGATCAACGAGAGGAAGTAGACGAGGCGCCGGGTGTCCAGCACCCCGTCGATGAAGTCGCTCAGGTTCTCCCAGACCGACGCCGCTCGCAGCACGTCCCCCAGGGTCCCGCCGACGGCCCCCGCCGCCCAGTCCAGCATGTACAGGGCCAGCAGGATCCCGAAGCCCGCCACGGCGGCGATGACCTGGCTGTCGCTGAGGGTCGACGCCAAGAGCCCGGCGGCGGCGAAGGTGGCGGCCACCAGCCACACCCCGAGGTAGCCGACCAGCAGCATGGGCCACTCCACGGTGCCGTAGGCCGCCGTGACGGCGGGGTAGATCCCCGTGACCCCGAGGAGCACCGTCAGCAGCGTCAAGACCGCGAAGAACTTCGCCAGCACCACCTGATTCAGGGTCACCGGCGCGGTCAGCAACAGCTCGGCGGTGCCGCGCTGCTGCTCCTCGGCCCAGAGCCGCATGGTCAGCGCGGGCACGACGAACAGCAGCAGCACCACCATGTGGTCCAGCAGGAAGCGCAGATCCGGCGCCTGGAAGCTGGCGACCACCGCCAGGTAGTACCATCCCGTCAAGGCGAGGAAGACGGCCGCCACCACCCACCACAGGGGCGACAGCCAGAAGGAGAGCACGTCCTTGCGCCATAGGGCGAAGAGGCCCTGCCAACCCATGGCGCTCACCTCCGGCCGGCGCCCGCCGGTCGCTGCCGGCCGGCGCCGCCCTCGCCCGCCCCGCCCCGGGTCCGGCCCGCGGACCCGGAGGGGGCCTGTTCCTCCGTCACCAGTTGCATGAAGATCTCCTCGAGGCTCATCTCCAGGGGGCGCATCTCCAGGATGGGCCAGCGCTCCGCAGCCATGGCGAAGAAGACGGCCTCGCGCAGGTCCTTGCCGCGGGAGGCGACCTCGAGGCGCACCACCGGGGTCGGCGCGGAAGACCCCGCGTCGGCCGTGGACCGGTCCGCCGGCGCCCCCTCCTCCACCCCGGCCGGGGCCGGTTCGTCCCCTTCCAGGATGCGGACCGACTCGACGCCCTCCAGCTCGCGGAGGCGGCGCGCCACCTCGCGGGCCGGCCCCTTGACCGCGAGGCGCAGGGTGCTGACCCCCTGCAGCGCCCGCGTCAGTCCCTCGGGCGTGTCCTGGGCCACCAGCCGCCCGCGGTTCATGATCAACACGCGCTGGCAGGTCTGCCGCACCTCGGGGAGGATGTGGGAGCTCAGGATCACCGTGTGCTCGCCGGCCAGGGAGCGGATCAGCTGGCGGACCTCGACGATCTGCGCCGGATCGAGGCCCACCGTGGGCTCGTCCAGGATGAGCACGTCGGGCTTGCCCAGCAGCGCCTGGGCCAACCCCACCCGCTGCCGGTAGCCCCGGGACAGGTTGCCGATCAGGCGCTTCCACACGTGGGTCACGCCGGTGCGCTCCGCCGCCTCCTGGGCCTCGGCCCGGCGGCGGGGGCGGGGCACGCCCTTGAGGGCCGCCACGAAGAGCAGGTACGCCTCCACGGTCATGTCCGGGTAGACCGGCGGATGCTCGGGGAGGTACCCGACGCGCCGCTTGACCTCCAGCGGTTCCTCCCACGTGTCGAAGCCGGCCACGCGGATGGTGCCGGCGCTGGGGGGCATGTAGCCGGTGATCAGGCGCATGGTGGTCGTCTTGCCGGCCCCGTTGGGACCGAGCAGGCCCACGATCTCGCCCCGCTGCACCGTGAAGGTGAGATCCGTGACCGCGCGGTGCTCGCCGAACCGCTTGCTGACGTGGGAGACCTCGATCATCGCCGTCCTCCTCCCGGTCCGGGCGCACCGGGCGAGCCCCCTCCCCGGCTGCCCCGCCGGGCTGGGTCCCGTCGGGCTTCGCGGCCATTCTGGTCCCTGCGCCAACTCGTGGACGGCAGAGGCGAAGCCCCCGCGGCGCCAAGCCGACGGCCTCCGTGCAGAGGCGGTGTGGACGCCCGGCCGCACGGCGGTCGCCGCGGCGGTGGCAGCCGATGGCCCCCTGCCCAGGCGGTCTGGGACCCCCACCGGGGACGAGCCGCGCCTTGCCGCGCAACAGTATAGCATTGGCGATCCGGGGCCCGCCGGCCGCGCGCGACGGGAAATGTAACGGATCTGTTAACGGGCCGGGGACCGAGGGCCGCCCTCGGGCGGCGGGCGCCATCCACCACGGACGAACGCGGCGAAGGGCGGACGCACGCGGTCGCCGGCCAGGACGGGACCGGCCGGCTCCGCGGGGCGCTGGCAGGGGTCGTCCACGGGCAGGGGGGCCAGCAGCTGGCCCAGCGGGACCACCACCAGGCCGCGCCGGTGCAGGCCCTCGATCATGGCGGGGAGGGCCTCGACCGTGCCCGGCGTGGGGTGCATCAAGATCAGGTCCCCGGGCTGCGCCGCGGCGACGATGCGCCGTGCCATGAGCGCCGGGGGCGGCTTCATCCAGTCGACGGTGTCGAGGCTCCAGTAGACCAGTCGGACGCCGGCCTCCTGCGCCGCCCGCTCCACCGCGGCGGTGCGCACCCCGCGGTGGGTGCTGTAGAACCGCACCGCCGACGGGTCCAGGCCGGCCGCCCGGGCCACCGCTTCGACCCCGCGGCGGAGGTCGGCCAGCACCCCGTCGACCGGCTGGTCCTCGAGTTCCAGGGCGTCCGAGTAGCCGTGGCTGCCGACCTCATGGCCGCGGCGGACCATCTCCGCCACCAGACCGGCGTGGGCCTCCGCCCACCGCCCCACGGGGAAGAAGGTGACCCGCACCCCATGCGCCTCCAGCGCCGCGAGCATGGCGGGCAGGTGCTCCTCCCCCCAGGCCACGTTGACCAGGAAGGCCACGGCCTGTTTGCGCCGATGGCCGTGATAGACGGGCTGACCGGGGAAATCGTCCAGGTCCTTCTGCGGTGGGACGGCGCGGAACTGGAGGTCGACCCGGCTGCCCGGCGGCGCCCGCAGGATGGCTTGCAGGCTGGCGTCGACGTCCAGGGTCAGGCCGGCCACGCCGGGGATCACCGCCCGCTGGGCGGGGTCGGGGCGCGCATCCTCAGGCGGCATGTGCACCGCGTGGGCCAGCTCCTCGAGCCATTCGGACACCCGCTCCCGCGACCACCCGCCCACCGGCACGGGTCCGACCCACACGTCGGGGGCGACCCGGCCGGGGAGCCCGCCCGGTCGCCCCATCCCGGGCAGGAGGCGCAGCGGCGACCAGCCCGCCCGGCCCAACGCGGTCGCGGCTGCGATCAGGAGGAGCCACGCCGCGGCTCGCCGCCACCGGATGCCTGGGCCTGCCATGGATCCCGCCTCCTGGGCGGGCGAGCCGGACGCCAGGAGGAGGGCGGCGCGTCCTCGCCGCACCGCCCCTCCGACGCAGCCGACGCCTGGGAGTCGGCGCCCGTGGAGCGCCATCGCCTCCCGGCGCCGGCCCCCGAACGGCACAGACGGCCGCGACCCCGGCTGATGCCGCCCCCCAGACCACCCGCCCACCTGCAGGCTATGGGCCGCCCACGCCCTCCATGATCCCGGACGGGACCGCCGCACCGTCGGGGCCCCGCCAGCACCGACGACCCGCTCGTTCTTGGACCGCACGCCGACCCGTGGTCAGGCGGTCACCTCCCCGCGCTGCGACCGGGCTTTGGCGATCTTGTACAGCCCCACCGTCACCAGCGGTAGGGCCAGCAAGAGGAGGAAACCGTACGCCATCGCCGTGTACCCCTGCGCCACGAGCGCGATGATCCCGAACCGGGATAGGAGCACCGATGCGATCAGGATCGCGACGGCGATAGCGCTGCGGTGCCTTCCACCCAGTTCCTGGCGGCCGTATTCCTGCAGGGCGCTATCGAGCCGGTTCAGGATGGCATGGATCATCCCGGTGCTCGTATCCACCAGAGTGTAGAAGACCACCAGCGTGTACACCCATCCCAGCCCCGCGCCACCGACCTGCTCCAGCATGGCCAGCCACGGCACGGGGGCGTCCAAGACGTCCCTGCTGGGGTAGAAGGCCATGACAGCGAGGTACGTGAGGATGAAGGGGACAGTGGAAACGAGGCCGGTCAGCACCCCGGCACCGGCAGAGTCCTTGGGTGAGCGCAGGTTGTCGAGGACGAACAAGACCCCCGGTACGACGACCAGGTTATACCCCACGTAGAGAAGGCCTGAGAACACCGCCGCGCCGACCGTGGCCCCCGGCACGTACGACGTGTCGCCGCGGGCGAAGACCGCCTGAACGGCCTCCCAGCGACCGGCGAGCACCATGGCCGCGAAGGCGATGAAGCCCACGTACAACAGCAGGGAGCCGACCGACTTGAACGCCTCGAGGAAGCGGCGCCCCCAGAACATGATCAGACCTACGATGCCGATGACGACCAAGAGCGCCACGAGGCTGGGAATCCGGACGGTGGTGGCCACGATCTCTTCCGCTGCCGACGTCACGATCGCGATCACCAGCACGGCCATCACGATGAACAACACGTCGAACAAGATCCACGCCGGTCCGATCAGGTTGCGCATGTACGTCCGGTAGTCGTACGCATGGAACACCCGGGCAAATTCGTAGGCGATGGCGGAGATGACGGTGAACCCCACGAAGATCGCCACGATGGACCAGACGCCGTAGGCTCCAAATTTGGCCCCATATTCGACGATCTCACGCCCGCTGGCGTAGCCACCCCCGGTCAACACCGAGAGGAAGACCGCCGCCGGCAGCATCAGACGGCTGAACCAGCCCGGCTGCGCCACGGCGCCTGGACGATCCGTCGGTGCATGGACGCCTGCTTGCCCACCCGACATGACGTTCATCCCCCCACAGAACCCCCTCGTACAGCCAGCCGACCCAACTGGACAACCATACTTCGGCCGACAGCCCGCAGCCCGTCCCGACACGAGCCCGCGCATGCCCTTGTCCTCTAGGACCGCGCACGTCTGCGAACGGGACGTCACGCGGCGCCATTGGCTCGGTACGTCGCGCGGCGGCGGGTGACCCGCTGGATCCGGTCCTCCCGCACCTGGTGACCGATGCCGGGCTGCTGGGGTACGGCGATGGTTCCATCACGATCCACCGTCACCGGCGGGTCAATCACATCTTCGAGCCAGTACCGGTCGCTCCCGGACGTATCCCCGGGCAGGGTGAAACCCGGCAGCGTCGCCAGCGCCACGTTGTGCAACCGGCCGATACCGGTTTCCAGCATGCCGCCACACCACAGGGGGATGCCCAGCTGGCGGGCGAGGCGATCGATGGCTTGGACCTCGGTCAGCCCGCCAACCCGGCCGACCTTGACGTTGAGGATGCGACAGGCACCGATCCGCGCCGCCTTGCGCAGGTCGTCGGCGTGGTGAACGCTTTCATCAAGGCAGATGGGCGTCCGAAGCTGCCGTTGCAGGTCGGCGTGGTCCACCAAGTCATCGTGGGCGAGGGGTTGCTCGATCATCATCAGGTCGAAGCGATCCAATTGGGCAAGATGGGACGCATCCGCCAAGGTATACGCCGAATTGGCGTCGACCATCAGCGGGATGTCACCCAAGGCCCGGCGGACCTCCCGGACGACGTCGACGTCCCATCCCGGCTCGATCTTGATCTTGAAGCGGCGATAGCCCTGGGCCTGGAAGGATTCGATGGCCCGCAACAGCGCGGGCACATCCTCCTGGATACCGATGCTGACGCCGACTTCGACGCGGTCCTTCGTGCCGCCCAACGCCCGCCACAGCGGCAAGCCGCGGGCACGGCTCCAGGCATCCCAAAAGGCCCCTTCGAGCCCGGCCTTGGCCATGGGGTGGCGGCGCACATGGGCATAGGACGCCCGGAATTCGCGGGGGCTGTCGAAGGAGCGACCGAGGACCGCCGGCACGAGGAAGTCCCGCAAGATGTGCCAGGCCGTCTCCACCGTCTCCTCGCTGTAGAGCGGAGCCGCATCCGCCACCACCTCCCCCCACCCCTCCACGCCGTCGGCCTCCAACCGGATGAGAAGGCAGTGACGTTCGTGGGTGACGCCAAAACTGGTGCGGAAGGGAGCCCGCAGCGTCATCGCCACGTGGAAGACGTCGATCCGCTGGACACGCATCCGGTCACCCTCCTCAGCAGGCCACCCATCCGCGATCCCCGGAGATCGTTGCGGAATTCAGGCAAGCCACGCCCCGGCGCGGTCAACGCACCAGCACGTACCACCCGACGCCCCGCTGGCGGTCCACCGGCGGCACGAGGTCCACCGCCGTGTAACCCGCTGCCAAGAACCCTCCGAGGCTGTGGCGCACGGCCATCCGCCACGCCCGCGCCAGCTCGAGGTCGGTGCCTTTCAGGTCCTGGATCCGGGCCGGCACGGGCACTCGCACCCGCGGGGGCTGGGTTCGTCCGCACCGGGAGGACGGAGGCGCACCGCCCCGGGCACAGGCCAGCCGTCGGCGCGGACGTCCACCGCGAAGGCGACCAGGTCCTGGTCTTGGTCCGCCGCTCCGGCCAGGGACGCCTCTGGCGAGGCGTCGGCGGGCACGGAAGAGGCCGCGGGCTCCGTGTCCCATTCCGCCAGCAAGCGGTCGGAAGGCAGGTCGCGATTCAAGGCGTCTTGCATGGATCCGTAGAAGTCGGGCAGGTACGTGCGGGCCCTGGCCCGGAGGCGGCGAAGGTTGAGGTACGCATTGCGGCATTCCAGCGGGTCGAAGGTCCAGGTGATGGTGGGATAGCCGAGCGCCCGCGCATACTCCCGCTGGGCTTCCTTCAACCGGCGCCCGACGCCGCGATCCCGGTACACGGGGAGCACCCCAAGCATGTGGGAATGCAACACCCACCGCCCACCGTGCCGCGCCGGGAAGCCGTAGACGAAGCCGACCGGCTGCTCGCCCTCGTAGGCCGCCAGCAGCACCCCGCCGTGGCGCGCCACGACGTACAGCTGATGGGCAGGGACCACCATCGCCGGGTCGCCCCATACCTGGGCCTGCAGCGCTTCCAAGGCGCGACAGGCGTCCATCCGCTCTACGGGTCGGATCTGCAGTTCACCCATCGCCTTCCCCCGTACCCGAGGATGGTGGTTGCGGTATGGGTACTCTCTGTCTCGCCGATCCCCTGCTGCCCGGTCACGAAGGCGACGACGGAGCGGGCCGGTGGCGGAGACGCGGAGGGCGATGGCATCCAGCCACCGCCCTCCGCCCGTCCATCGGTTGCTCCGCGTGGCCATCCCTCGTCGGCTCCGCCCGGGCCCCCTCCGTCCGCAGGGGGCGCGACCGCGGGGGTTCAGGCTTCGCCCAGCTTGGCGAGGATCGCCTTCATGTAAGCCGGCAGGTCGTCCGGCGTCCGCGAGGTCACCAGGTTCCCGTCGACGACCACGGGCTCGTCCACCCACTCGCAGCCGGCGTTGCGCATGTCGTCGCGGATGGCCCGGACGCTGGTGGCCCGGCGGCCCCGCAGGACGTCGGCCGAGACCAGCATCCAGCCGGCGTGGCAGATGGCCGCCACCAGCTTGCCCTGATCGTGGATCTGACGGACGAACCGGACCATCCGCTCGTCGCGCCGCATGCGGTCCGGCGCGTAGCCGCCGGGGATCACCACCCCGTCGTAGTCCTCCGGCCGCACCTCGGCGATGGACTTCACGGCCTTGGCCGGGTAGTGGTGCTTGCTGGTGTAGGCGCGATCCCGCTCGCTGCCGATCAGGTCCACCTGGTGGCCCGCCTCCAGCAGGCGGTAGTACGGGTACCAGAGCTCGAGGTCCTCGTACAGGTCGTCGACCAGGATGGCGATGCGCTTGGCCGCCATGGGACCACCTCCCCCTCCATCGTTCCCCCGGGGACCGGGGGGATCAACGGGCCGCCGCCCGCCACGGGCCCATCGGCCAGCCCCCCATGCTCGCGTCGATCAGGCCGGCCTCCCGGTCGTCCGGCCGCCCACCGCCCGCACCTCGGCGTCGGCCGCCGCCCGTTCCGCCAGGATGGCGCAGACCGCCTTCAGGAACTGCTCGTCGTCGGCGCCGAAGGCGGCCAGCCGGTCGCTGTCGATGTCGATCTCGCCGTAGACCTTGCCGTCCCGGGCGATGGGCACGACGATCTCCGACTGGCAGGAGACGAAGCACTGCAGGTACCGCGGGTCCTTGCGCACATCGGGCACGTTGGCCACCTGGCCCGTGGAGGCCGCCCAGCCGCACAGCCCCGCGTTCAGGGGGATCTCCACGTGCTGGGTGGGCTCCGGCCCGTCCCAGGCCCACAGCTTGAGGCGATCGCCCTCCACCATGTAGACGCCCACCCAGGAGTAATGGGGGAACTCCCTGCACAGGCGGGAGCAGACCGCCTGGGCCAGCTCCCGGAAACGGGTCTCCCGGCCTGCCTCTTCCCGCAACCACGCCAGCGTGCGGGCCCGCAGCCCCTCGAGGGTGGACACGCCCCCCTGGGGCCCCGCGTCCCCGGCCGGTTCGTCCCGCGTGAACTCCGCCATCGCAACCACCTCGCCTCCGCATGCGGCACGCGCCCCAGGGGCGCCGCCCATGCCGGCGCCCCGGTCCCGGCAGCTCTCCTGCGGCCTTCCGCCATCGCCTGGGAGGCCGCAACTGAGACGCCGCAACCCCCCTGCGGCTCCCCACCGCGGTCGCCGCGCCCCCCACCGACAGCGCCTACCCGGCGCCCCCCGCCGCGGCACCGGCCTCCTCGGCGCCCCCCACCAGCGGGCCGATGACGGGCTTGCGCTCCAGCCGGTGCCAGGCCTCGACGAAGCGCACCGTCCCGGTGCGGTAGCGCATGGCCACCGAGTGGGTGTACACGCCGCGGCTGGTGAACTGGACCCCCCGCAGCATCTCGCCGCTGGTGATGCCCGTGGCGGCGAAGATCACGTCTTCGCCTCGGACCAGGTCCTCGATGCGCAGCACCCGGGCCTCGTCGATCCCCATGGCCCGCATGCGCTCGCGGTCCTCCTCGTCTTCGGGCCAGAGGCGCCCCTGCAGCTCGCCGCCGAGGCAGTACAGGGCGGCCGCCGCCAGCACGCCCTCGGGGGCGCCGCCGATGCCCACCATGAGGTCGATGCCGGTTCCCTCCAGGGCGGTGGCGATGGCGGCCGAGACGTCGCCGTCGGCGATCATGCGGATGCGGGCACCGGCCCGGCGGATGCGGGCCACCAGGTCGGCGTGGCGCGGCCGGTCCAGGACGATCACCGTCACGTCCTCGACCCGCTTGCCCAGGGCCCGGGCCACGGCCTCCAGGTTCTCCTCGATGGGCCGCTGGATGTCGATGGCGCCGGCCGCCGCCGGCCCGACGGCGATCTTCTCCATGTACATGTCCGGGGCGTGGAGCAGGCAACCCCGGGGCGCCACCGCCAGGACGGCGATGGCCCCGGGCAGGCCCTTGGCGACCAGGTTCGTGCCCTCCACGGGGTCGACGGCCACATCCACGGCGGGCCCCTGGCCGCTGCCCACCCGCTCGCCGATGTAGAGCCGCGGCGCCTCGTCCATCTCCCCCTCGCCGATCACCACCGTGCCGCGGATGTCCACCGTGTCGAACACGGCCCGCATGGCGTCGACGGCGGCACCGTCGGCGGCGTCCTTGTCGCCGCGGCCCATCCAGCGGGCGGCGGCCAGGGCGGCCGCCTCCGTCACCCGCACCAGCTCCAGGGTCAGTTCCCGTTCCATGCCGACTCCTCCAACCTGCCTCAGGGCCGGTCCTCCACACTACGCCGGGCGGGCACGGCCGGTTCTTCCCGGACGAACCGGCACGCGGCGCCGGGGCCCGCGCCCGCTCCGCCGGGCGGGCTCACGCCTTGCCCGCCGAGCCGAAGAGCCGCATCTTCTCCTTGACCTTCTCCTTCATCGCCTCGCGGGCCGGTCCCAGAATCTTGCGGGGATCGATCTCGTCGGGCCGGGCCGCCATGATCTCCCGTGCCTTGCCGACGAAGGCCGCTCGCAGCTCCGTGTCGATGTTGATCTTGCGGACGCCCAGGGGGATGGCGCGGCGGATGTGCTCCTCGGGGACGCCGCTGCCGCCGTGCAGCACCAGGGGCAGGTCGGGCATGAGCTGGTGGATGCGGGCCAGGCGGTCGAAGTCCAGCTTGGGCTCGCCCTGGTAGAAGCCGTGCTTGGTGCCGATGGCCACCGCCAGGTAGTCGACGCCCGTGCGCTCGACGAAGTCGGGCACCACCTCGGGGTCGGTCAGGACCACGTCCCAGTCCTCGACCCGGATCTCCTCCTCGACGCCGCCGATCTTGCCGAGCTCGCCCTCCACGGAGACGCCCACGGCGTGGGCGGCCTCGACGGCCTTGGCGGTCAGGCGCACGTTCTCCTCATAGGGCAGGTGGGAGCCGTCGAACATCACCGAGGTGAAGCCGTAGCGCAGGCACTCCATGACCTGCTCGAAGCTGGGACCGTGATCCAGGTGGAGGCAGATGGGGACCTTGGCCTCCTCGGCGGCGGCCGTCACCAGGGCGCGGATGTAGCGGATGCCCGCGTACTTGATGGCGCCCTGGCTCGCCTGGAGGATCACGGGCGACCGCTCCTCCTCGGCCGCCGCGATGATGGCCTGCACGATCTCCATGTTGTTGACGTTGAAGGCGCCCACGGCATAGTCGCGCCTCCGGGCGTCGTCCAGGAGTTCGATGCCGGTGACCAGCGGCATTGGGGGATCACCTCACCGAGGGTAGTCCACACCGCTCCCACGATAGCAGGAAAGGCCCGAGCGCGGAAAGCACGGCGGGCAGCACGCACCCCCGCCCTCGCCGACGGGTCGCCCGCGGCCCCTCCCCGCAGCCCCGTCCTCCGAGCGCCTGCCCGCCGGGTGCCGTCTCGCCGCCTCGGCCGCGGGCGCCGCACCCGGCGGCCCCATCCCCCGGAGCGCGCTGCTCCTCGGGGAGACCATGGCGGGCGGGCCCGGGCATCAGGGGCGGGAGGGGCGCGAGGGACGGGACGGACGGGGTGGACGGGAGAGGCCGCTGTGGCCCGGCCGGACGGCCCGGAACCACGCCGATTCGCCGGTGGCGAGGAGGACGCGGACGCCGCCCGACCCGTGCTCGCGGCGCACCGGTCCGATGTGGTGGAGCAGCAGCACCAGCTCCCCTGCGTCCCCCTCGAAGCCCAGACCTGGCCCCGCCGCGTCCCGCACCAGGCCGCGAAACTTGGAGGCGACGTCGGCCACCACGGCGTGACCGCCCATGAACTCCACCCAGACGTCCAGCGTCGCGCCGGCATCCACGGCGTCGAGCAGCTCGAGCAGCGGCTCGAGCCGCGCGGTGAGGCCGGCGAGCGAGGGATCGGCGGCCTCCAGGCGCTGGAGGTCGGCGACCAGCCGCCGCCGGCTGCTCAACAACGCCGGTCGTCCCCCTCGCTGGCTTCCGGCGTCGACGAGGGGGTCGCGACGGGATCGGCCCGATCCGCCGCTCTGCGGGCTGGCGCGGCCCGCGTCCCGCGGGGAGCCGGTTCGTCCCCATGGGATGGTGGCGGCGCGACCGACGATCCCGCGGGGGCAACCGATTCCCGGGGGAGGGGCGTCGCCGCCTGCAGGGGCTCGAGCCTTCGCCAGACCTCGGGGCGAGCCTTGCGCAGGTTGACTGGCTTGCCGCGCCGGTCGATGAAGGCATGCCGCGTCGTGCCCTCCGCCACGGGCTGCCCGGTGGCCGCCAGCCGCAGACGGTAGGCGAAGTCCATGCGGGTGGGCGTCAGGCGCTCCAGCCGCACCTCCAGCTCGAGTTCGTCGTCGTAGTCCACCGGCCGCAGGTAGCGGCACGCCGCCTCCAGGACGGGGAGGAACACGCCCTGGTCCTCCAGCTGGCGATACGAGAGCCCCATGCAGCGGATCAGCTCGGTGCGCCCGTCGGTGAACCAGTCGAAGTAGCGCGCGTAGTACGCCCGGCCCATGCGGTCCGTCTCGCCGTAGCGCACCCGCAGGCGCAGGGTCCAGCTGGCCAAGCCCATCGCCTCCTCGCCGGTTCCACCATACCACCTTGAGTGTCCTCAGTGATCGATGGCGAAGCTTGCGCCAGCGCCGGACCGTCACGGATAGTGACAGCCTGGAGGAAGGGGTGCAGGGTTTCTGGCATCGATTAAGTTGAAGGGGAGAGCGCGATTCGACCACTTCACCGGACGTGACCACGGATCACCCATGCTACGTAGCACCGCCGAAGGGTTGGTACTGGTCTGCATGGAACATCTAGTGCGACGTGGCCTCCGCCAGGTCATCGTTTGGGCCATGCCAAGGAGTGCTGCGTGGACCCTTCATCCCCTCGTTGAGCATGACCCTCGCTCGCTCTCGACTCACGGTACGGCGGGAGGCGGGTTGTTTGACGGCGAACAATGCGCGCCAACGGCGCCGGGTTGTCCTCCTGATGGTCTCACTGCTGGCATCGGTCACCGTGGTCTTGCTCGCCGGCATCTTCCAGAACGCGCCCGCCGGTGGACCACGGCTAGCCGGGGATCTGGTCGTGGCCACAGGTGACAGTCCGGGACATCCATCTACAAGCCGTCAGCGAATCAGCTACGAGGCTTCGTTCACCAACACAGGGAAGGCCCCCATTCACGGCTGGCGATGGGAGGTGGTCATCCCACCGGCCCTTCAATCGCGTCGAATCAGAGAGGAGCACAGGGCCAACCCGGATCCGCGATCCTCCCCTACGCCCCTTGACCTCAATCCCGGCGAAACCATTCGCATCACGGGCTATGTCGATGTGCGCACAGAAGGAACATCCAAGCAACAACTCGAGGCCATTATCGAGGACATCGTGGTCCGAATCACCAATGCGAATGGGCAAGCGATCCTGGAGCTGCCAGCTCGATAGGGCTTCTCCCGAACGCCGTCGACGCTGGCAAGGCGTTTCTTATCGAGCGCCGAGACTTGTTGCGATTACCGCCGGGTCACCCGGACTACAGCACGGGTCGACGCCAGCCTCGGCATGCCGAAGCCGTGAATCCGCTGGCTGTGCCCGAGCGGAGGCGGTGTTCATCGAGCCCCTTCCCTCCAGGACCACAGGGGCCCTGGGGTCGCGCATTCATCCGGAGAGATATTCGGAGACTGCCCAGACGAGCGCTGCGATCCCCAGGACGAGATTCAGAGCGTGGAACCACCAAAGCGGTTTGCGCCCCCGGGCCCGATCCAGCCGAACTCCCCAAACGGCAACAACGAGCAACGTCACACCGCTTGCGGCCGGTACGATGGCGTCCAGCACCGATCATCCACCCTCCTCCCTCGAGTCGGAACGGGTCCGTCCCCGCGCAGCACCACGTCGACCTGCGCATCGCTCACACGATGTCCTCGGGTTTGGACGCCTGGCCCCCCGCCAGGACGTCGTCGGCATCCACGCTCCAGACCGTGCGCCCTGATCTTCCGCGATCGCCGCCCTGGCGCGATCCCTCGCTTCCATGGCCGGTTCGGAGCCTGCTGACGTGGGTGGTCGAGGATGACCAACCCGGGCTGCTAGCGGGGGCTCGCCGTGCCGTCCACGGACAAGCGCCGGCCGGAACGGGCTCGCGGGTCGAAGAAGGTGCGGTACAGGCGGGCGTAGAGCCCGCCCCGGGCCAGGAGCTCGGCGTGGGTGCCCGTCTCCACCACGCGGCCGCCATCCATGACCACGATGCGGTCCGCCCGCAGGGCGGTGGAGAGCCGGTGGGCGACGACGAGGGTGGTGCAGCCGGTAGCCGCCAGCAGGTCCAGGGCCGCGTGGATCCGTTCCTCCGACGCGGCGTCCTGGAAGGACGTGGCCTCGTCGAGCAGCAGGAGCCGCGGGCGGCGGAGCAACGCCCGGGCGATGGCGATGCGCTGTCGCTGACCACCCGAGAGTTGCACGCCGCGCTCGCCCACCGGGGTGTCGTAGCCCCGGGGCAGGGCCTCGATGAACCCGGCCGCGTCGGCGAGCTCGGCCGCCTGCCGGATCGCCTCCGCCGTCGCACCGGGACACCCGTAGGCGATGTTCTCGGCCACCGTCCCGGCGAAGAGCACGGGCTCCTGCATCACCCAGGCCACCTGCCGGCGCAGGTCCTCCAGGTCGTAGTCCCGGACGTCACGGCCGTCCAGGTACACCCTGCCCCGCTGGGGATCGTAGAAGCGGGGCACCAGGTGGAGCAGGGTCGTCTTCCCCGCGCCCGAGGGGCCCACGAGGGCGATGCGCTCGCCGGGTTCGACCCGCAGGTCCACGCCCTGGAGGACGGGCGGACCCTCGGATCGGTAGCGGAACCAGACGCCGGCGAACTCGAGCGACGCGCCGCGGCCCGGTCGGGTGCCGTCCCCGACGCCCGGCCCGGCCCCAGCCCCGCCCGGTGCCGGCGTCCCGACGGCTCGTACCCGCACCCCGCCGGCGCCGGACCGCGACCGATCGCCACGGGTGACCATCCACCCGGCGGCGTCCCCAGCGCCGAGAGTCCCCTGGGGGGTGGCGCCGCGGCCCCGGGCCACCGGCACCGAACGGGTCCCCCCGCCATCCGCGGGCTGCGCCGTAACGGTCGGCGCAACCGCCCGGTCCGGCCGGTTCGCCCGCCGCGGACGCGGCCGCAGGCCGTCCCCCTCGCGGGTCGGGGCGCCCTCGGGAGCCAGGGTCAGGATCTCCTGGACCCGCTCCATGGCCGCCAGGCCTTCCTGCAAGATCAGGTGGAAGTTGACCAGGCTGCGGACCGGAGCCAGCATCATCCGCAGGTAGAGCACCAGCGCCGCCAGCCGGCCCGGGCTGAGCGCGCCGCGGATCGTCAGGTAGCCGCCGACGAACAACAGCACGAGGAGTCCCAGGTTCCCCAGGAGGTCGGCGCCACTCTCCATCCGCCCGATGAACCGCCGCCGCTCCATGTTGAGGGCCTGGTACCGCCGGCTGGCCGCGGCGAAGCGGGCCTCCTCGAAGGGCTCCCCGCCGTAGGCCTTGACCGTGGCGATGGCGCCCACCACCTCGGTGGCCCGGCCCGCCAGGCGGGCCGCCTGGGCCTGGATCTCCCGGCTCAGGCGCCGGATGCGGACCGTCTGCAGGTAGAACCAGGCCCCGGCCGCAGGCAGCAACAGGGCCAGCCCCACGCCCAGGGCGGGTTGCAAGGCGATGGCCGTGGCCACCACCGCCAGCACGCCGCCGAACTCGCCGGCCAGCCGCGCGAACACCGCCTGGACGAATCGCTCGATGGCGCCCACGTCGCTGGTCAGGCGGGAGACCACCGCGCCCTGGCGCTCGCGGTGGAAGTAGGCCAGGGGTAGGGATGCGATGTGGCGGAACAGCCGCACCCGCAGGTCGTGGACCACCCGTTGGGTCAGGTCGAAGGAGACGTAGACGGCGGCGTAGTGCACCCCGGCCCGGCCGGCTACGAGGGCCAGGGAGATCAAGGCCCCCCACCCCAGGAGCGCAAGGTCGCGGGCCGGGATGACCACGTCCAGCAGCCACCGCAGGATCTGGGGGATCCCCAGGTCGAGGCCCGACCGGCCAAGGAGCAGCACCACGGCCAGGGCCGCCTGGGCGCGGTGGGGGCGGAGGAGGCGCCGGTAGGCAGCCCAGGCGCTGGGGACGGCGGCGCGCTCGGGGAGCCCATCCGCTCCTTCCCCGCACGGCGTCCCCCCGGGCCGATCGGGACGGGGACCGGCCGCGCGGGGGCTCGACGGACGCGGGCGCCAGCGAGGGACCATGGCGAATTCATTGTACCGCGGCTGCCGGAGCCGGCGCCCCTCCCGGACGGCCGCTGGCGAGGCCCACGTACGTGATGCCCTGGCCCGGCTCCAGGCGGATGAAGCGGGCCTCACCGTCCCAGGTCAGCTTGAGCCAGATGGGCGTCCGGAGGGCGGCCTCCAGGACCCGGGCGGCGCCGGGGTCCAGCGCCGACGGGTCGGGGACGGCCGTCTGGCGGCCGACCACCAGACCGCGCGGGCTCGCGGTCCCGGGGCCGATGTCCACAGGATGGGCCGCGTCCGACCCGAAGTCGAGCCGGCCGGAGTGGATCCACCGCGCCATGGCCTCGTTCAGTCGGGCCGCGGCGACCACCCCGCGGAGCACCCGTCCGCCCCGCGGCTCGATCCAGATCTCGTAGCGCAATTCACGCCACGGCACCCCGGCTTCGCCCGCGGCGGCCCACGCAGGGTCGGGCGCGGACCGGGTGCGGCCATCTCCCAGCGTCACCGTGGCGCGGATGCGCACCGCATCGGCCACCGTCGCGGTGGAGACGAACCGGTCGCGTGGAGGCCACCCCTCCGTGTCGTGGGGGGCGACGGGCTCCTCCATGGGCCCGCATCCGGGCAGGACGGCCACCGCGGCGGCCGCCACGAGGAGGGCGATCCAGCGGGCCCCGCGCCTGGCACCTCGCCGCAACCGCCGGGCCCGGCGCCTGGGTCCCTTCCGCGTCCGCTGCGACCCTGCCCCTCCCGGCGACGGCCCCATGCGCCCACACTCCCCTGGCTGACCGGTCCGCGGCGGACGCGAGGCCGGCCGTCCTCGTCTGGTTCCACTCCGACGCGGGCCACGGGCCGACGCCGGCCACGGGCCATGCCCCGGCGGGGGCCGCGGGCGTCCGCCCCGGCGTCGGGCACGGCCCTCCGCCCTGGCGCGGGCCTACCGCGACAGCTCCCCGAGCCGCACCGCCCGCGTGTGGACGGTGGGCACCCACTGGCGGTTCCGCGGCGTGAGCAGCGCCCACAGGACCACCAGGATCCACGAGTACTGGAAGATCGGCAGCAGGGGCAAGAACCGGTAGGGCCGCAGGGGCAGGCGGTCGAGCACCAGCACCAGCAGCGGCCCGATCACCGCGAACAGCATCGTCAGCCGCAGCGGCCAATCCGGCAAGGGCACCCAGCCCCACCGGCTCAGATCGCCACCCGCCAGCACGGTCAGACTCGAAGCCGCCGCGGTGACCACGAGGTGCAGCGGCCGCGTCAGGTCGAACACGAACTCGAACTTCACCGGATCCAGCTGGCGCACACCCGCCCAGAGGAGCCGCGGCGCGTGGATCAGCATGACCTGCACGTTGCCGCGCGCCCAGCGCAGCCGCTGACGGCACGAGGCCACGAAGCCCGTGACCTTCTCGTCGTAGATCCGCGTCTCGCGGGCGAAGGTGGTCACGTAGCCGTGCAGCAGGGCCTTGGCGGAGAACTCGAGGTCTTCCGTCAGCGTGCGGGCGTCCCATCCGACCCGCTCCAGGACCTCCCAGGCGATGCACATGCCCGTGCCCGCCAGCGCGCCGCAGAGCCCCCAGTTGTGCCGCGCCTGCAGGCGCCAGCGGTTGCTCATCCAGAAGCTGAAGGCGAAGGCGGCGGCGACCCAGCTGTCGTCGGGGTTCTTGGCGTCCACGTAGGCCTGGATGATCTTCTCGCCGGCCGCCAGGCGGTCGTTCATCACCTGCAGGAAGTTGGGCTCGACCAGGTTGTCGGCGTCGAACATCGCCACCGCGTCATAGTGCCGGCCGAGGCCCGCCAGCCGCTCCAGGGCGTACGCGATGGCGTACTGCTTGCCTCGCCGCCGGGTGTCGAAGCGCTCCCACACGTGGGCGCCCGCCGCCCGGGCGGCCGCGGCGGTGCCGTCGCTGCAGTTGTCGGCGATGACGAAGACGTCATAGAGGTGGCGGGGGTACTCCTGCCGCCACAGGCTCTCGATCAGCGGGCCGATCACCGCTTCCTCGTTGTGGGCGGGGATCAACACCGCGAACCGCATCCGGGGCGCGGTGCGGGGAACCGGACGCGGGTTGCGCAGCCCGCCGAGGTAGACGGCCAGGTTGTAGACCACCACGAAGACCACGGCCGCCTCGAGGCCACGCAAGAGCCACACCGGCCAGACCGGCGCCCCGATGACGGTGGCCGCCGGATCCAGGTACGTCACGGCTCTCCCTCCCCACCCGGCCGGGATGGCCGGAGCCGTCGCCTCCGGCACGGGCTCCCATCCAGGGAATGGAGCGATCCCTGGATCTCTCCCGAAATTCCAGCATACTCCGCCCACCGCGGTCGTCAACGGGGCGGCCCGAGGGTCCTCACGGCCCCAGGGATGGGCGAACCTCCTCCCCATCTTTCGGACGAACCGGGCCGTGCGTCGGTTCCCGGCTGCGCAGGGCCATGGGCAGAGGGTAGTCCACCCGCAACCGGCACCGGTCGGCGTCGAGCTCGAGCCGCAGGATCAGGGGATCCTCCCCTCCGCCGCCCTCGGCGGCCTCGGCTCCCGCCGCCCGCCGCGGCACCGCCTCGAGCGGCCAGCGGGCGGCCACCCACCCGACGGGGACGCGCTCCAGCGGCCCCGCCTGGCACGACCGCGTCGCGGCCGCCAGGACCTGCGACCCCGCCACCAGTTGCCACGTCCATCGACCGGCCACGGCCTCGCCGCTGTCGTTCACGAGCCACACCGGCAGACGCAACGCCGCACCGGGCCGGCCGCGCCGCGGCCAGGCGCCCAGCACGAGGCGCACCGGCCAGCACGCCTGCCGGTAGGCCCGGGCGGCCTCGCGCGGCCGTCCATCCGCCGTGTAGAGGCCGAAGGCCGGTCCCCCGGGGGCATCGTTCAACGCGTACACGAACCCTCCCCTGGCCGGATGGGGACGCCGGCGGAGGATCTCCATGGCATACCTTACGAATGTTGCCTGGCGGGTTTGGTCGAACGCGGGCGCCCCCATCGACGAGACCACGGCCGCGTGGGGCACCAGGCGCAGGCGCCGCTCGATGGCCACGGGGTCGGGTGGCGTGCCAGCAGGCAGGAAGAGGCGCGCATCCCCGCCGCTGCGGGTCCAGGAGGGGACGCCGACCCGCGCCAGCACGGGCCGCCCGGGGTCCAGGGCGCGCAGCCGTCCCGCCAGCTCCCCCACCCGTCGGCCCTCGGCGGACCAGGGCCACTCGGGTCGTCGCACCGGTGGCACCCGCCTCCGCGAGCGGCCGGTCGGCGTCCCCGGCAGCGCCGCCGGCGGCACGGCGGGCTCCTGGGCCACCGCCCAGGCGATGACCGCCGGCCACCGTCCGACGGCATCGACCCACCCGTCCAACTGGGCGGCCAGCGTGGCCGTCGCCTCCCGCGTCACCGGTTCGACCAGCGGGAGGTCCTGCCACACGGCGATGCCCAGGCGACTGGCGGCCTCGTAGAGGGCCGGGTGGGCGGCATGGGCGTAGACCCGGAGGGCATTCAGCCCCAGGGCCCGCGCCCGCCGGACCCAGGCGCGGGCGCGGCGTGGGGTCACGGCCCCCGGCCAGGGCGCGAGGGGGAGGACGCACGCGCCGCGGAACGCCAGGGGCTCCCCGTTGAGGAACCAAGCCTCGGGGTCGCGGGTGACGAAGCGGATGCCGACCAGCGCCTCCAGCTCGGGCCATGGACGCCCGTCCTCGGCGACGGCCCGCGGCGGCACCCCCGCCCTCTCCGCCGCCAGTCCCCAAGGGGCTTGGCCGCCGCCCGGCGAACCCTCCCCGGATCCCGGCGCGAGCGCCGGTTCGAACCACGCACGCAGGCGATACAGGCAGGGACGACCTCGCTCCCACACGGTCCAGAGGCGCGGCGAGGGCAGGGAGAACCAGACCTCCCACGCCCCGCCCGGGGGCGCGGCCTCCACCTCCCAGGCCACCCGGACACCGGGCGCCGCGAAGCCCTCCGGCGTCAGGTCCAGCCAGCAGCGGCCGCGCACCGGCTCCGTCGCCCAGTAGCGGATACGGGCGCAGCCGTGCACCACCGGCAGGGTCGCGGCGGCCTCCGGCCTGGCGGCGACGGTCCCGTCCTCCGGGCGCAGGAACCAGGACAGGCCGGTCAGCACGACGCCGCGGAAGAACCGAAGCCGCACCGGTCCCGTCAAGCCGGGCGGGAGGTAACCCGGCGGGACGGCCTCGGGCCGCGCCCAGGCTCCCCAGCCGACGGGGCTCTCAGTCCCCGCGACCTCGATCTCCAGCTGGTTCGTCCCCGGTCGCACGGCGTCGGTCACGTCCACCGCGGTCGGCACCTGCCCCGCCGCGGGGACCGGGAACTCGCGGTCGTTGAGCCGGACGCGGACCCGTCCCAGTGCGCCGTCCAACTCGAGGCGCGCCGCCATGCCGGTCCATGCCGGGTCCACCTGGACGGTGCGCCGGTAGACCACCACGGGGGACGGCGGCGTCCCCGGGGGCGACGGCGGGTCCCGCGGGACCCAGAGGGTCTGGGGGCGTGCCGCCGTGTCGGGCCGCGCGACCTCCCAGAGACCGGCCAATTCGATCACCCGCTGCCCCACGGCTCCTCGCCGCTCGGCCCGGGCGCCGGGAAGCGGTCCACCGGGGGCGTCGCGGCGCGCGCGAATCGTCGGTTCCACGGCCAACACCTCCCTGGGGGGACCCGTGCGTGCGGCTGTCGGGGCCCGTGCATGCGGCTGGGTGGGGGCCCGCGCACCCGGCTGGGTCGGGGCCCGTGCACCCAGCTGGGCGGCGGCGCGGCGCGGTGCGCGGCGGCCTGCCCGGGCCGCCGCGCCGCCGGAGCGCCCCGGGGCCCGCTCCTCCCCGGCCGCGGGAAGACCGTCGCCGGGCCCCGGGGAGCGGGCCGCCGGGGATGCGACCCGCTGGCTCACGGGCCCGGATGCCCTCGGGTCGACCGGGGGCCGCCCCCGCGGGGCCCCGCGGGGACAACCCTATGCGCCGGTCCGCGGGATGATGCGGCCCGGGAAGGAAGTCCCTTCCGTGAGGGAGAAGGAGCCGCCAGACCGGCGGAGGGGAGAACGGGCGGCGAGGCCCATCCTAAGGCAAGGCCCATCCTGGGCCTGGAGCCCCCGGTGGACAGGGGCGGGGGCTGGGGGCCGCGCGCCACCCCGAAGGGAGGCGAGACCATGCCCAAGCGGGTCGAGCTCTACGTCCAACCCGGGTGAGCCGACTGCCGCCAAGCGGAGGAGTTCCTCCGCCAGCGGGGTGTCGACTTCACCCTCTACGACGTGCGGAAGGACCCCGAGGCCTACGAGCGCCTGGTCAACCGGTACCAGAGCCGCGTCACGGCCACGGTGGTCATCGACGGCGAGGTGTTCCGCGGCTTCGGCCGCAACCGCGAGGCCATCGAGCGGACGCTCGAGGACGGAGCCAGCGCGAAGGGGCAAGGGGCCGGCGCCGGGAGCCGTTGACCGAGGTCCCCAAGCCCACCGCGCTCCCCAGGGCGGCCAGGGGATCGGGGCCGAAGGCCCTGATCCCCTGGCCGGATCCCCTGGCCGTCCCGGACCCCTACCCTGCGCGGGAGGACCCGGCTGGACCGAATCCGCGGTACGCCCACCGCCATCGCCGCCGCCGATCCGGCTCCCGCCCCGTCGTGCCGGCCCGCGCCGCCCGGCGCCGCCGACCGCCTTCGGGGATCGCTGCGCCCGCGCCCGCACCGCCCGGAGCCAGCCGGCGACACCCTGCGGGGCCTCTGCGCCCCTTGGACCCGGCAACGGCCTTCGAGGCCCCTGCGCCCGCCCCGCGCGGAACCGGCCACGCCCTGTGGGGCCCCCCGCCCGCACCGCCTGCACCCGGCAACGCCCTTCGCGGCCCCCGCGCCCGCACCGCATCGCCGGCGTACCGGCGCCGTCGACCCCCGGCCGGGCCCCAGCGCGCGCACCGGCCTGCGGGGATCCTTGCGCCTGCACCCGCCTGCGGGGACCAGGCCGGGTCAGAATACCGGCAGGTACTGGTCCAGCTCCCATTGGTGGACCTGGACCCGGTAGATGTCCCACTCCATCCGCTTCGCCTCGAGGTAGCGGGTGAAGAGGTACTCGCCCAAGGCGTCCCGCACCACGGCGCTGACGCGCATGTCGTCCAGGGCCTCGCCCAGGCTGCCCGGCAGCGGCTCGATCCCCCGGGCGCCGATCTCCGCCGGGTCCAGCTCGAAGACGTTCTCCTCCAGCGGCGGGGGCGGCTCCAGCCGGCGCTCCAGGCCGTCGGCGCCGGCCCGCAGCAGGACGGCCAGCGCCAGGTACGGGTGGCAACACGGGTCGGGGGCGCGCCACTCCAGCTCGCCCGCCTCCCACCCCGCCACCAGCCGTGCCAGCGGGGCGTGGGTCTCCTGGCCCCAGACCACGTACACCGGGGCCTCGAACCCCGGCACCAGGCGCTTGTACGAGTTCACCAGCGGGTTGGTGATGGCGCAGAGCGGCCGGGCGTGCTGCAGCAGCCCGGCCAACCAGTGGCGGGTCAGCGCGGCGCGGCTCCACGGCGCCCCCGGCAGGGGTCGCAGCCGCATCCGCACGTGCAGCCCGGAGCCGTGGCTACCCGTCCGCGGCTTCGGCAGGAAGGTGGCGTGCATCCCGTGGCGCTCGGCCACGGCGTAGACCGTCCGCTTGGCGACCAGGAGGTGGTCGGCGGCGGTCAGGGGCGGCTGCCAGCCCAGGTCGATCTCGTGCTGGGCGGGCGCCACGGCGTGGTGGACGGACTCCACCACGACGCCCATCCGCTCCAGCGCCAGGGCGACGGCCTGGCGCACCGGCTCCCCCGCATCCCGCACGGATAGGTCCAGGTACCCGGCCCGGTCCGGCACCCGCACCTCCGGCCGGCCGCGGTGCCGCCGCAGCAGGTAGAACTCCATCTCGAAGGCGAACTCCACCGCCACCCCGAGGCCGTCCAGGCGCCCCACCGCCCGCCGCAGGCGCTCCCGGGGGCAGCCCTCGAAGGGCTGCCCCTCCCGGGTGTAGATGGCCGCCGGCACCGCCGCCACCCGTTCGTCCGCCGGCGTCCACGGGAGGACGAACACCGCCTCCCCGCCCGCCCGCAGGCGCATCTCCCGCTCCTCGATCCGCATGAACCCCTCCAGGGAGGCGCCGTCGACGCGGACGCCGTCGCCCCACGCGGCCGCCGCCTGGAGGACGGGGAGGGTCAGCCCCTTGTGCACGCCCAACACGTCGGCGTAGACCAGCTGGACGAGCTGCACCCCCTGGGCCTGGAGGCGCCGCGCCGGTTCGTCCGGAGGAACCGGCTCAGCCGGCGGCCGGCGCATCGCGCGGTACCTCCTGTGCGCCCGCGCTCAGCCCGGCGCCGAGCGGCGCCGGGCTGAGCGCATCGCCCGGCATGCGGACCTCCCGCAGGCTGCCCCCACCGCCGGAGGGCTCGCCGGAGGGCCATGCCGGCTGCCCGGCTTGACCGGGCCCGCGCCGCTGCCGGCGACGGGCCTGGTAGAGCACGGCCGGATCCAAGGCCGGGTACAGGCAGCGCGCCGTGCCGACCCCGGGGACCGCAGGCGCCGGACCCCGGAACAGCCGGTCGATGCGACCCAGCCCCGATTCGGGGCCCGCATCGGAGTCCGTACGGGCGTGCGGCGGGACGGCAGCCGCCGCGCGGGGCGGGGAGGCCGTGGCCTCGCCCGGTCGCCCGGCTCCGGCCGCCCTCCCGCCGCCCGCGACGGCGCCCGCGGCGGCGACCTCCCCGTGGCCACGGGATCCGCATCCCGTCGGGGGGGCGGCCCGCGCCGTCACGGCGCGCCTGCCGGCCGCACGGCGCACCGTCGCGGCCACCGGCACGGGAAGCGACCAGGGCTCGGCGGCGGCCAGGGCGGCGGGCAGATCCGGCGGCCCCATGGTCTCCTCCCGGCCGCGCCGGTCCAGGAGGCGCCGGCGGATGTCGTCCAGATGCAGCCCCTGCTGCAGGAGCCCCTTGATCTCCAGCAGCCGATCGACGTCCGCCTGGCTGTAGCGCCGCTGATTGCCCGCCGTCCGCGCCGGCCGGATCAGCCCCGCCTTCTCGTAGTAGCGGATGCGGCGCTCGCTCAGACCCGTCAGGTTCGACACGGCGCCGATGGAATAGAGGGGCAGGTTGCGGTGCCGGGACACGCCAGCCCCCTCCCGTTGCCGTGGGCTCCTTCATACATATGGCGGAGCGGCGCCGGTGTGCCCCGTCGCCGGCTGCGATCCCCCGTACCCCCAAGCGCCGGGGAGCGTCCTCGTGCCCCGCGGACCCCTGCGGCGCGGGGGACCTCCGGCGGGGGACCCCCGCATCCGGCTCCGCCGGCGGTCGGGCTGGAGCCCGCCACGTCCCCAGGGCGCGGCCCCCTGCCGGCGCCGGGGACCGACGGTACCGTGCAGAGCCGGGGCGGCCGTCCCGCGGCCGGCGGTCGCGCCGTCCCCTCGTCCGCCGCCGGGGGACGCGTCCCGGGCCCTCGCCTTGGGCCGCGTCAGGTTCCCTGACACGGCGGGACGTCGGCCCATCCCCGGACTGGCACCCCCACCCCTCCGGGCCCCATAGCGTGTAGCGTCGCGAATCGGTGGCCGACCCGGGACGCCCATGTCACGCCGTCGACCGGCGTCCGGGCCGGTGCCATGGGGGGCATCGGCATGTCGTCGCGGTATGCACGGGTGCGTCGTCTGTTCGCCAGCGGCAACACCGGCCGCGGGTTCCGTTCCTACTTCGATGGGATCCCGTGGCCGGAGCCGCGCCGGGTGTTCGTGCTCAAGGGTGGGCCGGGGACGGGCAAGTCGGCGGTGATCCGCCTGGTGGCCGAGGGCCTCATGGAGCGCGGCGTGGCGGTGGAGCTCTTCCACTGCCCGTCGGACCCCGCATCCCTCGACGCCGTCAACGCGCCCGACCTCGGGCTGGCGGTGCTCGACGGCACCCCACCCCATGCCGTGGAGCCGCCGCTGCCCGGGCTCGTGGGGCGCCTGCTCAGCCTGGAGGCCACGGCCGACCGCGACCTCCTGGCGGCACGCCGGGAACGCATCGCCGCCACCGGCCGGCTGGTTCGTCAGCGGTTCCAGTTGGCCCACCGCTACCTCGCGCTGGCCCGGGACGCGCTGGGCCTCTACGAGGACTTCTATGAGCACGCGGGGGCGTTGGACCAGGCGGCGCTGGAGCAGGCCGCCCACGAGATCGAGGCGGCGATCTTCGACGGCCACCACCGCCTGCGGCGGCCCGGACGCCGCGGCCGCGTGCGGCGGTTGTTCGCCAGCGCCGTCACCCCCGAGGGTCCGCGCCACTTCCTCGACAGCCTGCTGGACCCGCTCCCCAGGCGGGTGTTCGTCCGCGGCAATCCCGGCACCGGCTGCGCCGTCCTGGTCGAGCGGATCGCCGCGGCGGCCCTGCGCCGCGGCTACGACATCGAGGCGTACACCTGCGGGCTCGACGGCCGGCGCCTGGACCACGTGATCATCCCGACGCTGGGGGCGGCGGTGGTCCACAACGCCTATCCCCACACGTACGAGCCCAAGGCCGGCGACCTGGTGATCGACACCGCCGCCTTCGTCGACGTCGAGTCCCTGGAGCGGTATCGGGAAGAGATGGAGGTGGCCCAGGCCCTGTTCGGCCAGGCCTTCGACCAGGGCATCTGGTACCTGCGCCGGGCCCTGATGGCCCACCAGGAGCTGGAGCAGGCCTACGCCACGCCGGAGCTCAGGACCCAGGTGGAGGCGTACGCCCGGCAGATCCTGGCCGAGGCCGACGCCCTGCGCGCCCGGCTCCCCGCGGCGGACGAGGGCCAGCAGCTGGCGTGAGCTGGCGTGATTCCGCGTGGCCCCGACAGTCGGCAGGGACCGTGCGCAGGCGGGCACCGGCGCGGCCGTCGGGGCGACGGGCCGGCGGCCGGCCCCGCGGGGCGGAGCGGGCGGCACCTGCATCGGCGGCAGCGGGCGCCGCCCGTGATACGCTAGGGGTGAGGAGGCCGGCCATGGAGAGCGACCTGCAGGTGACGGGCATCCACCACGTCACGATGATCGCCGGCGACCCCCAGGCCAACGCCGACTTCTACGCCGGCGTCCTGGGCATGCGCCTGGTGAAGCGGACCGTCAACTTCGACGATCCCGGCACGTACCACCTCTACTTCGGCGATGGGACCGGACGGCCGGGCACCCTGCTGACCTTCTTCCCGATCCCCAACGCCGCCCGCGGCCGCCACGGCGCGGGCCAGGTGACGGGGGTCGCCCTGGCCGTGCCGCCCGGCGCCCTAGCCTTCTGGCAGGATCGGCTGCACGGCTTCGGGGTGGCGTGCCGGCGCACGACGAGCCCCGTCGGGCAACCGGCCCTGGCCTTCACCGACCCCGACGGGCTGCCCCTGGCCCTGGTGGAAGATCCGTCGGCGGTGGCCTGGCCCGGGTGGGCCGACGGCCCTGTCCCGGGCGAGCACGCCATCCGGGCCGTGGCGGGCGTCACGCTGACGGTGCGCGAGGCGGAGCCCACCAGCCGGGTGCTGCGCGCCCTGGGCTACCGGCCCGCCGCCGCGGCCGCGGCGGCCACCGCCCAGGCCGGCCACGAAGCGGATCCCGCCGGGTCGGCCGGCCGGCGGACGGATCCGCCTGCGCCCCCCGCCGGCGGCCGCCCCCGCACCCTCTGGACGGTGGGGGAGGGCGGGGCCAGCCGATGGCTCGCGGTGATCGCCGACCCCGCGGCGCCCCGCGGCACCCTGGGTGCCGGCACGGTCCACCACGTCGCCTTCCGCACGCCGACCGACGAGCACCAGCGACGCTGGCGACGGCGCCTGGACCTGCTCGGCCTGGCGGTGACGCCGGTCCAGGACCGCCGCTACTTCCGGTCCATCTACTTCCGCGAGCCGGGCGGGGTGCTCTTCGAGATCGCCACGGACCCGCCGGGGTTCCTCGTGGACGAGGACCCCCGCACCCTGGGCACCGCCCTGCGCCTCCCGCCGTGGTACGAGCCGGCGCGCCCCAGCCTGGAGCGGTCGCTGCCGCCGCTGCGGCCGCCTTCCGACTTCGCGACCCTCGGCTTCATCCACCGCTTCGTGCCCGCGCCGGACGAACCGGCCGACGCCGCGTCCGACGGCCGCGGGTCGCGGCCCCCCGTCCTGCTCCTGCTCCACGGCAC
Source organism: Thermaerobacter sp. FW80 (assembly GCF_004634385.1). Taxonomy (NCBI): domain Bacteria; kingdom Bacillati; phylum Bacillota; class Clostridia; order Eubacteriales; family Clostridiales Family XVII. Incertae Sedis; genus Thermaerobacter; species Thermaerobacter sp. FW80. The sequence goes on along the minus strand of NZ_CP037895.1, from coordinate 1,379,555 downwards.
GGGCGGCGACGAGCACGACCTGCTGCCCCTCGGCCGCTACCTGGCGCCCCGGGCCGCGCTGCTGAGCCCGCGCGGCCGGGTGCTGGAGGACGGGATGCCCCGCTTCTTCCGCCGGTGGGCACCGGGGGTCCTGGACCGCGACGACCTGCTCGCCCGGGCGGAGCAGATGGCCGGCTTCGTGGCCGCGGCCGCACGACGGTACGGGTTCGACCCCCGCGGACTGGTGGCGGTGGGCTACTCCAACGGCGCCAACCTGGCCGCGGCCCTGCTCATGGCTCGCCCCGGCCTGCTCCAGGGGGCGGTGCTCCTCCGGCCCATGGACCTGCCCCTCGACGACCCGCCGCCGGGGGCGCTGGCGGGCACCCCGGTCTTCGTCGCCGCCGGGCGTCAGGATCCGGTGGTGCCGGCGGAACAGACCCGGTCCCTGGCCCAGCGGCTGGAGGCAGCGGGGGCGCGGGTCACCCTGCACTGGGCGCCGACCGGCCATGAGCTGGACCAGGGGGAGCTCGAGGCCGCGCGCCGGTGGCTCGAGGAGGTCGGACGGCGATGAGGGCGCCGCGCGCCGGCGGCGACAGCGGCCAGCCCGGCCCGTGGGACCGCGGCCACAGCGACGTCCCCGACCCGTGGGACGACCTGGTAGCCCTCTGCCGGCTGCCCCATCGCGGCACGGCCACCGCCGAGGAGGGCCGGGCCGCCCGGTGGCTGGCGGCTCGCCTGGCGGAGATGGGCTACCAGGTGGACGTCCAGCCCTTCACCGCGCCACGCCACACCCTCTATCTGGGCCCCGGGTTCATCGGCGTCGCTCTCGCCGCCCTGGGGATCGGGGGTGCCCGGTGGCAGGGCCCGGCCTGGGCCCTGGGCCTGCTGGCGGCGGCCGCAGCCCTGGTCCTCCTCCCCCTGTTGGGGGAGCTGGTGCTCTGGCCCAGGGGTTCGCGCCTGAGCCTCGCCCTGCTCGTGCCCCGGGGCGCCTCGCAGAATGTGGTGGCCCGCCTGCCCCGCAGGGGCGGTCCGGCAGCGGGGGCGGCCCGGGGTGCCGTCGGCGGCGGCGCACCCCACCCGGCGCCCCGCCCGGTGCGGGAGCCGGCCGCCCGGCCGCCAGCCGATGTTGCGGATCCCAGCGCCACCCGGCCCCCGGCCGCTGCTGCGGGACCCAACGTCACCCGGCCGCCGGCCGATGCTGCGGGAGCCGCGGCCGCCCGGCCCCCGGCCGATGCTGTGGAGCCCGGCGCCGCCCGGCCCCCGGCCGGACCGCCTTGGCCGCTGCACGTGGTGGTCACGGCCCACTACGACACCCAGTGGGGCAGCTGGCTCTTCGCGCCCCGCATCCTGCCCGGCCTCCAGGCGTTCTTCGTCGTCGGCTACGCCGCCTTCCTCGCCGTGCCGCTGCTCCTGGTGGCCCGTGCCGTGGGCCTCGCCGGCTCCACCCCCCTGGCGGTGGCCGCCGCGGCGTCGGCGGCCGTGGCCGCGTTCCTCCTGATCAGTTGGCTGGGAGGCCGCCCGGTCAACGGGGCCAACGACAACGGCTCGGGGGTCGCCGTCGCGCTGGCGCTGGCCCGGCGCTGGGCCCGGCAGCCGTTGCCCGGGATCGAGCTGCTCCTGGCCTTCACCGGGGCGGAGGAGACGGGCATGCGCGGCATGGCCGCGCTGCTGGAGCACCCCTGGTTCCCGCGGACCGCGCCCGGCGGCGTCGCCGTGGTCAACGTGGACAACGTGGGCGCCGGCCGCCTGCACTACCTGACCGCCGAGGGGATGCTGCTGCCCGTGCGCTACGATCCCTGGCTGGTCGCCCAGGCGCGGAGGCTGGCGGAGGAGCTGCCGGCGGGCCTGCTCACCCCGGGCCCACGGCCGCTGCTGCCCACCGACGCGCTGGTCGCGGCGGCCCGCGGGATCCCGGCCATCACCTTCCTCGCCACCGGGCCCGGCGGCCGCATCCCCCACTACCACTGGCACACCGACCGGCTGGAACACGTGGACCGCGGGCATCTGGCCGGCGTGGCCGACCTGCTGTGGCGGTATCTGGCGCAACTGGCCACGGCGGCGGATCGGGCCGCGGGCCGCCGCTGATCCCCTCCCGAACCGGGCGCACAACCCGTGTCAGCCCGCCGGCGAAACGGCCGGCGGGCATGCTACCCGTGTCGGCCCTTCGGCGAACCGGCCGGGCCGCGGCGACCGCGGATCCCCTCCGGGGGTGGGGGCGCCCGCGCCGGCGATCGCCTCCCGGCGCACAACGCGCGTTCGCTGGCGCTGTCCACGGCGGACCCAGGGCGAAGGGCCGCATCGCCGGGCCGACCCCGGAGCCCCGGCGCACGCGGCGCCAACCGGGGGCGCAGCCGCGCCCCGTCCCCGGGGCGATGCCGGAGGGTCCGCGACAGAATCGGTTCGTCATCCGAGTGCGGGTCCGCTGGAGATCGGGTATAAAGGAACGGTGGACGCGATCCCACGAGGAGGGAGCATGCGGGCATGAAGCGCGTACGTCGGTCCCTGCTGGTGCTGGTCGCGCTGATGCTGCTGGCGCTGCCCGTGCTGGCCGCTTGCGGCGGCGGTGGCGGCGAGGGCGGCGGCAACGGGGGCAACGGCGACCAGGCCGCCGGTGGGGGCAACAAGATCACGGTGACGGCCCAGAACATCCGCTTCGACAAGACGGAGATCAACCTGAAGAAGGGCCAGACCTACACCATCGAGCTGGTGAACAACGACTCGGTGCAGCACGACCTGGTGTCGGAGGAGCTGGGCCTGGAGATCGGCCTGACGGATCCGGGGAAGGGCAACTCGGTGGAGTTCACGCCGCAGCAGACCGGCGACTTCGAGTTCATCTGCACGGTGCCCGGCCACGCCGCGACCATGAATGGCACGATCCACGTCACGGAGTGACGGCCGTGGGCGCGGTCCCACCGCCTGACCTGCGGACGCGACGCGCGTGATGCGCGGATCATCACCCCGCAAGCTCGAGAGGCGGTCCGAGAGACCGCCTCCCCTTTTTGCGCCGACGGCACGCGCACGGCGCCGCATTGCGCCGACGCCCCGCCCCACTGCTCGCGACCCCTTCGCGCCTCCATCCTGGCATGTCCCGGCTGGCCGTTCCCACCGCGGAGGCGGGCGACCGCCCGGACCCGCGGGGACGGCGGGCCTGGGCCCCGGGGTGCGGCGGCGGCCCCCTGCCCGCGTACGTTATATTGTTGGCGGGATCCTGATGGCGTTGACGCGATGGGGTGGACGGCACCGGGGATGCCGTCGCCCGGACGGATCTGGCGGAGGACGGTCGGCAGCGGAAACGAGGTGACGCGGTTGCGGCCCACGCCCAGCATGGAGGACTACCTCGAGACGATCTACGAGCTCATCCGCAGCAAGGGGTACGCGCGGGTGAGCGACATCGCCCTGGCCTTGAACCTGCAGCCGTCGTCGGTGACGCGCATGGTGCAGCGGCTGGACGAGCAGAACTACGTGACCTACGAGCGCTACCGCGGGCTGGTGCTCACCGAGCGGGGCGAGGCCATCGGGCGCGCCATGCGCCAGCGCCATGAGACGCTGGCCACCTTCCTGCGGCTGCTGGGCGTCCGCGACGAGGCCGTGGTCCAGCAGGACGTGGAAGGCATCGAGCACCACGTCAGCCGCCAGACCCTCGAGCGCATCGAGCGGTTCGTCGCCTTCGCCCGCGCCAACCCCGCCTGGATGGACCAGCTGCACGCGGCGCTGCACTCCCCTGAGGAGGGGGAGGACCGTCGGTCGGCCGCGCCCGGCCACGGCCAGGCCGGGACGGGCCGCGCGACGGCCGGCGACGCCGACGGCGCCGCGACCCAGGGGGACGATCCGGCGGCGCCCCTGCGGGGCGGAGCCGCCTGAGGCCGGCCGGCCCCGCGAGGCCATCGCCGCCCCTCGGCGCGACCGCACCCGAGGCCGGGGCGGCGGGTTCTAGCCGCCCGCCTCGCAACGCACGTAATCCTTGAAGACGTATCCCGTCTCCCCACCCACCAGCTGGACCTCGGCCCAGAAGCCCTCGAAGGCCATGACGATGACGGGCGTCCCCCGTCCCACCTTGGTCAGGGCTTCCGACTTCCCGCTGGGGCGCTGGCGGACGTTGACGTCGTCGTGGGTGATCACGCCGAAGCAGTGGAAGCGCTCGGGTACCCGGTCTTCGAACAGCTCCAGGCTCTGGAGCTGGAAGCGCTGGTAGTTGTACATCATCTGGGCCAGCCGACGCTCCGTGTCGGTGACGGCGGCATCGACCAACTGCCGGTACCGTTCCAGCAGCGGCCGCTCCTGCTCCCGGAGCTCGGCCGCCAGCTCGGCGATGCGGGACACCGCTTCTCCCCCTTCCCCTGCCGGGTGATCGGAACCGGTATGACCCTATGCGCGGGCCCCGCCGGACATGCAGGCACAGGCAGACAGCGCCCGGGTCGGCCCGGGACGGGCGGGGCGGGGGCGGGAGCCCGATCGGGGCATTCCCGGCGGGAGGTGGAGGAGGCGGGGCGGGCGGCCTCAGCGGGCGGCGGAAGCCGGTCCTGACGGGAGCCGGTCCTGGAAAGGAGGAGAAGGAGGACGGCCATGCCCATGGCTGGGGCGGCTGGGCCGACGAGCCCCTTCGGCTTCCTCCCCGACCCCACCCCTCCCTACGGGGTGGTGGTCGCGGGCGGCGACCTGGACGAACCGGCCCTGGCCCGGGAGGTGGCGCGCCTCGCCCGCGACGCCAGCCTCTGCGTGGCTGCCGACGGCGGCCTGCGGCTCCTCCGGGCCGTCGGCCTGTGGCCCCACGTCCTGGTCGGCGACTTCGACACCCTGACCGCCGCGGAGGTGGAGGCGGCCCGGGCCGCAGGCGTCGAGGTGCAGACCTTCCCGGCGGCCAAGGACCTCACCGACGCCGAGATCGCCCTCGACGCGGCCCGTCGACGGCTGGGCGGGGCACCGCTCTACCTGGTGGGCGGGGTGGGGGATCGGGTCGACCACACCCTGGCGAACCTCTTGCTGACCGCTCGCTGGGGAACCGAGGGCCGCCGGCTGACCGTCTTGAGCGGCCCGGCCCACGTCCGACCGCTGGTGGCGCCGGGGGAGGTCCGCTTCCGGGGCGCCCCGGGCCAGACGGTCTCCCTGGTCCCCCTGACGCCGCGGATGACCGGCGTGGCGACCGAGGGACTGGCCTATCCGTTGGCCGATGCCACCCTGGCGTGGGGCACCGCCTACACGGTCAGCAACGCCCTGGTCGGCACGGAGGGCGCCTTCCGCGCCCGCACCGGGATCGGGCTGGTGGTGCTGCAGCGGCGCCCGTGACGCCGCCTCAGTCCATCACCGACAGCGGCACCATGCGCAGCGGCGCGTCACCGGCGTCCACGCGGTCGGGGTGCAGCCAGGCCGCGAGGCGCTCCAGGCCGTCGAGCGCCTGTGGACCGGCACCCAGCAGCTGATCCGGGGGAAGGTAGAGGGCGGTCGCCGCCGGCGGTCCCCCCGGTGGCACCATGGGGCGGAGCAGGGGCGTCACCACCCGCGTCGATGCCGGCCAGTGACTGCGGCGCCAGCGCTCCTCGCCAGCCAGCCACGCCCCGGGGCCGGCGAGCCCGGTCCCTCGTCGCAGGAGGTGGACCCAGCCGCCGCGGGATCGCGCAGGGGTTGGGTCGCGCCCGTGACCGGACGCCGTCCGTCCGCCGGCGCGTTCGAGCAGCGTCGCCGGCGGGCTGCCCGGGCCCGCCCAGACGGGAGGACGATCCCACGCCAGGACCAGCACCGGCGGCCGCTGGGACGACGGCACGGTCGCCAACGCGGCCTCGATCCGCGCCAGCCGCCGGGCGTAGGTCGCAGCCAGCTCCTGGCCGCGGTCCCGCCGGTTGACCCAGCCGGCCAGCCGGAGGGCGGCCGCAGGGAGTCCCTCCACGTCCGTCCAGACCAGGGTCGCCGCCGGCCAGCCCCGGGCCCGCAGCCGCCGGGCCAACCCCGGCTGCCGGGTGACGGCGGGCAGCAGCACCAGATCGGCCGCACGCCGCCGTAGGTGCTGCTCCTCCATCCCCGCCGGCAGCTCCGTCACCGCCCCCTCCCCCAGCAGCGCCCGGGCCAGGTCGCACAAGTCCTGGCCGCTACAGGCGATGCGCCGGGGTGGCGCCGGCAGGCGGACCCGCTGGCCGAGGTCGTCACGGAACGCCCAGCCCGCCGGGTCGCGGGCGGAGCCGGCCGACGGGAGGGGCCGTCCGCTCGAGACGACCCCCGCCCACAGGGCGGCCGCCAGCAGTCCGACGAGGGTGGCCACGACGGGCGCCCGCCGCAGCGGGCCGGCACGCCACGGCACCGGCATCGCCCCCGGTGCCCATGGCTATTCCGCCCGCGGGCGGGTATGCCCGGTCCTGGGGGGTGGGCGGCACCGCCGCAAGGAGGCGACCCGCAGCGGGGCGGCCGGCCGCAGGCAGCGCCCGTCCACCCGCCCCGTCGGGCTCGGGCTTGCTCCCGCCCGTCGAGGGGCGCGTCATCCCAGGCAGCGTTCGCCCGCCGCCCACGGCGGGCGCGCGTTTGCATCCCGCCCGTCGGGGGGCGGGCTCATCATCGCAGCCAGCGCCCGTCCGCCGCCCACGGCGGCTGTGGAGTACCCGCGGCGTCGTGCCGCGGCCGGCCGCCCCTTCGCCCCGGCGTCGGCGGCTAGCGTTCCATCCCCGGGGCGGGCAGGGCCGCCAGCCGCTCCTTCAGCCGCTGGATGCTGGCGATGGCCGACGGGTCCAGGCCCCGCAGCAAGGCCGCGTACACGGACACCGCGTCGCCGACGTAGGCCAGGCTGAGCAGCTGCGCCAAGCGCCCCTGTCCCCGCGACGCGACCGTCACCCACTCGGCCCGATCGCCGATCAGATCGGCGGTGATGTCCATCCGCGCCCGGTTCCGCGGGTGATCGGCCGCCGCCTGGAGCAGGACCACCAGCGGCCGGCGACCCCCTTCGGCCGCGCCTTCCCAGCCCATGACCTCGTTGTGGTCCAGCTCGGGGAAGGCATGGCTGTGGGCGAGGAGCTTGGCGTTCTCGTTGAGCTGGCACTGCCACCGGTAGGCGGCGGCCTGGCCGAGGCGGCCGGCCCCGTAGACGAACACGGGGCGGTCCAACAACGCCCGGGCCAGCGCCTGGACCGGCCCGCCGGGGCCGTTGGGCTCGACCTCCCGCGCCTGGCTGCGCAGGACGGCGATGGCCTCCTCCACCTGGGCGGACGGATCATCGAGGCCGGTCCACGCGCACGTCAGATACAGCACGGGCAGCATCAGGTACCCCAGCGCCGCCCGCGGCGCCAGCCCCCCGGGCACGACGACGCGCCGTACCGGAGCGCCGGCGGCCTCGTCGGCCGCCGCCCGCTCCAGGAGGGGCCCGCCGCTGGCGACGGCCACCACCGCCGCCCCTCGCCGGCGCGCCTCCGCGTAGGCGCTCAGCGTCTCCTCCGTCGCCCCGGAGTAGCTGACGGTGAACACCAGGTCGCGCGCGCCGACCCAGCCGGGAAGACCGTAGTCGCGGTGGACCACCACCGGCACCGTGGCCTGGGGCTCCACCACGGCCGCCACGAAGTCGCCGCCGATGGCGGAGCCGCCCAGTCCTGCGACGACCACGGCCCGGGGCGGCTCCGCCAGAAGTCGCGGCAGGTTGGCCGCCTCGCGGCCCAGGCGGTAGGCCTCTTCCAACTGGTGGGGGAAGGCGGCGACCACGCCCAGCATCCCCGCCGGGTCATGCCGGCGCAGCGTCGCCCCGTCGGCTGCCGCGCCGATGCCCTCGTCGTCCGCTCCGGGCGCCGGCAGCCCGCCGGCTCGCCCGTCCCGGATGTCCATCGCTGCCTTGGCCCTCCCTCGTTGGTGTCGACCCGCACCTCAGCGGGCGCCCGTTCCGAGTCTGCCACCCTCGCCGTGGGCGGCCGCCTCCGCGCCTCCTGCCCCGCCCAGGGGCGGCACCCTGTACACCGCGGCCACCGGCGGCGAAGGCCATCGGGCGGGCAGGGCGGTGAACACGCCGGCCCGCTCCAGGATCGCCGCGGCCGCCGCCAGGGGCTCCTCGCCATCCGGGAGGCCCGGCAGGCGCAGGCCCGCCGGCGGCACCACGAGCCGGTACGGCATGTAGAGGCGCAGGCGAGTCCCCTCCAGCGCGGGCCACAGCCCCAACCCGAAGAGCTCTCCCTCCACCTTCGCCGCGTCGGCCGCGAGGTCCTGGGAGCGGCACCATTCCAGCAGCGCCTCGAGGTCCACCGCCCTTCCCCGTCCCGACGCGACGGCGTCGGCCAGCACCGCCCACGCCGTCGCCGGGGAGGGGAGCCAGGCCGCCGGGACGTGCACCGGCTGCCAGGGCCAGAGGTGCCGGGCCGCCAGGTCCCAGAGGCGCTGGCGGGCCGTGCTGCTGCGCACCCGGGTGGGGCCGGTGCGGGCGGCCGGTTCGTCCCCGGTGGCAGCGCCGGCGTCCGGGGTCCCCCCAGCCGGAGCCGTCGTCGTGCCGGCACCCCCCTCCGCAGCCCCGGGCGGCTCGGCGCCGGGCGCCTCGCCCGCGGGTGCCGAGGCGGTCGTCCCGGCACCCGCAACCGGGAGGGCATCCCGTCCCGAGGCGGCGCCGTCGCCGGTCGCCGCCCCCTCGGCCGGCCCCGGGTCGGCCACGGCGTCGGCTCCAGCGGCGTCTGCCCGTCCGGCCAGCAGCGGCGCCAGCCACGGGTCGAACCAGCCGGTCACCAGCCACTGCCGCCGCAGGCGCAGGAGGAACGCGGGCCCCTCGGTCTCGCCCCGAGCCGCCGCGGCCCGGCGCACGCGCTCGGCCAACCAGCGCGTCGCCAGTTCGGCCGTCAGGATGGGCGTCCCGCCGCCCTGCCCCGCCGCCGGGAGCCCGCCCCCCGCACCGCCGTCCGGCTGGCCCTCCGCCAGGCGACGGAAGGCTTCGTGGAGCACCAGCGCGTGGGCGAAGCCGGGATCGGCCAGGGCCAGCGCCGTCAGCTGCGCCGCCTCGGTCCCGGCCCGCACCCACACGTCGTTGAGGGGCGTGGCCGTCCAGGTGTCATCCACGCCCGTCAGCCAGCCCATCGCCTCCAGGTAGGCGATGGTCGACCGGGCCTGGGATCGCTGCCGCCAGCGCCCCAGGTACGCCGTCAGCTGGGCCGTGTCGTAGACGTGGCCCGCCAGCAGTTCCGCCAGCAGGCCCCGCACTGCGGCCAGGTTGGTCGGCCGCGGGCCGAAGAGGGGGGCGCGGACGGTGCCGGCGGCGCGAGGATCGACGGCCAGCCAGGCCCCAAGGCCGAAGCGGTCGCGGCCGTATCGCACCACGGCCGGGTCTTCGTTCAGGACGCGGGCCACGGTGCGCCGCGGAAAGCGGTGCCGCCGCTGCACGGCTTCGACCACCTGGTCCAGCGTGACCGGCTCGCCGCAGGCGGCCAGCGCATCGCGGCAGAGCTGGGTCACGCCGTGCTCGGGCTGTCGCTGCCAATGGCTCAGGCCGTAGATCCCCCGGTCGAAGCGCCGGAAGGGCTCGCCTGAGGAGAGGATGGTCAACACGTGGGTCGGCGGCATCTTGCGCCCTTCCGGCAGGAGGTCGTTGACGAGCCGGGTCAGCTCGGTGTAGTGCAGCGGCCGGCCGTGACGCTCCAGGGCGCGAACCAGGTAGTCCCGCGCCCGGACCCGCCGCCCTCCCCGCCACGCGGCCAGCCCGTAGAGGCCCCCGGGATAGCGGATGAACGCCTCCTGCGTCGTGACCACCGCCTTGGCCATGGCCTCCGCATCGGCGGGCAGGTCGTCCATCCGCTCGGCCAGGTGGGCGGCCAGATCCGCCAGGCTGGCCGGCCGTCCCCGCTCCTCCAGGTATGCCTCCAGCACCCTGGCCGCCTCGGGCAGACGCTGGGCGATCTCCACCGTCGTCCACGTGGACCGGGCGGTGCGCCGGAGTCCGGGCACGACCTGCACCGTGAGGCTCACCAGGCGCACCGCCTGCTCGCCGGCCGCGGGCAGCGTCACCGCACCGCCCCGCCGCAGGGCCTCGACCAGCTCCGCCGTGCCCGCCGCCCCGCAGCGCGCGGCGGCCGCCCGCACCGCCGTCACCAGCGGCCGGAACCGCTCCAGCCGGGCGCGGGCCCGCAGCCGGCGCAGGGCACGCCCCTGCACGACGCTGACCCATTGCCGCGTGGTCTGCCAGCGGGCGGCGATGGCACTCAGGTCGTGGGGTTCGGCCCCCAGGAGGCCATAGCGCAGCACCAGGACCTCCCGCTCCCGGTCGGCCAGCGGCTCCACCAGCTCGCGCAGCCAGTCCTCCAGCGCCCGGGGACCCGCCTCCCCCCGGCTGCACTCCTCCCGGTACCGGCCCAGGGCCTCCAGGATCGCGGTCACCCCGCTCTCCCCCAGCCCCCGCAGGCGCCGCAGCCCCTCCTGGGAGAAGCCGGCCACGGCGCCAACGGTGTCCAGACCGGCGCGCTGCAAGGCGGTCGCCACCCGCCGCGGCAGCAGCAGGACGGCGAGGGGGGCCGGATCGTCCATCAGGTCCGGGGCCAGTGGATCCCCGGCACCCCCCGGGGGTGGCAGCGGACGGCCGGACTGCAGGGCGTCGAGGCGCTGGCAGATCTCGGCCAGGGAACGGGGGCCGAGGCCCCGGAGCCGGCGCAGCCCCGCCTCGCCCAGCTCCAGCAGCTGGCCGATGGTCTGGATGCCGGACCGACGCAGGGCCCGGTAGGCCCGCTGGCTGAGGCCCAGATCCTCGATGGACCGGCGGCGCGCCGCCTCCGGGAACCGCTCCGGGTCATAACGACCCACCCGGGCCAGGAGCTGCCGCTGATAGGCCGGGTCGGCCATCACCCGCGCCAGCTCCGTGGCCAGCGCCAGCAGCCCCCGGGTCCCCATCCCCCGGGCGGCCACCAGACGGGGGTCCGCCCGATCCGCCAGGTCCCCCACCGTCTCGTAGCCCCGCTGCTGCAGGGCCGCGCGGACGCGGGGCGGGATCTCGAGCAGGCTCAGCGGGATGGCGGCCAAGGAGGTGCAGACGGGGGGAGCGGCCATGCGCGCTCGGTCGGGACCGCCCCCCGCGGCGGAGCCGGCGTCGCGCCCCGCACCGCCGTCGGCGGAACGGGAGGTCGCCGCGTCCGCGGGCCGCGCCGCCACGCCGGCGCGGTTCGGGGACTCGGCCGCAGCGGCATCCGCGAGCTCTAGCGCGGGGATCGTCGGACCGCCGGCCTCGGGGGCCGCCCCAGGGCTCGCGGCCGCAGCCTCCGCAGCCGCCTCCGGCGACCCGCCGCCCCTCGCCGCGGGGGACGACGCCGGGGCCGATGCCTCGGGGGACCGTTCCATCCTCTCCCCTCCGCAATGGGTCCCGACCCGATGGCGCGGGAGGGAGGTGCCAACCCGGGTCGGTGCCTGGGTGGTCGGCCCGGTCGCACCCGAATTTCGACAAGAGTCTTGGCAGACTTGTCGAACGTTGGCGAAACCGGGCAGGATCGCGTCAATCAATCGCATTCGATTGTAAACCGTCTTTGACGTTTTCCACCAGGGTGATCCGCTCCACCGTGCGCCATGGCACACGCCGTCACACCGACGATGGCGGGTGACACCGCAGCCTCCCCCCATCGCGAACGCGGCACGTTCGCGTTACGTCACCGCAAAGGCGTGCGACACCGTCCCCGCCTCGACCGCCCCCGCTTCGCTCCTCCGCGCCGGGCGCCCGTCCGCCCTGGCTCCGGCCCGCGGGCATCGAAGGCACGCGGCAGGGGCCTCGGGCCCCTGCCGCGCTTCCAGGACCACCTTGGCCAACGGGCGCCGGCGGGCCGCTCCGCGACCGCGATCGCCGTCCACCCCCAGGGGTACCGCCAGTCGCGGGCCATCCCTGAGCGGGAGCCGCGGGCCGCCGGCCGGCTCTCCCTAACGGGCCGCGTACATCCGCCGCAGCTGCTCGGGCACCTCGGGATCGCGCAGGGTGGTGGTGTCGCCCAGCTCCCGACCCTCCACGATGTCCCGCAAGAGGCGCCGCATGATCTTGCCGCTGCGGGTCCTGGGCAGGTCGGGCACGAAGAGCACCCGGTCGGGGCGGGCGATGGGGCTGATCACCTTGGCCACGTGCTCCTTGAGCTCCGCCTCGAGCTCGGGGCTCCCCTGGCGGCCCGCCTCCAGGATCACGAACGCCACCGGCACCTGGCCCTTGAGCTCGTGGGGCGCGGCGATCACCGCCGCCTCGGCCACCGCGGGGTGGGAGACCAGGGCGCTCTCGATCTCCATCGTGCTGAGCCGGTGACCGGCGACGTTCATCACGTCGTCCACGCGGCCCAGGACCCAGAAGTAGCCGTCCTCGTCGACCTTGGCGCCGTCCCCCGGGTAGTAGATGTCGCGACCCCACTTGGACCAGTACGTGTTCACGTAGCGCTCCTCGTCGCCCCAGATGCCCCGCAGCATGGACGGCCACGGCCGCAGGATGGCCAGGTAGCCGCCGCCCTGCCCCGGCGGCACCGGGTTGCCCTGGTCGTCCAGCACCGCCGCCTTGATCCCCGGGAAGGGCCGGGTGGCGCTGCCGGGCTTGGTGACCGTCACGCCGGGCAGCGGCGTGATCATGATGGCGCCCGTCTCCGTCTGCCACCAGGTGTCCACGATGGGGCAGCGGCCACCGCCGATGTGCTCGTGATACCACATCCACGCCTCGGGGTTGATGGGCTCGCCCACGCTGCCCAGCAGGCGCAGGCTGGAGAGGTCGTGCCGCCGGGGGTACTCGGGGCCGTCGGCGGCGAAGGCGCGGATCGCTGTGGGCGCCGTGTAGAAGATGGTCACGCCGTACTTCTCGACGATCACCCAGGGCCGGTCCTTGTCCGGCCAATCGGGCGCCCCCTCGTACATCACCACTGTGGCGCCGTTGGCCAGCGGGCCGTACACGATGTAGGAGTGGCCGGTGATCCAGCCGATGTCGGCCATGCACCAGTAGACGTCGTCCTCGTGCAGGTCGAAGACCCACTTGGTGGTGGCGTACACGCCGGTCAGGTACCCGCCCGTGGTGTGGACGATGCCCTTGGGCCGGCCGGTGGTCCCGGAGGTGTACATCATGAAGAGCATGTCCTCGGCGTCCATGACCTCGGGCGGGCACAGCCGCTCGGCCTGGTCCATCAGCTCGTGCCACCAGCGGTCCCGGCCCGGGGTGAAGGGCACCTCGTCCCCCGTGCGGCGCACCACCACCACGGCCTCCACGTCCTGCTTGCCCGCCAGCAGCCGCAGGGCCTCGTCGGCCTGGGCCTTGAGGGGCACCACCTTACCCCGGCGGTAGTACCCGTCACACGTGACGAGGAACCGCGAGCCGGCGTCCTCCATGCGCGAGGCCAGGGCCTGCGGGCTGAAGCCGGCGAAGACCACCGAGTGCGGCGCGCCGATGCGGGCGCAGGCCAGCATGGCGATGGGCAGCTCCGGGATCATCGGCAGGTAGAGGGTCACCCGATCGCCCTTCTTCACCCCCAGGCTCTTCAGGACGTTGGCGAACTTGTTGACCTCCCGGTAGAGGTCGAAGTAGGTCAACGTGCGCGTGTCGCCCGGCTCGCCCTCCCAGATGATGGCCGCCTTGTTCCGCCGCGGCCCGCGGATGTGCCGATCGACGCAGTTGACGCTGGCATTCAGCTTGCCGCCCAGGAACCACTTGGCATGGGGCGGGTTCCACTCCAGCACCTTGTCCCACTTGCGGAACCACTCGAGCTCCTCCGCCCACCGCGCCCAGTACGCCTCGGGATCCCGCTCGGCCTCCTCGTACACCGACTCGTCCTTCACGTGGGCGCGGGCGCGGAAGGCCTCCGGCGGTGCGAACCGCCGCTCTTCCTTGAGCAAGGCGTCGATGGGCCGTCCACCGTCGGCCGCCATGATCTCCCCTCCCTCAACGGGCGTTGGACGTCCTCCTCCGACGGGCACCGCTTCGGCCGGCTCCTCGGACCGCGGCACCTGCGCCGGCCGGCAAGGGCCACCGCCGACTCCGGCCGGGACGAACCGGCGGGACGCACCGGCCCACCTGGCCCCCCCGAGGAATGCCCGCCGCCGGCCCCGCGGTCTGCGGGGAACGCCCGCCGCCGGCCCCCGACGCGTCGGCGCCGCATGCGCCGCTGCGCAGGGCGCCGGCGGGCCGCCCGGGCGCCATGCCTCCGCCGTGCGGGAAGCGCCCAGCTGCACCGCCCGACGACGGAATCCGCTCCCCATTGCTGTATTTAGAGCGGAACACGGCCAGATCCTGCGACGCCCATCCCTCGGTCCGGCGGCACCGCGGCCTGCTCGAGAACCCCAGCCCCACGACGCGCCCCGCACGGCGCGGCGAGGCGCAGCCTCCCACGCCGCCCCCACCGCAGGAGGGAAGGCACGACGACGGCCCCGCCGGCCGCCGCGCGGCACCGGCAGGGCCGCCATCCGTCGACGGTCAGTCCGCCGTGACCTCGCCGGGGTGGGTCTCCTGCCAGATGGAGATCACGTTGGTCTCCTTGAGGAAGAAGGTCCCCACCAGGAAGGTGATCAGCGCCACCGCGGTCGGGTACCAGACCCCCGCGTAGATGTTGCCCGTGCTGGCCACCACGCTTGCGGAGATGTAGGGCGTCAGCCCGCCGAACCACCCGTTCCCCAGGTGGTAGGGCAACGACAGGGCGGTATAGCGGATCTTCCCCGGGAAGGTCTCCACCAGGAAGGCCGCGATGGGTCCGTAGACCATGGTGACGTAGATGACCTGGATCCACACCAGGAACGTGAGCATCGCCGGGTTCGCCGCGTACTGGTGCATCAGCTGGTAGAGCGGGTAGTAGGTCAGGGCCGCGATCAGGTTGCCGGCCATCATGATGGGCTTGCGGCCGATGCGGTCGGACAGGTGGCCGAACACGATGAAGAAGGGCGTGCCCAGGGCCAGGGCGACGGCCACGATGGTGTTGGCGGTGACGAAGTCGACCTTGAGGGTGTTCTGCAAGTACACCAGGGAGTAGAACTGGCCGGTGTACCAGACCACGGCCTGGCCGGCCGTGGCGCCCAGCAGCGCCAGGAGCACCAGCTTCCAGTTGCGCAGCGTCTCCCGGATGGGGGCCTGGGAGGTCTTCCCCTGGGCCTTCAGCTGCTGGAACAGCGGCGACTCCTGGAGCCGGACGCGCATCCACGCCGACAGCACCAGCAGGACGGAGGAGAGCAGGAACGGGATGCGCCAGCCCCAGGCATTGAAGGCCTCGGGGCTCATGGACAGGCGCACGGCCAGGATCACGGCCAGGGACACGAAAAGCCCCAGCGTCGCCGTGGTCTGGATGAAGGAGGTGTAGAAGCCACGGCGGCCGTCGGGGGCGTGCTCGGCCACGTAGGTCGCCGCGCCGCCGTACTCGCCGCCCAGCGCCAGCCCCTGCAGCAGGCGCAGCACCAGCACGATGAGCGGCGCCAGGATGCCGATCTGCTCGTAGGTGGGGACCAGCCCGATGGCCGTGGTGGCGCCGCCCATGATCAGCAGGGTCATCAGGAAGGCATACTTCCGCCCGATCAGGTCCCCGAGGCGGCCGAACACCAGGGCGCCGAAGGGCCGCACCAGGAAGCCCGTGGCGAAGACGGCCAGGGTGTTGAGCAGACCGATCACTGCCGGCGGGCGCGCCCGCGGCCCACGCGGCGGACCACGAAGCCCACCGCCGCGTGCACGCCCACGGTCAGCGCCAGGCTCCCCGTGCCCCCGAGCACGTAGGCCGGGCTCGCATACGGCGCCAGCGTCTCGCGGGTGAAGGCCAAGGCCCCCTCCACGGACAGCGCCTGTCGCCATGCCGCGGGGAAGCCGGCCAGCATCCACTGCCCGCCCACCCCGTAGAGGTAGAGGGCCAGGCGCTCCAGGACCAGCGGGCAGACGGCGAAGGTCAGCGGGTAGACCCATCCGCGGCCCCCATCGGTCAACCCCGTATAGAGGCCCGCGACCAGGTAGGGCACCACCGCCAGGGCCACGGCCATCCTGGCCGCCCCGGCCGGACCGGCCCCGAAGAGGGTGCTCCCCTCCGCCGGAACAGCGCTGTACACCGCGGTGAAGGCGTAGGCCAGGGCCACCAGGAACCAGCCCAGCGGCGCCGGATCCGCCGGCGGCGGCAGCGGGCCACCGCTCGTCCCGCCGGCCCGGTGCCCGGCGGCGGTCCGCGGCGCCGGCTCCCCGCCCCCCTCTCGCGCCGCGGGTCGCCCGGCACCGCCGGCGGGCCCAGCCCCCTCGGGACCCCCAGCGGAGCCGGCCTCGCCCTGCCCCGGTCCGGCCGGGATCCGGCGCCGCCGGCGGGATCCACCGCGCCACGGCGGACGCCGGCGCCGCCCCGCCCCTGGGGCGGCGCCATCGCGGGCCCGCGACCCGCCGGACGGCGCTCCCGGCGGTGCGGCCCCCTCCGCCCACCGCGGACCCGGGCCGATCAGGAGCAGCTCCCCCTCCGGCCGGCCCGCTGCATCCCCGCCGGCGACCTCGCCCCCCGCGGACCCTCCTGGGCGGCCTCCTCCGCGTCCCGGCGGGTGTGGCGCCGCCGGCTGGTCCTGCCCCCGCTCCACCCGTCCCACCCCTTCCCGGACCCCTGGCCGGGCGACGGTGCCGCGGCCCCTGGGTTGGCCGCCCCCGGCGGCCGCTGGGCCCCTGGGTTGGCGGCCCGAAACGGCCCCTGGGCTCGCGGTCGCGCATCCCACATCGACTTCCCGCTGCGGCCCCGGCGTTCCTCCTGCCACCGCGGCGCGGGAATGCCGACCAGCGCGACAAGACCCAACCCGCCGCGGCATACATCGATGGCGGGATCGTCGATGGCGGGATCGCCGGGCAGGCGCGTCGCCCGCGGGGGGAGAGCGGTGCCGGGGAACGCCTCGCCAGGATCGGCCGCCGGGGGACGACTCGCCCTGCTGGTGGCGGCGGTGGCCCTGGTCCTGATCGCGTCGAGCCAGCGGGCCCAGACGCCGCCCCCCTCCCAGGGCCCGAGGGGGGCGCCGGTCATCGTCCTCGATCCGGGCCACGGCGGGATCGACGGCGGCACCCACCTGGACGGCCGCATCCTGGAGAAGCACCTGACCCTGGAGCTCGCGCGGGCGATGACGCCCCTCCTCGAGGCCTCGGGGTTCCGGACGGTGCTGACCCGCACCGGCGACTACGCCCTGGCCCCCGGTGACGACGACGCCAGCGTGCGCCGCGACCTGCAGGAACGCCTGCGCATCGCCCGCGACGCCCAGGCGGCCGCGCTGGTGAGCCTGCACGTCAACGCCGCCCGGGACCCGCGCTTGCGCGGCCCCATCGTGTTCTACCAGGTGGGGGACGAACCCAGCCGTCGCCTGGCCCGGGCCGTGCAGGCGCGGCTCAACGCCGCCTTCCCGCCGGCCGCCCGCAACGAAGCGCTGCCCGCGGACTTCTTCCTGCTCGCGCGGGCCGGGCGCCCGGCGATCCTGGTGGAGTTCGGGTTCCTGACCAACCCGGCGGACCGCGCCGTGCTCACGAGCCCGGAGGGCCGCCGGGCGCTGGCCGCCGCGGCCGTCGACGGCCTGGTCCGCGGCCTGGCGGAGCTGGGCATCCGCGGTCGTAGCACCCCCGGCGGCACCGGTCTGCCTCCGGCCCGGGCTCGCACCGCCCCGGGCGGCCCGGCACCGGGCCCCGCGCCCCGCCGGCCCCCTCCGGCGCCGCCGGACGGGCGGGCGCATGGTCGCCGATGCCGTCGGTGACACTGCGGGCGGAGGGATGAACCGTGACCACCCTGCCCCCGCAGTGCCCCGAACGCCCCTCTTGCCGCCCGGGACGCGGCCGCCGGGCCCGGAGGCGGCCGTCGGTCATCCGGCTCGTCGCCCTCGCCCTCGGCGCGGCCCTCTTCCTCGGCGCCTGCGCCGGCGGGCCCGCCGCCCGCCCCCCGGCCAAGCCGGGCGACGGCCAGCGCCCCAGCCCGCCGTCCAACCGGGCCGCCGGCATCGTCGGCAACGACCCGGTGGTGTACGGCTTCTACACCGAGCCCGAGCCGGAGGCCGGGCTGCCGGGCTCCTTCGCGACCATGGTCCGTCACGCCCGGGACCTGGACGTCGTCGTACCCTTCTGGTTCCGACTGGCGGAGTCCGGCGACGGCACCATCGAGGCCTACGGGGCGCCCCCGCCCCCGCGGCGCCGCCAGGTGATCGCCGACGCCCACCGGCGCGGGCTCAAGGTCGAGCTCATCCTCCACAACCTGCTCTACGGCTCGGGCGACCGCAGCGCCGCCACCGCACGCCGGTTCCTCCGCGATCCCCGGGCCCAGGACCGGGCCATCCGCGGCATGCTGGACCTGATGCGGCAGGAGGGCTACGACGGCGTCCACCTGGACCTGGAGACCGTGCCGCCCGAAGAGCGCCCCCGACTGACGGCCTTCGTGCGCAAGGTGCGGGAGGCGCTGCCGGAGGGGAAGCTGCTGAGCATCGCCGTCTTCCCCCGGGACCGGGACGACCCCACCGATCCCAACGCCGGCGCCTACGACTACGCCGCCCTCGGCCGCGCCGTGGACTTCTTCATCCTGATGACCTACTCCGAGCACCGCGCCGACACGCCGCCGGGCCCCCTGGCGTCCCTGGACTACGTCGACCGCATGGTCCGCTACGCCCTGCGCCACGTACCCCGAGAGAAGGTGATCGTGGGGCTGGGCGCCTTCGGGTTCGACTGGGGTGGGGACGGACTGCCCCGCTACCTCGACCACGCCCAGGCGGTGCGGCTCGCCCGCGAGCGCGGCGTCGAGGTGCGGTGGGACGACCGCGCCCGCGTGCCCTTCTTCACCTACACCGGCGACGACGGCTCGAGCCACGCGGTCTACTTCGAGAACGGCCGCAGCTGGGCGGAGAAGCTGGATCTGGTCCGCCGGCACCGGGTCCGGGGCGTCGCCATCTGGCGGCTGGGCATGGAAGACCCCGCCGGCTGGCGCGAGATCGCACGCCGCCTGAGTTGAGGCCGCCGGCCGCTCCCCGGGGCCCCGCCGCGTCCGGCGGCCGCCGCGACGGACCGGGGCTCACGCGTAGATCATCTTGACGGTCATGCCGCCGTCGACCACCAGGTTCTGGCCGGTGATGAACCCGGCTTCGGGCGAGACCAGGAAGGCGCAGGCTGCGGCCACGTCCTCGGGGCGGCCGACCCGGCCGACCGGGTGCTGGGCGTGGTCCGCCTCGGTCACGGGCTCGTGACCGGTGTCGATCCACCCCGGGCTGACGGCGTTGACGCGGATCCCGTAGCGTCCCAGGCTGATGGCCAGGGCATGGGTGAGCGCCAGCAGCCCGCCCTTGGCGGCGGCGTACGGCTCGCCGTCGGGCTCGGACATTAGCGCCCGCGTCGAGGCGATCTGGACGATGGCGCCCCGGCCGGCCCGCTTCATGTAGGGCACCGCATGGCGCGCGCAGAGATAGGCCCCGGTGAGGTCGACCGCCAGCACGCGGTGCCAGGTGGCCTCGGCCTCCGGGTGATCCAGGGGGACGAACCCGCCGATGCCCGCGTTGTTGATCAGGATGGTCGGCGGGCCGAGCTCCTCGGCCACCCGGGCCATGGCCCGGGCCACGGCCGGGCTGTCGGCCACGTCGGCCGCCAGCGCCACCGCCCGGCCTCCCTGCCGGCGGATGGCCGCCGTCGTCGCCTCGGCGGCCGCGGCGTCGACGTCCAGCACGCCGACGGCCGCTCCCTCCGCGGCCAGGCGCAGCGCCACCGCACAGCCGATGCCGCGGCCGGCGCCCGTCACCACGGCCACCTCGTCCTGGAGCCGCATGGAGGTCACCTCCTTGCTATGATGGGGGCGAGCGCCACCGGCGAGGTCCCTGCCCATGCCGGTGGGCCCCACCGCCGGCCGGACGGGTCAGCGCCCGGCCGGTTCGTCCGAGGAGCATCGCCCGTGCGCCTGGTCGAACAGTGGCGTCGCGCCCTGGAGCGGGCCCGTCGCGGCCAGCTGGCGGTGCTGCGCCAGCCCTGGCACCGTCCGGTGCCCGGCGGCCAGGTGGCGCCCTACCTGGTCAAGGTCCTCTGCGCCGACGAACGCCGGCTGGCCGCGTGGGGAACCCGCTTCGGCCTGCCGGCCCGGGGCATCTGCCGCCACGGTCGCATCCCGCACTACGACCTGTGGGGACCCCTGGCGGAACGGGCGTGGGCGGAGCTGGCGCCGGCGACCCTGGGGCACGGCGCGGCCCCCCTCCCGGTGGACCGGGAGCAGGGCGTCGTCCCGCGGCGCCCCTGTGCGCGAGGAGGCGTTCCGACCATGCCGTCCTCTCCCCGCTCGACCCCCGTCGTGGCCGTCCACCGCGGACCGTGGCACGCGGGCGACGTCGCCGCCCGCCTCGTGCGGGTCGGCTGGCCCGGTGCCGTCGCCCTCCACGGCCGCTGGCACCACGTCTTCGAGATCGCCCCCTTGCCGCCGGACCTGGCCCGCCGCCTGGCCCACGACGCGGCGGCGCGGACGGGCTTCGCCACCTGGCGGCCCTACGCCGGCGCGACGAGCCTGCTGGTGGCCGGTGCCGTCGCCGCGCTGTGGGAGCTGGCCGGTCGCTGGGTCCTGGCGGGGTCTCCGCCCAGCCGGCCCCTGCAGGCCGGTTCGTCCCGCCCGACGGGCGAGCTGCCGGCCGGGGGTGCCGGCGACGGCCGCGCCGACGGCCCGCCTCCGCCCTCCGGGGCGGAGGGAGCCGGTCGCGCCCTGGCGCGGGCTCTTCGTGCCCTGCCCTTCGCGTCGCCGGCGCCTCCCCCGGAAGGGCTCGCCGGGCCCACGGGCCGCCGCGACGGCGCCGGTTGGTCCGCGGCGGTGGCCGCCGCCCTGCGGGCGGCCGGCGAGGTGCCCCTGGCCCGCGTCCCGCGACGGGTCGACTTCCGCGGGCGCAGCTTGGTGTTCGGGCGGCGCACCCTGATCATGGGCGTGCTCAACGTCACCCCCGACTCCTTCTCCGACGGCGGCCGCTACGACGCGCCCGATCGGGCGGTGCGGCGCGCGCTGGAGATGGTGGCCGAGGGGGCCGACCTCATCGACGTGGGCGCCGAGAGCGCCAACATCGCCGCCTCCAAGCCGGAGCTCGAGGAGGAGCTGGCCCGGCTGATGCCCGTGGTCGAGCGCCTGGTGCGGGAGCTGGACGTGCCCATCTCCATCGACACCTACAAGGCGCCGGTGGCCGAGGCCGCCCTCCAGGCCGGCGCCCACATCATCAACGACATCAGCGGCCTGCACGCGGACCCCGAGCTGGCCGCCGTCTGCGCGCGGTACGGGGCAGGGGTCGTCGTCATGCACCTGCAGGGACACCCCCGCAACCTGGCGCGGCAGCCGCGGTACGACGACGTGGTGCTGGACATCGCCCGCTACCTGCAGGAGGGCGTGGACCGCGCCCTGGCGGCGGGGGTGCGACCCGAGGCCATCGTGGTCGACCCCGGCATCGGCGTGGGCAAGCGCACCCGCCACAACCTGGAGATCCTTGAGCACCTGGGCGCCTTCCGCAGCCTGGGCTACCCGGTGCTCCTGGGGGCCTCGCGGACGTCCGTGATCGGCAACGTCCTCGAGACGCCCGTCCACCAGCGGCTGGAGGGCACCCTGGCCACCACCGTCCTGGCGGTGGTCCACGGTGCCGACATGGTGCGGGTCCACGACGTGCGGGCCAACGCGCGGGCCGCGCGCATGGCCGACGCCCTAGTCCGCGGGTGGGACGAGCCGGCGGACGGCTGGCCCTTCGACGCCGTCACGGGGCGACAGCGCCGCCCCCTGCGGGAGCTGGGTCGCCTTCCCGTCCCGCCGGCGGCCGACCCGGACGCGGCCAACCCCCACGGGGCCGCCGGCCGTCAGACCCCGGCACCGCAGGCGGGGCCGGAACGTCCCCACGGATCCCCGTGAAGGCGGGGCCGCCTTGGCACCGCCGAGGGCGGCGGCGGCCGCCGCCCCGGGGGCTCGCGTCAGTCCAGCACGTGGTAGCGGAGGAAGAGCTCGCCCTCGTGGAAGAAGGCGCTGACCAGGCGCAGGCGGACCCGCGGCTCCAGGGGCCGGGACCCCATGACCATGGTCTTGTCCTCCGCATAGCCGACGATCTTCGGCGCCACGGTCCAGAAGAGCTCGTCCACCACGCCGGCCTCCAGCATGGCGAAGTTCACCGTCGGACCGCCCTCGCTGAGGAGGCGCCGGATCCCGTAGCGCTCCCGCAACAGGGCCAGGGCCGCCCGCATCTGCACCCGGTCCTCCCCCGCGAAGGCCACGTCGGCGACGCGGCGGACGGCCTCGATCCGCTCGCCGGGCGCGGCCCGGCGGGTGATGACCAGGGGACGGCGCGGAGCGTCCCGGAAGAACCGGGCGTCCAGGGGCAGGTCGCACGAGCCGGTGATCACCACCGGCAGCGGCTGGGCGGGGAGGCCGCGGGCCTGGCGCCGTTCGGCGTACTCGTCGGGCACCCGGGGGGGTACGTCGTAGGCGCGCACCGTGCCCGCCCCCCGCAGCACGGCGTCGACGGGCGCCCGCAGCCGGGCCATCAGGGCGTGGTCCACCTTGCTGCCGATGGCCTCCTTGATGGCGCCGCGCCCCATGGTCACCTTGCCGTCCACCGTGGTGACCATGTTCACCAGCACGTAGGGGCGATGGGGCGGCCCCTCGGGCAGATCCAGGTCGTCGTAGATGGTCAGGGGATCGGGCCAGGGGCGCGCCTCGGGGTAGAGCTGCTGCACCAGGGGTTCACCTGCCCTCATCCGGATTGCCGGTGGGTGTGCTGGTCGACGTTTCCAGCGCACCCCGGCTCGATCTTATCCTTGCCCGGGAGGGGTTGCCTACCGTTGCCTGACACGTCGTCTCGAGCCACTCCCGGCGACGGCGGCCACCAAGGCCGCGAGATCCCGGGCCGCGTTCTCGCCCCGGTCGAGCACGAGCCCGCATTCCTCCCAGGGGGAGGTTCCCCATGCCCGGCGCGTGCAGCTCCTTGCGCGGGGCGGGTCCGCCAGCGATCGGCTCCGCGGCGTGAAAAAACGGGCCGGGCGGCGTGGCCCGGGGCCACGCCGCCCGGCGAACCGGTGCGAGGGGCGGGACTCGAACCCGCACGGGATAAACCCACACGCCCCTCAAACGTGCCTGTCTGCCAATTCCAGCACCCTCGCACGTCGCGCCCGCACGGACGGGGCGGGACGGGAAAGGCGGACAGGAACGTCACGCCCTGTCCGCCGGTGCCGAAGGTGGGATTCGAACCCACACGGGCTTACGCCCACGGCGCCCTGAACACCGCGTGTCTGCCAGTTCCACCACTTCGGCATGGATGCGCTGCCGCTCGGATCGGCCGCGCACTGGTAATATAGCACCCTGCCCGGCGGCGCGCAAGCCGTCTTCGGGTCCTCACCCCGCGGCGCCAAGCCCGCGGCCGGCGGCCGCGCCGGCCTGGCGCACCGCGTGCCACAGCGCCGGCAGGCGCCGGTACAGCCATACGTACACCCGATAGTCGCGCAACACTCCGGTGACGAACCGGCGCGTCTCTGGGTAGGGGATGGCCTCGGCGCCGCGCCGGGGGTGCCAGCGACCCCGGGCGATCCAGTCGTCCACCGTCCCCTCCCCGCCGTTGTAGGCCGCCAGGGCCGCCACGGCATCGCCCCCGAAGCGCTCGAGCAGGTAGGCGAGGTACGCGCACCCCAACCGAAGGTTGTACGCCGGCTCGAAGAGCCGGTCCGGATGATACCCCCTGAGCCCCAAGCGCCCCGCCACCCAGGCCCCGGTCTCCGGCATGACCTGCATCAGCCCCCGGGCGCCCCGCTCCGAGACGGCGCGGGGCTCGAATCCACTCTCCCGCCGGACCACCGCCGCGACCAGCAACGGGTCGAGCCCGCACGCGGCCGCCTCCCGGTGGACGAGGTCGGCCATCGGGATGGGATAGGCGGCATACAGGGCCGCCAGGACGGCGAGGAGCCCGAGCAGCCCCGCGGCTCCCCAGGGCAGCCAGCGTCCGCGGCGGACGACAGGCGGACCCCATCGCCCGCCGGTCTCCACCGCTGCGCCCGCTCCGCTGCCGGCCGCGCCCAGCCGCACGAGGCTGGGACTCCGCTCCGGCAGGACGGGATCCCCGACGGCGGGCGGCTCCGCCCGCCCGGCGGGGCGCCGCACCCCCGCGCCCAGCCGGCGGCTCACGCGCCGTCGCCCTCCCCGTCCGGCGCCGCGCCCCGCAGCACGTGCCGACGCCACGCCGCCTCCACCTGCCGGCGGGTCGCCTCCAGCTTGCCGCCGTTGTCGATCACCACGTGGGCGCGGGCTGCCTTCTCCTCCAGGGGCCACTGCGCGGCCATCCGACGCGCCAGCTCCTCGGCGGAGAGGTCGGGATCCCGGCGCCGAAGCCGCGCCAGCCGCACCTCCCGCGGTGCGGTGACCACCCAGATCTGGTCCACCCGGTGCTCCGCGCCGACCTCGAAGAGGAGGGGCACGTCCCAGACCACCGCAGGATGGCGCCCGCCGGCCAGCAGGGCGCCGATGCGCTCCCTCGTCCGCCGGTGGATGGCCGGGTGCAGGATGCGCTCCAGCTCCTGGCGCGCCCGCTCGTCTTGGAAGACGATGCGACCCAGGGCGCGCCGGTCGAGCTCGCCGGCGGGGGTGAGCACCGCCGGTCCGAAGACCTGGACCACCCGGTCCAGGGCGGGCTCGCCCGGCCGCACCACCTCGCGGGCGATGGCGTCGGCGTCGACGACGGCCGCGCCCAGGGCCTCCAGCATGCGCGCGACGACGCTCTTGCCGCTGCCGATGCCGCCGGTGAGGCCGATCAGCAAGGGGCGGACCCGCGCGGAGGCCGGCCGCGCCCCCTCCCCGCCGGTCCCCGGGTCGCCCGCGTCGCCGCGGCCCGGCGGCAGGGGGCCGTCAGCCGGCCTCACAGGTCGACCCGCTGGCCGCCCAACCGCTCCAGGGACGCCTCCCGCAGCGTCTTCTCGGAGGTGATGGTCAGCCGCCAGCGGCCTCCCTCCAGGGGCTTGATGGCCAGCTCGCCGGTCACGCCCAGGTTCTTGCGCAGGCGCTGGACCGCCGCCTCCAGCTTCTTCGGGTCGTCGAACTCCAACGCCACCACCATCATGTCGGACCGACCCCCTCAAACCCTGCCGACGACGCCGCTGCGCCACCGGTCCGGCGCTGCGACCGCGTCCCGCCTCCCGTTCGGACCGCAGCCGTCGCGATTATACCGCGCGCCCGGGGCCCTCGCGATGACAGGCGCTGTCGGCCGGACGGCGCGTCGGCCGGGCCACCGCCCGCCGGAACCGGCGATTTCCTGTTCTGTCGATCTCCGTCCTCATGACCATGGATTGAACGATGTCGAGAAATCTACGACTTCTTATAATTTACGCGTAAAAAGTTGAAATAGCCTATTTCCATACACAAACGTGGCGAACGCCGTGCGGCGGGGACGCCACGGCGGACGACGGTTCACGACATACGGTTGGAGGAGGGGCTCCCATGCAGGCTGCTGCCAAGGAGCAGGTCACCCCGGCCAGCCCGCAGCCGCCCGGCCGGTCGGCTGGAGGCGCGTCGCCCGGCGGGCCGATCCTGGCCGTCGCCCTGGCCCTGGCCTTCGTCCTCGCGGGGCCGGTGGCGGCCGTGGCCGGCGAGGCGCACCCCGGGCTGACGGGCGGTGCCCCCGTCCTGGCCCGCGCCCACGACGCCGACGAAGGCGGTCCGGGCGGCTCATCCGGCCGGGGCATCCAGGACGCGGACGGGATCGCGACCCAGGGCGCGCCCCGGCCCGGGGCCGCCACGCTGCGCGCGGACGGTGCCACCGGATGGCGTCGGGACGCACCCACCGGACCCCACAAGGGCGGATCGGACGTAGGGCATCGGCATCTCCGCGGCGGGAGAGAGGGTCGCCCAGCCGAGCGCGAGGGTCGCCCAGCCGCCCGTGGGCCCCAGCGTCGGCACCCGCCCATGGCCCTGAGCCCCTGGGAGCTGCGCCTCCTGGCCCAGATGATCGAGGCCGAGGCGGGCGCCGAGCCGTACGCGGGCAAGGTGGCCGTAGGGGCGGTGATCCTCAACCGGGTGCGCAGCCCCCTCTTCCCGGACACCGTGGAAGCGGTGATCTTCCAGCCCTGGCAGTTCGAACCCATCCTGAACGGCTGGTTCTGGCGCGAGCCGAGCCCCGCGTCCTGGCGGGCCGCCCGGGATGCCGCCCGCGGCGAGGATCCCACGGGCGGGGCCCTCTACTTCTGGAACCCGGCCGAGAGCGGCCATCAGCCCCATCTGGAGGCGCGGCCCAGTGCGGGGTGGATCGGCAACCACCGCTTCGCGTACTGAGGGCGGACCGGCGGGCGGCCGCCGGCGCCCGCCGGTTGCACACCTCGCGGATTGCAGCTGCCAAGCGCGCTTCCATCGAGTCCCGTCTCACCTGTTGACGCGTCTCTCCCCACCCGAACAGGAAACATTTTGCTAATGATCGCAATTGTTGCGCGTCCCTATAATTCATTGCGTCAATGTTACATCACCATTTCACCCGGGGAGGGACGCGATGGTGCAGCGGCGTTGGCAGCGGACGCTGGCAAGCCTCGTGGCGGGGTTCGGCCTGGCCGGCCTGACCCTGCTGGGTACCGCGGCCCCGGCGGCCGCCCACGGCGGTCCGGCCTTCGTCACCCACTACGTGCGCTGGGGCGAGACCATCTGGAAGATCAGCCAGCGCTACGGGGTGCCGATGGCCGACATCGTCGAGCTGAACCGGCTGCCGTCGGCCGACGTGGTGTGGGCCGGCACGTATCTGGCGATCCCCAAGGTGGAGCGGTATGACATCTACACCGTGCGACCCGGGGACACGCTCTTCAAGATCGCCCGCAAGTACGGGCTGACGGCGGCGGCCCTGCAGCGGGCCAATGCCCTGGGGACCGACGAGATCGTGCCCGGCCAGCGCCTGATCGTGCCCCTCGGCGGCTGGAGCGGCGGATCGGGGAGCGGCGACTCGGGACGCCCGGCCGCGCCGGCCGCGCCGGAGCGGGGCGGTCGCACCGGGTCCGGGGTGCACGTCAGCGACTACGAGCTGCGCCTCCTGGCCCAGATGGTCGAGGCCGAGGCGGCCGGCGAGCCGTACGTGGGCAAGGTGGCCGTCGCCGCCGTGATCCTCAACCGCGTCAAGAGCCCCCTGTTCCCGGACACGGTGGCCGGGGTGCTCTTCGAGCCCTATCAGTTCGAACCCGTGCTCAACGGGACCTTCTGGCAGGAACCCAGCGCCGAGTCGTGGCAGGCGGCCATCGACGCCGTCAACGGCTGGGATCCGACCGGCGGCGCCCTCTACTTCTGGAACCCGATGAAGTCCGGCTACCAGCCCTTCTTGGAGAGCCGGCCCAGCGCGGGCTGGATCGGCAACCACCGGTTCGCCTACTGAGCCGGCGGCGGGACCCCGGTGCGGCGCGGGGTGGGCGCGAGGGCCCGGCGCCGCGGAGCGGGCGGTCCCCGGCGCCGCCTGCGGCGGTGCCCCGCTGCGGTGAGGGGTGAGGCGATCCGCCGGCGCGCTGCCGGCGGATCGCCCTTGCCCCACGGCGCATGACGGGCCGGCCGCCGGGCGTCGCCCCGGCATGATGGCCGCCGGCCCTGGGACGGCCGGGATGCGGCCGGGGGCGCTGGGAACGGCCCGCGATGGGGCGCACGGCTTGGGATGGGGTGCGCGGCGCGCCGTCGGCGCCGCGCCGGCCATGGCATCGGCCGCCGCCGGGCCACGGCATCGGGTGCTGCCCGCGAGGGGGCGGGGAGCTGCGGCTCCCCGCCCCCTCGCGTCCACGGTTGCTCGGCCGCCGGGGTGGCCACGCTACAGGAGCCGGGTCCTTCCGCCCACTCCGGGCCCGGCAGAGGAGCGAGGGCCATGTCGCCGCGCGATGGGCGACCTGACGCGACCGAGGAGGGGACCGGGAGGCCGCCGGTCAGGGGCCGGGTTCGTCCCGAACCCGGCGCCCCGGCGCCCGATCGACCCGTGACCTCCGGCGCCCCGTCCTCCTTCACCGACGACGACCGCTGGATCGACGAGCTGGAGGAACTGGCCGACGCCCAGGCCCGGGCCATCGGCGTGCGTCCCCAGGTGGAATTCGAGGTCCCCGGACTGCGGGTGACGGCGGACATCGGCGGTCCGGAACCCGACGCCACGGCCTACGGGGCCCCGCAGGCCACGCGGCCCGCCCCCGGGGCGGGCGGTCCCGCCGCCCCGTCCCCCGGCGGCGCCGCCTCGCCGACGCGTCCCGGCCCCAGCCGGCGCCCGCGGGATCGCCGCGAAGACGACGCCTAGCGGGCGAGAGGGCCGGCACCCCGGCGAGGGCAGGCCGCGCCCCGGCCGACCTCGCCGCCGGCGGCGTCGGGCGGGGGTTGGCAACGGGGGCAGAAGTGAGCGGTGCGCCCGGCCAGGGGCAGGGCGGCGATCGGCGTGCCGCACCGGGGACAGGGCTCGCCCGCGCGGCCGTAGACGGCCAGGCGCTCAGCGAAGCGCCCGCGGCGCCCAAGGCCGTCGCGGTAGTCGGAGAAGGTCGTGCCGCCGGCGGCCAGGGCCTCGCGGAGGACGCGGCGGACCGCCCGCACCAGCCGGCGCAAGGCGGTCGGCGACAGGCTCCCCGCGGGATGGGCCGGGTGCAGACGGGCGCGGAAGAGGGCCTCGTCGGCGTAGATGTTCCCGAGGCCGGCCACCACCCGCTGGTCCAGGAGCACGGCCTTGATGGGCGCCCGCCGCCCGGCCAGCCGCCGGGCCAGCTCCGAGGCCGTGAAGCGGCGGCCCAGGGGTTCGGGCCCCAGGCTGCGCAGCCCCGGTGGTATGGGGTCCGGTCGGCCGGGGTCGCCGCGCCACTCCGGCGGCCTGGGGCCCGGCTGGTCCGGGTCGCCGCGCCGCTCCGGCGGCGTGGGGTCCGGCCGGCCCGGGTCGCCGCCCGCAGCCTGGAGGCTGCGGGCGCCGGCACCCGCGCTGCGAGCCGTCGGCGGCATCCCGGCATCGCGCTGACGGCGGGCGCCGTCGCCGGGCCTCAGCCCGGGCCCCCGGCCCAGGGGGCTCCGCCCCAGCAGGTACACCCGGCCGAAGCGCCGCGGGTCGGAGAGGCGCAGCTCCTCCCACGGCCCGGCGTCGGCCAGCTCCCACACCACGTGGGTGTGGGGCGGCAGGGGCTCGTGGCGGCGCGCCAGGGTGAGCCGGCCGGTCATGCGCAGGTGGATCGCCAGCCACCGCCGCCGCGGCCGCCGCGCCGCGCCGAGGGGAGCCGATGCCGCCGGCTCGCGCCCCCCGGGAACGCATCCCTTCGCGGACGCAACCGAGGGCGTGCCGTGCAGGGCGGCGTCCGCCGCCCCTGAGCCCGCTCGGCCCTGGCGGGCCCCTCGGCCCCGGCGGAGCGCCGCGGCGGCCGCTTCGTCGGGGACCTCCACCTCGAAGAGCAGGTACTTGCCGCGGCGCGCGAACCGGAGGAACCGGCCCCCGCGGAGGAGGCGGTCGAACTCCGCCGGCGACGCCCCCACCACCACCTCGGGGCGCAGGACCCGCACCCCCGCGACCCGCGCCCCCCGCAGGTGGCGCTCCAGATCGCGGCGGATGGTCTCCACCTCGGGCAGCTCAGGCACCGGCGTCGACGGCCTCCATCTCGTACCAGTTGGCGCCGGCCTTGACCTCCACCACCAGCGGCACCGCCAGGGTGAAGGCACCCTCCATCTCCCGCCGCAGCAGGGCGGCCACGGCGGGCACCTCGTCCTCCGGCGCCTCGAGCAGGAGCTCGTCGTGGACCTGCAGGACGATCCGTGCCCGCAGCCCCTCCTCGGCCAGCGCCCGGTACACCCGGATCATCGCCAGCTTCATGATGTCGGCGGCGGTCCCCTGGATCGGCGTGTTGATCGCCACCCGCTCGGCGTTCTGGCGGATGTGGTAGACGCGGTGGCGGATCTCCGGCACCGGTCGGCGCCGGCCCAGCAGGGTGCTCACCTCGCCCTCCTGGCGGGCGCGTCGGACGGTCTCCTCCATGTAGCGCTTGACCCCGGGGTAGCGCTCGAAGTAGCGATCGATGAAGCGCCGGGCGTCGGCCCGGTCGATGCGCAGGGCGCGGGCCAGGCCGAAGTCCGTCTGCCCGTAGGCCAGGCCGAAGTTCACCGCCTTGGCCACCCGCCGCTGCTCGGGCGTGACCCGCTCCAGGGGTACGCCGAAGATCTCGCTGGCCGTGCGGGCGTGGACGTCCTGCCCGCGGGCGAAGGCCTCCAGCAGCCCGGGGTCGCCGCTGTAGTGGGCCAGCACCCGCAGCTCGATCTGCGAGTAGTCGGCCGCCACCAGGCGGTGGCCCGGCGGCGCCACGAAGGCGCGCCGCAGGGAGCGGCCGGGTTCGTCCCGGATCGGGATGTTCTGCAGATTGGGCTGGGTGCTGGAGAGCCGGCCCGTCGCCGCCACCGTCTGCTGGAAGGTGGTGTGGATGCGACCGTCGGGGCCGATGTGCTCCGCCAGCCCGTCCACGTAGGTGCCCTGCAGCTTGACCAGGGACCGGTACTCCAGCACCAGCTCGGCGATGGGGTGCTTGGCCGCCAGGGTCTCGAGCACCTCGGCGTCGGTGGAGAAGCCGGTCTTGGTCTTCTTCACCACCGGCAGGCCCAGGCGTTCGAACAGGATCTGCCCCAGCTGCTGGGTGGAGTTGATGTTGAAGCGCTCGCCCGCCAGCTCGTAGATCTGCTCGGCCAGCTCCTGGCTGCGCCGGGTGAAGAGCCGGCCCAGCTCCTCCAGCTGGCGGCGGTCCACCGCGATGCCGGCCTCCTCCATGGCGGCCAACACCGGCACCAGCGGCAGCTCGATCTCGCGATACACCCGCTCCAGGCCGCGGGCGGCGATCTCCGCCTCCACCGCGGGGCGCAGCCGGGCGCAGAGGGCGGCGTCGCGTCCCAAGAGCGCCACGGTGCGGCAGGCCGGGTCGGCGGGACGGTCGGCGGGCCCCTCCTCCAGGTCCCAGCCGAAGAACTGCCGGGCGGTGTCCACGAGGTGGTAACGGTTGCGCACCGGGTCGAGCAGGTACGCAGCCAGCTTGAGGTCGGCCACCGGCGGCGGCAGGAGCGCCTGGCCCGAGGCCGATCCCGCGCCGTCGCCCCTGGCCGCTCCCGAGGGCGCGGGGGCTCGCTCCCCGGTCGCCTGGCGCAGCAGAAGCCGGTACAGCGGCTTGAGGTCGAACCCGGCCAGCGGCCGGCCGCGCAGGGCGCGCAGCACCGCCTGCACGCCGGGACCGGCGGTCCCGGCGCCTCCCGCGTCGCCGCGGACGCCTGCCGCCGCGGGGGAGGGATCGTCCGCGGAGCCGGCGCCGGCCCCCGGCGGAGCGGTCCGGCCCGCCGCACCAGGCCGGGCGCCCGCGCCATCACCTGCGGTGGACCCAGCCGTCCACGCCGCGGCCCGCCCCCCCGCCGCCAGGCCGAGGCCGGCCAGGACGGCCCCGGCTCCACCCCGGGGCTCGTCCCCCTCCCCCTCCCACGACGCCACGACGGCGACGGCGAACCGCTGCCCCACCGCCGGCGCAACCGGCTCGGTTGCCGGGTCGGCGTCCTCGGGCGCCGCGCCGGCATCGGCCCCCGCCGCCGCGTCCAGCCAGGACGCCACCGCCTCCGCGGTCAGCTCCTCCACCGCGCCCGGCCAGCCGGCGCCCGCGTCCGCGGTGCCGGGGGCGAGCCCGTCGGCTCCGGCGAGCCCGGTGGGCGTCCCCGCCTCGGGGCCGCGGGCGGAAGCCGGTTCGTCCGTCGCACCCCGTCCGCCTCTCGCCCCGTCGTCGCCTGCACGGCGCGGGTCCGCACCGGCCCTGGCCCCGGACGGGCCGGCCCGATCCCCGTCGCGGGGTGCCCCCCTGGGCGGTCCCCCGGCCTGGTGGCGCGGGGCGCCCTGGATTCCGCCGGCCGCCGGCGCCGTCAGCCCCAGCCGCTCCACCAGGCTGCGGAACTCCAGCCGCATGAGCAGCGGGCGCAGCACGCCGGGATCGGCCGGCCGGCGGATCCAGCGCTCGGGGTCGAAGTCCACCGGGGCGTCGGTGCGGATGCGGGCCAGCTCCCGGCTCATGCGCGCCTGATCGGCGTATTCGCGCAAGGCAGCCGGCAGCTTCTTGCCGCCCGCCTCCTCGGGGTTGGCCAGCACGGACTCCAGGTCGCCCAGGCGCTGGATCAGCTTGAGCGCCGTCTTCTCGCCGATCCCCGGCACCCCGGGGATGTTGTCCGAGGCGTCGCCCATCAGCGCCTTGACGTCCAGGTACTGGGCGGGCTCGATCCCCATCTCCTGGCGGATGCGCCGGCGGTCGTAGCGCTGGACGTCGCTGATCCCCCGCCGGGTCAGCAGCACCTCGATACCCTCGTCCAGCAGCTGCAGCACGTCCCGGTCGCCGGTGACCAGCAACACCCTGGGTACCCCGGCCGCCCGGGCCCGACGGGCCAGGGTGCCCAGCAGGTCGTCGGCCTCGAAGCCGTCGTGCTCCACCATGGGGACGCCCATGGCGGCCAGCACGTCCTTGAGGATCGGGAACTGGCTCCGCAGGTCGTCCGGCGTCTCCGGGCGGTGTCCCTTGTAGTCGGGGTACCGCTCCACGCGGAAGGTCGGCAGGCCGCGGTCGAAGGCGACGGCCAGGTAGCGGGGTCGCTCCTCCTCCAGCAGGCGCAGCAGCATGGTGAGGAAGCCGTACACCGCGTTGGTCGGCAGGCCGTCGGCCGTGGCCAGGGGTGGCAGGGCGAAGAAGGCCCGGTACATCAGGCTGTGGCCGTCGATCAGGACCAGTTTGTCTTCGAGATGCTCCGGGTCGGGCGCCAGCAGGTCCTGGGGGCGGGATGGGACACCGCTACCCCGTCCCTGGGAGCGCCCCGTCCCTCCCCGACGCCCGCCGGCCGTACTGCCCTCCTGCCCCGCCGGCGGGGTCTTCGACCCCCCGGCCACCGGCCGGGGCCAGGTTCCTCCTGACCAAGTCGCGCCCGGCGACCCGGCTACCTGTTGCTGGCGATCGGCGTCCATCGACGTGCTGCCCCCTCCCCGCGACAACCGCGCCGGGCGGCTCCCATGCCTCCGTGCCCGTCGCGCCCCCATGGGGTGACGGGATTTGTCCCGTTCATTGTAGCATCGGCCACCGCCGCACCGGTCCCGCCACAGCCTCCACGAAGAGCCGGGCCCCCCGGCCGTCTGGCCGGAGGGCCCATGGCACCGCCCCCTTGGCGGGTCTGTAGACAAACCGGGCCGGCCCCGCGGCCGGGCCCTTAAGCTGCCATCCGCGACCACGGTGACCGGCATCCGGCACCGGCATGCGCCACCCCACGCTTACAGGCATCCGCCACCCGTATCCGCCACCGGCGTCACCGGTAGCTGGCGTCGAGGTGGTAGCTTCCCGAGCCGGCGTAGCTGTAGACCTCCACAAGGTAGGTGCCCGTGGCCGTCGGCTGGTAGAGGATCCGCTCCTCCCGGGCCGTCCCCTCCGACCGCGCCACCAGGCGCCCGGCCGGATCGTACAGGTAGAGGTCGAAGTCCGGGCTGCAGCTCCAGATGCCGCAGCTGGGGTCGTGAACAGCTTGCCGAAACATAGTCAGACATAGGCAAACATATGTGCTATATTTCAGGTATGAAGCTCTCCGAGTGGGCCAAGCGTGAAGGAATCAGTTACATCACCGCCTGGCGTTGGTGGAAGGCGGGCCGGCTGCCCGTCCCTGCCCGGCAGACCCCATCCGGGACCATTCTCGTGGACCTGCCAGCTCCGGCAAAAGGGAAGACGGTGGTGTACGCCCGCGTTTCCTCTCACGACCAGAAGAGCGATCTCGACCGTCAAGTTGCCCGGGTCACGGCATGGGCGACGGAGCACGGGTTTCATGTGGGCCAGGTGGTCACGGAAATCGGGTCCGGGCTGAATGGGAAACGGGCGAAGTTTCGCCGACTTCTGGCCGACGCATCGGTTGCAACGATTGTGGTGGAACACCGTGATCGGTTGGCCCGCTTTGGGGTGGAGTACCTGGAAGCCGCTCTCGCAGCCCAGGGACGGCGGATCGTGGTCGTGGATCCGAGCGAATCAACGGATGACCTTGTGCGCGACATGATTGAAGTGTTGACCTCCTTCTGCGCTCGATTGTATGGCCGGAGGGGGGCGCGCAATCGGGCCCTGCGAGCCCTGGCGGCAGCCCGTAGGGGCGATGTCGAATGAAGGTTCTTCAAGCGTACCGCTTCGCCCTGGACCCCACACCCCGCCAGGAACGGGCGCTGGCCTCCCACGTGGGCGCCCGTCGCTTCGCATTCAACTGGGGCCTGGCCCTGGTGAAAGAGCGCCTGGAAGCCCGTGCCCGGGGTGAGGATGTGGAGGTGCCGTGGACGCTTCCGGCCTTGCGGCGGGAGTGGAACCGGCAAAAGCACCTCGTCGCCCCCTGGTGGCGGGAGAACTCGAAGGAGGCCTACTCCTCCGGTCTGGACGGACTCGCCCGGGCCCTGCAGAACTGGTCGAAGAGCCGCCAGGGTGAACGTAAGGGCCGCCGGGTTGGATTCCCGCGCTTTCGGAAGAAGGGGCGGGGTCGTGAGTCCGTGCGGTTCACCACCGGCGCGATCCGGGTGGACGACAAGAGCCA
Source organism: Thermaerobacter sp. FW80 (assembly GCF_004634385.1). NCBI lineage: Bacteria > Bacillati > Bacillota > Clostridia > Eubacteriales > Clostridiales Family XVII. Incertae Sedis > Thermaerobacter > Thermaerobacter sp. FW80. The sequence goes on along the minus strand of NZ_CP037895.1, from coordinate 1,345,215 downwards.
CGTTGTCCTGCCTCGGATCGGGCGGGTGAAGACCCACGAACCGACGACGGCCCTGCTGGAGCGAGTCCAGGCGGGGACGGCCCGCATCCTTTCGGCCACCGTCTCGCGCGAAGGCAGCCGGTGGTTTGTCAGCTTCACCTGCGAGGTGGAGCGGCCGCCGGGCCGCCCCCGGTTCCCAGACAAGGTGGTGGGCGTGGATGCCGGTGTGCGGCACCTGGCGGTCCTTTCGACCGGCGAGGTGTGGCCGAATCCCCGGGCGCTTGAGAAAGCGCTGAAGAAGATCGCCCGGTGGAACCGCGCCCTAGCCCGCCGCCAGGAGGGCAGCCGGGGGTGGCAACAGGCCCGCCGCCGGCTGGCCCGGCTCCATGCGCGGGCCCGGAACATCCGCCAGGATGCCCTTCACAAGCTGACGCACCAGCTGGCGACCAGATATGGCGTGGTGGTGGTTGAACAGCTGCATGTGGCGGGCATGTTGAGGAACCGTCGGCTGGCCCGGGCGCTAGCCGATGCGTCCCTGGCGGAGATCCGCCGTCAGCTCAGCTACAAGTGCTCATGGTACGGAGCGAAGCTGATCGAAGCGCCGCCGTTCTACCCGAGCAGCAAGCGTTGTTCCCAGTGCGGCGCGATCAAGCCGTCGCTGCCGCTTTCGCAGCGCACCTTCCGCTGCGAGGAATGCGGGCTCGTGCTCGACCGGGACGAAAACGCGGCCCGGAATCTCGCGGCCCTCGTGGCCGCCGTCGCCGGGAGTGGCCCGGAGACGTTAAACGCCCGTGGACGGGATGGAAGACCTGCCACCTGGCAGGCGGTCCCGGAGGAAGCGGGAAGCCGGCACCGGCACATGGTCGGGTAAGACCGGCACTGCCGATCCGTGAGGATCGGCTGCCTGAAACAGATGACGATGTTTCAGGTAACGGTTGGAGGCCATGTTCATCGTCAGGCCCAGGGGCCGGCTGGCGTCGGTGACGGTCACGCTGTAGACGTCGCTGTCACCGCTGCCCGACAGGGACCCCGCCCAGTAGGCGTGCTGCAGGCCGTCGCTGAAGCTGCCGCTGTACCCACCTGCGGCCTTGACCGCGTTGTAGGCGATGCTGATGCCGGCGCCCCAGTCGATGTCCTTGCCGCCCGGGCCGAAATCCTTCACGTTGCCCGAGGCGGTGAGCAGGCTCTTCACCTGGGACGGCGTGAGCCCGTAGTTGGCGTCCAGCATCAGAGCCGCCGTGCCGGCGATGAAGGGCGTTGCCATGGACGTTCCGCTGTAGGTCACGTACCCCCTGGTCGAACCGGCCTTCGCCGCGGTGATGTTGCGGCCCGGGGCGGTCACGTCGGGCTTGATGCGACCGTCGGCCGTCGGCCCGCGGCTGGAGAACTCGGCCAGCACCCAGCCCCGCTCGCCGGGGTCGTACACGGCCCCCACGGTGACGGCGCTGGCCGCCGCCCCCGGGGCCCCGATGGTGCAGCGGTTGGGCCCCTCGTTGCCCGCCGCCACCATCATGACGATCCCCGCGGTCACGGCATTGTTCACCGCCGTCGACAGCGAGTCGGTACCGTCGGAGCAGCCGGCGGCCCCCAGGGACATGTTGCCGATGCGGATGCCCCCGGCGACCACGCAGGCGGCAACGCGGCACCGCCAGGACGGGCGCTCCGGACCAAACCCTGTGGGTACGGAATCCCGGCGCCACGCACCCATAACGCATCCCCTCCTTGCAGGATCTGGGGATACCATATACGAGGTGGTTCCCCGGTCGCCTCAGTGCCGCAAGCCCAACTTCGCAGGTCTCAGGTCCCGCTTCGCAAGCCTTGGGTTCTGCCGGCGCCCAAGGGCTCGGCCTGTCAGCGTCCTCGCCACCGGCGCCCGATGCGCCAGGCCAGCACGACGGCGCCGGCCAGGGCGGCATACGGCAGCACGATCGCCGCCCCGACCAGGGCCAGGGTGGCCAGGGTGGCCAGGGACCGCAGCGAGGCCTGCCAGGCCAGGCGGACGCGGGTGAACAGGTCGCCGGCGGGAGGGGCAGGCTGGGGCGCCAAGGCCTCGATGGCCAGCTCGATCCGGGCCAGGCGCATGGCCTGTTCCCAGTAGCGGACCTGGCCCTCCAGCTGCTCGATCTCCCCGCGCACCCGCCAGAGCTCCTGTTCCACCTTGAGCAGCTCCTCCACACTGCCCGAACGCCCGGCCAGCTGCCGCAACCGTTCCTCCTGCGCCCGGAGGTTGGCCAGGCGGGCCTGGGTATCCACCCACTGCTGCGAGATGTCTTCGGCACTCAGGGCCCTCAGGTCGACCCGGCCGTCACCGGCCAGGGCCGCTAGGCGGTCCATGGCCTCCTCCAGCCGCTGGTCGGGCACGCGGAGCACCAGGTAGGCGAAGCGGGCCGGTCCCCCGCCCTCCAGCTGCGCCTGCTCGGTGAAGCCTCCCAGGCGCCGGGCCACGGCCTGTGCCTCCCGGAAGGCGGGCTCCACGTCCGGCACGGCCAGCTCCAGGCGGCCGGAGCGGATCAGCCACGGGCCCTGCCGGTCCCGACCCGGACTCGTAGCCAGGAGGCCGGCTGCGGCGGCGTCACCGCCCCGGGGTCCGGGAGCCGGCACGCCGGCGGGGTCCGCGGGCCCGGCTCCTTCAGCCGCTCCCGGCCCGTCCCCGAATCCCTCCGCTCCGGCCTCTGCGGCCTCCCCCGCGCCCGCCCGGTTCGCCGCCACGGTCCCGCCTTCCCGGACCTCGTCGCGATCGGTGGCCACCGGAGGACCGCCGGCGGGAGTGCCCGCCGTTTCCAAGGCGGGCAGGCCCTGCCGGCCCGGAGGGGTGCTTTGCGAGCCGGCCGGGCCGTCACCGGTGCCGCCGAACCGGCCGGCCAGGAGGACCAAGGCCACCATCGCCGCGGCCGCCAGCACCGCCGGCAGGGGCCTGCGCCCCGGCCCGCGCCCCGGAACCCGGCGGCGCCCTGGGCCGTGGCGGCCCCCGTGGCGGTCCCCTTGCTCCGGGCCGGGCCTTGCCGCCGGTTCGGCCCTTTCCCCGGGTGCGGGCCCCACCGCCGGCCGTCCCGCTTCCGGCCGGTCTGCTGGTGCGGACGCGGCCGCGGGGGAGGGGACGCCGGCCGGGATCCCGGTCCGGGCCAGGATGGCCTCCATCAGGCCGGGCGGCGGCTCCACCGTCTCCAGGGCCGCCAGGGCCATGCGAGCCTGGGCTTCGGCTTCCGCCAGGGTCCGGCACCGAGGGCAGCGGGCCAGGTGGCGCTCGATGGCCTGCCGCCGCTGCGGCGGCAGCTGGGCCCGAGCGTCGCCGTCAAGCCAGCGGGACGGGTGGAGTCCCGGGCCCGGGAAACCGGCCAGGAAGTCGATCCAGGACCATCTCATGACGTCTCGCCTCCGGTTCCCGGCGCCCAGCCGGCGCGGATCAAGGCGTCCCGCAGCAGCAGGCGGCCGCGGTGAATCCGGGACCGCACCGTTCCCGGGCGCAAACCCAGGACGGCGCCGATCTCCTCATAGGACAGGTCGTGCAGGTCACGGAGGACGACCGCCACCCGGAACGGCTCGGGCAAGCCGGCCAGGGCGGCGGCAACGGCCTGGCGGATCTCCCCCGCCAGCACCGCCGCTTCCGGACTGGATCCCGGCGCGAAGGGATCGGGCAACCGGACAGGGGGTCGCGCCGCACCTGCCGCGCGGCTCCCGCTCCCGCCCCGGAGGGCGCTGGTACCGGTGCGGGTGCCCCCGCCGCCAGGATCCGGCGTGGCCCCGGCCACCGCGGTCCCGGCTGCCGCGGCACCGGCGCCGTCGCCGGTGCCGCCGGCTCCGGCCGGTGCGGCGGTTCCCCCCTCGCCGGTGGGCGGCCGGTCGGGTTCGCCGGCCGGGCCGGGTTCGTCCCCGACCCCGCCTGCGGAGAGCCCGGCACCGGACCCACCGGCGGGATCCGGAGCGGACCCCAGGGCTGCACCCCTCCTGCGGGTGGAAGCCGGGTGAAGGTCGCCGTGGAGGTCGCCCCACGGCCAGGGTCGCCGTCGGCGCCGGCGCAGCTCGTCCTGGCAGGTGTTGACGGCGATCCGGTAGAGCCACGTCCGGAACCGGGCCTGGCCGCGGAAGCGGGCCAACCGGGTGAACACCCGGAGAAAGACCTCCTGCGTGGCGTCGGCCGCGTCCGCCGGCTGCCCCACCAGCCTGAGACAGAGGTTGTAGACCAGCCCGTGGTGCCGTCGGACCAGTTCCGCAAAGGCCTCGTGGTCCCCCTGGCAGGCCCGCTGGACCAGGTCCTCGTCAGAGACCGGGTCGCCGGCCGGAACCGGGGGGTCGACGGCCTCGCCGCCGGGCGGGGTCCCTGCGGCCGCAGGCCCAGAAGCCAGCCGCCCGCCCTCGCCGAGGTGCATCGCCGTCCTCCTCTCTGCACCGCCTTGGACGCCAGGATCCCGGCGCCGGTTCCTGGGGACCGACACCAACGCCAGCGCATAGGTACCAGGCAATGGGAGGGATGGCACCTTGCATGTCCTGATGCTCACGGCGGCATTCTTCCCGTCCGGACAGACGGCCCACGTCCTGGACCTGGCCCGGGGGCTGGTGCGGCGGGGCCACCGGGTGGACCTGTGGGTCACCCACTCCCGCGGCGGTGGCCAAGCCCACGCCGGTACGGTGGCCGCCCTGGAAGAGGCGGGGGTGGTGGTGCGTTTCCTTCCCGCCCCTGTGGTGGGCGAGCGGGCCGGTCTGCCGGTCGAGCGGTACGACGTGGTGCACGCCCAGTCGTCCTGGTCCTTCGAGCTGGGCCGCCGCCTTGCCGAGATGCTGGGCGTTCCCCTGGTGCTGACCTGCCACGGTCTCGGGCTCGACCAGCCGGCCTACCGGCGCGCCCTGGCAGCGGCCAGCCGGCTCATCTGCGTGGGCCCCCGCGTAGCCGGTGACCTGGGAGCCTACCGGTCGAAGATCGCCGTGGTGGGCAACGGCGTGGATCTGGAACGGTTTCGCCCCGGTATTCGCGAGCCGCGCTGGACCCTCCTGTACGCCGGTCGGGTGGATCGCGGGAAGCGCCCCGCCCTGGCCGCGTTCCGGCGAGCGGTACAGGGACTTCCTCGGGACGCCCAGGTGTGGGCGGCCAGCACCCGCCGCCTGGGAGGGGGGCGAATCCAGAACCTGGGCTGGGTTTCCGAACTGGAGCGGTTGATGGGACGGGTGCACGTAGTCGCTGGCACGGGCCGGGTCATCCGCGAGGGGCTGGCCTCGGGCGCCGCCTGCCTGATCCTGGGGCGGGAGTACCACGGCCCGGTGACCCCGGACCTGGTGGAACGAATGGACTTCCCCGACTTCAGCGGCACCGGCCGCGGCCTGGGACCGCCGGATCCGGCGGCCATCCTCCAGGACCTCTTGCGGCTCTACCGGGACCGGAGGTGGCTGGCGGAGCTGATGGCCTTTGGCCGGCGCTACGCGGAGGCCCACCTCGGGCTCGACGCGATGGTCGAGGCGACGGTGGCGGTCTACAGGGCGGCAGGCGCGGGGGCGCCGGGAGCGGGGCCAGGCCCGGGTCCTTCCGGGGCTGGACCTGAGGCTCCGGGCGCCGAGGGAGGCGGGCCGTCAGGCAACGGGGGTCGGCCGGCCACCGGCGCGGGATGAAGCACCGGAGCAGGCCCAACAGGAACGAAGGAGGGGCGCCGATGGAAACCGGCGAGGGAAAACGCGCAAGGGGCCGGGCCACCTCGCCCGGCCCCTTTTCCTTCAGCTCTTGACCGTGACCGGCCGGTCCGGGATCAGCCGTCCCCTTCCGCGGCCTCCAGGGCCTCCCAGTACCGGAGATAAGGGTACGGGTTGACCGGCCCCGGCTGCCTGCCCTGCCGGCGCAACTCGAAGTGCAGGTGGGGCCAGAACTTGCCCCGGGTCCCCGGTGGGCCGTAGCCCGTGTTGCCCACGTACCCCAGGACCTGTCCCGCTCGCACCCGCTGTCCCACCCGGACCTCGGGAGCGTAGCGGTCCAGATGGGAGTAGTAGGCGAAATAGCCCGTCCCGGCCAGCTCCACGAGGATGAACCAGCCCCCGTAGGGGCTCCAGCCGCGGGCCAGGACCCGGCCCGGCCCCACCGAGCGGACGGGCGTCCCCCTGGCCGCCAGCAGGTCGTTGCCCTGATGCGGCCTGGGCCGCGGGCCCGAAGGGGTCCAGTGCCGCGGATCCCCGAAGGTGTCCCGGTCCAACCGGTAGCTGCCCCGGGGCAGCGGGAAGCGATAATCGGGGCGCAGCAACCGGGGGTCGAGATGGGGGTACCGCGGCCGTACCGTGGCCTCCCACCGGCGCAGGGCCTGGCCGGCGGCTGGGGACAGGAGAATGCGGCGCAGCCGGTCCCGCACCCCCTGTGCGGCCGGAGCGGGAACCCGGGGCGTGCCGCTTGCCCCACCCGGTGATGAACGGGGCCGCCCGCCGCGGTCCCCCTGGGTGTGGGGGCGGGCCGGACCGGGGACCGCGTCGGACACCGGGTCATGGGGCCCGGCGCCGGGACCATGGCCTGGGGCGGCTTGTCCGGCACCCGGACCTCCGGCCTCAATCGCTCCGGCTCCGGGCCCGGCGGGGTCGGAGCCGGAGCACCGAGCGGCTGGCCGTCCCATGCGGCCACCCTCCTTTCGCCTTACCACCTGCTCGCCTCCCCTGGCAGACGGCGCAGAAGCTGCAGGGGCCGCACCGCCAGGCGGTGCGGCCCCTTGCGCCGGTGCCGCCGGTTCGTCAGGTCGTGGGCGGCACGCACTGCGGGGGGAACAGGTTCTCCGGCGGGCAGACCAGGGGCGGCTTGGGAAGGGTGACGCAGGGCGCCGGCACGCAGAAGCCGTAGGCCGGCACCAGCAGCTTGACCAGCGCCTTGGACTGGATCAGCAGGCACAGGTCGACCTCGCAGCAGACCTGGCCGTTGATGATCACGCACGGGCCGCAGCGCGAGCCGGCCGAGTCGCACTGGATCACCGTCCCCTCCGGCGCGCAGAGCAACACCGTCTTGAGGAAGCCAAAGGAATCCTCGAACTGGGCGACCACGCTGTCATTGCGCCGGATGGTGAACTGCATGGTCACGGTGACCAGCAGGGTCACGTCGGCAAAGCCGGGGTTGTTGGGGTCCTCCTCCCGCGAGACCTCCTGGCAGGTGACCTGCACGATCTCACAGGTCACCAGGTCGGAGGGCAGGATCCCCTGGAAGGCGGCGGGGATGGGGAAGCACACGTTCTCCCGCCGGTCCGTCTGGAAACAGAAGTCGTACACCTTGACCGTCTCGATGCAGACGATCTCGGTGGGATCGGGGCACCCGTACACCGGGTCGCATGGCCCGGGCACCACCTGATCGACCTGCTGCGCCCGCACTCCGTCGCTCACGACGATCCCTCCTGCCCCGTGGGCCGGTCTGTTCAGCCTGTCCCGGCAGTCCTGCCGGACCACCGGGCACCCGGCGTGTTACGTGCGGCGGGGGCTCGCGCCCCTGCTTGCCTCCCGGCGCCCGCCCATGGGTCAACCCGGCGGACCCACAAGGCCCGGCCGGTCGTCCCGCCTCGCCTGCTACCGCTATATGAGCCGCCCTCCAGGGTGGCCACGGCCTAGCGCCAAGATTGGGTTCGTGTCCCCGGGGCGAGGCCGGTTGCACCACCCCCTTGGGCGGTCGCCGCGCCCTGCCATGGGCTTGGGTGGGCTGGGGCGCAGTCACGTGACCCGCTCCGCTGGGTGGCCATCCCGTGACACATGGTGGCATAGCCCGGCCAGGATCGCCGTAGAAGCTTGCAGGGCCTGTGGGAGAGGGTGCGTCCCATGGACGCCAGGCGCCCCTGGGGCTGTGGTCCAGGGCAGGATCCCGCTGGTGAAGGCAACGGGCCGTCCCTGCCGCTGGATGAGGGGGTGGCTCCCGCCACCCCAAAGCCTGAGCCGCCCTTGGCCGGACCACCGGTGCCGGATCGCCCCGATGCGGAGCCTCATGTGCGGACCGGGCAGGTCCCAGGGGACCCGGACCCTGCCGCCGGCCTGGTCTTCCTTGGCCTTGGGCCGAATGGGGAACCGTGGAGCTGGCAGCCCCTGCCCGGACAACCTCTTCTAGTGGCGGGTGCCGGTGCCGCCGGAACCCCCTGGCTGGCACGAGCCGGCCCCGTGCCGCGCCGGGCAGCGGGCGAGCCGCTGGTCTGGGCCGGATGGGGTCCTGCTGCCCGGGAGATCCGGTTCCCGCACCTAGGAGCGGGGGTGACGGGAGACGCCCCGACCGTACCCTGGGTGGTTCTCACCCGGTAGGCACGGGGATCCGATCCAGGTGACGTGGATGTGTGGATCGATCCTGGGGGCAGCCCGGCCGGCGGGGGCCGGGTAAGGCCCCTCTGGGGCGAGCGGGTGTTGATGGCCGTTCCCTGCAGCGACCCGCGGGGACGGGCCGTGTTCGTCCCCTGGTTCCGGGCGGGACCGGCCCAGGGTATGGCCGGGATCACGGGGGAGTGGCGCGTCCTCTGGTTTCGGCAACGGTGGCGCGACGAGCCGGTGGTGCCCCGTCCCGCCGGGCGGGGCAATCCGGGCCCGGCCTCCCGCCCTTCCCTCCCGGGCGCGGGAAGCAAGGGGACCGGCTTCATGGCTGCCGGTGCGGGCCCGGTGGGCCTCGTGGGGGTCCGGGACCTTCTTCCAGGACCAACGATCCCGGCCGCCCATGCCTCCACCGGCGCCGCCCGTGCCTCCGCCGGAGTCCGGAGCGGCCCGCTCCCCCGGCCGGCTTCGGCCGGCTGGTGCGGGGGCGCGTCGCCCGTGGTGCTCCTGGTTCTGCCGCGGGGAAGGTGGCCGGCGCCCGCAGGGCCGACCTCCGGCCCTTGCGGGGACTGGCGTGACGCCCGGGAAACCGCCCCGCAGCCTGGGCCGGCGGTTCGGAAGGGTGGGCAACCTGAAAGCGCGCCTCCGGCCCGTCCTGGCGGTCCCGGGCTCTGGCTGGGTATCTGGCGGCGTCACGGGGACGGTTACTGGCTCGCCGAGTGGGTCGACCTCGACCTTTCCTCGCTTTGCCCCCCCACCGGCCGGCCGGCCTCGCCCGGTGCAGGACCCGCCACCGGGCTCTCCGCCCGTCGCCCCCCTGCCGCCTGGGCCATGGTGCGGTTGCTTGTGGCTCCCGCCGGGGGCGCCGCCCTGGTTCTGGCCGGTCGCGGCGGAACCGGGTCTGGCGGGGTGCGGCTCCTCGCCCGGATCACCCCGGAGGGGGAGCTGCGCCGGAAAGCCTGCGGCCGGCAGCCGGACGAACCGGCCCCCGCTAAGGCGGAGGCCGGCCAGGCTCCGGAACCGCCGCCGCCGGTCCAGGCTGGAACCACCGTGGACATCGGCTGGCTGGCGGACCTGGGGGTGACTGCACCCCTCGGGGAGACCTCCCAGGGGACACCGCCCGCCGAGGTGGAGGCGCCCCGGATGCAGCCGTTCCCGCCCGCAGGACCTTCCGGGGAACCTGCGCCGGAACCCGTCCAGGGCGATCTGAGGCCTCCAGGGACAGTGCCGGCGGTGGGGCACGTCGCCAGGCCGGGCAGAAGCCCGTTCCCCCATGGCTCCCGCCCCTAGCCGGATTCTTCCATGGACTTCAAAAGCGACCTGGCCGTACGGACAGGTCTCCCCGGCGGCGTCCTTTCTCTCTTCGGCCGGTACGATGCCAACTCAAACGTTTGCCCCTCAGGCTGCAGATCTGAACAATGGATGCTGGGTTCCACTCAAAAGAGGAGGGAATTTATGGAACGGGCCTCTCTTTGGCGGCGGGCCGCCGCAACGGCGGCGGCCCTGCTCCTGATGGCCGTCACCGCAAGCCCCGCCCAGGCATCGTGGTATCTGGCCCGGTCTCCGTCCGCACCTGCCGCGGTCCGGACCGCCAGCCCGCCGGCTCCCGCCCCGGTCCAGCAGCCCCAGCAAACCGCGCCCCTCCCTGGCACGGGTAACCAGGCCGTGGACACGGCCCGCCCGGTCGCTGCCGGCTCCCCGTCCTGGTACTACGCCTGGAAACTGGCCATCCTCCGCCAGCGTTCGGCCGACGGTACGGCAGGTCCCGCCACCCAGCCGGCACCGGCAGGCGGCAGCACCCCGGCGGCCCCGGCGGCGCCGACGCCCCGCGGCAGTGGGCCGGGTTCCGCGCCGTCCACCCCTGCCCCGGCGGCGCCGTCTCCGTCCAGTCCCGCCGTACGGCCGGCCCTGACGGCCGCGGAGAAACACCTGGTGGACCTGGTGAACGACGCGCGCCGTGACCGCGGGCTCCCGGCCCTGGCCGTCGACCCGGATCTGGTGCGGCTCGCCCGGCTGAAGGCCGAGGACCTCCGCGCCCGCGGCTACTTCGACCACGTATCCCCAACCTATGGCTCGCCCTATGAGATGGAACGGCGCGCGGGCATCTCGGCCCGGGTCATGGGCGCCGAGAACCTGGCCATGTCGCGGGACGTGGACCGGGCCCATCTGCAGCTCATGGCGAGCGGAGGGCACCGGGCCAACCTGCTCAACCCCAGCCACGACGCCATCGGCGTGGCGGTGGTGCCCATTCCGTACGGCGTCCTGGTGGTTCAGCTGTTCCTGGGAGACCGCTACCGGTAGGTAGGTCCCCGGGCCAGGTAGGTGCCGGGGCGGCAACCTGTGAGATGGCCGGCGTCAAACGGGCGGGCGGTGCCGTGGGGCACCGCCCGCCTGCACTCCGGTCCGTCTCCCCGATCCATCCATGCCCTGCCCGGCCCTGCCTGCGCCCATCCCGACCTGCCCGCGCCGTCACGGCGCTACGGCCTGCCGATCTACCGGTCCCGCCCCGACGGCTCCGGCGGCCTGCCGGGATCCTCCGGCGGGCGCTGGCCACCTTTCAGCAGCCGGTAGGCGCCGATTCCCAGCAGCACGATGAGCCCGTACGTCATGCCCAGCATGATCAGCAGGAACGCCTTGGGCAGCTGTGCGCCGCTTGTCCAGTGGCTAGCCAGTTCCAGGGGCGTCATATCGCCTTCCCCCTCCGGGAGCACAGGGCCGCGACGGGTGTCGCGGCCCTGCTCCTTCCGCAGCCGTGCCTCCGGAGAACCCTTCCCGCCCGCTCAGTAGTCCAGCGCCACGCCGTACCACATGATCAGCGCGAAGATCATCGGCGTGATGATGACGTAGATCATGTTGAGCTTCTCGAAACGCAGGTGCATGAAGTTGGCGACGATCAGCACCGCCTTCAGCACCGTCATCAGCAGCAGGATGCCCACCAGCAGGGCCCGGGGCAGGTGGAACAGGACCACGCCCACCTCCAGCACGGTGATCACCAGCAGCCACAGCCAGGTGGTGAAGTACAGCCGGTTGCCGTGATCGTGCTCGTGGCCGTGGCCATGCTCCAGCGCATGCTCCGTGGAACCACTCACCGGGCGCCCCTCCTTCCTCGCCAGCAAACCTAGATCAGATAGAACAGGCTGAAGACGAACACCCACACCAGGTCGACGAAGTGCCAGTACAGCCCGGCCACCTCGACGCCCAGCCCCGAGTACCGGCCGCGCATGGCATTGAGCGTGACGACGGTCAGGTAGATCAGGCCCGTCAGCACGTGGAACCCGTGAAAGCCGGTGATCACGAAGAAGCTGGCGCTGAACTGCGGCACGCCCCACGGGTTGCTGAACAGCCGGGCGCCGTCGTGGATCATGTGGGACCACTCGTAGGCCTGCGATCCGAGGAAGAACAGGCCGCCCAGGATGGTCAGCAGGAGGAAGCGCACCGCCGCCCGCTGGTCGCCGCGCCGCGCGGCCCCCACCGCGGCCGCCATGGTCGAGCTGCTGCTGATCAGGATGAAGGTCATCAGTGTGACCAGCCACAGCCCGTCGAAGATTTCGGTGCGGTCGGGCCAGGTCGGGGCCTTCAGCCGCGCCACGCCGTACGCCGTCAGCAGCGTGGCGAAGACCAGCACGTCCGACGCCAGGAAGATCCACATGCCCAGCTTGGCATGGGCCGTGGCGAAGGGCGAGCGGCCGCCCCCCCAGTCCGAGCGCAGCACCGCCTCCTGGTCGGCGGCCAGCGGGTGCTGCGACGCCTCGATGGTGCTCATGCCGCCACCTCCGTCCTCACCAGAGCAGCAATGCGAACACGTACACCCACAGCGCGTCGACGAAGTGCCAGTACGTCGCGATGTTGGTCAGCGATCCGGCCAGCTGGCCCGCTCGTGCAGGCCGCGCCAGGCGCCACATCCCGTAGCCGAGGGCGCCCAGCCCGCCCGCCACGTGCGCGGCGTGGACGCCGCTCAACAGGTAGAAGAACGCGGCGTGCGTGCTCTCGGCCACGCCGACCCCGGCGCCCACCCACTGGAGCCAGGCGGCCCCTTGCCCGATCACGAAGACGGCTCCCAGCAGCAGCGTCCACCCCAGGGCCCGGCGCGCCCCCGCCCGGTCGCCCCGTCCCACGCGGCGCCGCGCCACCTCCATGGTGACGCTGCTGGCCAGCAGGACCGCCGTGTTCCACCACAGCAGGGACGGCAGGGCCTGGCGGGCCCAGCCCGGCTCCGCGCTGCGCACCACGTAGGTGCTGGTGAACCCCATGAACATCAGGGTGACGGCCGCCACCACCAGCCAGGTGGCCATGGTCGCCGCCCGGGAGCGCGCCGCGTCGTCGTCCCCCGCGGGACCGGGGCCGCCACCGCGGCCGTCCCACCCGTTGGGCGGCACGCGCCCAGGGGTGTGGATCCGGCCGCCGGGCATCGCCGGGACGGCCGGGCGCTCCCGCCCCGGCGGCCGCCCCCCGCGGGTGCGCTGGCGCGGTGGCCGCTGGATCGTCGTCGACATCCGCCTCACCCCCGCCGGCCCACCGCCGGCCGCTCGCCGCGGACGGCAGGGGCCGCTCTCGTCAGCCCCCCCACCCGTCCGCGCGTCCGCGGCCCGCCAACGGCTGACCGACTCCGCACGTCCCGTGGAACGCCCGCCTGCGCCAACCGGTGCCGGTGCGCCACGGGATCCCGCCCTCGCTCCCTCCATGGGTGCGGATTCGTGCCGTCCCATCGCCGACGCCGCCGGATCACGCCGCGGCGGCGTGCCCGCGGCGCGGGCAGCGGGATGGGCGGTCCCTTCCGCTCACCGCGCCCGCTGGCCGTCGCGCCCGGCCACGGCCATGGCCGGCTCCGGCAGCCACTGCGGGATGTGGTCGACGCCCTCGGGCGCGTCCTTGGGGCTGTACTCGTACGGCCAGCGGTACACCACCGGCTCGGCCTCGTCCCAGTTGCCGTGGGGCGGCGGCGACGGCGCCCACCACTCCAGGGTGTTGGCCTGCCACGGGTTCCGCTCGGCCTTCGGACCCCGGAACATGCTGTAGAACAGGTTGTACGCGAAGATCAACTGCGCGGCGCCCAGCACGAAGGCCGAGATGGAGATCACATGGTTCAGGGTCGCCACGTCGCCCAGGAATTGATAGGCGTCCCAGTTGTAGATCCGCCGTGGCATCCCGGCCGTCCCCAGGAAGTGCATCGGGAAGAACGTCCCGTAGATGCCGAGGAACGTCAGCCAGAAGTGGATCTTCCCCAGGCGCTCGTTCATCATCCGGCCGAACATCTTGGGGAACCAGTGGTAGATCCCCGCGAAGACGCCGAACAGCGCCGCGGCTCCCATGATGAAGTGGAAGTGGCCGACGACAAAGTACGTGTCATGGAAGTACAAGTCGACGGACGGGTTGCCCAGGATGATGCCCGTCAGGCCGCCGGTGATGAACAGCGACACGAAGCCGATGGCGTACAGCGACGCCGCCGTGAACCGCATCTTCGACCGGTAGATGGTCGCCAGCCAGTTGAACGTCTTGATGGCCGACGGGATTGCGATGGCCAGGGTCGTCACCATGAAGATGCTGCCCAGCGTCGGGCTCATGCCGCTGGAGAACATGTGGTGCCCCCAGACGAGGAAGCTCAAGCCCGCGATGGTCAGCATCGACCCGACCATGTACTTGTAGCCGAAGACCGGCTTGCGGCCGTGGGCCGCCAGGACCTCGGACACGATGCCCATGGCCGGCAGGATGACGATGTAGACCTCGGGGTGACCGAAGAACCAGAACAGGTGCTGCCACAGGATCGGGTCACCGCCGCCGGCCGGGTCGAAGAAGTGGGTGCCGCCGACCCGGTCGAAGATCAGCATCAGGCACGCCGCCATCAGCGCCGGGAAGGCGAACAGCCCGATCAGCGCCGTGGCGAACAGCGCCCACACCGTCAGGGGCAGCCGGCTCATGGACATGCCCTTGGTGCGCATGTTGAGGGTGGTCGTGATGTAGTTGATGCCACCCGCCAGGAACGCCAGCATCAGGATGAATACCGAGATCAGCCAGAGGGTCTGGCCGGCCGTCTCGCGTTCGCTGAGGGGCACGTAGGCCGTCCAACCGGTACCCGGCGCGCCGCCCTGGACGAAGAAGGACGCCAGGGCGAAGGCGATGGACACCGGGAACGCCCAGAAGGACAGCATGTTGAGAACCGGGAAGGCCATGTCCCGGGCACCGATCTGCAGCGGGATCAGGAAGTTGGCGAACCCGCCGCTCAGGGCCGTGGTCAGGAAGAAGAACACCATGATGGTGCCGTGCATGGTCACGGCCCCGTAGTAGAAGTCCGGATCCATCTGCCCGCCCTTGAAGGCGTTGGGCATGATGGCCTCCAGCAACGGCCACTCCTTCCCCGGCCAGCCCAGCTGCACGCGCATCAGCATAGCCAGGAAGCCACCCACCGCCGCCATGATCAGCGACGTCAAGAGGTACTGGATGGCGATGATCTTGTGGTCCGTGCTGAAGACGTAACGGCGCCAGAAGCTCTGCGGCGCGTGGTGATGGGCCGCCTCGGTGGCGTGCCCCGCCACGGCCGCCGGGGTCCCGCCGTGGGCCATGGACTCCTCCTCCTCTCTACCGGACCGGCGGGCGCTCACTGGGCCGTCCCGCCGTGCTCACCCGCGCGCTCCTGGAGCCACGCCTGCCAGTCCGCCTCGGAGACCACCCGGAGCTCGCCACGCATCGCGAAGTGCCCGACGCCGCACAGCTCCGCGCACGCGATCTCGTAGGTGCCGGGCTCCGTCGGCTCGACGTAGACCTCGTTGACCTGGCCGGGCACCGCGTCCATCTTCACCCGGAGGGACGGGACGAAGAAGCTGTGGATCACGTCCCGCGACGCGAGCCGCACCGTCACCCGGTACCCCGCCGGGACCACGATCGGCTCCTTGGAGCCGTCGACGACGATGTCGTCACGGCCGGCCGGGTCATTGGGATCGATGCCGAACGGGTTCTTCTGGAAGTCCACGTACTGGGGGTCCGTCTTGCCGAATTGGCCGTCCGGCCCGGGATAGCGCGCGGTCCAGAAGAACTGCTGCCCCCAGACCTCCACCACCGCCGTCTTCTCCGCCGCCGCGGCCGTCGGCGCGTGGAGCGACAGCCAGATCTGGTAGCCCATGACGATGAAGGCCGTCAGGACTACCGCGGTCACCACCGTCCAGGTGGTCTCCAGCCGCCGGTTCTCGTGCCAGTACAGGGCCCTGGGATTCCGGGCCGCCTGCCAGACGAACCAGGCCAGCGCCCCCTGGGTCAGCACGAAGACGATGCCAATGGTGACCATCAGCAGGTTGAACATGTGGTCGATGGGTGCCGCCGCGGCCGACACCAGGGGTGGCAGCCACCAGCGCTTGGTGGCGTAGACCGTGCTGGCCACGCCCGCCACCAGGACCAGCCCGACGAGCAAGGTCATGATGGCGCCTCCGCGCCGGTTGTCGCGCTCCGTCACCTGATGCATGTCCGCCTTGCCTCCAATCCCGCCGGCCCCGAACGGCCACCGCCCGCCGGCGCGCCTCGGGGCTCCGGACCTCTGCGTCCCTCGTCACAGGCACAGGTTGGTCAGAAACCGGGTTGCTGAGAAACCGGCTGCAGACCCGCTTGGATTGTATGGAATCCCCCCTACGGTCGCAAGGCGACGAATGACAAGGGCGCCAGTTTGCCCCCGTGACCGGGGGTCCACCCTGGCGTCGACCTTGCCGGCGTCAACCTTGCTGACGCACCGTTAACCGGCGCACCGTTGATTGGTAGAATGAAGCCGTGATCGATGGGAACGGTGGTCGATCCTGCCCGTCCCCTTCGCCGCGATCCCCCTTTCACAGTCCCCCAACCCACTCGACCCTGGCCATCGGTTTGTAGACCGATGCGCCTCGGTTGGGAGCCGGAGCATGTGCTTTTGGGTCGCCTGAGCGCCGCCGGATCCGCTATCTTCTAATCGTCGGTCGCCCATGGGTGACCCGGTCGCCGGCGCCCGGACGGCTCCGCCATCGGGAGGTCGGCGAGGTGCCGGTCTTGCGTCGGCGCGGGTGCTCCGCACCGGGACCGGGTCCCCGTGCGGTGGTGGACCTGAGCGGATCATGGGGTCGTTGCCCCCTGGGATGGAGGAGCGCCTATGAGCGTACCCGACAGCGCCGCGCTGGCGCGCGCGGTGCCCGCCAGCCGCAGCGAAACCCTGCGGGACTACCTGACCCTGATGAAGCCCGGTGTCATGCTGCTCGTCCTGGTGACGACCGCGGCCTCCATGTGGGTCGCCCTGGGCCAGGCACCGCATCCTTGGACGCTTCTGCTCACGCTGGGCGGCACCTTGCTCGCGGGCGGGGCCGCCGCCGCGCTGAACCACGTGCTCGATCGCGACATGGACGCGGCGATGCCCAGGACCAGCCGCCGACCCATCGCGGCGGGCCGTGTGCAGCCGATCCACGCCACGGTCTTCGCCATCGCCCTGGGGATCGCGAGCTTCGTCCTGCTCTACACGCAGGTCAACCCCCTGACGGCCTACATCGCCGTGGCCGGTCTCGTCTACTACGTCGGGATCTACACGGCGTGGCTCAAGCGCCGGACGCCCCAGAACATCGTCATCGGCGGGGCGGCCGGCGCCGTGGGCCCGTTGATCGGCTGGGCCGCGGCCACGGGCGAGCTCGACCTGGCCGCCGTCCTGATGTTCCTGATCGTCTTCTTCTGGACGCCGCCCCACTTCTGGGCCCTGGCCGTGGTGCTGCGCGACGAGTACGCCCAGGCCAAGGTGCCGATGCTGCCGGTGGTGGCGGGGGTGGAGGCCACCCTCCGGCAGATCTACGTCTACACCTGGGTCACGGTGGCCGCCACCCTGGCCACGGCGCCGCTGGGAGGGCTGCGTTGGATCTACGCGCTCGCGGCCGTGGGACTGGGGGCCCGCTTCCTGCGCATGGCGGCCAGTCTCATGGCCCGGCCGAGCGACGCCCTCGCCCGCGCGTTGTACGGCTACAGCATCGTCTACCTGTTCGGCCTGTTCACAGCCATGGTCGTGGACGTCACGCTGCGGCAGGTCTGGGCGATGTTGTCCGGCTGAGGGTGCGGGTGGGGTCGACGTCCTCGACGTCCGGGCACCGTGCCGCGGACTCGCGGGCGAAGGACGCTGGGCGTACTACGGCGGACTACGTCTGAGGCATGCCCGCTGGGCCCGCTGGCTCGGGGGGCGTGCCCTCGGGTTCGGGGAGCGCGTCCCCTTCGGGGAAGCGCGTCCGCTGGGATGGGAAGCGCCCCCTGAGGCTTGGGCGTAGGGGCTTGACCGGGTCCGTAGCAGAGGTGCCGGTCCGTGGCACGGGCGCCGACGCCCATCGCAGCGGCTCGCAGCGCGGCGGCGGCCGGAGCGTCGCGGACGCTCCGGCCGCCGCCAGGCCCCGTGCCGGCATCGACCCGCCTTCCGCCGGCGGGCCCTACGCGCCCGCCGGCGCGCCCACCTCTCCGGCCGCCCCCGCCCGACCGGGTCCTCCTGCTCCGCCGGCGCGGGCCCCCGGTGCCGGCTGGCCGTAGGCGGCCACGGACCACCCGGGTCCGGCCACCTCCAGCGCCACGTGGCAGAGGACGGTGAAGAGCAGGGCCATCAGGCTGCTGTGCAACATGGTCGCCGGCAGATCGAGGCGGCTGAGCACCACGTACGCTCCGCTCAGCGCCTGCAGGACGGCGAGCACCGCGGCCCACGCGAGCCCGCGCGCCAGCGCCCCGCGCGGCGCCGCCGGGTTCGTCCAGGCGGCGGCGACGGGTCCCACCAGGGTCCCCGTCACCCCGGCAGCCCGGGACGCGGACCGCAGCGGCCTCCCGTCGGCGCGCCGCGCGACGCGCCGCGCCGCCACCGCCATGGCCACCACGGCCAGCACCAACAGGCCGGCCGCCAGCCGATGGGCCATCTGGATCGCAGCGGCCCCCTCCCAGGGCGCGCCGCAGTGCGGCCAGGCGGGACAGGCGAGGCTGGTCTGGGTGTGCCGGACGTAGGCCCCCGTGTAGACCACCCCGTAGGTGTAGGCGAGCAGGCCCCAGACGGCCCGGCGCCACCCGACCGGGATGGCCGCCACCTCCCGGGCGGCCCCGGCCCCCGCGTCGTGGCCGCGATCCGGGGGCTCGACGCCGTCCCCCGGCCGACGCCCGCCCGCCGGTCCCGCATCGGCGCCATTGCCGTACCCCGCCGCAGACCCCGACGGCGCCGGCGCCGCGGCCGGAGACGACGCAGCGCGCCAGACCCGGAGCCCGAGCAGGGCGACGGACGCGAAGGACACCAGCGAGATCCCGAAGTGCAGGGCCAGCACCGCGTCCGACTGCCCCCACAGGACCACCCCGGCCCCGAGTCCCGCCTGCAGGAACAGGAACGCCACGGCCACCCCCGCCAGCCAGCGGGCGTCCCGCCGTCCGCCCAGCCTGCGGGGCGCGACCCACGCCAGCGCCACCACCACCAGGGCCGCCACGCCGGAGACCACCCGGTGGCTGAACTCGATGACCGCCTGCACGGTCCACACCGGGGAGCCGCACAGCGGCCAGGACCGCCCGCACCCCTCGCCGGAACCGGTGGCGGTGACCAGGGCGCCGGCCACGACCACCAGGAACATGGTGACCGTGGCCACCACCGCCAGGGCCCGCAACCATCCGGGTACGGGGGCCACCGCTCGGCTCGTGCCCCGATGGCGGCCAGCCCTCCCTGCGGCCGCCACCGCGGTCCGCCGGTCCCCGTGGGCCGACCCCTGCCGCACCTCCGTCCGCGCCACGAACGCGACCCTCCCCGGCACGGTCCTGCGCGGGGCCGGCGCGTCCCGCCGCGACGGACGGTGGCCGCCATCGCCCGGGATGCCCCCGTCGATCGCCCGGCGATGGGACGAACCGGCCCCGGCCGAAGCCAGGTCCAACGTAGCCCAAGGCGGGACGCCGCGCAATGCGGCCGCCGCCCTACCGACCCGCCTCGCTGATCGCCTTGGCCTGCCCCCTCGCCGGGCGCCCTCGCGGACCCTGAACCGCGCACTGCCCGACCTGCCCCGCCCGTCCGGGCCTGGCCCCGTGATCTTCCGTGCCGGCCCGCCCCCGGGAGCCGCGTCCCCCGGGGTCGTCCGCCGCCCGGGCCGCACCTGGGCCGGCGGTGGGGGTCGGCGGGGGATCCCGGTCCCCCGAGTTCCGCGCACCGCCCCGTCGCGACCCCGCCTCGGCGACCGGGATCCCGGGCGGGCGGGACGCCCCGAGCCCGAGGAGAGGCGCAAGCCGGCGTCAGCCGCCAGGGGGATGGCCGTGGCAGGCCGGACACCCGTACAAGGGCGATGGGCAACGCTCCGGTGGGCGATGCGGGATCCTGCCGAGGACGATGCGCGACCCGCCCGAGCGCCCGAGGCCGATGCGCTGCGCTGCCGGGAGACGCGCACCCCTGCGCCCTGCTGGAGGAACATCAACCATGGGGATCCTGCGGCGGGAATGGCGCGGCGCCCCGGTGGGAATGCTAGCCCGAGCCCCCGGGCGCGGGATGGGCCCGGGCACGCGGGTGGGGCCGCCTCCGCCGCCGCCATGCCCGCTGCGCACCGGGGGACCAGCCCAAGACCTCGAGGAGCTGACCGCAAGCCATGTCTCCCGTCCGTGGCGTGCCGACGGCCCGGGTCGTGGCCGCCGGCCTGATCGCCGGCCTGGTGCAGATCGCCACCGTCTACGTGCTGCAGCCCATCGTCGGAACCCAGCGCGGGACCTTCACCCGTTTCGTGGCCGACGGCCTCGGCATGGGCGACGCTCGCACCATGGCCCAGGCGGCCATGTCCCTGGGGGGCCTGGCGGCGCTGCTGGTGGCGGCCGTGCTGTGGGCCCTGGTCTACCGCGCCGTCGCCCCCGCCGGGAATGCCGTGACCGGCATGGCCTTCGGCCTGGCCATCTGGCTGGCCGGTGCCCTGGTGGTGTTGCCCCTGCTCGCGGCGGCCGGCGCCGCCCCGTCACCCGGGTTCCTGGGCACCGGCTTCTCCGGGGCCCGGAGTGCCCTGGTGGCGGCCATCGCCCACCTGGTCTACGGCGGCGTCCTCGGCTCCATGTTGGGCACGCCCCGCCGGGCGGAGACGTGAGCGCGACCCCCGACAGGCGGACGCTCCGCCCTGCGCACTCCTCCCCATCCCGGCGCGTATGTTACAACGACCCATCGCCGCGGCCGTGAGCCGTGTCACCGCGCCGCGCGCCGCGGCCCGGCGCTCCGACCGCCGGCGGACCGCGGTGACGGCCCTCGCCGGGATCCGCCGTGGGCCAAGGGGGGTGCGCCATGGACATCCTCGTCCGCCACCGTCGCCGCTTCACCGTCGACCCCGCCGGCGCCGGGGGCTGGGCCGCCGTGCTCGAGCACCTGGGCCACCGCGTCCACCTGGGCCCCGACGGCCGGCACGCGGCCGTCGACTCGGCCCTCCACGGCCGCACCCTGGCCCTTCGCGTGACCGCGGCGTCACCCCACCCGCACCCGAGCGCCGCGGCGCCGGCCGCCGCGTCCGCGGGCCCCGCGCCGGCCGTCATCGGGCACGCCGGCGCCCGCGATCGTCTGCTCGCCTTGCTGGCCGCCACGCTCCGGGAGTCGGGTGCCGCGGTCTGGCTGGAGGAACCGGCCGCCGCCGGCCACAGCGGCGGCGCCGTGGTCCCGCCGGCGGGACGCCCCGAGGGACGCCCGGGCATGGCCGTCGACATCCTGATCCACGTGGCGCTGGACGACGTCACCCTCCGCGCCTGGCTCACCACGGCCGGGTGCCCGCCCTGGGCCGCGTGGCGTCTCGGGCGCCACCTGGCCCGCGCCCTGTGGCGCGCCGGCTGCGTCCCCGTCCGGCAGCGGCACCGGCCCGCCGCCCGCCCGCCCCGCACCCTCGGCCGGCCGCTCCCAGCGGAGGAGGCGGCCGGAGGGCGCGGCGACCGGGCAGCCGCAGGACGCGACGACCGGGCGGCCCCGGGGTGCGACAGACCAGCGGCCGCGAGGCCGCCCGAGGCGGCGCCGCCTACGTCCTGGGCCCCGGACGCGGCAGAAGACCCGGGCCACGGCCCGCGGGCGGTCGTCGGCGCGGCCGCGCCGACGACCGCCCGGGTCCTGGTGCCCCGTCTGGCCGTAACGCTGCGCTTGCCCGCCGCGTGGCCGGCGGAGGCGGTGGCCACCGCCATCTACCAGGGGCTGGTGACCTTCTTCGGCGGGCCCGCCGATGCCCTCGTGCCCCCGACGGACCCGGCCCCGGCAGCGGACGACCCCGGGGGGACCGTCCGCGCCACCGCCGGCGACCGATCCGCGCCCGCGGGCCAGGACCCGCCGCAGCATGCCGCACCGCGGCAGGATCCCGCCGCCGACGACGACCCGGTCCCGCCGGGTTCCGAGGCCGGAGCGGACGCCGCCCCGCAGGAGGCGCAGCAGGCGAGGGACGCCACGACCCCTCCCCCGGCCACGCCCGGCCGGTCGACGCCCGCCGGATCGGACGCATCAGCAGCCGACGGGTCGGGCCCGCCATCCGAGCCTGGTGGGGATCCGAGCTCCTGGGCCGCCGCCCGCCCCCAGGGCGAGGCCGCAGCGGAGGCGCCGGCTCCTGCCTCGCCCCAGGGCTCCCCGGCGACCGCCGGTGCCGGAGCCAGCCGACACCGGGCCTCCCGATCGCGACCGGTGGCGGTCCCTGCCCATCTGCCGGCTACCGCCATGCCGCCCGGTGCGGCATCCGGCCACGTCTTCGCCGCCCCGCGCCCGACCGGTGGCGCCCCGGGCCGTCCCGCGCCCCCGCCGACGGCCCGTCCGTGGACGTCCTCGACCGGGCCGGGTTCGTCGGTCACGGGGCGACCCCGACCCCGCCCCGTGCCGTCCTTCGCCGTCGGCCGACCGCCGGGATCCCTGCAGCCCTTCCGGTGACTGCGCCCAAGCCGCCGGCCGTGAGCCGGCTTGCCCACCGCCAAGGCGGGGCGCCGCGGAGGCCCGCAGCGGCGCACACCCCTCGCGGGCCCCGCCCGCGGAACCGGCGCCGCAGCCGCAGCCGCTCCCGCCGCCGGCGGGCCACCGGCCGGGTCCGCTCGCCTCCACGCAGGCCGGCAGTGGCTGACCGCGGGACGCGTCGCCTGCGGGCCCGGCCGGGTGCGCCCACGCCCCGCGCAGGCCGGCAGTGGCCGGCCGCGGGACCCGTCGCCTGCCGGGCCACCGGCCGGGTGGCCTCACCCCTCGCCAGGGCCCCCATCCAGCGGCTGCGGCCGGTCCCGCTGCGCGTCGACCACGCACAGGAAGCCGAAGGGCTCCGCCCCGTCGCCGCCCCGGTGGCGGAACTGGTGGGGCGTCCGGGGCGGCACGTAGATCAGGTCGAAGGGACGCACCCGGTGGACCTCGTCGCCCAGCTGCACCTCGCCCTGGCCCCGCAGGACCAGGACCGCATGGATGTGCTGGTGGAGCTCCAGGCGCGAGTAGCCCCCCGGCCCCACCTCGAAGTAGCGCACCTCGAAGGACGCCGGGGTCGCCCCGCCCGGCACCAGGGTGCGCCGGATCACGTTCCGGAACCGCGGGGCCGGCTCCTCGGGTCCCTGGTAGACCTGGTCCGGGATCCCCTCCCAGCGGAAGGTCGTGGGGTCGAACCGGCGCACCCGCAGGCGGGCGAACTCCTCCGCCGACAGGGGCCGGTTGGCCGCGGGCGCCGCCGCGTCCGGGCCGAGGGCCGACCCGCTCTTCGTGCTGCCGTCCACGGCTGCCATCGCCTCGTCTCCCTCCTCCACCCGGCCGCCCCGTCATCCCGCCCGGCTGCCCCGTCATCCCGCCCCAAGGGGGCCCCGTCGGGGACGTTCCGCCGTCCGGCCCCGCGGCCCCCCGGCACCGCTTCCCGGCCGGTCCCGGCCGCCGGTCGACCCCGGCGGCCGGCGGTGCGGCCGGCGGTTCCCCCGCGGCGTGCCGACGGCGCGCCGCCCGTCCCCGGGCCGCGCCCGCCCAGCCCGCGTCCCCGCACCGCGGTCCGCGCCCTCGAGCGGTGCGGCGCCCAAATCGGCAGCCGCGCGTCGCGACGGGCGATCCGGACCCACCCCGTCAGAGCTCGACCACGACCTTCAGGGCATCCGGGTCCTTGACCCGACGATAGGCCGTGCCGACCTGCTCCAAGGGGTAGCGGTGGGTGACCAGCTCCGCGGCCGGGATCAGGCCCGCGGCCAGCAGCGCCAGGGCGTCCCGGGTGTCGTCGGGTCCCGCCGAGTAGCTGGGGACGAGCCGGATCTCGCGGAAGAACACGTCGTGTCCGGGGATGGCGGGGTCGCGCCCCGGGGCGGTGGGCGCGAACATCACCACGGTCCCGCCCGGACGGGCCGCGGCGATGCCCAGGCGCAACGGTTCCTCCCCCGCGGGCGACACCAGCACCAGGTCCGCCCCCTCCCCCCATCGCTCCTGCAGCAGCCGGGCGACGCCGGCCGGCTCAGCCGCCGCCGGGTGCGCGGGGGCACGCAGCCACGGCACGGTCCCGGGCGGCGCGGTCCCCGGCGCGGACGAACCGGCCCCGCCGTCCCCGACATCGATCACCAGCGTCGCCCAGCGCCGCGCCGCCCAGGCCAGCCGGCCCGGCAACCGGTCGACCACGGCCCGCTCCACGGCCCCCCACGCCCGGGCCACCAGGCCCAGCACCTGCCCCATGAAGCCGGCGCCGATCACCAGCACCCGCGACCCCGGCCGGAACGCCGCCCGCCGCAGGGCGTGGACGGCGCAGGCCACCGGCTCCACCAGGACGCCCACCTCCCAGCCGGCGTCGTCCGGCAGGGGGAGGGTGTCGTGCTGCAGGACCTGGGGCGCCACCACCGCGTACTCGGCCATGCCCCCCGGGATCAGGCCAGTCCGGCGCCAGACCGGGCAGTGGACGTAGTCCCCCCGCCGGCAGGCGGCGCAGCCCATGCAGGGCGCGTGGTGGTGGACGAACACGCGGCTGCCCACCCCGAGCCCGGGCGGTGGCGTCGTCCCGGGGCCCAGGGCCACGATCTCCCCGGCCGGTTCGTGACCGAAGACGAAGGGGCCCTGCCGGGCCTTCTCCGCCACGTACCAGTCCAGGAGGTCGCTGGAGCAGATGCCGCACGCCCGCAGGCGGACCAGGGCCTCACCCGGTCCCGGCCGCGGCACCGGCATCCAGGCCACCTCGACACGGCCCCGGGCGTCGAGGCGCGCCACCCGCATCCGCTCGGGAAGGGGCGGCGACACGGAACCGTCGGGGCGCGCAGGTTCGGGCATCGAAGCAGGCCTCCCTCCACCCAGAGGGCTTGCATGGGGCGCGGGCCCCGGTTCGCGGGGTCCGCGGGGTCCGCGGGGAGGACCTACGCGTCGTCGCCGCCCGGGCCGGGTTCGTCCCCCTCGGGAACCAGGGCCACCTTGATGGCCTCGCCCCGATCCAAGGCCTGGAACACCGTGGGCAGCTCGACCAACGGACGGCGATGGGTGATCAGCCGCGCCACGGGCAGTCGCCCTTGGGCCAGCAGCCCGTAGGCCTCGCGCACATCCGCCGGGGTGTAGTGGAAGGAGCCCAGCAGATCGACCTCTTCGTAGTGGAGGCGGTAGGCCTCGAAGTGGACCCAGGTGCCCCCCGCCAGGCCGCCGAAGAGCAGGACCCGGCCCCCCGGCCGCACCCACTGGGCCGCCGCCTGCCAGCCCTCGGCCCGGCCGGTGGCCTCGATCACCGCCGCCGGCCCCTCGCCGCCGAACAGCGCCTGCACCCGGGGCGCGGCCTCCTGGGCGTCGGCCCTCACGGTCTCCGTGGCTCCGACCTCGCGGGCCAGCTCGAGCCCCGCCGGGCGACGCCCCACCACGACCACCCGGGCCAGCCCCAGCGCCCGGGCCACCATGACGTGCAGCAGCCCGATGGTGCCGGTGCCCAGCACCACCACCTCGGGCGGCTTGCCCAGGCGTCGCCACCCGCGCACCACGCAGCTCAGCGGCTCGAGGAAGGCCGCCTCCTCGAAGCTCAGGTGGTCGGGCTTGGGGAACAGGTGCCGGGAGACCACCGGGGCCGGCAAGCGGATGAATTCGGCATACGCGCCCAGGGCCATCCGTTCGGGCTCGAACAGCCGCTGGCAGAGGTTCTCCTGCCCGCGGCGGCAGGGCGGGCAGGCACCGCAGGGGGCGGTCGGCACCCACATCACGGGATCGCCCGGCCGGAAGCGCCGGACCCCCTCGCCGACGGCGTGGACGACGCCCGACGCCTCGTGGCCGAAGGGACCGGGCACGGGCAGCCGGGCGTGACCGCGGCGGAAGGTCTTGAGATCGGTGCCGCAGGTCAGGGCGCGACGGATCCGCACCACCACCTCCCCCGGCCCCGGCTCGGGCACGGGGACCTGGCGCACGGTCAGCCGGCGGATGCCGGCCAGGTATCCTTGCAGCAACGGCGACCCTCCATCCGCCTGGCGCTGGCGGTCGCTGCCGCCTTCGTGACTAAATTAGAAGGTACCACAACGGGCGGACCCGCCCCGAGCCGGCGGTGGCGAGGCGGTCCGCCCACCCACGAGGTGATCCGCCGTGCACCGCGCCGTCCATCCGCCGTTCCAGCCCGTCGAGCTCCGCCATCGCAGCCGGGTGCTGGAGGGAAACCCGTGGGACGACCCCGTGGAGCGCTCCCTGTGGGTCCTGGTCCCGCCCGACGGGCTCCCGGCAGAGCCGGTGCCCTGCATCTGGCTGCTGGCGGGCTTCGGCGGCACCGGCGCCCGCCTGCTCAACTACGACCCCTGGGAGGAGACCCTCCCGGAGCGCCTGGGCCGGCTCTACGCCCAGGGGCGCATCGGCCCGGTGATCGTCGCCCTGCCGGACTGCTTCACCTACCTGGGCGGCAGCCAGTACCTCAACTCGCCGGCCGTCGGCCGGTACGAGGACTACCTGGTCCAGGAGCTGGTGCCGCTGCTCGAGGGACGCTACCGCGTCCGCGCCCACGGGATCGCGGGCAAGTCGTCGGGCGGCTACGGCGCCCTGGTCCAGGCGGCCCGCCACCCCGAGGTCTTCCGGGCCTGCGCCTGCCACGCGGGGGACATGGCCTTCGAGTACTGCTACCTCCCGGACTTTCCCAAGTTCCTCCGGCACGTCCACCAGCTCGGCGGGCTGGACGCGTACATGGCGGCCTATCGCCGGCTGCGGGACCGCGGCGAGGAGCCCGGCGGCCCCTGGCACAGCTCCCTGAACGTCCTGGCCATGGCCGCCTGCTACTCCCCCGATCCCGCCGAGCCCTACGGCATCGCCCTGCCCGTGGAGCTGGAGACCGGCGCCCTGCGGCCGGCGGTCTGGGATCGCTGGCTGGCGATGGACCCGGTGCGCATGGCCCCCCGGATGGCGGAGGCCCTGCGGCGCCTGCGGCTGGTGTACGTGGACTGCGGCCGCCAGGACGAGTTCCATCTGATCTGGGGAGCCCGTCAGCTCCACCGGGCCCTGGAGGGCCTGGGCGTCCCCCACCGCTACGAGGAGTTCGACGGCGGTCACTTCCGCATCGCCCACCGGTACGACGTCTCGCTGCCGCTGCTCTACCGGGCGCTGGTCGAGGCCTGAGGACCGGCCGGAGGGCCGACCCGAGGCCCAGCCGCCGGCCCGCCGCCGGGGGTGCGGCCGCCGGCGGCGGGCCGCGACCCGCGCCCACCGCCGGCGGCGGTCCGGCGACCGCCGCCGGCGGGAAGGACGGCGGGCGCCTGCGGCGAAATCCGGGAGCACCATCTTTGCTGGCGACGCGATCGGGGGTGCCGGGCATGGTCGCCGCCGCCCGCCGCCCATGGACCTCGCCGCCCTGTCCCCTGCCGCTCGGGGGCTGCCGGGTGGTCAACCTCGCCCTCAACGTGCCGGGTCCCGTCGCCGCAGCCCGGCTGCAGGCCCTGGGCGCCACGGTCGTCAAGGTCGAGCCCCCGGGCGGGGATCCCCTGGCCGCCGTCGCCCCGGCCTGGTACGCGCAGCTGACCGCCGGTCAGGAAGTGCGCACCCTCGATCTCAAGACGCCCCGCGGCCGGGAGGCGCTGGAGCGGCTGCTGGCCGACGCCGACCTCCTGCTCACCGCCCAGCGTCCGGCCGCCCTGGCGCGGCTGGGGCTCGCACCCGCCGAGGTGGGCCGCCGGTTTCCCCGCCTGGCCTACGTGGCCATGGTCGGCTACCCGCCGCCCCGCCAGGACGAACCCGGCCACGACCTGACCTACCTGGCGGAGGCCGGCCTTCTGGAGCCGCCGGTCCTGCCCCGCACGCTCATGGCCGACCTGGCCGGCGCCGAGCGGGCGGTCAGCGCAGCCCTGGCCCTGCTCCTGGGGCGGGAACGGGGGCATGCGGCGCGCTACGTCGAGGTCCCCCTCGCGGAGGCCGCCGCCGACTGGGCGGCGCCCCTGCGCCACGGCCTCACCGCACCCGGGGGCGTGCTGGGAGGCGGCTTGCCGCTCTACCGCTGCTACCCCGCCCAGGACGGGTGGGTGGCGCTGGCCGCCCTGGAGCCCCACTTCGCGCGGCGCCTGCTGGAGGCGCTTGGCGTCCGGGCGACTCGTGGGGGGCGCGCTGGTGCCGACACCGGCTCGGGCGGCGGCCGCCCGGTGCCGGAGGACGCGCCACCCGCGGAGAACGCCCGGCCATGGGCGGACGCTCCGCCATGGGAGTACGCGCGGACGTTGGAGGCCTTCCTGGCCGACGTCTTCCGGCGGCGGCCGGCCCGTGAGTGGGAGGACTGGGCCCGGGAGCGGGACCTGCCGCTGACGGCGGTGCGGGCCGTTCCCCGGGCCGGCGACCGGCCTGCAGGGGGGTGATGGTCCCGCCGCAGCGTCCACGACGCCACGGGTCGGGTCGACGGTGCAACCGCTCGGGCAACCGGTCGGCCGGGCGGAGGGGTCGGATGCGCTGGGGGATGCAGGGTGGGAGTCGCCGCCGGGCATCGCGGCGGCCGCCGCGAGGGCGGGGGGCGGGCCGCGGGGGGCCGGTTCTTCCGGACGAACCCGGCCCGTCGGCCCCGCCGCGGGCGACGGCGGCCGGCGGCCGGGCGACGCCCCCAAAGCCCGCGGCCGCCAGGGCCGCGGCCGTCGATCGTGCGGGAGGGGTGCTGCATGCGCGGACTGATGCTGGATTACCAGCTGACGATCCCCGCCATGT
The DNA here is from genome assembly GCF_004634385.1 of Thermaerobacter sp. FW80. Lineage (NCBI taxonomy): Bacteria > Bacillati > Bacillota > Clostridia > Eubacteriales > Clostridiales Family XVII. Incertae Sedis > Thermaerobacter > Thermaerobacter sp. FW80. The sequence continues at coordinate 1,316,990 of NZ_CP037895.1, read as the reverse complement.
TGCGGAGGGCGGAGCAACTGTTCGGCGGCAAGGCGATCGTCACCCCCCTGCCGGACAAGAGTTTTCATCGCTACACGTACGCCGACTTCGTCCGCCGGGCCAAGCGGCTGGCCGTGGCGTTGCGCGAGCTGGGCGTCGGTCGGGGGGATCGCGTCGCCACCCTGTGCTGGAATCACCACCAGCACCTGGAGGCCTACTTCGGCGTCCCGAGCGCCGGCGCGGTCCTCCACACGCTGAACCTGCGGCTCCACCCCGACGAGCTGGCGTTCATCGTCAACCATGCCGGGGATCGGGTCCTGCTGGTCGATCACATCCTCCTGCCCCTGTTCGAGCGGTTCCGCGAGCGGGTGAAACTGGAGCACGTGGTGGTGGTCGGCGCCGAGGGCGACGTGCCCGCGGGCATGCTGGACTACGAGCAGCTGCTGGCGGAAGCGGACGAGAGCCACTACGAGGACCCCGATCTGGACGAGAACGACGCCGCCGCCATGTGCTACACGTCGGGCACCACGGGGCGGCCCAAGGGAGTGCTCTACTCGCACCGAGCCATCGCCCTGCACTCCCTGGCCGCGGCGCTGGCCGACACCCTGGGGGTGCGGGAGGCCGACGTGGTCCTGCCGGTGGTGCCGATGTTCCACGTCAATGCCTGGGGGCTGCCCTTCGCGGCCACCCTGGTCGGCGCCAAGCAGGTCTTCCCCGGCCCACACCTCGATCCCGGCAGCCTTCTGGAAGACCTGTCCCAGGAGCGGGGCACCCTGACCGCCGGCGTCCCCACCATCTGGCTGGGCATCCTCCAGGAGCTGGACCGGAATCCGGGCCGCTGGGACCTCTCCAGCCTGCGGGCCATGGTGGTCGGCGGGTCGGCGGCCCCGCGGGGCATGATCCAGGCCTTCCAGGAACGCCACGGCCTGCGGGTGGTCCACGCCTGGGGCATGACGGAGACGACGCCCCTCGGCACCGTGTCCACCCTCACCCCGGAGCTCCAGGAGGCGCCGGCGGACGTCCAGTACGACTACCGGGCGAAACAGGGTCGACCCATCCCCTTCATCGAGATCCGGGCCCGCAACGACCAGGGCCTGGTCCCCTGGGACGGGCAGACCATGGGCGAGCTGGAGATCCGCGGCCCCTGGGTGGCGTCGGCCTACTTCGAGGCCCCGGAGGCGGGCGACCGCTGGACGGACGACGGCTGGCTCCGCACGGGTGACATCGTCACCATCGACCCCCAGGGCTACATCGAGATCAAGGACCGCGCCAAGGACCTGGTGAAGTCGGGCGGCGAGTGGATCAGCTCGGTGGCCCTGGAGAACGAGCTCATGGCCCACCCGGCCGTGGCGGAGGCCGCGGTGATCGCCGTCCCGCACCCCAAGTGGCAGGAGCGCCCGCTGGCCGTGGTGGTGCTCAAGCCGGGGCAGTCGGCCACCAAGGACGAGCTGCTCGACTTCCTGCGCCCCAAGTTCGCCAAGTGGTGGCTGCCGGACGACATCGTGTTCGTCGACCAGATCCCCCGTACGTCCACGGGGAAGTTCCTCAAGCAGGCCCTGCGCGAGCGCTTCCGCGACCACCTCACGAAGGAGACCGCCAGCTGAGACACGGCACCCCCGGCGGGCCACGACCTCGACCCAGGAGGAAGGAGTGAACCGGCATGCTCGCCCCCGACCCCCGCATCCGCCGGGCACTGCGGAACACCATCGGCGACGCCTTGCGCCGCTCGGTGCGGAAGAATCCCCACAAGGAGGCGATCCGCTTCGGGGAGCGCCGGTGGACGTACGCCGAGTTGGACGCGGCCGTCAACAAGCTGGCCCATGCCCTGCTGGCCCGTGGCCTGGCCAAGGGCGACCGCCTGGCCGTCTACGGCCGCAACTCGGACATCTACGTCCTCGCCTGGCTGGCCTGCGTTCGGACCGGCATCATCCACGTGCCCATCAACTACATGCTGACGGGGGAGGAACTGGTCTACATCGTCAACCAGTCGGGCAGCCGGGCGCTGTTCTACGACGCGGACCTGGCCCCCCAGGTGGAGGCGGTGCGCGAGCGGGCCGGGGCGGCCACCACCGGCACGCTGGAGGAGCTGCTGGAGGCCGCCCTGGACCCGGCCGGTAACGGGGAGGAGCCGGAAGCCGAGCTGGACGACACCGACGTCGTCCAGCTGCTCTACACCTCCGGCACCACGGCGGCGCCCAAGGGCGCCATGATGACCCACCGCGCCCTGCTCGCCGAGTACGTCAGCTGCATCATCGAGCTGGACCAGAGCCCGGAGGATCGCAGCCTCAACGCGCTACCCCTCTACCACTCCGCCCAGATGCACGTCTTCCTCATGCCCCAGCTCCTGGTGGGAGCCACCAACGTGATCCTGCCGGCGCCGGCGCCGGACGCCTGCCTCCCGCTGATCGAGCGGGAACGGATCACGTCGATGTTCGCGCCGCCCACGGTGTGGATCAACTTCCTCCGCCACCCCGACTTCGACCAGTACGACCTCTCCAGCCTCCGGAAGCTGTACTACGGCGCCTCCATCATGCCCGTGCCAGTCCTGGAGGAGCTGCGGCGGCGCCTGCCCGGCGCCCGTCCCTACAACTGCTACGGCCAGAGCGAGATCGCACCCCTGGCCACCGTCCTGCGCCCGGAGGAGCACGACGCGCGACCGGCCTCGGCAGGCCGGCCGGTCTTCCACGTTGAGACTCGAGTGGTGGACGAGGCGATGCGGGACGTGCCACCAGGAGAGCTGGGGGAGATCGTCCACCGCTCGCCCCAGCTGCTGGTGGGCTACTGGGACAAGCCCGAGGAGACCGACGAGGCCTTCCGCGGCGGCTGGTTCCACTCCGGCGACCTGGGCTATGTGGACGAACAGGGCTACCTGTACGTGGTCGACCGCCTCAAAGACGTGATCAACACCGGCGGCGTGCTGGTAGCCAGCCGCGAGGTGGAGGAGGCCCTCTACACCCACCCGGCGGTGTCCGAGGTGGCGGTCATCGCCTTGCCCGACCCCAAGTGGATCGAGGCGGTAACGGCGGTGGTGGTGCTGAAGCACGGGGCGACGGCCACCGCCGAGGAGCTGATCGATCACGCTCGGCAGAGGCTGGCGCCCTTCAAGGTTCCCAAGCGGGTGATCTTCGTTGACGACCTGCCCCGCAACGCCTCCGGCAAGATCCTCAAGCGGGAGCTGCGGGCCCGCCTGGCCGGTGAGGGGCCGGGAGCGGGTCCGGGCGCCCGAACCTGAGGCCGCCAAGCAACCCATCCCGGATGGGGCTTGGGCAAAGGAACCAGTGGGGACCGACCACGGCCAAGGCTTCGCAAAATGGCGCGCTTCAGCCCCTTGGCCGCCGGTTCCACACGGGGAGGGTTAACCGTGGGAGAACCCGTGATCGTCGAGGCAGTCCGCACGCCCTTCGGCAAGCGCGACGGCGTCCATCGGGCGACCCGACCCGACAAGCTGCTGGCCCTGGCCCTGCGGGGGCTGCTGGACCGCACGGGGCTCGACGCCGGGGCGGTGGACGACGTGGTCACCGGCTGTGTCACCCAGACGGGCGAGCAGGGCGCCAACATCGGGCGGCTGGCCGTGATGCTGGCCGGGTTCCCGGTGACGGTGCCGGCGGTCAGCCTCAACCGCATGTGCGGCTCGAGTCAGCAGGCGATCCACTTCGCCGCGCAGGCCATCGCCGCGGGCGACGCTCGTTTCGTGATCGCCGCCGGCGTCGAGAGCATGACCCGGGTGCCGATGTTCAGCGACATCCGGGGCGGCTTCGAAACGCTGAACCCCGAACTGCGGGACCGCTACGAGCTCATCCACCAGGGCGAGAGCGCCGAGCGCATCGCCGAGAGGTGGGGCATCTCCCGGCAAGAGGCGGACGAGTACTCCGCCGAGAGCCACCGGCGGGCTAGCGCGGCCGCCCGGGAGGGGAGGAACCGGGAGATCGTGCCCGTGGAGGGCCTGGACCCGGAGGGCCGCCCCGTCACCGTCACCCGGGATGAAGGCATCCGCGACCGGGTCGACCTGGGGCGCATGGCCGCCCTGCCCCTGGCCTTCCGGCCCCAGGGCAAGGGCATCGTCACTGCGGGCAACAGCAGCCAGATCTCCGATGGGGCGGCAGCGGTGCTGGTGGCGGATCGCGAGGCGGCACGGGCCGCGGGCCTCCGCCCCAAGGCCCGCTTCCGGACCCGCGTGGTGGTGGGCGACGACCCGACGATGCAGCTGACGGGGGTGATCCCGGCCACGCGGTTGGCCCTGGAGCGCGCCGGCCTCACCCTCCGCGACATCGACTGGATCGAGATCAACGAGGCCTTCGCCACCGTGGTGCTGGCCTGGGCCCGGGAACTGGACCCGGACATGGAGAAGGTGAACCCCTGGGGCGGAGCCATCGCCCACGGGCACCCCCTGGGGGCCACGGGGGCCGGATTGATGGCGAAGATGCTGGCGGGGCTGGAGGCCACGGGAGGCCAGTTCGGCCTGCAGGTCATGTGCATCGGGCACGGCATGGCCACGTGCACCATCATCGAGCGGCTCGCGTAGCGCCACCCACGTCAGGCGACACCAGTGGCTGCGCTGGTGCAGCGACGGGGCAGCGGCGACGAAGGATGGGCAGCGGGACCACCAGCCCAACCCACCCCCCACCCCGCCGGGCTCGCCGGCGTCCGTCCGCCCGCGGGCCCATCCCACGGGCGGGTGGTCGCCCCGGGAAGGGGCGGCTGAAGGGTAGAGGGGCAGAGAACGGGCGGGATGAACCTTGCCGGAGAGGAGGTCCGTCCTTGGAGGTTCAGGGTGCCACGTTCCTCGTGACCGGCGGCGGCTCCGGCCTGGGTGCGGCCACCGCCGAGCTGCTGGCCGAGGTCGGTGGTCGCGTGGTGATCGCCGATATCAATCGTCCGGCCGGGGAGGCGGTGGCCGCGCGGCTGGGCGAGCGCGGCCGGTTCGTCCCCACCGACGTGACCGACGCGGAGAGCGTGCAGCAGGCGGTCCGGACGGCCGTCGACGCCTTCGGCGGATTGCACGGCGTCGTCAACTGCGCCGGCATCGCCATCGCGGAGAAGGTCTTGGGCCGGGAGGGGCCCCACGACCTGGACCGGTTCCGCCGCGTCATCGAGGTCAACCTGGTGGGAACCTTCAACGTGATCCGGCTGGCGGCGGCGGTCATGGCCCAGCAGGAGCCCAACGCCGAGGGCGAGCGCGGCGTCATCGTGAACACCGCTTCGGTGGCGGCCTTCGACGGCCAGATCGGCCAGCCGGCCTATTCGGCCTCCAAAGGCGGCGTGGCGGCCATGACCCTCCCCATCGCCCGGGAGCTGGCCCGGCACGGGATCCGCGTCGTGGCCATCGCGCCAGGCATCTTCGACACGCCGATGATGGCGGGGCTGCCGGAGCCCGCCCGCAAGTCCCTGGAGCAGCAGGTCCCCTTCCCGCCCCGCCTGGGCCGACCGCGGGAGTACGCCATGCTGGTCCGGCACATCGTCGAGAACCCGATGCTGAACGGCGAGGTCATCCGGCTGGACGGGGCGCTGCGGATGGGGCCGCGCTGAGGCGCGGCCCCATCCGGCGTCAGTCCTGCGCCGCCTGCCTGCCGTTGCCTTCCTCCAGGGCGGCCAGCCGACGGGCCAGTTCGTCCAGGGTGCGGTAGGCGCGGACCAGGCGCTTGACCAGGTTGAGCTCGGCCAGGGCCGTCATCACGTGATCCTGGGCGTGGATGGCGAGGAAGCTCGGCGGCGCCTGCTCCATCGACTGGATGAGCTCGGTCTGCCACCGGTGTCCCTGCTGCAGCTCCTCCTCGGCTTCGGCGAGGCGGCGCTCCGCCGCCTCGAAGTCGAACCGCTCGGCGGCATCGAGGGCTTCGTAGGCCTTGGCCCGGGCGTTGCCGCCGTGCAGGACCAGCTGGAAGATCGCCTGCTCGAGCTTCTCCAACCAAAGACCCTCCTCGACTCCGGTCACCCCATGGCTTGACGCCCCGGCGCACCACGGCGTGTCGCCCACCGGCGCCGGAGGCCGGTCCCGTCGCCAACCCCGAAGGCGTGCGGGCCTCCCCACCGCCCCCGGCCCACCCCGCCTGCGTTGAGCCACGCCCCCCTGCCTCCACGACCCACGGGTCCCCGGAAGGACCGCGCCGACCCGACCCCGACCTCCTGCGGTCCGCGGGAGAGCCGGCCAGCGCCCGTCACCCGTTCTGCTCCTGGGCGAGCAGCGTCCGCTCGTACTGCTTGAAGAAGGGCCAGTAGATCAGCGCCGCGATGACCGCATCGATCACCTGGACGAGGCCCGCCAGCACCGACCCCCTGGTGGCGATGAAGCCGCCGAGGAAGATGGGCACGGTGAAGGGGGGCTGGACGATGATGGGCGGCAGGACGCCCGATGCGAAGAGGAGATAGTTGATCGTGACGATCACCGCCGGCGCGAGGATGAACGGGATCATCATGATCGGGTTGAGCACGATGGGAAGCCCGAAGATCACCGGCTCGTTGATGTTGAAGATCGCCGGGATCAGCGCCGTCTTCCCGACCTGGCGCAGCTGGTGGGACCGCGACAGCAGCATGAAGATCACCAGGCCCCACGTGGCGCCGGATCCGCCTAGGTGCGCGAACATGTGGAAGAACGGCTCCGTGACGATGCCGTGGGCGGGCTGTCCGGCGCTGACCGCCTCCGCGTTCTGGGCCAGCTGGGTCATCCAGAACGGGTAGGCGACCGACGAGACCACGTTCATCCCGTGGATCCCCAGGCTCCACAGCAGCATCATCAAGACGATCATGCCCAGGGCCGCGGGATACGAGTTGGAGACCGCCACCAGCGGGCTGAATACCTTGAGCACCGCCGCGGGCAGCGTCATCCCCGTGCGCGCCCACACCACCCACTCCAGGAGCCACGCCGCGGGGAGCACGATCATGAAGGGGAGCAGCGCCCGGAAGGTGCGCAGGACGTAGGGCGGCACGCCGGGCGGCAGCTCGATGGCCAGTCCGCTCCGGACGAACAGGCGCATCAGCTCGGTGGCGGCGATGGCGATGAGGATGGCGACGAACAGTCCCTGGCCGCCCAGGTTGTCCAGCACGTCGCCGAAGCGCACCGCGGAGAGATCCTCGACCGGGAAGGCGGTCATCAGGAAGGCGAGCATGGAGAGGATGCCCGCCAGCACCGAGTCCACCTCGCGCCGCTCGCCCAGGCTGTAGCCGACGCCGAAGGCCACCACCAGCGACACGAGCCCGAAGGTGAGGTGGAAGGGGAAGAGGATCTCCGCCTGATAGGGCTCCACGGCCCGCGCCCAGGCCTGGATCGGCCCCCACTGCACCGACGCGGGCGGGTTCGCCACGATGAGGAAGATCGAGCCCGTCAAGATGACGGGCAGGGCGAAGATCACGAAGGCGTCAAGGCCCGTGGGTCGACCACGTCGACCGGGATGCCGTGCTCGGCGGCGACGCGCTCCACCTCCCCCTTGAGGTGGCGCACCTGGGGCTCCAGGAGGGCGACGTCGAACTGGCCGGCCTTCTTCTTGAACTCGCCGGTGCCGCCGGCGTCGGCCACGAGCTCGATGCCCCGCCGCCGGGCGGCTTCCTGCACCTTGCGCGCCAGCTGGCTGGAGGTCGCTCCCCAGCTGCAGAGGATGACGAGCCGGATGGGTCGAGACGTGGAATCGGACACGGACGCAACCTCCTTCCGCTGCCGCCGCTGCGGCCGGTGTTATTTTAATCCTCCGCCGAACGTCGGTCCAAAGGCTCGGACCGCGGCCCCGGCGGTGCGCCGCTTCGCGGTCCGTCGTCGGCGTGCCCCGCGGGCGGCTCCGGCCGCTCCTCCCCAGCGGCCCGCGGGCGGGAGCGGGTTCCGGGCAACCGGCCCGCCCGCCGCAGGGCGTCGCGCAGGACGTACTCGATCTGCGCGTTCACGCTGCGCCACTCGTCGTCGGCCCAGCGCCGCAGCGCGTCGTAGATCGCCGGGTCGAGCCGAAGGAGGAAGCGCTTCTTCGCTTGCTGCCGCCGTCTCTCGGGCACGGCTGCTCCCTTCCCGTGGGAGGGACGGGGCGGGATGCCGGCCATGCGACCCATCGGGCCGCGCGCCCGGGCGCCCCGCCCCGACCGCATCCCGTTGCTCCCCGCCGCTGCCGGTTCGTCCGCCGAACGCGGCGACGGCACGCGACGGGGATGCGAACGCCCCATTCGACGGTCCCATTCGCCGGTTCAGTCCGTATCAGTAGATGGTGCCGGTGTTGATCACCGGCTGCGCGGCTCGCTCGCCGACGATGGCGACCATCAGGTTGTTGATCATGACGGCGCGGCGCTCGTGATCCAGGTCCACCAGGCCGCTGCGCTGCACCTCGGCCAGGGCCATCTCCAGAGGTACACACCCCCAGCCGACAAGAACAACACCACCAGCAGGCCGAGGATCCCCGGCCGGGCACGGACCCGCGTCTCCTGCATCGGCACTGACCTCCCCGGAGCGCGAGCACGCGTCTTGCGATATCTTGTTGATATCAATTTGCTCTCTAATGGCACGCCTCCTTCTGACCCCTTGCCCCGCGGCACCCAAACGGCACGTTCCTTCCGGGGGATTGGCCCGCGCCCTGGCGGCGGTCGAAGGCAGGGACTCGGATGGGGAGTGAAACAGGACACCAGGCGCGAGGCGACCACGGGGGCGGCTGGCGACTCCCCGGTTCTCGGCAGCGCGACGCTGCCGGCACAGGACGTCGGGCTTCCCTGCGAAGGGTACGAGCGGGACCATCGTCGATTGCGATACCGTCGTGCGGGTTCCTACGGACTGGTGGTGCCACCAGGCCCGCCCTGCCGGCCATCGCCCCGCCGCAGGCAGCAGTGCTTGTACTTGCGCCCGCTGCCGCAGGGGCAGGGGTCGTTGCGGCCCACCTTCTTCCGACGTACCGGCTCGGGTCTGATCCACCGGCGGAAGACACCGACCAGCCACGCCAGGGCGCCCTCCGTGGCCTGCCACGCTCCCAAGGCCATGTTCCAGTAGATCAACGCCTCTTCGCGCCCACCCGGGGTGAAGGATTCAGGCTCGTCGAGGTCGGCCAGGTCCTCTGCCAGCAACGGGACGACGTGGGGATTGGTGGCAAAGGCTTCCCAGGCCGCCCGGCGCGCCGCCCACCCGTCGCCGCCCCGCTGATAAGTGCACAGGGCGCGGGCGTACAGCCAAAAGGCGCTGTCCTCGTCGTGTTCACGGAGCAACGCCTCGGCCTCGTCGCTGCGCTTCGTCTCGAGCAACCAGTGCACCAGGAGGTAACGGACACCCTGGTTGTCGTTGGGGTTGAGGCGTAGGAGCTCGCGGCCGTGGGCGATCGCCTCGTCCCTGCGCCCGGCCTGGTAAAGGGCCTGGGCCAGGGCGAAGCGGGCCCGCATGTAGGGGCGGGTGGTGACCAGACCCCAGAAATGCCCGGAATCTTCCTCGAACACGCGGGCACCCAGGGCCCGTTCCCCTGCGCGCACCCCCTCTGTGTAACAGCGAATGGCCTCTTCCAAGGAGTCGGCCTCATGGCCCAGGATCACCCAGGCATCCGCGCAGTCGGCGGAAAGGGACAGCGCCTCGCGGGCCAGGCGCACCCGCTCGGCAGGGTCGTCGGCCTCCCAGGCCGTGTAGGCCAGCTCCTGCGCCAACTCCAGCGCGGATTCGGCGGGAAGCTCCGGGAGTCCACCCTGCTCCAGGTACCCTTGCACGAAGGCATTGAGCTCTTCCGCACTGGCGAACTCCCGGCCCTGGAGCAGCCGATCCAGCTTGCGCAGCTCCCGCTCCGTGGCCATCCACAGCCCGCGGGGCGGACCTTCCCGATGGTTCGGGCCAGGGGGGTGCCCGGAATCGTCCCCCACCTGGTCGCCGCGCCGCCGGCGGGCCTCCTCCGCGGCGGATCCTGCGATCGAGCCGATCTGGTGGTCCATCTGGGCGAGCAACGCGGCGAGGATCAGCGCGTTGCGACCCCGGGCGACGGCGCGCAATGCCTCGAGTTCGGAACGCAAGCGCCGCAATTCGTCCGCGGTGACCTCGACGACCACCCCCTCGGCGGTCTGCCGGGCCCGGTCCAAGATCCGTAGCGCCTCTGGGGACAGCTCCGGCTGGCGGCGGAATTCCCGCACCTGGAAGGGCGAGGCGAAGATCAGCACGCCGACCTGCGGGGCATCGGGGGGCAGGCGGTCCTGGCGACGGTCGAAGGGGGTCCCCTGCCAGCCGCGGATCACGCCGCCGTCGCCGCAGACGGGACATCGCCAGCGCACCTCTTCCCGATCCTCCGGCCCGGTGCACCGTACCCAGAGGTGCCCGCGGCATGGGTGGCGATCGGGACGCCGCCGGCACCGGAGGGGGGTCAGCACCTCCTCCCCGGGCCGCTGGGCCGAGGCCGCGGCCACGATGGCCCCGTAATACCGCGCCAGCGCGCCCGGGCGCCCGGGAGCGGGCTGCCCGCGTTCGTCCAGCAGGTGGCGAAGGTGGGTCACCTGGTCCATCGTGCGCCGCCCCCTCCCCATGCGGTGGCGTGCGGGCGGCTCAACATGCCCGTTGCCGCGTTCCCTCCGACCCGCAACAAGGATCCGGCCCCGCCGGGACGTCTCCCCGACGGGGCCACGCGCAGCCGCAGTGCTGGTCGGTGCCGGGGGCGGGAGTCGAACCCGCACGGGCTCGCGCCCAGCGGATTTTGAGTCCGCCTCGTCTACCAGTTCCGACACCCCGGCGCTTGGCACGCGCGGGCGCGTCCCCACCCGCGCGTGCACGAGCATCGTAACACAGGCGCGGCGACCGCCACAACGGGCCGCCTTCGGACCGGCCGCATCCGGCGACGGCCGGGCGATCGCCCCGCGAGGCCTGTCCTATTACGCACTTCCGGTCCGGCGGGAGCCGCCGGTGACGCTCCCAAGGACCCGCACGGGCCCCGCTCCACGCAGCACCCTCGCCTAGGGCTGCCCCTCGCCGCCGCCATCCAGGACCGCCATCAAGCGGGGCGCGCACCGCACCAGATTCGGGTGGACCATCATCACGCGGCGCGCCAGCTGGTGGACCGTCTGGCGGATGTCCCACTGGGCCTCCGGCTTTCCGCGCAGGGTGATCAGGTGGTACAGCTGCCACAGGTCGAACTCGGCCTGCACCCGGCGCCGGTGGGCATTGGTCACCACGTAGTGGGCCGCCAGGGGCAGGCCCGCGCGCACCAGCCGGAGGAACAGCCGCTCCGCGGCGTCCACCGCTCGCATCAGCACCGGCGCGAGCCCCGCCTCCTGCACCCGCGGCGGCACGGTGACGCCGTGCTCGATGCCCGGCGCCTGGGGCGCGAAGTGCATCCGCCGCGAGTGGCGCAGGAGCTGATGCCAGTTGGCCTCGGACACGGTGAGCTCCACCCGGTAGCGGACGAACTTCAGCGCGTCCGGCGGCGGGTCGTGGGGCCCCAAGGCCTCGACGGCGCGCGCGAACAGGGCGATCTTCTCCGCCGGGGTCATGCGCGCCAGGACGTCGTCCGTCTCCGGCCATCCGCCGGAGCCGAACTCCGTGAGCCAAGCGCTCAGGACCACGTCCAGGGCGGCTTGTTCGTCGGGGGTGGTGGTACCAGGGACGTCGCCGGTCGCTGCGCGCGGCCCCGTCGCATCCCCGCCGGACGTGGCGTCGCGGGAGGCGCGGGCGTCCCGCCCCGTCCAGTCCAGCAGCACCACCGGGTCGCTGGCCACCGCCCGCACCTCGCGGTAGCGACCCAGGGCCGCGGCGACTCCCCGAGCCACGCCCTCCTCCGCGGCACGGATGCGGGGATTGGGTTCGGCATACCGAACCAGGGTGGGCAACACCTTGGTGACCTCGCTCCGGATCGCCTCGGCCAGGCGGGTCGTCTCCGCGTACGGATCCGACAGCAACCGGACGATGGCATCGCGCAAGGCGCGCCCGTTGCCCACCATGCCCAGGTTCGTCTGGACGGCCAGGGTCAACGCGTACCGCGCGTCCTCGAAGGCCAGCCTCTCCAGGCGGGTGCGCCGTGCCCGGGGCGTCTCGCCGGCCCGGGCCGGTTCGACCCGGTCCAGGTGCTCCACCAGCCCGTGCAAGATCTGCTGGTAGGCGTCGTAGGTGACGTCCTGGACGCGGTGGAAGTCCTCCAAGAGCGCCGGGTCGCCGGCCGCCTCCAGCTCCGGCGGCACGACGTAGGCGCCGCGCGGCGGCATCTGGTAGCGCTGGCTGTATTCGATGAACGACAGCCATGGGTTGGCCGTCTCGAGCCGCGCGCTGGCCAGGCGCGAGATCCCCTCGATGCCCACCGCCGCCTTGGCCAGTTCGGCCACCGACGCGTGGCCGTAGCCGACCACCCACTTCTCGTGGAACTTGCGCGCCTTTTCCGCCGCGATGGCCACGGACCCCGCGACGTCAGCCGCCGCAGCCGACGGAGCCAGCGCAGAACCTCGGTCCTCATCGTCCGCCGCCGCGGCCACCTGCTCCGCGCTGGCGGCCGACACCGGCTGGGGCTGGGCTGGCAGACCCGCCAGCAGGTCCAGCTCGGGATCCTCCATCAGACGCAGGAGGTTCTCCCGGAAGCTGCGCGGGCTGCGGCTGACGTAGGCGAAGATCACCGCCACGACCTCTTCGGGCAGGTTGTAGATCGCATACACGTTGCCATCGAGGTTGCTGACGTAGCGGGCCAGGAGCGCCCGCTGGCGGGGGGTGTAGCGCGAGGAAGCCGTGGACATGGACAAGGCGAGCACCGCCTCCGCACGCCCGACGGCTTGGCCGCTGTTGCCGTCATCCCCTCGACCATCCCTGGTGTCCGGAGGCACCAGGACCGGTGGGGCCGGCGGCCCTTCGTCGGGCATTCGATGCACTGCAGGGAGCCATTCGACATTCGTTCGACTTCCGTTCGACAGAACCTGCTCGCCTTTGCGCGGGGCCTCGCCGACCGGTCTCCCCGGCCCCCCCATCCCTCGCGCCCGGTCGCGAGGGGTTCACACGTCTTCAAGGCCCCCGTGGCGGGTAGCCAAAGAAGCTACGGGGCTGGGGTCATCCTGGGTCGCCACAGCCGCGGAGTCGAAACCAGGCGGCGTTGTGGCCAAAGGGCAGAGGCTGCACGACAATGGGGCCAGGAGGTGGGCCACGATGAACCCCGCGCCCAAATCCCGAGCCGCCCTCCCGGCGGGGATCCGCCTCGGGCCCGTGTACCTGCGGGTCCGCCAGCTGGACCGCATGCTGGAGTTCTACAGCGGACTCCTGGGTCTTTTCCCGTCGCGTGCACCGGTAGGGACAGGTGGTTCGTCCCCAGGCACGGCGGGCGCCCCATCCGCAGCAGCCGCCGGACCTACCCGCGCTGCCGGCGATGCCGGCGCAGCGGTCTGGCTGGCCGCCGCCCCTGGCGACCCTCCCCTGCTCTGCCTCGAAGAGGCGTCCGATGCGCCACCGCGCCCGCCGCGCACCACGGGTCTGTACCACGTGGCGCTGCGCTACCCCCGACGGGCGGACCTGGCCCGCGCCTTCCTGCGCCTGCGAGAGGCGCGATGGCCCTTCCAGGGTTTCGCCGATCACGGCGTGAGCGAGGCAATCTACCTGGCCGACCCAGAGGGCAATGGCCTCGAGCTCTACGCCGACCGACCCCGGGAGCGGTGGCCGCGGCGCAACGGCGGGGTGGCCATGTACACCGCCCCCCTGGACCTGGACGGCCTGGTCGCCGCCGGCAGGGCGGCCCCCAACTCCGTCGCGACGCAGCCGCCCCCAGGGGGAACCCGATCCTCCGGCGACCCGGCGGCCGGGGGTCCCGCCCCCGGGAGCGGGGGCAGAGCCCCGGTGGGCGGGACCGCTGACTTGGCAGCCGGCGGAGAGGCCCCGGCGGCGGAGGCGGTGGGGCCCGTGGTCGGGCACATCCACCTGCAGGTCTCCCGGCTTGAGACGGCCGAGGCCTTCTACTGCGGCGTGCTCGGCTTCGAGGTCACCCAGCGGGACTTCCCCGGTGCCCTGTTCGTGGCGGCGGGCGGATACCACCACCACCACCTCGGCTTCAACGTCTGGGCTGGCGAAGACGTGCCACCCCCGCCCCGCGGGGCTGCCGGTCTCGCAGGGTTCGCCATCCAGTTGCCTGGGGACGCGGACCTCCAGGCCGTCTTGGATCGGGCCCGGGCCGCGGGCGTCAGCGCCGATCCCTCGCCCCGCGGGTGGGTTATGCACGACCCCGACGGAAACCCGGTCTTCCTCACCGTCTGACGGCGCCCCCTGCAGGCGCGGGCGCGCCGCGCCCCCGGGCGGGTCCGGCGCCGTTCGTCCCGAGTCGCGCGATTTCCCGGGCAATGGACGCCGGCCGCCCCGGATCGTGCCGTCGCGGCAACAGGATTCGACCACGCCCGGCCGAACACTTCTACCATGACGACACCGACCCCGCGCCACGTCTTCGAGGTCTTCACCCTGGGCTTCCTGGTCCGGGAGGGCCAGGTCCTGCTGCTGGAACGGCGCAAGCCGCCCAACGCGGGGCGCTGGAACGCGCCGGGCGGGAAGCTCGAAGCCGGCGAGGACCCCATCCAGGGGGTCGTCCGCGAGTTCGCGGAAGAGACGGGGCTGGTCCTCCAGGACCCGGTCCTGCGGGCGATCCTGTGCTTCCACGAGTTGGACGGCCGGTGGCGGCCGCAGATGATCTACACCTTCTTAGCCCATGCCGCCAGCGGGGAGCTGCTGGCATCCGAGGAGGGCCGGCTCGCGTGGTGGCCGGTGGAGCAGGTGCTCCGCGACCCCCGGGTGGTCGGCAACATCCCCCTCTTCTTGCCGCGCATGCTGGAACCGGAGCCGCCCTTCGTCTTCATCGCCGCCTACCGCGACGAGCGGCTGGAGGGATATCGCATCGCGCCGCTGCTGTCGGCGCCGGTTCCGATCTCCCCGACCGCCGGTCGTCCGGGACCGCAGGCGGGTTGAGCCGGCGTGCAACACTGGCGCGAAAGGGATGGAGGTCGTCTGCCGCCCCGGCCCCGTTCCCGCGCGGCGTCGTGCCCGTCATCCCTGGCCGCGCCGCTTGCGACCGTTCCACCTCCTGCCGCTCACCGATCCCCGATTTGCGGGCCGCGGATCAGACGGTTTACGCTGGGGCCGGGAGGCGAGTTGGGGGGTCGGACGGTGACCGAACTGCCCCCGCGGGTGGCACGGCTCTTCCACAATTACGACGTCCGCACCATCGACGCCGAGCGGGACCGGCAACTGGTCATCCTCACCGTGCTGGCGTACGGCGAGTGGGAGGACATCCAGTGGCTCTTCCGCACCTACGGGTGGGATGCGGTGCGGGACGTCGTGGCCCGCGACCTCCAGACCGTCCGCAGCCTGCCCCCGTCGGTGCTGAACCTCTGGAGCATCGTCTTCTGGGGCAAGCCCCTGCGCCCTCCTGAGCCGCGGGAAAGGTGGGCGCCGACGCGGAGCCCCGAACCACCGAGCTGACAGGCACAAGGTGGCTGGCCCATCGATGCACTGGGAGCTCCTAAGCGACGACATGCGCACCGTGCTGCTCCGCCTCCGCGAGGCGGGGCTCTGTGAGGGGTTCTACCTCACCGGCGGAACCGCCCTGGCGCTTCACCTCGGCCATCGTCGCTCGGTGGACCTGGACTTCTTCACGCGGCGTCCCCAACGCACGATCCGGGCTGCAGTCCTTCAGAAGGCGTGCTCGCGGGTGTTCGACGCCTCCGAAATGCGGCTGATCCTGCGGGAAGCCGACCAGGTGTGGTTTGAGCTCCGCGGCGTGAAGACGACCTTCCTCGCGTATCCCTTCCCCAGGGTCCGCCGGCTCCACCATGCGGAAGGCATCGCCATCGCAGCCGTGCAGGACATCGCGCTGCAGAAGGCCTATGCCATCGGTCGCCGGGCGACGGCGCGGGACTATGTCGACCTGGCATACATCTTACACAGCGGAGCCGTGTCGTTGGAGCAGATCGTGCACGATGCCCGGCGGGTCTTCGTCCTCGATGGGGAACCTGTCTTTTCGGTTCGCTCGTTCCTTTCCCAGCTCGTCTACGACGCCGACCTTCCCGACAAAGACGTGGCGGTCTCCCTCCTCCGCCGTCGGGAGGACTTCGCTTCGATCATGGCCCTCCTGCGAGAGGAGGTCCGGCGGACGACCCCCCACCTCCTTGGCTTCGCCGATGACCTCGCTGCCCAGGATCACTGAGGACGGTCCATCAGACCCTGTAGGGATGGTCTACGTGCGTGGCGCCCTGGGTCGCGAGGGCCCGACGCCCTTCAACCTGACCCTGGCCGAGGTGGCGATCTGGGCCCTCGGTGCGTGCTCGCTCCTTGCTATTGAGATGCCCGGGGAGCCGGTTCGTCCGCAGCGGCCTCGCCCGCCCCGAGCCCGAAGGCGGCGTGCACCGCCCGCACCGCGTCATCCACCCGCTCCCGGGCCACCAGGCAGGAGATGCTGATCTCCGAGGTGCTGATCATCTCGATGTTGATGCCCGCCGCCGCCAGGGCGCCGAACATGGTGGCCGCCACGCCAGGCTGGGTCGCCATGCCGGCGCCGACGGCGCTGACCTTGGCGATGCCGTCGTCCACCACCAGGCGCTCCGCCGGCAGCTCCCGCACCACCGGCTCCAGGATGCGCCGGGCCACGGCCAGGTGCCCGTCGGCGATGGTGAAGGCGATGTCCTGGTGACCGTTCCGGGCGACCGACTGGCTGATCATGTCCACGTTGATCCCGGCCTCGGCCAGGGCGCTGAACACCCGGTGGGCGATGCCCGGCACGTTGGGCACCGAGACCAGCGCCAGCCGCGCCACGTGGCGGTCGGAGGCGACGCCGCTGACCGGGCGATCGGGCTCGATGGCACCCGCCGGCACGACCCGCGTCCCCGGGTGGTCGGAGAAGGTTGACCGAGCGTGGATCACGATGCCGTGGTGCTGGGCGCAGGTCACCGCCCGGTGGTGGAGCACCTGGGCACCCAGCCGCGCCAGCTCCATCATCTCGTCGTAGGAGATCACGGGGAGGAGCTGGGCGTCGGGCACCACCCTGGGGTCGGCGGTGAAGACGCCCTCCACGTCGCTGAAGATCTCGCAGCGGTCCGCCCCGAGGGCCGCGGCCAGGGCGACGGCCGTGGTGTCGGAGCCGCCGCGGCCCAGGGTGGTGACGTATCCCTCGGCGCTGAGCCCCTGGAACCCCGCCACCACCGGGACGAACCCGGCCCCGAGCGCCTCGCGCAGCCGCTCGGGCGCGATGGCCCGCACCCGGGCGCTGCCGTGGGGCCCCTCGGTCTGGATGCCCGCCTGCCACCCGGTGAAGGAGCGGGCCGGCACGCCCAGGGCATCCAGGGCCATGGCCAGCAGCGCGGCGCTGGTCTGCTCGCCGGTGGCCATCAGGGCGTCCAGTTCCCGCGCGGGAGGTTCGGGGTGGAGCTGCCGGGCCAGATCGATGAGGTCGTCGGTGGTGTCCCCCATGGCCGAGACGACGACCACCAGGTCGTGCCCTTCCTTGCGGGCCTCCGCCACCCGCCGGGCCACGTGGCGGATCCGGTCGGGCCCTGCGACGGAGCTGCCGCCGAACTTCCACACCCACAGCGCCAAGGCTCATTCCTCCGTCTCGCGCCGGGCAGCGCGCCACCCGCCCCGCCTCGGAGGGACCGGGGGGACCTCAGGGACCGGGCCGCCAGGCCCCGCCCTACCGGCCCTTCCGCTTGCAGGACGAAGCGCGCTGCCGGTGACGTCCTAAACTGTCTGTAAACGCGAAGCGGTCTGGGCTACCATCGGTGGCGTCGGAAAACTCGCCCCAGCTGGGGCACACCGAGGAGGACCCAGACCTATGTCCAGGATACCACCCAGCCAGCAGTTGGCGGAGCTGGCCCGGCAGCTGGCCGCGCAGGCCCGGGAGGGTACTGAGGTCGAGGACCTGACCCATGCCCTCGTCCGCCTGGGCGCCCGCAAGCTCATCCAGGAGCTGCTGGAGGCAGAGGTCACGGAGCTTTTGGGGCGCGGACGCTACGAGCGGCGCGAGCCTGGCCAGGAAGGCGCCCGCAACGGCTACAAGCCGCGGACGCTGCGTTGCGCCGAGGGGCGGCTCGAGATCGACGTCCCCCAGGTGCGGGGCATGGAGGGACTGTGCCAGCCCACGCTGTGGAGGGCCCTCAAGCGGCGGACGGACGTGCTGGAGCGCCTGGTGGTGGAGATGTACGCCCGGGGCCTCTCTACCCGGGACATCGAGGATGCGCTGGCGGAGCTGGCGGGCAGCGAAGCGCCGCTTTTGAGCCGGTCCACCGTGAGCCGGATCACCGAGGCGCTCCACGAGGAGTTCGAGGCCTTTGCCCAGCGGGACCTGTCAGGCCTCGACGTGGTGTACCTGTTCGCCGACGCCATCTACGAGTCGCTGCGCCGGCAGGCGGGCTGCCGTGAGGGCATCCTGGTCACCTGGGCCATCTTGAGCGACGGCAGCAAGGTGCTGGTGCACCTGAGCCTGGGCAACAAGGAGCGCTACGAGGACTGGCTGGAGCACTTCCGGGATCTGGTGCGCCGGGGGCTGAAGACGCCGCTGACGGTGACGACGGACGGGGCGCCGGGGCTGATCCAGGCGGTGGAAGCCATGTGGCCGGAGGCGGAGCGCATCCGCTGCTGGGTGCACAAGATGCGGAACGTGCTGGACAAGGTGCCGGAGGAGGCGCGGCCCGTGCTCAAGCCCTACCTGGAGGCGATCCGGGACGCACCGGATATCGAGCAGGGCCGGCGGCTGGTGGCCGAGGTGGTGGAGCGGTTCGGGCGGGAGTATCCCTCGGCCATGCGGAGCCTGCAGGAGGACCTGGAAGCGAGCCTGGCGCACCTGCGGCTACCCGCCGCCCACCGCAAGCATGTCCGGACCACCAACCTGGTGGAGCGCAGCTTCGAGGAGGAGCGGCGGCGCGCCAAGGTGATCCCGCGGTTTCGGAGCGAGCGGGAGTGCCTGAAGCTAGTCTTCGCCGTGCTGTGGCGGGCGAGTGAGCGCTGGCGGCGGGTGCAGTTCAGCGAGCACGAACGAAAGCAGCTGGAGCGCTACATCGAGGAGCGGCAACGGCAAAGAGCGGCGCAGAAAGAGGTTTCACCCGCTGCCACCGTGGCATGACCCAGACCGCTTTTACAGACAGTTCGGGACTTGACCCGCGCTGCCTGGCAGACTCCTTGTCGGGTATTGTTCCGTCCGGCGGGCAGGCTGTCAAAGGGTGTGGGGAGCGGCCCACGGGGAGGGGCCGCCGGCGGGAGGATGCGATTCCCGACGACACGACGCGCTCCTTCAATTCCTCAACGGTCATCGGAGATTTGATCGTCGCCACGTCCCACCGCAGACTTCGCAGGTTTGGGTGGATATTACCATCCCGGAAGGGAAAGATATGAATGCTGTCGACCGGTCGCCAGGTGGCGGGATCGTAAGGAGAGAGCGACCGACGTAGGAAGAAAACGTGGAGTTTTCCGCTTTCCCGAATGAGGTCTTCACGGTGATCCATGTCTGGCTCCATCCTTGTAGAGGATCCCCCAAGGACCCGAAGGAGGATTTCCTCGTTAGGGTTCCAGTCAGGCGTGGCATAGACGACGTCCGCCACTTCGATACGGAAATCGGTGTACGGGGTGTAAGGTATATCAGTACCAGACGGTGACGAGACAGGGCGCTCCCAGCCGTCTTCCGTTGCCTCAAGCAGTGTCTCACCTACCTTCACGGCTCGCCCGACGACGATCAACTCAGCTGCCCAGATAGCTTCATCCAAGGATTTTACCTCGGGGTCGATGGACATTAGGATCCGACCCTCGTTGTTGTCGATGCTTTGGCGGTAACCCTGAAGGCCAACCCATACCACCGTTCCTGCCAGCACGAGCGGAATGATGGGAAACATCCATGCGATTGCTCCGCTTTTCCGCATGGTTTCTGCCTCCTTCCTATGGCCAGATGGTGTTGAGTCCCCGAATATCCCCCGATCCGGGGAAGCTCGTGGTGCGCTCGGTCCAAGCCAGGTCAAGTCCCGAACTGTCTGTAAAAGCGGTCTGGGTCATGCCACGGTGGCAGCGGGTGAAACCTCTTTCTGCGCCGCTCTTTGCCGTTGCCGCTCCTCGATGTAGCGCTCCAGCTGCTTTCGTTCGTGCTCGCTGAACTGCACCCGCCGCCAGCGCTCACTCGCCCGCCACAGCACGGCGAAGACTAGCTTCAGGCACTCCCGCTCGCTCCGAAACCGCGGGATCACCTTGGCGCGCCGCCGCTCCTCCTCGAAGCTGCGCTCCACCAGGTTGGTGGTCCGGACATGCTTGCGGTGGGCGGCGGGTAGCCGCAGGTGCGCCAGGCTCGCTTCCAGGTCCTCCTGCAGGCTCCGCATGGCCGAGGGATACTCCCGCCCGAACCGCTCCACCACCTCGGCCACCAGCCGCCGGCCCTGCTCGATATCCGGTGCGTCCCGGATCGCCTCCAGGTAGGGCTTGAGCACGGGCCGCGCCTCCTCCGGCACCTTGTCCAGCACGTTCCGCATCTTGTGCACCCAGCAGCGGATGCGCTCCGCCTCCGGCCACATGGCTTCCACCGCCTGGATCAGCCCCGGCGCCCCGTCCGTCGTCACCGTCAGCGGCGTCTTCAGCCCCCGGCGCACCAGATCCCGGAAGTGCTCCAGCCAGTCCTCGTAGCGCTCCTTGTTGCCCAGGCTCAGGTGCACCAGCACCTTGCTGCCGTCGCTCAAGATGGCCCAGGTGACCAGGATGCCCTCACGGCAGCCCGCCTGCCGGCGCAGCGACTCGTAGATGGCGTCGGCGAACAGGTACACCACGTCGAGGCCTGACAGGTCCCGCTGGGCAAAGGCCTCGAACTCCTCGTGGAGCGCCTCGGTGATCCGGCTCACGGTGGACCGGCTCAAAAGCGGCGCTTCGCTGCCCGCCAGCTCCGCCAGCGCATCCTCGATGTCCCGGGTAGAGAGGCCCCGGGCGTACATCTCCACCACCAGGCGCTCCAGCACGTCCGTCCGCCGCTTGAGGGCCCTCCACAGCGTGGGCTGGCACAGTCCCTCCATGCCCCGCACCTGGGGGACGTCGATCTCGAGCCGCCCCTCGGCGCAACGCAGCGTCCGCGGCTTGTAGCCGTTGCGGGCGCCTTCCTGGCCAGGCTCGCGCCGCTCGTAGCGTCCGCGCCCCAAAAGCTCCGTGACCTCTGCCTCCAGCAGCTCCTGGATGAGCTTGCGGGCGCCCAGGCGGACGAGGGCATGGGTCAGGTCCTCGACCTCAGTACCCTCCCGGGCCTGCGCGGCCAGCTGCCGGGCCAGCTCCGCCAACTGCTGGCTGGGTGGTATCCTGGACATAGGTCTGGGTCCTCCTCGGTGTGCCCCAGCTGGGGCGAGTTTTCCGACGCCACCGATGGTAGCCCAGACCGCTTCGCGTTTACAGACAGTTTAGGACGTCACCTCCAAGCCACAAACATGACGTTGGCACTGTTGGACGTTCGGAGATGGTCATCAAAGAAGGCGACGACCCGTTGCCGATAAGCATCCGGCGCCGTGGCGTAGGCCTTGACGTGCCCCGCCCCCTCCACCTCCCACAGTTCCACCGGCACCCCCGACCGCTCGGCCACGATCTGCAGGTGGCGGCTGTGGTGGGGACCGATCACCGTGTCCGCGGTGCCGTGGATGAGCAAAAGGGGTGTGGGCGCCATCCGCGTTACCGCCTCCACGGGCCGCACGCGTTCGGGGTGGACGTCGACCAGCGGCGGCAGCAGGGTGCGGATCAGCCAATTGAAGGGGAAATCGGGCAGCCCCGTCCAGTGGGACAGGTTCTCCTCCAGGTAGGTCTGCAGGTCGGCGAAGGGCGCGTCGGCCACCACGGCCTGGACCGGCTCGACCCCGCCGGCGGTGAGGATCGCCGTCACCGCCCCCATGGACCAGCCCAGCAGGCCCACGGCGTGGTCCGGCCCGTGGGTGCGGCGCACCCACTCCACGGCCGCCGCCAGGTCCTGCACCTCGTCTTGGCCTACCGTGGTGCGGTCGCCGCCCGACTCCCCGCTGTTGCGGAAGTCGAACATCCGCACGTTGAACCCGGCCCGGACCAGGGCCGCTGCTACATCCAGGGCGGGTACGTCGTCCTGCAGCCGGTTCTTCCCGTAGCCGTGGGCGAAGATCACCGTCCGGGGCGCCACGCCGCCCGCCGCGGGGAGGAACCAGCCCTCGAGGCGGACGCCGTCGCGGCTCGTGAAGGTCACGTCCTCAAAGGCCAGGCCGCGGCTGGAAGGGTCCGTCGTCACCGGCTCCCGCTCGGGGTGGATCAGACCCAGCCCCACCTGCCAGGAGATGGCCACGCAAGCCGCTGTGGGTGCACCCGTTCGCCCCGGAAGTTGCTTCCACCTTCCGCCTCGCAGCCCGCCTCGGGACCCCCGCCCCGGGACCAGGGACCGGCAACGGGCCAAAGGGTGGCGGCACGCTCTCCCGCATCGGGGGCTCGCCCCCGCCCCGGGGCCAGGGAACGGCAACCGGCCAGGGGCCGCCGAGAACCTCTCGGCGACGCCTGGCCGGTTCTTCTCGCGGCCGGTTCTTCCCGCGACCGGTTCTGTGTGAGGCCACGGCCCCCTCTCCGGTGGCCGGTCCAGCATCGAAGCCGCTCTCCGCGAGCTCGTCCCCTGCGAGGCCGCGGCCCCCCTCGCCGCCGGGCCGGTTCAGCGCGAGGCCGCGACCAGCCGCTCGGCCGGCAGGGTGATCTCCGCGATGCGGCCCGCCAGTTCCAGGAAGGCCTTGGCCACCTGGCTCTCGGGCGCGTGGATCGCCACCGGCTTGCCCGCGTCGGCCGCCTCGCGCAGCTCCTCCTGGATGGGCAGCTGGCCCAGCAGGCGCGTGCCCAGCTTCTCCGCCAGCTGCTGGCCGCCGCCCCGGCCGAAGATCTCGTGGCGCTCGCCGCAGCTCGAGCACACCAGATACGACATGTTCTCGATCACGCCCAGCACCTCGTGCTGCACCTTGCGGGCCATGATGCCCGCGCGCTGGGCCACCGTCACCGACGCCGGCTGCGGCGTGGTCACCACCACGACCTGCGCCCGCGGCAGCTTCTGCATGATGCTCAGCGGCACGTCGCCCGTGCCGGGCGGCAGGTCGATGAGGAAGAAGTCCAGGTCATCCCAGAGCACGTCGGCCAGGAACTGTTCGACGGCGCCCATCAGCATCGGCCCGCGCCAGATCAGGGGCGTGTCGGCGTCGACGAAGAAGCCCATGGACATGACCTGCATGCCGTGGGCGGGGATCGGCACGATGGCCTTGTTGAAGGCCACGGGCTTGCGCCCCTCGATGCCCAGCATGCCGGGGATGCTGAAGCCGTAGATGTCGGCATCCAGCACGCCGACCTTGTAGCCCAGGACCCGCAGGGCCGCGGCCAGGTTGGCCGTCACCGTGGACTTGCCCACGCCGCCCTTGCCGCTGGCGATGGCCAGGATCACGGTCGGGGAGTCGTCCGCCATGATGCGCGACTTGGGCTGGCGCGGCTGCCGGAACTTCTCGATCAGCTGCTGGCGCTCCTCGTCGGTCATGGCCCCCAGGTGGACCACCGCCTCGGTCACCCCCGGGATGGCCAGCAGCTTCGACTCCACGTCCTTCTTGATCTCGTACCGCAACGGGCAGCCCCGCACCGTCAGCGCGACCTCCACCTCGACGCGACCGCCGTCGATCTGGAGGTCGCGGACCATGTTCAGCTCCACCAGGTTGCGGTTGAGCTCGGGGTCCTTGACCTGCGCCAGCGCGTTGAGGACCTGCTCCCGCGTCACCTCGGACACGGTGGCGTCCCCCCTTTCCACGCCTCCATTGTACCAGCCGTGGGGCGGCGGCCATGCCCCGGGCATCCGGACGAACGCAGCCTGCCCTCGGGGTCGGGCTCACCGCGTCGCCCGCGCCGCCCCGCCTCGGGGTCCGCGCCGTGGCCACCCGGCAGAGCCGGTTCGTCCGGAGGAGCGCGCTGAGGGCTTGGCCGTGGAGCCGGCTCGCCCTCACCCGACCCGCGCCCAGCCGCGGTACACCAGGCCGCGCCGGGCGTCGACGGTGACCGTCTCGCCGTCCCGGAGGGTCTCCAAAGCCCCCGTCGCGCCGACGATGGTCGGGATGCCGCGGTGCAACCCGACGATGGCCGCGTGGGAGGTCAGGCCGCCCTCCTCGGTGATCAGGGCACCGGCCTTCTCGATCAGCGGCATGAAGTCGCGGTCGGTGGCGGCGGCGACCAGGACCTCCCCGCCGTGGAAGGGTCCGGCCGCCTCCGGGTCGCGCACGATGCGCACGGGACCGGTGTGGCTCCCCTGGCCGACGCCGGTGCCCCGCAAGACCGCCTGGCCCACGGTGTGGACCTGCAGCATGTTGGTGGTACCGGGCTGGCCCACAGGGACGCCGGCGGTGATCACCACCAGGTCCCCGGGCCGGACGAACCCGCCCTTCACCGCGCCCCGCAGCGCGTGCTCGATCAGCCCGTCCACGTCGTCCTGGGGTTCGATGACCAGCGCCCGCACTCCCCAGACCAGGCTGAGCTTGCGCGCCACCCGGGGGCTCGGGGTGAGGGCCACGATGGGCTGGCGCGGGCGGTAGCGGGAGATCATGCGCGAGGTGTAGCCCGACTGGGTGGCGGTGAGGATCGCGGCGGCGCCCAGGTTCTCCGCGGCCGTGCAGGAGGCGTAGCTGACGGCGTCGGTGACGGTGCGGTGCTCCTCCTGGGCGAGGCGCGCCAGGCGCTGGGCGTAGCCCAGGGCGGCCTCGGTGCGCCGCGCGATGCGGGCCATGATCTCCACGGCCTCCACCGGATACCGGCCCGCCGCCGTCTCCGCCGACAGCATCACCGCGTCGGTGCCGTCCAGGATCGCGTTGGCAACGTCGGTGCTCTCGGCCCGGGTGGGACGCGGGTGGTGGACCATGGACTCCAGCATCTGGGTCGCCGTGATCACCGGCTTGCCGGCGCGGTTGGCCGCCTGGATGATCTGCTTCTGCAGCACGGGGATCTCCTCGACCGGGAGCTCCACCCCCAGATCCCCGCGGGCCACCATGAGGCCGTCGGCGCTGGCCAGGATCTCGTCGAGGCGCTCGACGCCCAGCCGGTTCTCGATCTTGGCGATGACCCACTGGTCGCCGCCCGCCTCCTCGATCACCCGGCGCAGCGCGTGGACGTCGGCCGCCGACCGGACGAAGGAGGCGGCGATGAAGTCGATGCCCAGCTCGATGCCCAGGCGCACGTCGTCCCGGTCCGCCTCGTTGAGGTAGGGCAGGTCCAGGCTCTCCGCCGGCAGGGTCGCCTTCTTCCCCTGGAGCAGCCGGCCGCCGGCGTCCACGCGACAGTACACGTAGACGCCGTCGCCCCCCTCGACCGTCAGCACCAGGTTGCCGTCGTCCAACAGGATGCGGTCGCCCGGCCCCACGCTGGTGGCCACACGGCTGTAGGAAAGGGGGATCACGGGCACCTCGGGCAACGCCTCGCGGGAACCGGCACCCGACGGCGCGGCAGCCCCCGCGGCCCCCTGGTCTGCGCCGGTTCCTCCGGACGAACCGGCCGCCCTCGCGGCCGGTGTCGAGCCCGGCGCGCCCTCCCCGCCGTTGGCCTCGCCCTGCCCGGCGGCGACCAGGGCCACCCGCTGGCCGGTGGCCAGCTCCAAGGCCCCGCCGGGCAGTGGGCCGACCCGTACCTCGGGGCCGCGGGTGTCGAAGAGGATGCCCACGTCGTCGCGGCCGAGCTCGCGCGCCACCGCCCGCAGCGTCTCGACCCGCCGTCGGTGGTCGGCCGCGGTGCCGTGGGAGAGGTTGATGCGGGCGACGTCCATGCCGGCCTGCAGGAGGCGGCGGAGCACCGCGGGGTCGTCGGTGGACGGACCCAGGGTGCACACGATCTTGGTCCGGCGGAACTCCACGGCCATCACCTCGCGCTAGCAGTGGGTGGGCGGTCGGGCCGTGCGGGCGCGGGGGCCTCCCAAGTCCCGCGCGAGGGCACCGGTCGCGACCTCGGAGACGCCCGGCATCCCCGCGGGGGTCTCGGTCCCGGGCACGGGGGCGCGCCGGATGCCGGCCGCAGGGACGTCTCGCGTCCCCCGAGGGACGGCTTGGGTCCGGCCGCGGGGACACCTCGCGCGTCGCTTCCCGCGCGGGAGCCCGGGTCCTCGCCGCGGGGGCGCCCCGAGTCCCGCGCGGGGCAACCCACCCTCGCGCGGCTCCCCGGCCCGCTGCCGCTCCCGCGGCCGGCGCGTCAGCGGGCGAGGATCTCGGCCAGCTCCATCCACCCGGCCGGAAGGGGGCGGGGCGAGGCCAGCACCTCCTCGATGGGGGTGGCCATCCAGCCGTCCCCGCGCACGCCCACCATGACCCCCGACTGGCCCGCCAGCAGGGCCTCCACCGCCGCGGCCCCGAGGATGCTGGCCACCATCCGGTCGCGGCCCGAGGGCGTGCCCCCGCGCTGGATGTGCCCCAGCACCGTCACCCGGGTCTCCAGGCCGGTGCGCGCCTCGATGGCCTGGGCCACCTCGAAGCCGCGCGCCGCGCCCTCGGCCACGACGATGATGCTGTGGCGCTTGCCGCGCTGGCGGCCGCGCAGGAGCCGGGCGCAGACGTCGTCCAGG
This sequence comes from Thermaerobacter sp. FW80, assembly GCF_004634385.1. Classification (NCBI taxonomy): domain Bacteria; kingdom Bacillati; phylum Bacillota; class Clostridia; order Eubacteriales; family Clostridiales Family XVII. Incertae Sedis; genus Thermaerobacter; species Thermaerobacter sp. FW80. The sequence continues at coordinate 1,290,579 of NZ_CP037895.1, read as the reverse complement.
TCGTAGGGTACCTCGGGCACCAGGATGGACTCGGCGCCACCGGCCAGGCCGGCCATCAGCGCGATCTGGCCGCTGTGCCGTCCCATGACCTCGATGACGAAGGTGCGCCCGTGGGCGGTGGCCGTGTCCCGCACCCGGTTGATCGCCTCCAGCACGGTGTTGACGGCGGTGTCGAAGCCGATGGTGACGTCGGTGCCCGCCAGGTCGTTGTCGATGGTGGCGGGGACGCCCACCACCGGGAAGCCCTGGCGGTGCAGGGCCAGGGCCCCGCGCAGCGTCCCGTCGCCGCCGATGGCGACCAGCCCCTCGATGCCGTGGCGGCGGAGCTGTTCCAGGGCCCGCTCCTGGCCCTCGGGGGTGCGGAAGGCCTCGCTGCGCGCGGTGCGGAGGATGGTCCCGCCGCGGTGGATGATGTCGCCCACCGCCCGGTGGTCGAGCTCCTCCATGCGGCCCTCGATCAGGCCGGCGTAGCCCTCCTGCACCCCGATGGGCTGGCAGCCCGCGGCCAACGCGCGCCGCACCACCGCGCGCACCGCCGCGTTCATCCCCGGCGCGTCGCCGCCGCTGGTCAAGAGCGCGATGCGCTGCACGGGATCTCGCCCTCCCCTTCCCACCCACTGGGCGGTGCTGCCCGAAGCGCGGTGCAAGGCGCCCGACAGGAAGGGTTCCTGCGACGGGGCACCCCGCGGCGACGGACGCGCGGCGCGTCCCGCCCGCGCGGCCCCGTCCGCCCCCTTCGCCGGGCAGCGTCCTGACCCTTCCATGGTAGCGCAGCGGTGGGGCAGCATGTCCGCCGGCACGGCAACAACCCATTGCCGGACATCGCCCGCGCCCGGGGCGCCGACATTAGGTCCGGGGGGTGAGCCGCGTGACGGTCGGCAGCAAGATGCAGCAGACGCTGGCCAACGCCGAGAGCATCCTGGCGGACCTGAAGAGCTACCAGCTGGAGACCCAGGACCAGCAGGCCAAGCAGCTGTTCCAGAACCTGGCCAACCAGATGGAGCAGACGGTCAACGGCCTGAAGCAGCGTCTCCAGCAGATCCAGCAGCAGGAGCCCCAGTACCGCCAGAAGTGAGGCGGCAGCCGGCCGTGCGAGGGTTCACCGCCATCCCGTGCCCACGCGGGGGCGGAAGGCGAGCGGGAGCCTGTCCAGGCTCCCGCTCGCCATTGGCGGGCTGCTATCCTGGCGGGTGGAGGTGGTCCGCGGTGACGGCCCACGGCGGCGTGCTGGCGATCCCGCTGCACGAGCTGACCGAAGCCGGCCTGCTGGCGGCCGGGTTCGCCCTGCACTCCTTCGGCATCCCGCTGACCACGGTGGCGCTGTTCACGCTCCTGGCCGCGTGGGCCGCCCAGGCGGACGTGGGATGGCTCGTGGCAGGAGCCCTCGCGGCCGCCGCCACCCTGGCCGGGCACGTCGCCGTGTTCGTCCTCGGGCGATGGTGGGGCTGGCGCGGCATCGACGCCGCCCGGCGCCGATGGGGCTCCATGGAGCGCCTGGCCGAGCGGGTGGACCGGTGGGCCCGCAGCCCCACGGGATGGGCCGCGCTGACCGCGTGGCGCTGGGTGGGGCCGGGCTTCGCCCAGGCCTTCTGGGTGCTGTGCGCCCTGCCGCGGCTGGATCGGACCCTGCTGGCGCTGATGGCCTACCTCGCGCTCCACGACGTGGTGTGGTCCTTCGCCTGGACCTACGCCCTGGTGGTGCTGCACCTGCGGGCGCCGACGGTGGCCCTTTGGCTCGACCGGCTGGCGTGGGGGCTCCTCCTCGGCACGCTGCTCTGGACCGCAGCGGCCCGCTGGCGCCGCCGCCGGGCGGCGGCCGGTTCGTCCCGGTGAGACGTCTCGGCGGGACGCCCTTCACGGCGCCCGCCGCCGCGGCCGACGGGCCGACTGGTCCGCGCCTCCGGGGCCAGGCGCCCCGCACCCGCCGCCCCCGGCGCCCGCGAGGCGAGTCGGGGACTGGTTCGTCGTCGGCCCTCACCGCCCCAAAAGCTGCCCCACGTAGCGCACCGTCTCGTTGGCGCAGGTCGGGCAGTACCCCTGCCGCTCGCAGAGCCGTTGGACCACCTGGTTGATGCGCTTCAGCTGCTCCTCGTCCGGGTGGCTCGCCGAGGTGGTGATCTTCACCACGTTGCGCAGGTCGCTGAAGAGCTTCCTCTCGATGGCCTCCCGCAGCCGGTCGTGGGAGGTGTAGTCGAACTTCTGGCCGCGCCGGGCCAGGGCCGAGAGCCGCAGCAGGATCTCCTCGCGGAAGGCCTTCTTGGCGCTCTCCGGCACGCCGATCTGCTCCTCGATGGAGCGCATCAGCTTCTCGTCGGGGTCCCGCTCCTCCTCGGTGATGGGGTCGCGCAGCTTGGTCTTGTTGCAGTAGGCCTCGATGTGGTCGAGGTAGTTGTTGAACAGGTTGCGCGCCGACTCCTCGAAGGAGTAGACGAAGGCGCGGTGGACCTCGTTCTTCGCGATCTCGTCGTACTCGCGGCGCACCTCGTGGATCAGGTTGAGGTAGCGCTCCCGCTGCTCCCGCGTGAGCCCCGTGTGGTGGTCCAGCCCGTCCCGCAAGGCGCGCAAGGCCGCCAGCGGCCCGAGGCAGCGGTTCTCCGCCCGGATCACCGCGCTGGAGAGGCAGTTGATCACGTAGCGGGGCGAGACGCCCGTCATCCCCTCCCGCTCCGCCGCCTCCCGCATCTCCCGCACGTCCCGCGGGCTGAAGCCCTCCACCGGCTGGCCGTCGTAGAGGCGCAGCTTCTTCATCAGGGTCAGGTTGGGGTGCTTGGGCGGCTCCAGGCGCGTCAGGATGGCGAACATCGCCGCCACCTCCAGGGTGTGGGGCGCGACGTGCACGCCCTGGAGGTCGCTCTCCGCCAGCAGCTTGCGGTAGATCTTCACCTCCTCCGACAGGCGCAGGTTGTAGGGCACCTTGATCAGGATCATCCGGTCGATCAGGGCCTCGTTGCGCTCGTTCTTGACGAAGGCCTGGTACTCCGCCTCGTTGGTGTGGCCGATGACCACCTCGTCGGCGTAGATCATGGCGAAGCGGCCCGTCTTGATGGACTGCTCCTGGGAGAGGGTGAGCAGCGCGTAGAGGAACTCCGTCTGGGCCTTGAGCAGCTCCACGAACTCCATCAGGCCGCGGTTCGCCACGTTGAGCTCCCCGTCGAAGCGGTAGGCCAGGGGATGGGACTCGGTCCCGTACTCGCCCACGGTGCTGAGGTCGATGGACCCCACCAGCTCGGCGATGTCCTGGGATTTCTCGTCGGAGGGGGTGAAGGTGCCGATGCCCACGCGGTCCGCCTCGGAGAAGACGATCCGCTGGACGGGGAAGCGCTCCACGTCGCCGCCGTAGTCGTGCTCGAGGCGGTAGCGGCAGACGGGACAGAGGCTGCCCTCGATGTGGACGCCCAGCTCGCGGCTCACCTGGGGTCGCAGCGGCTCCGGGATCAGGTGCAGGGGTTCCTCGTGCATCGGGCAGCCCTTGAGGGCGTAGACCGCCCCCGCGTCGGTGCGCGTGTACCGCTCCAGACCTCGCTTCAGCAGGGTGACGATGGTCGACTTGCCGCCGCCCACCGGCCCCATGAGCAGCAGGATGCGCTTGCGCACCTCCAGCCGCCGCGCCGCGGACTCCAGGTAGTCGTAGAGCTGGTTGAGGGGTTCCTCCAGGCCGAAGAGCTGGCCGTCGAAGAAGTGGATCTGCCGCGGCCGCGCCTCGCCGTCGCCGCCCTCCTCCGCCTCGGTCACCCCCGCCGCCTTGAGCATGTCGAAGAGCCGGGCGTGGCTCAGGCGGGCCACCTCGGGCCGGCGGCGCACGATCTCGAGGTAGTCGGCGAAGGTGCCCTCCCAGCGCAGGCGGGCCTCCTCCTCCCGGTGGCGTCGCAACAGGTCGTGCAGGTTCGTCCCGGTCTCGCCCATCGCGGTCTCACCCCTTCTCGGCGGGCGACGCCGACAGCACCACGTCCCGGCCGTCGACCCGGGTCTCCAGGTACACTGGGCGCCGCCACAGGCGCTCCACGTGGGCCAGCACCCGCCGCGCCTCGTCCAGGTCCAGCTCCCGCCCGTCGAAGACGTGGCGCAGCAGCAGCTCTCCCCGGCCGCGGTGGTCGCCGTCCACCACCACGATCAGCGGGAAGCCGCCGCGGACGCGGCTCAGGACCAGGAGGTCCCGGATCGCCTCCCAGTCGTCCTCCACGACGACCCAGCGGTCGCCCTGGCGGGCGTACACGAAGAGGTCGCACGCCTCCACCACCTGCCGGTCCAGGTGGTTGCGCAGGAAGGCCACGTCGTCCTCGGTCTCCAGGATGAGGCGCGCCTCGTCCCAGCCGCGGGTGGCCAGGATCCGCTCCCAGACGTGGTACCCGACGGCGTAGGGGTTGAAGGCGAAGGGGGAGGCGGCCTGGATGCCGGCGTGGAGCCGGGCGAACTCCATGTAGTCGCCGTCGGACAGCTCGAGCCGGCGCAGGATGCGGGTGTGGGCGATGCAGGCCCACCCCTCGTTCATCACCTTGGTGCGGACCAGGGGCCAGAAGTAGAGGCGCTCGGCCCGCACCATGGCCAGCAGGTCCCGCTCCCAGTCGGCGAGCTCCGGCGCGTGGTGCTGCAGGAACAGCAGCACGTCCTCGCACGGCTCCTCGGGCCGCAAGGGCGGCACCGCGTCCGGGTCCCGCAGCCAGGGGTCGGTGTGGGGCTCCAGCGCCAGGGCGGCGTCCAGCACCCGCTCCACCGCCTCGACGCCGTGGTCCGACTCGTACCGGCGCACCCGCTCGGCGTGGACGGCCGCCAGAGCGGCCATGTCGCGGCCGGCCCGGCGGAAGAACACGTTGTGGCGGAAGAAGTCGGCGTGCCCCGCCACGTGGGCCGCGACGAACAGGTTCTCCAGCAGCGTGTTGCTCTCCAGCAGCAGCGCCTGGCAGGGGTCGGCGTGGATCACCAGCTCGTAGATGCGGTGCAGGCCGTAGTCGTGGCGCGTCTTCAGCAGGTGGTAGGCCTTGCCGTGGCTCCAGTGGGTGAAGCGTCCCGGCAGCCCGTAGGCCGCCACCTCGTAGACCACGGATGCCGGCACCACCTCGAAGTGGGTGGGCAGGGGGTCGAACCCCAGCTCCCGCGCCACGGCCCAGACCCGCTCCAGGTGGGGCAGGAGCCGCTCGGCGCCCGGCCCCGAGGCGGTGACGCCCGCTGCGGTCATGGGCGCTCACCTCGCCCCGCGGGCCGCTCCGGCGCCGCGGCCGGAGCCCCTTCCGGGTGCGCCCGGAAGATCGCCTTCAGCGCCGGGTAGACGTCCTCGCGCCGGCTGATCTGCACCCGCACGAAGCGGGGGTGCCGCAATCCCGCGAAGGCGGTCATCAAGGGCGAGCGGTAGCCGCTGTCGTTGATCTCGCCGTAGGCGAAGAGGCGCGCCTGCTCGGCCAGCTCCCGCGCCAGCTGGACGCAGAGCCCGTTGTCGCTCTCCCCCCAGTTGTCGCCGTCGGAGAAGTGGACGGCGTAGACGTTCCACTCCGCCGGCGGGTAGCGCTGGGCGACGATCTCCAGCGCCAAGCGATACGCGGAGGAGACCCGGGTGCCGCCGCTCTCGCCCAGGTGGAAGAACCGCTCCTCGTCGACCTCCTGGGCCTCGGTGTGATGGGTGATGAACACCCGCTCGACGGTGCGGTAGCGGGTCTGGAGGAACCGGTTCATCCAGAAGAAGAAGGTCCGGGACATCGCCTTCTTGAACTCGCCCATGCTGCCCGAGACGTCCCGCATGGCGACGACCACGGCCCGGGCCTGGGGACGCGGATCGTCCCGCCAGCTGCGGTACCGCAGGTCCTCGCGGCGGAAGGGGCCGAGCCGGGCCTCGCCCTGCCGGGCGTGGCGCCGGAGGTTCTCCTTCAGGGCGCGGCGCAGGTCGGCGCGGCTGAGCGGTCCGGCCCGGGTGATCTCGGTGAAGCGGGGCCGCTGGGCGTCCAGCACCGCCTGGCGGCGCGGCTCGAGGTTGGGCAGCTCCAGCTCCTCGAAGAGGACGGCCTCCAGATCCTCCAGGGCGACCTCGGTCTCGTAGTAGTCGATGCCGGGTTCGTGGCCGGCGCCGTGGGGGTCCCCCTGGGCGCCGGGGTCCCCCGGCTGGCGGGCCAGCACGTCCCCCTTGCGGCGGCCGCCCCGGCCCTGCCCCACCTGGGGGTTGCGGTGGGTGCTGAAGCGGAAGCGGTACTCCCGCAGGGAGCGCACGGGAACCTTGACCACGCGTCGACCGTCGCTGGTCAGCAGGGACTCGTCGGCGATCAGGTCGGCCAGGTTCTCACGAATGGCGGCGCGGACCTTCTCCTGATGGCGCGCCTGGTCCACGGGCCCCTTCCGGTGGAGGGACCAGTCGATGGCGCCCCGCGGCACGGACCTCACCCCCTCGCGGTATGTACGGCTGGATGCGGCGAGGGTGGGGTTTCTTCGGGTCTATGTGGCCGCGAGGGCCGCCATGCCGTCGGGACAATCCAGATCCTGGGCGTCCCGGACCGCCGGCGGGCGGCCGGCCTCGCTATGTACGCGGAGCGGTTCGTCGCGGGAGGAACGGGCCGACAGGGTGGCGATCCCAGGCGGTTCGTCCTGCTACGGGCGGCTTGGGGCCGGGTGGGGCCCCCTGCGTCGGTTCGCCGTGACTCGCGGTGTGCTGTCGATGCGGTTCGCTCGCACCACCCTGCTCCGGGTCGCGGGTCCGGGCCGCCGGGTCGCGGGTCCGGGCCGGACGGTGCGGTCGACGTCGTGGGATGGTGGCTGCGTCCTCTGGCCTGAGGTCGACGTTCGGTCGCGGCGGCTTCGTCGTCGGCGGCGTCCTCTCCCGATGGGTCCCGACGGGGGCCGGATGGTGTCGGACGGTCTCTCCCGACGGGTCTCGACGGGGACCGGATGGCGGCGGACGGTCCCTCCCGACGGGGCTCGACGGGGCCGGCTGGCGTCGGACGGTCTCTCCCGACGGGGTCGGCTGGCCGTGGAAGCCGCCCGGCCGGGACGCTGGGCGACGGTGCAGGGCCCGAACCGCCGCTCCACCGCGCGCTCCACCGCGGCCTTGCCCGGACGCAGCCGGGTACCGCCCTTCGGCGACCCGCCACCGTCGACGCGCATCGCCGGTGGGTGTCCCATGGTATGCGGCTGCGAGGGCGGGTGCGCCGCCCCGCCGCCCGGAGTCGCGGGGGCCGCACCGTCGCACGCCCCCGGCGCCACCTCCCCGTTCGCCGCCGGGGTGGCACCCCTCGCGCGCCCGCCGCCCGGGAGCCGCCGGGGCCGCACCTCGGTATACGACCGGCGCCGCGTCCCTACAGTCCGCGGCGGCCGCACCCCGGCACACCTCCGGCGCCGCGTCCGTGCAGACCGCCGAGGCCCGACCCTTGCACCCCCCCGGCACCGCGTCCTGCGCGCCACCGGTGCCGCACCCCTGGGTCCCGCGACACCGCAGGCGCAGCACGCCGCACGGCGCGGCGAGGACGCCCGCCGGCCACCGTCCCCGGCGCATCCCCAACGGGTAGGCTGATGATAAGGCAACGACGGGACGCTGACAAGCCTCCGCCTGGCAGGGATCCATCAGGTCCAGCGGTCCCGGACGCCCGCGGCGTCGACGACGAGCCACAGGTTGTCGATCAGGCGGGTCGAGCCCAGCCGCGCCGCCACCAGGAGCAACACCTCCCCCTCCACCCGCTCCAGGGGCTCCAGGTCGCTGGCGCCGACCACCGCCGCATACTCGGGCTCGAGGAGCGGCTCGGCCCGGAGCACGGCCTCCATGGCGGCGACCAGCGCCGGCCCCTCCCGCTCGCCGGCCTCCAGGCGCCGGCGGGCCGCCACGAGCGCCCGGTAGAGCGTGGGCGCCGCCTGCCGCTGGCGCCGGTCCAGGTAGACGTTGCGCGAGCTCAAGGCCAGGCCGTCCGGCTCCCGGACCGTGGGGCAGACCACCACCTCCACGGGGAAGTCCAGGTCCGCCACCATCCGGCGGATGATCACCGCCTGCTGGGCGTCCTTCTGCCCGAAGTAGGCCCGGTCGGGCTGGACCAGGTGGAAGAGCTTGGTCACCACGGTGACCACGCCGCGGAAGTGCCCGGGCCGGCGGGCCCCCTCCCAGCGGCGCGCCAGGTCGCCCACGTCGACGAAGACGCCGGGCTCGCCCCGGGGGTACATGACCTCCACCGACGGGTGGAAGAGCAGGTCGGCCCCGGCGGCGGCGGCCAGCCGTCGGTCACGGTCCAGGTCCCGCGGGTAGCGGGCGTAGTCCTCGTGGGGGCCGAACTGCAGCGGGTTGACGAACACGCTCACCACCACGCGGCGGCACTCCGCCCGCGCCCGGCGGATCAGGGCCAGGTGCCCCTCGTGGAGGTAACCCATGGTGGGCACGAACCCCACCCGGCCGTCGGGGTCCTCGCGACGCCAGCGGGCGATGCGGTCCCGCAGGGTGGGGATGTCCTGCACCAGCTCCACGGCAGCGCCACCTCCATCGGACGAACCGGCACCGCCGCCGGAGGGGGCTGGCGGATCGGCCGGCGCCGCAGGCCGGCAATGCCGGTCGCGGCAGCGGACCGGCGGCCTGGCGGTCGCCCGGTCGACACCCCCGTCGGGGCCGCGGCACCCGGAGTGTCCGTGCTGCGAAGGCCACCGGTACGGGGTCGCCGGGTCGACACCGCCACCGGGGCCGCGGCACCGGTCGGCTGGCGGCCGCCGAGGACCGGGGCCCCTGGGGGCGCGGCGCAGGCGATCGCCGCGGTCGCCCCGGGGCAAAGGGCCCGCGAGGCCCAGGTCGGCCCCGTCCAGCAGGTCGAGGGCCGACGCGAGTCGACCAGGAGCCAAGGACCCGCGAGGCCCAGGGGACCATCGGGGGCCCGGTCGCCTAGCGGTCGCCGTACGGGGCGCCGCCCTCCTCGTCCGCCAGGCGCTGGGCCACGTCCGGCGCCAGGTGGTAGCTGTGTTCGTCCGTCGGGAAGGTCCGGTTGCGGACGTCGGCGGCGTACCGCTGCAGGGCCTCCAGGGCCAGCCGTCCCAGTTCGGCGTACCGCCGGACGAAGCGCGGCACCCGGCCGTGGGTCAAGCCCAACAGGTCGTGGATCACCAGCACCTGGCCGTCGCAGTCCGGGCCGGCGCCGATGCCGATGGTCGGGATGCGCAGGCGCCGGGTGATCGACGCGGCCAGCTCCCGCGGCACCATCTCCAGCACCAGCGCGAAGGCGCCGGCTTGCTCGAGGGCCAGGGCCTGGTCCAGCAGGCGGCGGGCCTCCTCCTCGTCCCGGCCCTGGACCCGGTAGCCGCCCAGGGCGTGCACCCGCTGGGGCAAGAGGCCCAGGTGGCCCACCACCGGGATGCCGGCCTCGGTCAGACGGTGGACGACCTCGGCCACCCGCCCCGCCCCCTCCAGCTTGACGGCCTCGGCGCCGCCCTCCTGGACCAGCCGCCCGGCGGCCTTGAGGGCCTCGTCCACGGAGAGGTGGAAGGTGAGGAAGGGGAGGTCCGCCACCAGCAGGGCCCTCTGGACGCCGCGGCGGACGGCCTTGGTGTGGTGGACCATGTCGTCCAGGGTGACGAAGACGGTGCTCGGGTAGCCCAGCACCACGTTGCCCAGGGAGTCGCCCACCAGGATCATGTCGACGCCCGCCGCGTCGGCCAGCCGGGCAAAGGGGTAGTCGTAGGCCGTGACCATCACCACGGGCCGGCCCTGCTGCTTGCTCTCCAGCACCGTGCGCACCGTCACCCGCTGGGCGGGGGCGTCCGTGGCCGCGGACCCGCCCGGCGCATGGCGCGCCGGTTGGGCCTCGGCCGCCGCCCCGCAGGCCGCGCTCTCCGGCTGGCTGCGACCGTTCACCCCCGTCGTCCCCCTCTCGGCCTGGTGTTGCGCGGTCGGCCCGGTCGTCACCCCGGCGGAGGGGCCGGGACCGATCGCCCGGGCCGTCTCCCGCCCAGGCAGGCCGCCGCCGGCCGCGGTCCCCGCGGTCGCGGGCCGGTGTTCGCCGCTCGCCCCGGCCCCATGGGTCGCGGGGACCGCCCATCTGGCCTCCGGCAGCCGCAATGCCATCCCCTCCCGCGATGCGCCCTGCGGGCCCTGCGACGCCTCCGCTCCCGGCGCGGGAGCCGGCAGGGAGCGACCAGGCGACGGTCCGGGTTCCGGCGCCGGTCGGTCGTCCGCCAGTCCCACCAGGCGGGCGATCTCGTCCAGGGCCGGCGGCGGCTCGGGCAGCCGGCGGGCCGCCGCCACCACCAGGGCGGCGGCCCGCCGGTACCAGGTGGCGGGGCCGGCCTCCGCTTCCGCCCGGCGGCGCGCCAGGGCGTCCAGGTGGCGCAGGTGGCGCTGGACGGTGGGGACGTCGCCCCGCGCGATGGGACCGGTCAGCGCCGCCAGCGGGCCCCGCTCCGCCACCGCCGCGAGGGCCGCCGCCGCCAGCGCCACCACGGCGGGTCGACGGGCGTCGGGCGCGCCGGTGGCGGCCACGGCGTCCTCCGCACCGGGGGCGGGCGTGGCGGTCGCGGCGACGGCCTCCTCGCCGCGGGGGCCGGATGCGCCCGTCCCCGTGGCCACCCCGCCTGTCCTCCGGCCGACCGGGGCGGTCCCCTCCCGGGGGCCCCCGTCCGCCGGGGCGGTCACGGCCTCCGCGGGCTCCCCCGTGCGACCGCCCGCGTCCCCGGCGCCGCCCCGCGCACCCGACGCGCCCGCAGCGCCCGAGGCGTCCGCTGCACCCGACGCGCTTGCGGCGCCCGAGGCGCCTGCGGTGCCCCAAGCGCCCGAGGCGTCCGCTGCACCCGACGCGCTTGCGGCGCCCGAGGCGCCGGCTGCACCTGAGGTGCCCGAAGCGCCCAAGGCGCCCGCGGCCCCCACCCCCGGGTATCCCGCCAGGCCCATCAGCTCCTCGGCCGCCCAGAGCAGGGCGGTCACGCCGTTGGCCGCCAGGGTCGCCGCCGCGTGGTAGAGGGCCAGCTGCTCCGCCGTGGCGCCGGGCCAGGGGACCGGCGTGGCGCCCACCGCCCGGGCCAGGGCCGGGCCCACCGGGGCCCGGCCCTGGCCCGGCGCGTACACCACCGTGACGTACCCCCCTGCCAGGCGGTCCCGCCCCGCGGGACCGCCTGGCAGGGGCAGCAGCGGGTGGAACACCTCCGGGGCCAGGCCGAGGCGCGCCAGCGGTGCCAGGGGCTCGAGCCCCAGCGCACCGCTCAGGTGCAGGGCGTGCCGCGGCCGGCGTGCGGGCGGCACCGCCGCCAGCACGCCGGCCAGGGCCTGCGCCACCGGCTCCAGCGCCCGGTCGGGCACCGCCAGCACCAGCACCGGCGGCCAGGGACCGGGCAGCCCCTCCCGTCGCAGCCGCTCCCAGGCCAGCGGCCGGGCCCCCACCGCTGCGGCCAGCTGGCGGGCCGGTTCCTCCCGGCGTCCCACCACCCAGGCCACCGGCACGCCGGCCGCATGCCAGACCCGCGCCAGGGCCCGGCCTGCCCGGCCAGGGCCGACCAGCAGGATGGCATGCTCGTCCGGGCTGATGCGGGATTCCCTCACGCCGCCCGCGTTCCCTCCCGACGGCCCCGTCGCCCGCCGCACCGCCTCACGGCTCGTTGTGGGCGATCCGCGCCGCCGCGGCCGCCGCCACGCCGGCCACCAGATCGTCCAGGAAGGTCTGCACCCGGCCCTGGCTCTTCTGGTTGTTCAGCCGCTCGATGACGCCCAGCTTCACCTTGTCCAGGTACCCGAAGTTGGTCAGGCCGATGGAGCCGTACACGTTGGTGATGGCCAGCGCCAGGACCTCGTCGACCCCGTAGAGGGGCTCGTCGGTGCGGAGGATCGACAGCAGCGGCTCCTCCAGCAACCCCTGCTCGGCCGCCTCGTCCAGGGCGATGCCCGTCAGCAGGGCGTGCTGCACCTCGCGCTTGGCGATGACCGCCTCCACGCTGGCTTCGCACTGCTCCAGCGTGATGCCCGGCACGTACTTCTCCTGGATGGTGCGGACGATCTCCGCGATGTCCCGCAGGGTCACGCCCCGGCGCTCGAGGCGCCGGACCACCTCGGCCCGGTAGTCGACCCGCAGGCGCACCGGCTCCGGCATCTTGGGCGCTTGTTCGGCCAACGGGCTTCCCTCCTCGTCGGCCCGCCTCCGGCGGGCCCCCCACGCCGGTTCTCCCGGCCTCCCGGGCTCCCGGCCTCCTGCATCCTGCCTTCGGCCCTGTGGCGGCTCCCGGCTGCGGCCCCATGCCGACGCGAACGGCCGGGTCGACCGGTGGACGGCTGCCGGCCGGCCCCGGTCCCCGGCACCGCACGGGACCGGGGATGGCACCGTGCCCTTCCCGACGCACCCCGGGGTCAGTGGTCGTCCAGGTAGAACCCGTCGTCGCCCACCACCCGGGCCAGGTCCTGCAGGAGCTCGGGCCGCGGCGTCACCCAGTACTGGGCGTCGACCTGCAGGGCGTGCTGGCGCCCGGGGAAGACCAGGACCACCGGCGAGGTGCCCGGGTACCGCTGGCAGGCGCCGCGCACCTGGGCCAGCACGCCCTCGACGGCCTCGGCGTCGCCGCCCGCCGGCAGCGCCACCACCAGCCGCTTGCCCGTCACCAGGGGCCAGATCGCCTCCGCCACCACCTTGGGGGGTTCCTCTTCCTCCCGGCGGTCGACCCGGCCCCGGACGACGACGACCGCGTCCTCCTGCAGGGCCTCCGCCGCCTCGGCGTAGGTCCGCGGGAAGACCACCACCTCCACCGAACCCTCCAGGTCCTCCAGCTGCACGAAGGCCATCAACTCGCCGCCGCGGGTGGTGATGCGCCGCACCCCCTGGACCAGGCCGCCCACCTGGACCCGGGCGCCGTCCTCCCGCTCCGCCAGCTGGCGGGTGGTGGCCGTCACCCGCCGGGCCAGCTCCCGCTCGTAGTGGGCCAGCGGATGGCCCGACAGGTAGAGGCCCAGGACCTCCTTCTCCATGGCCAGCTTCCGGTTCGGGGGCCACTCGTCCACGGGCGGCAGCGGGGTGACGTCGTCCCCCCACAGGGCGGCAGCCGCATCGGCCGCGGGGCCATTCGACCCCGCCGGTGCCACCGCCGGGGATCCGGTCGCCCCGCCCCCGGCGGCGCCGGTCGCCCCGTCGACCGCAGCCTGCCCGGGGCCAGTTCGTCCGGACGAACCGGCCGCGGCCGCGGCGTTCCGCCCCCGCCCCCCGGCAGGGGCCGCCCCGTCGCGGCCCACCGGCTCCCCGGTGGCAGCCCCGGGGCCACCGCCCGTCCCCTCGGCGGCCCGCTGCCGGCCGCCCGTCGCGGATCCCGCCCCCGCCAGCGCGGCGGTCAGGTCCAGCAACGAGACCTGGCCCGTCTCCCGCTCCCTCTGCCAGCGCTGGGCCCGCTCCATGACCTCCTCGAGGCCAGCCAGGAGCCGCGCCCGGGGGTGGCCCAGGCAGTCGAAGGCGCCGGCCTTGATCAGGCTCTCCAGGGCCCGCCGGTTCACCTGGCGCAGGTCCACCCGGCGGCAGAAGTCGTCCAGGGAGCGGAAGGGCCCCCCCGCCTCCCGCGCGGCCACGATGGACTCGATGGCGCCGAAGCCCACGTTCTTCACCGCCGCCAGACCGTAGCGGATCGCCTGGCCGCCCGGCCCCCGGGGGTCGGGCACCACGGTGAAGCGGGCTTGGCTCTCGTTGATGTCCGGCGGCAGCACCGGGATGCCGAGGCGCCGGCACTCGCCGATGTATTCCGCCACCCGGTCGGCGTTGCTCATCACGCTGCTCAGGGTGGCGGCCATGTAGGGCGCCGGGTAGTGGGTCTTGAGGTAGGCGGTGACGTAGGCCAGGTAGCCGTAGGCGGCGGAGTGGCTCTTGTTGAACCCGTAGCCGGCGAAGTACTCCATCAGGTCGAAGATGCGCTCGGCCAGCTGGCGGTCGATGCCCTTGGCCGCCGCCCCGGCCAGGAACTTCTCCCGCTGCTTCTGCATCTCCTCGGGCTTCTTCTTGCCCATGGCCCGCCGCAACAGGTCGGCCTCGCCCAGCGTGAAGCCCGCCATCACGCTGGCGATCTGCATGACCTGCTCCTGGTAGACGATGGTCCCGTAGGTCTCCTTCAGGATCGGCTCGAGCCACGGGTGCGGGTACTCCACCGGCACCTGGCCGTGCTTGCGCTTGATGAAGTCGTCCACCATGCCGCTGCCCAGCGGGCCCGGGCGGAAGAGGGCGACGGCGGCGATCAGGTCCTCGATGCTGGACGGCTTGAGGGACCGCAGCATCTGGGTGAAGCCCGACGACTCCACCTGGAACATGGCCGCGGTCTCGCCCCGGCTCATGGCCTCGAAGGTGGCCCGGTCGTCCAGGGGGATGTCCTTGACCCGGAAGGGACGGGCGGGGGCGGTGGGCGTGGGGCCGTCCCCGGCCATCGCCGGGCCCCGGGCCGCGACCGCCAGGCCGTGGGCCGGATCGGATCCGGCGGCCCGCCGAGGACCGGCCCCTTCACCCCGGCGGCGGCCGCCGCCTCCCGTCAGCCCATCGCCGACGCCGCCCGTCGGCCCGCTGCCATCGCCCATCGGCCCGCTACGGGCATCGCCCGTCGGGCGGCCAGCGGCGTCGCCCTGCGGCCCGCCGGCGGCGTCGCCGGTCGCGCCGCTGGCCGCGTCGCCCGCCGGGGAGGGCCCGGGGTCCGCCGCGCCGGGGCCGGGTTCGTCCGCCAAGACGTCCCGCGCCCCGGTGGCGTTGATCAGCGCCTCGGTCTCCTGGATCACGTGCAGGGTGCGGAGGCCGAGGAAGTCCATCTTCAGGAGGCCCAGCTCCTCCAGGGTGGTCATGGGGAACTGGGTGACGGTGGAGCCGTCCTGCATCCGCTGCAGGGGCACGTGCTCCATCAGGGGGTCGCGGCCGATCACCACGCCGGCGGCGTGGACCGAGGCGTGGCGGGGCATCCCCTCCAGCTTGCGGGCCATGTCCACCAGCTGGCGGACCACCGGCTGCTGCTCGTAGGCCTGCCGGAGCTCCGGGCTCGCCTCCAGCGCCTGGTCCAAGGTGATGCCCAGCTGGGCCGGCACCATCTTGGCGATCTTGTCCACCTCGCCGTAGGGCAGGCCCATGACCCGCCCCACGTCGCGGATCACCGCCCGCGCCAGCATGCGGCCGAAGGTGATGATCTGGGCCACCCGGTCGCGCCCGTACTTGCGGACCACGTAGTCGATGACCTCGTCCCGCCGGTGGTCGTCGAAGTCGATGTCGATGTCGGGCATGGTCACCCGCTCGGGGTTCAGGAACCGCTCGAAGAGCAGGTTGTAGCGCAGCGGGTCGATGTCCGTGATCCCGAGGACGTAGGCCACCAGGCTGCCCGCCGCCGAGCCCCGGCCGGGCCCCACGGCGATCCCGTTGCGGCGGGCGTAGTCGACGAAATCCCACACGATCAAGAAGTAGGCCGGGTAACCCATCCGGGTGATGACCTCGAGCTCGTGGTTGAGCCGGTCCCACACCTCGCTGCCGGCGTCGGGATAGCGCTCGGGCAGCTTGGTCTCGCACAGGTAGCGCAGGTAGGAGGCGGCGTCGTGCCCCTCCGGCACCTCGTAGTGGGGCAGGAGGAACCGGCCGAACTCGAACTCCAGCTCGCAGCGCTCGGCCAGCTTGACCGTGTTCGCCAGGGCCTCGGGCACGTCGCGGAAGACCGTCGCCATCTCCTCCGGGCTCTTGAGGTAGAACTCCGACCCCTCGAAGCGCATGCGGCTGGGGTCGTCGAGGGTCTTGCCGGTCTGGATGCAGAGCAGCACCTCGTGGGCGGCGGCGTCCTCGCGGTGCAGGTAGTGGACGTCGTTGGTCGCCACCACGGGCACGTCGAACCGCCGGGCCAGCTCCAGGATGCGGGCGTACGCCCGCCGCTCCTCGGGCAGGCCGTGGTCCTGGATCTCGAAGTAGAAGCGGTCGCCGAAGACCTCCAGGTACCAGCGCACGGCGCGGAGCGCCTCTTCGTCCCGCCCCTCCAGGAGCAGCCGCGGGATCTCGCTGCCGATGCACCCCGACGTGACGATCAGGCCCTCGCTGTGCTCGGCCAGCAGCTCCTTGTCGGCCCGCGGCTTGTAGTAGAACCCCTCGGCGTAGGCCCGGGAGACGATCTTGATCAGGTTGCGGTACCCCGTCTCGTTCTGCGCCAGGGCCAGCAGGTGGTAGGACTGGTCGTCCACCTTGGGCTCGCGGTCGTGGCGGGTACGCCGCGCCAGGTAGAGCTCGCAGCCGATGATGGGCTTGATGCCGTGCTGCTTACACGCCTTGTAGAAGTCGATGGCCCCGTACATGACGCCGTGGTCCGTCAGGGCCAGGGCGGGCATGCCCAGCTCCGCCGCCCGGGCGGCCAGCTCGCCGACGCGGGCGGCGCCGTCCAGCAGGCTGTACTCGCTGTGGACGTGCAGGTGGACGAAGGGCTGCATCGCCACCCCTCCGGTCTCGCGGTTCCTGTCCACCTTCGCCAGAGAGCCGCGCGGGTCCTGGCATCCCGCCCCGCAGACCCGTTGTCGCAATCTGATTAAGTCAATTAAAATTCTCGACAATAGCCGGTGGCGGGGATGGACGGGGACGAACCGGCCGCCGGCCGGCGACGGCCCCGGTAGGCACCTCGGACACGCACCGAGGGCCCCAGCGGCCCATAGGGTGGTCCGTGACACGTGCCCGCGCGGCCCGGGAGCGACGCCCGGCCCGGCGGGCCGGCCGCCCACGGGACCGCGGCGGGTCACGGCGGCAAGGCGCCCGCCCCGGCAGCCGGCGCAAGCCCGGCGACCCACCGCGCCGAAGGGGCCGTTCCCACCGCCGGATGTCCGCCCACCGCCGGTCCCGCGGCCTCGGGGAGGTGGCAACCCTTGCACCGCTTGCTGGTCTTCGCCCTGGTCGGGCTCGTCGCCCAGCTGGTCGACGGCGCCCTGGGCATGGCCTACGGGGTGACGTCGTCCTCGCTCCTGCTGCTCTACGGCCTGACCCCCGCGGCCGCCTCCGCCTCGGTCCACCTGGCGGAGACCATCACCACGGCCCTGTCGGGGCTCGCCCACTGGCGGCTGGGCAATTGGCACAAGCCGACCCTGCGGGGACTGGTGCTGCCGGGCGCCGTCGGCGCCTTCCTCGGGGCCGTGCTGCTGTCGTCGCTGCCGGCGGCGCGGGTCCGGCCCCTGGTGGCCGGGTTCCTCCTGATCCTGGGCGTCTACATCCTCGTGCGGTTCGCCCTGGCTTCGACCCCCCGCCGTCCGCGGCCACCTCGCATCCGGCTCCGCTACGTGGTGCCCCTGGGCTTCGTGGCGGGCCTGCTGGATGCGACGGGCGGCGGCGGGTGGGGGCCCATCGCGACGCCGGCGCTGATGGTGCGGGGGACGCTGCCGCCCCACCAGGTGGTGGGCTCGGTCTCCATCGCGGAGTTCGCCGTCGCCCTCTCCGCGACCCTGGGTTTCGCGCTGAGCCTGGGGTGGGAGGCGGTGGCGTGGGCCCAGGTGGCCGCCCTGGTGGCCGGCGGCGCGGTGGCGGCCCCGCTGGCGGCCTGGATGGCCCGCAAGCTGCCCGCGCAGGTGCTGGGGGTGCTGGTGGGCACGGCGGTGCTGCTGGTGAACCTGCGCACCCTCTTCGGCGCCGCCGGCGTCACCGGCCTGGCGCGGGCGGCCGGCTACGTCGTGGTGGCCGCCGTATGCGGCGGGCTGCTGGTGCAGGTGGCGGTGCGCAGCCGCCGGACGGCCGTCTCCCAGGTCCAGCACCCGGCGACCGACTGAGCGGAGCCGGCCGGCCCCGGCCGGTCGGCGCCTGGCTGGCCGGCCACGTCTGCACCCCAACACCCCCACGCCAACGGGGGCCGGGAACGCCGTCGCCTACGACCGGGAACGCCGCCGCCGGGCCGCGCCCCTCTGCCTGCGGCCCGACGGCGCGCCCCGTTGGCGAGTTCCGGCACCGCCGTCGGGCCCACCGCCGCCGGGCCGGCGCCGCGGCGGCCGGATCCCCGTCCCGGGGACCCGGTGGCACCGAGGCCGCCGCATCCCCGACCAGGGCCCCCACCTCGCCGCGGTCACCCGCGGGCGTCGCCGAGCCCGGTTCAGACGCCGCCGTCAGCCGTCGGGACCGCCTCCCCGGCCGTGCCCTCGTGCACCCGCTGCCCGTTGACCTCGACGGCGTAGTGGATGGCCGCGGTGCGGCCGATCATGGCGCTGACGCCGCAGTACTTCTGCTGGCTCAGCGTCACGGCCCGCACCGCCCGCTCGGGGTCGAGACCGTGTCCCTCCAGCCGGTACACCAGCCGCACCCGCGTGAACACCTTGGGGTGCTCCGCGGACTCCTCCGCCTCCAGATCGACGATCAGCGCGCCCAGGGGCTGCCGCATCTTGTGGAGGATCTCCACGACGTCGACGGCGGTGCAGCCGCCCAACCCCAGCAGCACCAGGTCCTTGGGCGACGGCGCCACCCGCCGCTCCCCCTCCCGCGGCGGCCCCTGGAACGGCACCTCCAGGCCCAGATCGTTGGCGCCGACGTAGTGGCTGCCTTCCTTCCAGCGCACCGTGCCCCGCTTCATGGGCATTCCTCCGATCGCCGGCCCCGCCGTCGGCCCGCGCCGCCCCCGCCGCGCCCTCCGGCCTCAGGCGCAGAAGCGGTCGAAGGCGGCCTTGAGGTCGGCGGCCACCTCCTCCGGCGTGCGGTTCTCGATGTCGCTGCGGTGGAGCATGTACACCAGCTGCCGGCCCTTGAGCAGGGCGATGGACGGCGAGGACGGCGGCTGCCCCGTGAAGTACTCCCGCATGCGGGCCGTCGCCTCGCGGTCCTGGCTGGCGAACACCGTCAGCCAGCGCTGGGGCCGCCGCGGGTGCTCGAGGGCCATGGCCACCGCCGGGCGGGCGATGCCGCCGGCGCAGCCGCACATGGAGTTGACCACCACCAGGGTCGTGGTGTCGTCTTCGGCCTCGGCCATGGCCTGATCCACCTCATCAGGCGTCCGCAGCTCCTTGAAGCCCAGGCGCACCAGCTCCTCGCGCATGGGCGCGAAGAACATGTCGAGCATCTCCATGCTCATGGGGATCCCTCCCTCTCGCCGGCCCCTGCCGGGGTGCGGCGCTTGCTGGCCTCTCGGCACCGCCGCCTGCAGGCTCGCCCCCAGTCCGCCCCCTCCGTCACGACCCCGCCGTGGGCGCCGGCTGCACCGGCCGCTCCGTCACCCGATGCACCAGCTCCACGAGCCGTCGCAGGTGGTCGACGGGGGTCTCGGGCAACACGCCGTGGCCCAGGTTGAAGATGTGCCCGGGCCGTCCCGCCGCCCGGCGCAGCACGTCGCGAGCCAGCTCCTCCACCTGGGCGAAGGGCGCCAACAGGGCCGCCGGATCGAGGTTGCCCTGGATCGCCCGCTCCGGACCGATGGCCGCCCAGGCCTGGTCCAGGTCGACCCGCCAGTCGACGCCGACCACCTCCGCCCCGGCCTCGGCCATCAGCGGCAGCAGGGCCGCGGTCCCCGTTCCGAAGTGGATCCGTGGCACCCCGAGGTCCGCCAGGCCCTCGAGCACGCGGCGCGAGTAGGGCAGGACGAACCGGCGGTACGCCGCGGGCCCGAGGCCGCCCACCCAGGAGTCGAACAGCTGCACCGCCTGGACGCCGGCCTCCACCTGGGCCCGCAGGTACTCCAGCACCGTCTCCGCCAGCCGCTTCATCAGCCCGTGCCAGAAGGCGGGATCGCCGTACATCAGCGCCCGGGTGCGATGGAACTCCCGCGACGGGCGCCCCTCGACCAGGTAGCAGGCCAGGGTGAAGGGCGCGCCGGCGAAGCCGATCAGCGGCACCCGCTCGCCCAGCGCCCGCCGCACCAGCCGCACCGTCTCCAGCACCGGGGCCAGTTCGTCCCGGGGGTCGAACCGGCGCAGCCGCCCCAGGTCCGCGGCCGACGCCAGCGGCCGGCCCACCACCGGCCCCACCCCGGGCTCGATGCGGTAGTCGACGCCCAGGGGCTTGAGCGGCGTCATGATGTCGGCGAAGAGGATGGCCGCGTCGACCCCCAGCCGCTCCACGGGCATCACGGTGATCTCGGCGCAGAGGTCCGGGTGCTGCATGAGCTCCTCGAACCCGTAGTGCCGCCGCAGCGCCCGGAACTCCGGGAAGATGCGGCCCGCCTGGCGCATGAACCAGACGGGCGTCCGGTCCACGGGCTGCCGCCGGCAGGCGGCGAGGAAGCGCTGGCTGGGCGTCAACGGGACCCCTCCTGGCCGTCGACGGATCTACTGCCATTGTAGCACCCCGTCCCCCGCACCCTGCGGA
Organism: Thermaerobacter sp. FW80; assembly: GCF_004634385.1. NCBI lineage: Bacteria > Bacillati > Bacillota > Clostridia > Eubacteriales > Clostridiales Family XVII. Incertae Sedis > Thermaerobacter > Thermaerobacter sp. FW80. The sequence goes on along the minus strand of NZ_CP037895.1, from coordinate 1,270,423 downwards.
CGTTAAAGCAGGTTGGCCGGGACCGGTCCCTCGACCTGGTGCCGGCCAAAGAACGCGGGGGGCCACCCGGGCCAGGGCTTACCACTGCACAACGCGCGCCCCGGTGCGCCTTGCGATGCCGCGGTCGTTCGTCAGCAAGTGGACGTCCTCGTCCCCCGACGCCCTGGCCGCAAGGTACCCATCCACGAAGTCGAGCTGCCCTGCCGCATGGTGGCGGAGTCCGGCCAGGACGGCCTCTTCGTCTTCCACGTCGACCTCAGGGGTGCGGATGAACTGGAGAAGGGCCGCGACCGCCTCGGCAGGACGGTAGCGGTAGGCGCCTTCTAGGACACAGAGCGCCCCGGCCACCACGACGGGCGTGACGAGCAGCCGGTGCCCCGCGGCGATGGCTCGCTCCAAGGCCCGGTCGAGCGCCTCGAAGCGCTCGTGAAGGTGAGCGGCCTGCGGGTTCGCCAGGATGTGGTCGCGAGCCAGGCAATACACGATGACGTTGGCGTCGAGCAACCAGGTGCTCACGGGCTATTCCCTCACCCGGTCCTCGACCGGTTCCCGCCCCGCGGCCGCCTGCGCCAGCGCCTGTGCGCCCGGCCCGTCCAGGCCATGCTTTTCGGCCCACCGCCGAGCCCGGGATGCACGGATCGCGTCCCGGGCCTCCTCCGTGTCCACGGGCCGATCGATCTTCAGCACGCTGCCCAGCTCCTTGAGACTCCGCGGCCGCGGCAGCGGGTACAGCACGATCTCGCCCTCGCCGTTGACGTACACGAGCACGTCGTCCCCCTCCTCCAGACCGACGCGCTCGCGGATCGCCTTGGGCAGGGTCATCTGCCCCCTCTGGAGGATCTTCACCACGGCCACGGCGCGATCACCTCGCGTCCCCACGATACCACCTCGCTGGATGAGACTCAAACAAGTCGCTTTCTGTTCGGAGTATATGCATCATCGTCAGATTCCAATCGTCCCTGAGCGGCCGCGGCAGCCAAGATCGGCACCGCGGGCCATGGGATGATCGGCGCAGGGCGGGGAAACGGGTGCGAGCCGTGGCGGCCGCACGGCTCCAGGGCCTCGGCCGGCTCGCGCTGCCGGCGTCCTTTCGGAAGGCTGTGGGCGTCAAGCCTGGCGATGGGCTGATTCTGGGAGCGCGGGGCCCCGGACAGTTTGAGGCCCGCGTGCTCTCACGATGGGTTCCTTCTGGATTTCCCCCAGATCGACGCCGGTGCGTTCAGGGTGGGCGCCCTGTGGGCGACCTGCAGCGGGGCGGCCGAGGCGGATGGTGGTCCGCCCGATGCCAGCCGTGACACTGCGCGAAAGCGGTTCCTGGGGGGAATCGGGTGAACCGTCCGTGCTGGAGCTCTCGGACGTGGTCGCTACTCTCGCCCTACGGCGGTGGGCGGCGTGGCGTCTAGAACGGCTTGGCAACGAGCGGCGTCCTCTCGAGGCTCGCCGCACCGAGATACCGCCCCAGCCGCTCCACCTCCGCCGCCACTGCCCGCTGGATGGACCGGTTCCAGCGCTCGTACGCCGGCTCGAGAGCGAGGCGGTGCACGACGAGGGTGCGGGTGACCTGACGGAACTCCAGGTCGATGCGGCCCACCAGGCGGTTCCGGTACAACACCGGCATGGTGTACGGCCCGTAGCGCCGTTTGGCGGCCGGGATGTAGATCTCCCACGTATAGTCGAAGCCGAACAGGTCACGCACCCGGCTCCGGCGCCAGAGCAGGTTGTCCAGGGGCGGGAGGAACCTGGCGCTGCGGGACTCCGGTAGCTCGCCGGCGGATTCCAGCCGCTCGCGGTCCTCCGCCGCCGCGTAGTAGGGCCGCTTGACACCCTCGATCTCGACGCGCACCCACTCCCCGACAGCAACCCGCCGCTCCGCCTCCTCCCGCCGCCGGGGCGCAGGCCAGCGGTGCCAGCCGAAATACGGGTCCCCGGGGTCGAACAGGACCATGGCCTGGGCGTAGTGCCGGATTCGCTGCTCTGCGGCTTCGCCGGCGTCCAGTTGCCGGACCAGCACCTCCTTCGGCAAGACCCGCTCGGGCAGATCGTAGGTGCGCTCGTTGCCCCGCCGGGAGCGGACCACCAGTCGGCCTTCCTCCCACAGGTGCTGCAGGGCTTGGCTGACGGCCCGGGTGGCCGGCACGTCCCGGTCCCAGTAGCCGATGACCCGCTCGCCCGAGTCGATCCGCCGCGGGGACACAGCGCCCCCCGTCGCCACCATCTCCAGGATTCGCCCCATCCACTCCCGCACGGCGGGGTCGAGCCGGTCGGCCGACACCGTCCGGAAAGCCGGCCGGAAGGCGGGATACCAGCTCACGGGCAGGGCGCAGCGGGCGTGGCACCAGGCCTCAAACACCTGGCCCTCGTCGTAGAGTTCCTCGAACAGGGCGGGACGGTAGCCTGGCAGGCGGTTGAAGAAGACCAGGTGGTGGTTGCGTTCCACCACGTTGACCGGATCCAGCTGCACCGCACCGAGCTGGGTCAGGACGGCGAGCACGTCCCCGGCGGTGGCCGTGCGGCGACGGGTCCCGGCCGCCGCATCCGAAAGTCTTGCGCCACCCCCGGCGGGGTCACCGCCGTCGGCCGGACCGGGAGCCGACGGCACCGCGGACGGGGGTCGAACCGCAGGCACTGGGGCCGGCGTGGCACGCCCCAGCAAGCCCAGACGTTCCAGCAAGAAGTTGGCGGCCGCCTGCCGGCTGACCCGCACCACCCGCCCGTCGCGACCACCGGCGTGCCGCCCCGCGGCCGGTGCCCGCCCCGTCATCGCCCGCCTCCCGGGCCGCCGGCCCTGGCCGCGGCAGCGCAGCCCGGGCGCTTCCCTGCCCGCTGGCGGCGGTGGTCCTCGCCGTCCATCACGTCGGCACCTCCGATGCGCTTCCCAAACCTTTGTTCGGCGAGAACGTCCCCAGGACCTGCCGGGTCGCGCCGTCGCGCCGGTCGTGCGGACGGGCCCCGGGACGTCCGCTGTCTAGCCTACGAGCCCGCCCCTGTCGTGGTACCGCCGGCGATGCCCGCTCCAATCGTCGGCGGCCGGGCGTCTGCCGGAGACCGTTCCTCCGACGGCCTTCTCACCTTTCCGCCATCCTTGCTCCCAGGCGCCTGAGGTCGCGGTCGTTGGAGGCGACCCGGTAGGGCTCGGCATGGGACCGCGAGGCCAGGTAGCCGCCCACGAAATCGAGTTTCTTCGAGAGCCGGCTCAGGGCATACAGGACGTGCGCCTCGTCCTCGCACTCCACGCCGGTCCAGGCGAGCACCCGCTCGACGAGGCGGGCCGCTTCGCGGGGGTGCAGGTCGAATCCCATGAGGACCAGCAACGTCTCGAACACCACGACGGGCGTCACCACCAGGGTCGCCTCGCCCCGCGCCGCCCGCTCAAAAAGACCCCGGACCCGCTCGCGAATCGAATCGCTCGGCGCCTGATCGGGAGCCAGCAGGTAGATGATGAGGTTCGTATCCAGAAGCCACCGCTCCATCACGAGGCGTCCCTCGCCGGCGTTGCGTCTCGCCAGGCGACGGCCGCTTGCGGCCTGGGCTGGCTCTCGCGCCAGGCTTCGGCGTACTCGGTGGCGGCCCGTTCCAGGGCGTCCGCCAGCGACCGGCCCCCCGTATCCTTCAGGGCCCCTGCGACTTCGTCGATCGACCGCGGCGCAGGCAGCGGGTGCAGGACGATGTCGCCGGTCGCCGGCCTCGTTGACGTAGCAGACCATTTTCCGCCCTTCGGCAACGCCGAGGGCCTGACGGATCTCGACCGGCAGGGTCACCTGCCCCCGGCGACCAACGCGGAGGATCGCCACGAGCCCCTCACCTCGCATCGCCAGTGTCCGCGGACCGTTCCCTGGTGTCAACGTTGGTGCAGCGAATTCGGAATCGACCCAACTCAAGCGGAAAGATGCGGTGCTCCGCCGCATCCCACGCACGATCGGCGGCGTACAGGATGGGACCGGACGGCGTGGAACGGGAAAGACTGGCTGGGCGGTGCCGTGATCTTGCCGACATGGGAAGGCTACCGAGCTTGTGGGGCTTGTGGGTTGGCCCGAACGGCAGGCCGCCAAACGGCCTAAACAAGGCAACATTCCGCCCACGCTTGCTGTCCTGCAGGCTCCTCAGCGAGAAGGATCCTCCCAATACGACGCGAATGCTAGCTACGCAGACTGTTGAAGAGGATGAAGAGGAGGCTGTTCTCGGATGGCACGGTTATCAGATTGTATACGGAGATTTTTGCGTGAATTCGGATGCGCTCAAGGCTTGGCAGGTATCGTAGTAACAGCCCTAGTAGTCGCCATACTGGCTTCGCATGTATCTTACGTCCAGGCCAGCCACGGCGAGTTTCCTGATGTCGATGGCGTGCTGACAGGCGACATCTTAAAGGCACATGACGTCGGGCTAGTCGACGGATTTCCTGACGGGACCTTCCGCCCAGGTGCCAGGGTGACTCGTGCGGCCTTCGCAAAAATGCTTGTTCTAGCTGTTGAACGGGCTACGGGAACAGAATTGCCTCTTGGGAGAGAATTTTTCCTGGATGTCACCGAAGGGCAGAAGCTATACGAATACGTTGTAAAGGCTTACAACGCGGGCTTCATACTGGGATACACAGATGGAACTTTTGGTTATGACAAAAACATTACGAGAAAGGAAGCTGCTGTGATCATCCAACGTGCCTTGAACCTCGCTCCAGCGTCGGAACCATTTGATGACGTTCCCGCGGACAGCTGGTTCGCAGATGCTGTCGGCGCCGTTGCGCGGGCCAACATTATGAAAGGATACGACGACTTTGTGTGGCGATACTTCCGACCCGATATGGAGCTGACACGTGGACAGGCGGCTGCAGTAGCCTATCGCGCCTACTCTTTCAAGAGAAATGAAGTCAATCCGCCGTTAGGTAGCCCGAAGAATCCTGCTCCAATCGGTACGGAGTTTCCCGTCGGGGATAAGTGGATGGTCAAGATCCTCAGCATCGATCCAGACGCATGGCCTGAGATTTCTGAAGAATCCATGTTTAACGATCCGCCCGACCCTGGATACCAGTATGTGATGGCTCGTGTCCGAGTGACATACGTCGGTACCGATAGTTCCGGTTCGTTCATCGACGTGCATTTCGACTATCTCGATGCCAATAGCGTTCGAGCTACGGATTCCTGCGGCGTCATCCCTGATCCCCTACTTGGCGGTTTCGAGACCATTTTGCCTGGATACGCTAAAGAGGGGAATGTGTGCTGGTCGGTCGCGTCCGATGCGGTAAGGGGCGGCATAATCGCCGTGTCCTCGTTCTGGGATGGTCCCCGCGTCTACTTTGAGGGGGTGCGATGAAGGGGTGTCGTTGGTTCGTGCTGTGCGGCGTGGGGAGACCAGAGCTGATTTGGCGCCATTCCCTCCCTGGCCTGAAGCGGTGCGAGATGTTGTGCACAAGACGAGGGAACTGCCGCGGCGAGGGTGTCGCCAGCGGTCTTGCTCCCCAGTGGAGGGGCAAATGGGGCGGACCCGACATTGGGTCCTTCCGTCGAATGTCCTGGCATCGACGTGCGATGATGGCAAGTCTGATCCTGGCTGTCGGTGGAGCGCTCACATGCGCCGACAGTATCTGGCGTCAGTGTAGGTGGCAGTGTAGGTGGCACCAGGGGCTGTGTCCGTGGAGCTAACGCAGGTGGGATACGGCCTGTCGCGGTGGAACCAAGCCTTCCACCCCGATGTAAGCTACGAGGACGAGCTCCACGACCTCCCGTAGGTGCACGCGGTGGCGGTGGGCTTGAACGGCGGATCCTACCCCGCCCGGAGCGAGCTGGTCGGACAGGCCTACGAAGCCTTCAAGGCGTGGGCCTGCGGCTGCCGGGCGGCTACAGCCGGTGCCACGTTCCGGCACGAACCTCACCGGGTACCCTAGTGATATGCGGCCTCAATGTGCCAAGGAAAGCCGTTTATTTCTCAAGAGTTCTCAACCATCACGGTCAATTTGACTGAACCTCTCGGGGCTGCAGTCCTGCGGAAATACCTGGGTTCGTGAAGCAGGCTCAAAAGGGCCGCACGCCACGATGACGCGTGGCGTGCGGCGTTGCCTTTCCCCTATGGACATGAACCAATCCTTACTGGGTCACCAGTTGCAACTCCACAGGTACGAACGACTCAACCTGTTCGCCCTTGATCACCTTCAGTGCGTACTCTATGGCCAGCATACCCATCTTTCTGGGCTGCTGGGCCACAGTGGCCGCCAGTTGGTCACGTCCCGTCAAGTGGTGTGATTTGCGCTCCCCTCGGGTTTGAACGCCTTACATGGCCAGCACCTTCAGGGTTGCTTCGGTTTCATGGAGCCGCGTAGCCTCATGTGATGTACACGCGTCAATCTTGGCCATCGACTCCAGGCTGAAGTACCGCCGGGACACCAGCCATTCGTCCTGTTGCTCCTCGAGAAGAGCTCCCAACAGGCGGATGGCGGCGGCCATGTTCGGGAAGATCCCCACCACGTCGCAGCGCCGGGCCAGTTCCCGATTCAGCCGCTCCAGAACGTTGGTCGAGTGGATCCGCCGCCAGTGCTCGGTCGGGAAGGCCATGTACGCCAGCACGTCCTCCATTGCATCCCGAAGCAGAGCGGCGGCCTGGGGGAATCGCCGGTCCAGGTTGGCTGCCACGTGTTCCAGCTGCTCCCGGGCGGACTCCAGGTCGGGCTGGGCGAAGATCGTCCGCACCAGGGCCGCCACCATCGGCTGGGCGTGCTTGGGCACCCGGGCCAGCAGGTTCCGCATGAAGTGCACGCGGCACCGTTGCCAGCTGGCGCCCGCCAGCACCTCGCTGATGGCGCGCTTGAGCCCCTCATGGGCATCGGAGATGACGAGGCGAACACCCTTGAGCCCGCGGGCCACCAGGCTGCGGAGAAACGCGAGCCAGAACTCGTACGTCTCGGCGGCGCCCACGTCAAAGCCCAGCACCTCGCGCTCCCCGGTTCGCTTCACCCCGACGGCGATGACCGCGGCCATGTTCACCACCCGGTGGTCCTGCCGCACCTTGATCGGCTTGGCGTCGAGCCAAACGTAGGGGTACTCGCCTTCCAGGGGACGGTTGCGGAAGCGCTCCATCCGCTCGTCCAGTTCCGCGCAGAGTCGCGACACCTCGCTCTTGCTGATGCCGTCCAGGCCCAAGGCCCGGACCAGGTCGTCGACCTTCCGGGTGCTGACCCCCTGCACATAAGCCTCCTGCACCACGGCGACCAGGGCCCGTTCCGCCCGCCGGCGTGGCTCCAGCAGGCTTGGGAAGTAGCTGCCCTGGCGGAGCTTTGGGATCCGCAGCTCGATGGTGCCCACGCGGGTATCCCAGGGCCGGGAGCGATAGCCGTTCCGGTAGGTCTTGCGCGTTTCCGTGCGCTCGTACCGCTGAGCGCCAACGAGTTCGCTCACCTCGAGCTCCATGAGCTGTTGGGCCAGCCAGCGTAGTCCTTCCCGCAGGGCATCGGCTTCCGGCTCCCCCTGGTGTTTGCGTAGAAGCTCGAGAAGTGCCATCCTGAAATCAGCGGTCACCGGTGAGCGGACCTCCCTTCATGGCGGTTCTTGTCCAACCCGAAGGGGAGCCACCGGTGACCTTTCTTGTCAAGGGCCACCAGGCTCGGGCCCTACAGCCCGGCGATTTCCACCACCACCTGGGACACTAACCAGTTCACCGGCTTTAACGGCCGCTACGGCGTCGGGGGTACCGTCAAAGCCGATAACTTTGATGCCTGAACGACCGGAGGCTTTAATCGCCTCAAGTGCTCCCAACGCCATCTCGTCGTTGTGAGCGAAGACAGCATCGATCTCCGGCTGAGCTTGCAGGATGTTCTCCATCACGCTCATTCCTTTGGCGCGGTCGAAGTCAGCTGGTTGCCGTGCCACTACCTCGATACCGTCAGCCGAACCAATAACCTCGTTGAACCCCTGGCCGCGATCACGGGCGGCCGACGTTCCAGGAATTCCCTCCAACTCCACCACCTTCCCCTCGCCCCCGAGCAGATCGATGATGTACTCGCCAGCCATACGACCGCCTGCAACGTTATCCGAGGCAATGTGTGTAGCGACCTTACCGCCCGTTGCCGCCCGGTCGACCGTGATCACAGGGATGTTGGCTTGATTCGCCTTCTCAATCGCTGGGACAACGGCGTCCCCGTCGGTGGGGTTGATAACGATGGCGTCAACGCCTTGCGTTACTAGATCCTCAATCTGGCTTACCTGCCGGGCCGGGTCGTCCTGGGCATCAAGGACGACCAAATTTGCTCCAGCAGCCTCAGCTGCCTCCTTCGCCCCTGCCTCAAGATCAACGAAGAACGGGTTGTTCAGAGTCGAAATCGCCAGCCCAATGACTACGTCGTCCTTTGATTCATTCGTCGTATCAGAGGAACCCATCTGGCCGTTGGTAGCCTGCCCCTGGTTACCACCACACGCACTAAGTATACCCACAGCCAGAATAGCGAGCAGCCCCAACGCCGCCTGCTTCCATTTCCGCACCACAATTCCCCCTCCCCGCGTGCTTCTTCAAGTTGCCAGCCTAGAACCGGTTCCACAAGCGATAATGTTGTCCCCTTCGGCTATATGGTCACATACCGCCCCCTCTCCTCCTCAACAATGGATTGGGAATTCCTTACTGGTGGAACCTCTCGCCTGTGGGCTTTCTTAGCGTCGCCCGCGGTCAAGCAACACGGCTATCAGGATAACAAGCCCTTTCACCACTTGTTGATAGAAGGACGAGACGTTGATTAGGTTAAGACCGTTATTCACCACGCCGATGATTAGAGCACCAACAAGGGTTCCGCCTACTCCCCCTGCGCCGCCCGACAGCCCTGTGCCGCCGAGCACAACCGCTGCAATGGCATCCAGTTCAAACCCCGTACCCGCTGTTGGCTGGGCCGAGTTAAGACGTGCTGCCAGCACAACACCGCCAAGCGCCGCAGTGAGTCCCGACAGACTATAAGCCAGAAGACGTATCTTACGGACCGCTATGCCGGAAACCCAGGCAGCTTCCTCATTTGAGCCAACAGCATAGATGTAGCGACCCGCGCGGGTGTGGCCGAGGAAAGCCCATACGACCGCGTAGACACAGATCATGATCAGGATTGGCGCCCACTCCGAACCCAGCGCACGAAAACCCTCACCGAGGCCCGTAATAGGACGGCCGCCCGTGAAAGCCAGGGTTAACCCACGCACGGCGGTCATCGATCCCAAGGTGGCAATGAACGGCGCTATGCGTCCGTAAGCGACAAGTATCCCGTTCAGCACGCCACACGTCACGCCAACTGCGAGAGCTCCAACCAAGACAACCGACACGGGCAACCCATCCGCGGCCAACCTCGCCGCTATAGCACCGCTAAAGGCTAGCACCGACCCCACCGACAGATCAATACCGCCTGTTAAGATGACGACGGTCATCCCGGCACCGATGATAGCTTGGATCGAGACTTGCCGTGCTACGTTGACTAGATTCGCTCCTTCTAGGAACCGCGGATGCAAAACGGCCAGTAGCCCACACATGAGTGCCAGGCCCAACAACGGTCCCAGGCGAGCCAGTGCATGACGTACTCGCACGGAAGTTTCAGATGCAACTACCGTCGTTTTCACCGGCGAGAACACGGTCATTCAGCCCCTCCTGCAGCCGCACGCAGCACCGCCTCCTTCGAGGCGTTGGCAGCCGGGAGCTCCTTAACGATACGGCCGCCGGCCATCACCATTATCCGATCGCACATTCCTAGTAGCTCGGATAAATCGGACGAGGCCATGACAATGGCCACTCCATCCTCAGCCAAAGAATTGATCAGCGTATACAACTCCACTTTCGCGCTAATGTCCACACCACGGGTCGGCTCATCGAGTAACAGAACACGCGGTTTAATTGCAAGCCAGCGAGCCAGTACCGCCTTCTGCTGATTGCCACCGCTAAGCTCGGCCACCACCTGTTCCTCGTCTCGGCAGCGAATAGCCAGCCGTCGCACCAAATCCCGGGCCAATTGGCGTTCCGCACGATGCGACACCCAGCCGGCACGCGACAGTAGCGGTAACGCTGCCAACGTGAGGTTCTCGCGCAGGGGTCGCTGGAGAAACAGGCCTTGCCGCTTGCGGTCCTCGGGCACAAGCGCCACCCCACACCGTAGTGCCCTCCCGGGATTACCAGGCGGCAGCCACCGGCCTTCGACCCATACCTCGCCTTCGTCGAGGGGGTCGGCCCCAGCGATAGCACGCAACAACTCGGTACGACCAGCCCCGAGCAGTCCCGCGAGTCCTACTACTTCGCCGCGCCGCACCTGCAACGATACACCGTGGAATACCCCTTGGCGGGTGGCGCCTCGGACGTCTAGCACAACGTCGCCGATAGATGAATACCTTGGTGGATACCGTTCGGTCATTGATCGGCCTGCCATGAGGCGAATCAACACGTCGAGATCTGCCTCGGCCATGGTGACTGTTGCCACCGCGCGACCGTCGCGCAACACCGTCACCCGATCACAAAGGCTCAGCACTTCCTCAAGCCGATGGCTAATGTAGAGGATCGCCACGCCTTGTAAACGCAACCCACGGAGTATCGTGAAGAGTCGCTCAACCTCGGCAGGGGTCAGCGCCGCTGTCGGTTCGTCGAGAATCAACACCCGGCTTTCCATACTCAGCGCACGGGCAATCTCCACCATCTGCTGGACGGCTACTCCAAGCTGCCGAACAGGAACATCTGGATCGAGATCCACGCCGAGGCGAGCCAGAGCCCTCTGTGCAATGTCGCGCATCGCTACACGGTCAATGCGGCCCAAGCGCACCGGTTCACGGCCGAGACAGATGTTTTCCGCTACCGTCATATCCGGGGCAAGGGTCAATTCTTGGTAGATAGTCGCGACACCCGCCTCCCGCGCCTCCCGAGGCCCTCGGAACGTTACCGGCCGCCCAGCTAATTCAAGCCGCCCTGCGTCCGGCACGTGATAGCCCGCTAACACCTTGATCAGGGTGCTCTTGCCCGCCCCGTTTTCGCCTAACAAGCCGTGAATCTCACCTTGATGTAAATCAAGGTCCACTTCATCGAGAGCAATGACCCCAGGAAACACCTTACGTATGCCGGTGGCGCGCAGTACCACGGCACACATGGTCAGAAAGTAACCCCCGACCGCAGGATAATGTTGGCGTACGGCGTGCATTCTCCAGTACGCACCACGGCTACCGACTCCCGGGACAGTCGCTTCAACTCGTCATGGGTGATTGTTCGCAGAGGAACGCCATGCTCAGCCAACAGCCGGATGACCTTCTCACCTACGGTTGGGTTTTGATGTTGCGTTTCCTGCGCGATCAGTGCTTCTTCCACCTGCAGTTCGCTAAGCACCACCCGGACGGTGTCCAAGAAAGACGGCACGCCGGACGTCAGCGCTAAATCAACACGACGTGGTCCGTGCGGGATTGGGAGACCTGCGTCACCGATCACGAGCAACTGACCGTGACCCATCCCGGCGATAATTTCGGAGAGGGCCTGGTTGAGCAATGGTCCCTTTTTCACAAACTTTCACCTCCCGTTGAGTAAGGCCATCAGTTCTTCAAGTCGCGGCATTGCTGGTTGGGCGCCGAGACGCGTCACAGCCAAAGCGCCCGCCGCGCAGCCCCACCGTAGGGCCTCGGTGAGCGGACGGCCGGATGCAATCGCTGCAGCCACACCCCCCGCAAACGCGTCGCCAGCAGCTGTGGTATCGATTACTGACACCGGGAACGCCGGGATCTCTAACTCGCCCTCGGGGCCTAAATAGTAGACACCCGCACTGCCTCGTTTCACCACCACACGCTCGGCACCCTGACGGCGCAATGCCTCGGCGGCCCGCCGAACTCCGTCAGGGTCGTCGACTGGCAATCCCGTCAACCTTGCAGCTTCGGTTTCATTGGGGGTTATCAAGTAGACTAGACGCAGGAGTTCGGTCGGCAGGGGTTCCGAAGGCGCCGGAGCCGGGTCGAGCACCACCTTCACGCCACCTGCATGCGCGATGCGTGCTGCTTCGAACACAGTGGGCTGCGGAACCTCAAGCTGCAATAGCAGGACATGCGCCGCGGCGATTATGTCTCGAGCCGCCGCCACGTGATCCGGTCCGAGACACCCATTTGCCCCGGGCAGTACAATTATGCTGTTTTCGCCGCCAGAATCCACGACAATTACAGCCGTACCCGTTTCAATGTCAGGCAGCATGACAACGTGCTGCGTGTCTACCTGACTTTCGTGAAGACTGGCAAGCAGCATGCGCCCGAACTCGTCGTTGCCCAAGCATCCCACCATCGCCGTTTTGCATCCCAACCGTGCGGCGGCTACGGCCTGATTCGCGCCTTTGCCGCCAGGCAGGCGAGTTAGGCGCTTCCCAATGACGGTTTCACCTACCCGGGGTCGGCGCCCCACAGCGACTATCAGGTCAAGATTGAGGCTCCCTACCACCACCACATCAGCCATCGGCCGTGCCTCCTTGCCTCCCACCGCACGAGCCTCGGACAACCAGTCTAGGCGAAACAATTACGTGTCGGCCAGGACCCTGCCACCGCCCACTTATGCGATCGAGTAGGAGTTCCACTGCGCGTGCACCGAGATCGTAGCTATTCTGTGCGACAGTCGTGAGAGGCGGCGATACCAAGACGGCAGGTAGAATGTCATCGAAACCCACGACCGCTAATTCGTGTGGAACCTCGACCCCCGCCTCGGTCGTGGCGTGGAGCACACCCAGTGCCATCAAATCATTAGCTGCAAAAACGGCCGTCGGCCTCGGGCGCCGGTTGAGCAGTTGCTTCGCCGCATAGACGCCCCCCTCAAACCGAAACCCACCCTCAAACACCAAATCTCGCTTGAAAGAGATTCCCGCCTCGGCCAGTGCACGCTGGTAGCCGCGCAAACGAGCCTGCGCAGTGGGACTGGTCTTGGGGCCGGCCACATGGGCGATACAGCGATGGCCAAGTTCCACAAGGTGGCGTACAGCGAGCCACGCACCATGCTCGTTATCAGAAGAAACAGCGTCCACATTGAGGCGCGGTGGGACGCGATCAATGAACACCGTTGGCACGCCGGAGTGCACCAAGTCATGGAGATGTGAGGTTTGGTATGCCTGGGGCGCAATGATCATTCCATCCACCCAACGCTCTCGCAACTGAACCACTGCCTCGGCCTCACGGTGAGGGTCGTCGTCGGTATGGGTTAACAAAACAGTATACCCGGCCCGGGCCGCTGCATCCTCGACCCCACGAACGATTGCAGGAAAGAACGGGTTTGTTATATCTGGTATGACCAATCCCAACGTACGCGTGGACTTTTGCACCAGACTGCGCGCAAGGAAATTCGGCCGGAAATTCAGGGCTCTGGCGGCCTCAAGCACGCGGCGACGCGTCTGGTCACTGACGTAACCTCTTTCGTTGATCACCCGCGAAACTGTGGACTGACTGACGCCCGCCCTTTGTGCCACGTCGCGAATCGTTGCCCCAAGAGTACGCTGGCCACTCCGCGGCACCTGAGGCTCCGGCATCCATTCCTCCCTCCGCCAAACGAACTCTGAAATGGGCCAAGCGCCAGGACAAGGAAACGGTTTCACATGTAACATTCGCGACAGCGGCTGGTTTCCCTGCCTGGAGACGGTGGCGGAGCGTTTCAAAGGGCCCGGAACCAAGACTCTATCTCAAGCCTTGACCGGTCATCGTGCAGCCGCCGGAAGCCCTTCACGCCCCGTACAAAAAAGGGCTCCACCCCATGGCCTTGCCATGGTCGAGTCAGTGGCAATTCACAGGGCGGTGGTCCTCACCGAGGGCTCGCGAGGTCCTCCAAACCGACCAGACGGTTCTCCCTGGCTCGTCACATCCCCGCGATGCTCTAGCGCGCGGGCCACGAGTCGAGGCGGACGCTCGGGCACCAGGGCGTCCTTTCCGTGGCGTAACCGGAACAGGGGCGGGGTGATCCACCCATTGGAACATGGTGCACGCTCCGCGTCTGGTGCCGCGACGCCGGGCATAGGCTTGGGGGGAGGGATCCCACCGTGACGCGCCTGTCCCTTGGGCATCTGATCTACGTGGCCTGCATCGCCGCGGGGATCGTGGTCGGCGGCTCCCTGGCGGGGGGCCTGGCGCGGCTGCTGTTCGTCCAGGTCCCGCTGGATGCCCCGAGCAGCCTGCCCGTGGGCTCGCTGCCCGACCTGGCCAACCGGCTGAAGATGTGGGGGACCTTCGCCGCCCTGGGCGGCTCCATGACCGCCCTGCAGAACCTGGAGTCGGGGATCCTCGGCCGGTCCTTCGGCGTGGCGGCGACCCAGCTGCTGCTGATCCTGAGCGCCTTCACGGGCGCCCATCTGGCCTACGTGGCCCTTCGCTACCTGGCCGGGGCTCCGCCCGACGCATGAGGGCCGCAACCGTGCCTCCGCCCCAGGATCATCGGCTGGCGCGGCACACGGTCCCGCCCCGCGGCCGCCCGTCCACGCGGCCACCGGGACGGGTCCCACCGGCCCCGGAGCCCCAACGCCCGGCCCCCGGATCCGAGCCGGGGCCGGACGGCGGTGCGCCCCGGCCTGGCAAGCGACGGAGGAGGGAGCCTCGTGCCCCCTTCCCCGCCCCTGCGCCTGCTGGCCGCCCTGGCCGTGGGCGCCTTCCTGGGTGCCCTCCTCACCCTGCCCCTGGCGGCGCGGCGGGTTGACACCCTCACCCTCCTGGCCACGGACCTCTTGCGCGAGCTGGCCGAGGTGGAGAACGAGCTGGCCCGCCTGCGGGAGGAGCCGCCGGGGTCCGTGGCGGTGTACGAGACGCGGCTCGAGCTGGTGGACGGTCGCGGGCAACGCCTGCCCCAGGCCACGGAGATCGTCCTGCGACAGCAGCTGGAGCCCTTCGCCCAGCGGCTGGTGGGCGAGAACGTGTACGATCTCAGCCCGGCGGTGGTGCGGGACCTCTTCGACCAGCGGCGGCTGCAGGTGGACGAGACCCTCTACCGGGTCACGGTGGAGAGCATGGTGCTGGGGCCCCGCTCGCTCCTCCGGCTGCGGGTGGAACCGGTGCCCACCGCCCCGGGGACCGGCAGCCGGAACGGGACGGGGTAGGCCTAAGACGGCACGTCCGGCGCCGCGGGGTAGGCCTAAAACGGTACGCCCGACGCCGGGGGTAAGGCCAAAAAAAAAAGCGCGTCCGGCGCCGGGCGGAAGAGCACGGCCGCGAATCCGTCGATGCAGGCGGCCGCCTCCGAGCCCGACCCCCCGCCCTAGACGAGGGCCCGGACCAGCTCCTTGAACCGCCGCCCCCGCTCGGCGTAGTCGCGGAACATGTCGTAGCTGGCGCAGGCCGGGGAGAGCAGCACCACGTCACCGGGTCGCGCCAGCCGCCGCGCCTCCCGCACCGCCTCGTCCAGCGACCCGACCCGCCGTACCACCGGCGCCCTGCCCTCGCGCGCGGCCGCCGCCTCGATCACCCGCTGGATGGCGTCGGCTGTCTGGCCCAGCAGGACCACGGCCCGGGCCCGGCGGCACACCGCCGGCCCCAGGGGGTCGAAGGGGATGCCCTTGTCGTAGCCGCCGGCGATCAGCACCACGGGCTCGCTGAAGGACTCCAGGGCGGCCAGGGTGCGGTCGGGGGCGGTGGCGATGGAGTCGTTGTAGTACCGCACGCCGTCGAGTTCCCGCACCAGCTCCAGGCGGTGCTCCACCCCGGGGAAGGCCGCGGCCGCCTGCGCCATGGCCTCGGGCGGGGCGCCCGCCACCCACCCCGCGAGGATGGCCGCCAGCGCGTTCAGGCGGTTGTGGGCGCCGCGCAGCCGCATGGCGCGCCCGTCCAGCAGGCGGCGTTCTTCCCGTCCGTCCCAGAGCACCAGGTGATGGCCGTCCAGGTAGCCGGCCCGCACCGGCCCGCCCCGCCGACCGGCCTCCCGCTCCGCCACCTGCCGCGCCACCCGGGCCGAGGCGGCGAAGACCGCCACGTGGCCCGGCGCCCGCGGTGCCAGTTCGGCGGGGGCCGGGTCGTCCCCGTTCAACACCGCCCAGCCGTCGGGCTGCTGCAGCTCCACGATGCGGGCCTTCGCGGTGGCGTAGGCCTCCATGCTGCCGTGGACGTCCAGGTGATTGGGCCGCAGGTTGAGGTACACCGCCACGTGGGGCGCCCGGTGGCAGAGCTCCAGCTGGAAGCTGGAGAGCTCGAGGACCACCAGGGCCTCGGGCGGGATGCGGTCCACCTCTTCGATCAGCGGACGGCCGATGTTGCCGCCGACGTAGACGGGACGGCCCTCGAGGGGGCCGCCCGGGGTCGCCGCCTGCCGCAGCCCCTCGCCGATCAGGGAGGTGGTGGTGGTCTTCCCGGCGCTGCCGGTGACGCCGATCACCGTCGCCCGGCAGCGCTCGAGGAACAGGTCCACCTCCCCGCGGATCCGGGCCCCTGCCGCCCGGGCGGCCCGGATCTCGGGCAGATCCTTCTTCATGCCGGGGGTGAGGAAGACGGTGGCGAAGGGACGCTCCACCAGGACCCGCAGGTAGTCCGGGCCCAGGTGGAGCTCGACCCCTGCCTCCCCGAGGGCGCGGATCTCGGGATCGGCCTGCTCGGGCGGCTGGCGGTCGCAGCCCACGACCGCCACGCCGTGGGCCCGAAGATACCGCACCAGGGCGCGGTTGCTGCGACCGAGCCCCACCACCGCCACGGGCCCGGGGACGATGGCCTCGCCCCCGGCGGTGGAGACGGTCCCCGACGCCGGGAAGGCCCCTCCGGCCGGGCCCGCCGTCCCCCGCGGCCCAGAGCCAGGGGCCGCGCCGGGCCCGAGCCGTGGCCGCGGACCGCCGACCGGTTCCTCCGCCGACCCCTCGGCCCGGGACGGCGACCGCGCGGGGACCGGCCGGTTCGTCCCGGATCCGCCTGCCGCTCCCACCTTCTCCACGCCCGGCTCCCCCACGGAGTTGGCATCCGGCGCCGCCGCGCCCCGACCCGACCCCTCCGGCGCGTCGCCCCTTGCTGGGCGATCCCGTTCGCCGGCCGGCATCAGGCTCCCCCCAGCAGCTGCCCCAGCCGCCGCAGCGCCTCCTCCAGGTCGGAGCGCGCGGTGGCATAGGAGAGCCGCAGGTAGCCCGGCGTCCCGAAGGCCGTGCCCGGCACCACGGCGATACGAGCGGTCTCGAGCAGCACCTCGGCCAGGGCCACGTCGTCGTCCACCCGCCGGCCGCCGATCTCCCGGCCCAGGAGTCCCCGCACCGACGGGTACACGTAGAATGCGCCCGCCGGCCGCTCCACCGCGATCCCCGGCAGGTTCGAGAGGCCCTCCACCAGCAGGTCCCGCCGCCGGCGATACTCCTCGCGCATGGCCGCCACGTCGTCCTGCGGCCCCGTCAAGGCCGCCACGGCCGCCTTCTGGGCGATGGAGTTCACCGCTGAGGTGGCCTGGGACTGGATGGCCGCCATGGCCTTGGCCACCGGCCGCGGCGCCGCCGCCCAGCCGATGCGCCAGCCCGTCATGGCGTAGGCCTTGGACACGCCGTTGATCAGGATCGTCCGCTGGCGGTACTCCGGGCGCAGGGCGGCGATGGAGACGTGCTGGCCCTCGTAGATCAGGTGCTCGTAGAGCTCGTCCGTCACGATCCACAGGTCGGCCTCCGCGGCCACCGCAGCCAGGGCGTCCAGCTCCTCCCGCGTGTAGACGGCCCCGGTGGGATTGTTGGGACTGTTGACGACCACCGCCCGGCTGCGCGGCCCCAGGGCCCGCCGCAAGGCCTCCGGCGTCAGCTTGAAGCCGGTCTCCGGCCCGGTCTCCACGATCACCGGCTCGCCGCCCGCCAGCCGCACCATCTCCGGGTAGGAGACCCAGTACGGCGCGGGGATGATCACCTGGTCCCCGGGATCGCAGATGGCCATGAAGGCGTTGAACAGGGCGTGCTTGCCGCCGGACGAGACCACGATCTCGTCCTCGGCGTACGCCACCCCGTTGTCGCGCCGGTGCTTCTCGGCGATGGCCCGGCGGAGCTCGGCGATGCCGGCGGCGGGCGTGTAGCGGGTGAAGCCGGCCTCGATGGCGGCGACGGCCGCTGCGCAGACGTGGCGCGGCGTGGGGAAGTCGGGCTCCCCGGCGCTGAGGTTGATCACGCGCTCCCCCGCATCCTGGAGCGCCTTGGCACGGGTGTCGATGGCGATGGTGACCGACGGCTGGATCCCTCGGGCGCGCGCGGAAAGGTGCATGGCGGCTCATCCTCTCCCTGACGTGTCGATCCCCGGCCTGCCGGTGCCGGCCCCCCTCGCGGCGGACGAACCGGCCGCCGCCCGCGGCGCGGACGCCGGCGGCAGCCACCCCCTCCCCCAGGGCGGCGGCGTCCTCCGGTGCCGGGTGCAGCCGTCAGCTCAGGACGACGGTCGCCCCGGGCTCGGCCAGCTCCGCCTCCGGGAACACCTCCCGGGCCTCGGCCAGCACCGCCTCCGGATCGTACTCCGGCAGCAGGTGGGTCAGCAGCAGCCGCCCCACCCCGGCCTCGCGGGCGATCGCAGCCGCCTGCCGGGCCGTCAGGTGCCCCGGCGCCCGATCGCCGCGGCGGGCCAGGAGGCTGGCCTCGATCAGCAGCAGGTCGGCCCCGCGGGCCAGCTCCACCAGGGCGTCGGCCGCCTCGGGCCCGGTGTCGCCGGAGTACACCAGGCGCCGCCCGCCGGCGCTCCAGGCGGAGGCCAGGCAGGGCAAGGGGTGGTCCGTGGCCCGGACCTCCACCTCGATCCCCGCGACGGTCACCCGCTCGCCGGGGTCGAGGAAGCGGGGTGCGAAGACGTCCTTGTACGGCATCCGCCCGGCCAGCTCCGCCGGACGGGCCGGGCCGTACAGGGGCAGGGGCGCCGGCCGCGGGCGACCCAGGTGGCGGGCGATGTCGAGGACGTAGCGCAACACGAAATGGTCGCCGACGTGGTCCGGATGGTAGTGCGAGTAGAACACGGCCGCCAGCTGGGGGACGTCCACCCGCTGGCGCAGCCGCGCCAGGACGCCCGGTCCGCAGTCGATGAGCACCGGTCCCTCCGGCCCCTCCAGGAGGTAGCCGGAGCACGCGCCGCCGGGAGCCGGGTACGGCCCGTCCCGGCCCAGGATGGTGAGCCGCATCGGCCGTGGCCCTCCTCCCCCTGGGGTGCCCTGCGGTGTTACGTTTCCGTGGAAGCCGGCCGAATCCTGCGCTGCTGCGCCAGCCGCTGGAGCACCTCGGGCGGGATGCGACCCTCCTCCTGGGCCTCCTTGACCAGCCGCTGCATGTAGCCGCCGATGCGCCCGCTCTCCAGCGAGGTCAGCGCACCCCAGCCCTCGGCCTCCACCTTGGGCCAAAGCCCGAGCTCCTTGGCGGCCTGGACCTTGAAGGGGTAGAGCGGGTCGTCCTCGGGGTTGGGCTGGGCGACGCGCCGGCCGCCCCGCCGGCCCACGCCGCCCCGGTGTCCGCGCTTGCGGCGGCGGCGCGACGTGGCCGTGGGAGGGAGCTCGATGGCGCTCCAGGGCGACGGGCTCGCTCCCGCGGGAGCGGACGCGGTGGCCGCCTGGTCTGAAGCCGACGCCGCCGTCCCCTCTCCCTCCGTCGCCGGTCCGGGCGGCGGTGCCTCGCCAACCCATCCCGGGCCCGGCGTGCCCACGGTGGAGGGACCGGTTCCGCTCACCGGTACCTCTCGGGAGGTCGCGCCCCCGCCCCCCGGCACCGCGCCGACGGGCGCCGCAGCCCGTTCTGCCGCCGCTCGCCCACGGCCGTCGACCGAGGCCGCGGCGCGGCCCTGCGGCGTGCCCTCCCCCTCCCGCGGATCGCTCGGCGTCAAGGCGGGTTCGTCCGATGGCATGGTCCCCACCTCCAGGGGCTTAGTGTGGGCACCGCGGGAGCCTTGCAATCGGCTGCTCAGCGTTTGCTGCCGGGTTTGCTGCCGGCGCGGGCCGCGGGTCGGGCCGTGGACCGGGCCAGGCTGCGGGACCGGCTGCGGGATCGTCCCCGACATGCCGGGCGCGGTGCGGGAATAGAGGTATGGCGCGGGCCCCCGTCCGATCCCCGCCATCGCGACGGTGGCGCCCGCGGCGGGTGGAGGTGGAAGCCGTGGCACCGACCGGACCGGGGCCGTGGCGGGGATCCCGCGGCCTGGCGACGGCGACGCGGTGGATCGGTCCGGGCGCCCGGGTGGTCCTCTGGGTGGCGCTGGCCGTGGCCGTCGTGGTCGTCGTCGCCCTGGGATGGTGGCGGCGCCCCGGGCCGGAGCGCCTGCAGTGGGGAGAGCAGCCCTTCGTGCTGGTCTACCACACCCACGCCACGGAGGCGTTCCTGCCCGACCTGCCCGGCGGCGACCGGCCGGGCCGGGACATCCACCGCGACGCCTTCTCCCGCGACCCGCGACGGTCGGTGCGCGCCGTCGGGCAGACCCTGGCCCGGCGGCTGGCCGAGCGAGGCCTGGACGTGCTCTGGAACGGCACCGTCTACGACGCCGCCGGCCGCGACGAAGCCTACCAGCGGGCGCGCGCGAGCCTGCAGGACCTGCTGGCCCGCTACCCGTCCATTCGCGTCGCCCTGGACGTCCACCGCGACGCCACCACCACCCGCGTCCAGGTGGGCGGCCAGCCCGCCGCCGGCGTCCTGTTGGTCGTGGGCGCCGGACACCCGGGCTGGCACCGCAACCTGGCGCTGGCCGAGGCGCTCGCCGACCGCCTGGGCCGGATCCACCCCGGCCTGGTGCGGGGGATCGCCCTCAGGCCCTGGCACTACAATCAGGATCTGCTGCCCGGCGCGCTGCTGGTGGAGATCGGCGGCGCCGAGAACACGCTGGCCGAGACCGTCCGCACCGCCCGCTGGGTGGCCGACGCGCTGGTGGAGGCGCTGGCGATCCGGCCCGGCCGGCCGCCGGCCCGGCCCACCACCCTGCCCCGTCCCCGGCCGTGGCGGGCAGCCACGTCCAGCTCCCCAGCCTGGGCGGCCGCCGGTCCCGCGGGCGGCTCCGCGCGCGGCCCCGGCGTCGGTCCCGCCGCCGGTCCGGCGGCTCTGGCCGGCTCCTTCGCGGCACGGCACCCCGTCGCGGTGGGCGGCCCCGCCCCGCTCCCCCGCGCCGAAGCCGTGGGCGGCTCGCCTTCCCCGTCCGCGGCGGTGCGTCGGTGACCCGTCCGGCGTGGGTCCACCGTAGCCCGCCGTCCTGGTCCCCGCCGTCCTCCCGCTCGAGCCGTCCCGATCCGCGCACCGGCCGGCGTCCGAGTCGACGAGCCGCATCGGCCCCGCATCGACGGGCCGCCGACCTCGCATCCACGGACCGCATCCGCCCCGCGTCTACGCCCCCGCCCCTGGGCGACCGCCCGCCCCCGAGCGCCGGATGGCTTCGCCCCGGTATGAACCCGCCGCCCGCCGCCCCAGGTTAAGGCCAGGTCGAGGCCGGGGGGTTGTCGATGACCGACCCAAGGGGTGCCGGCGGGATCCGGGTCGACCGGGGCAGCGCGGCGGGGTGGGTTGCCCTGGGTCTGCTGCTGATCCATCTCGTGCTGGCCGCCGGTCCCGGCGCGCCCGCCGGGGGTCCGCCCGCCAAACCGGCCCCGCCCGCCGGGGCGCAGGAAGAGACCGGCGAGGCCGGCAGGCCCGGGGATGCCGGCCCGAGCGGCCGGGCTACCAGGGCCGGTCCCGGGCCGCGCCCCGGGCCGGCGACGGCGGACGAACCGCCGCCCGGCCGCGTGCCGCTGGATCCCGCCGTGGCGCGCCGGTTCGTCCGCGAACCCACCATCACCGTGTTCGACCACGCCATCGCCGCCCCGCGCACCATGGCGATGGAGGAGTACCTCGCCCACGTGGTGGCCGGCGAGGTGTTGACCAGCTGGCAGCCCGACGCCCTGCGCGCCCAGGCGGTGGCGGCCCGCACCTACACGGTCTCGCTGCTGCTGGCCGGGGAACGGGCGACCCCGCGCCGGCTGTACGGCACCGACACGTCCACCGATCCCGCCGAGGCCCAGGCGTACAGCCCCACGGTGCCGCGGGCCGTGGCCGAGGCCGTGGCGGCGACCCGGGGCCAGATCCTGGTCTACCGGGGAAAGCCCATCGTCGCCCTCTTCCACGCCTGCGCGGCGGGGCGGACCGCGTCCCTGCGGGAGTCCTTCCCCCGCGACCCGCGGCGGGCGCCGTACCTGCGGCCCGTGCCCTCGCCCTGCGACCAGGCGGCGCCGGCGCGGATCCGGCGCTGGGCGGTGGCGGTGACCGCCGAGGAGCTGGCGGTCGCGGCCGGGCTCTCGCCGGCGGAGGTGCGGGAGGTGCGCGTCGCCGCCCGCGGACCCTCGGGGCGGGCGGTGGCCATCCAGATCGGGCCGCGGCGGGTGCACGCCGCCGAGCTGCGGCGCCACGTGGGCCCGAACCGCCTGCGCTCGACGTTGCTCACCGCGATCCAGCCCCTGGAGGGCGGCGTCTGGATCTTCCGCGGGCGGGGGTGGGGGCACGGCCTGGGCCTCGATCAGTGGGGTGCCGAGGCCATGGCCCGACGCGGGATCAGCTACCGGGACATCCTGGCCCACTACTATCCCGGGACCCGGCTGGTGCGGCTGTATCCGTGACCGGTCGGCTCCGTCGGGGGCCGCGCAGTGACCGGCCGGCTCGGTCGGGGGGCCGCGCCGGCTCGCGGGGGGTGGGTTCCGGACACCTCGAGGCCCCGCGGCGCGCGGGTTCCGGATGCCTCGACGCCCCGCGGTGGGTGGGTTCAGGACGCCTCGACGCCCGGATCAGCTCAGGATCAGCTCGAAGCGCGCCAGTCGCGAGAGGTAGGCGGCCACCACCAGCGGCCGGTTCAAGCGGAAGAAGTGGCTGGTCCAGACGCGGGTGACGGGGTCCTGCTCGATGACCTCGAGGACGTTGACGTAAGGCGAGTCCACCCGCTCGATGGCGGTGTAGGGGATCTCCAGGTGCCGCGGGCCGCCCGCGCCGGCGCCCGGGCCCTCGGCGTCCCCCTCCCCGGGGCGGGGGCGCGACGACGGATCGGCGTGGAAGACCAGGCTCTCCCGCCCCACGACCAGCCACCCCTGGCCGCGCGAGGCGAAGCCGCCCCCGGGGCGCTCCTCCAGCAGGGTGCAGCGCGCGGCGTAGTAGGCGGCTCGGTGCGGCACCCCCTCAGGCAGCCGCTCCAGGAGCGGCCACTGCTCCATGGGCACGGCCAGGACCCGGCGCGCCGCCTCCCGGTCCGCCTCCCGGTTCGCCGCCCACTCCCGCTGCTGCCGCATGGCCCGCAGGCGCGGTCGCGCCCGCAGGAGGGAGCGGGCGAGCAGGACCACTGCCACCAGGACGGCCAGGGTCACGATGAGGCTGGTCCAACCCGCTGCCATGGCGCTGCCCTCCCGTTCCCGTCCCCCTTCGGCCCGGACGCCGTCCGGTCCGGCCGGCGCCTACGGGCGGGGGCCATGCGCTCCCGCCCATGCTGGTGGGGACACCGCTCCACCACCGTGGGCGTGCCGGCCGGGGCGATCCGCCCGTGGGCAGCCGCCCTTGGCCAGGTTGCCCACCCCCGGGGAGGTTGCCCGCCCTCGGCCAGGTTGCCGCCCCCAGGGCAGGTTGCCCGGCCTCAGCCACGTTGCCTACCTTCGGCCAGTTGCCCCATCCTTGGCCACGTTACCCGCCGTTGGCCACGTTGCCCATCCCCGGCCAGGTTGCCCGCCGTTGGCCGCGTTGCCCGGCTCCGGCCCGGGGACGGCAAGCGCCGGCGTGAGACCGTCCTTGGCACCGCGGGGACGATGGTCCCGCCGCGCCCATTTTGCCACAAGGCTGCCATGACGTCCTCTCCCTCGGGGCGCACCGGATCGCACACCCGGCCCCCCGCCGTGGAACCGCACACCCGGCCGGTCGCCGCCGGGGAATCGCGCACCCCACCGGCCGCCACTGCAGACGACCCTGGTGGACAGCCCGGGCAGACGACCCTGGTCGGCAGCACGAGCGGATCCCCTCGATCCCGCCGCAGCCTGGCCGGCAAGGCAACCATGGGATCACGAACCCGGCCCGACGTCGCCAAACAAGCGCCGCAACGTCGCGAAACAACAGGGTACGACGCCCGTGCTTCCGCAACGGGTGGTGGCGCGGGGCGCGCTCCGCCATAATGGACGGGGCGGGCGCCGGTTCGGCGTCGCCCAGGGGATGTCGCGGCGGCGGTCGCCGGGTGCCGCGGGCTTGCGGTGCCGAGCGGGACCCACCCGCCCGCACCCGGTCGGGACCGGATGGAGCCGCGAGTTCGCGGCAGCCGTGTCACCGCCCGCGAGATCGCGGCACCCGTCGCCGCACGCGGGGTCGCGGCACCCGTCGGCGCACGTGGGGTCGCTGAACCCGTCGCGGTGCGGGCTCGCAGCGGACCGGCATGTCCCCGCCTCGCCGGGCGTAGGATGAACCGGCCGGGGGACAAGGTCGGTCCGGCGCCGCCCCGGCCGGCGTCCACACGGGCGACGTCGCGCGGGGGTTTTGGTTCGGCAAGCGCGGCAAACACGCGGGAACGCGAAGGGGGACGCGGCTTGGACGGGCTGACCCAGGTGGTGGAGCGGTGGGGCTACGTGGGCCTGGTGGCGGTGGTCGCCCTGGAGAACGTCTTCCCGCCGATCCCGTCGGAGGTGGTGATCCCCTTCGCGGGCTTCCTCACCACCTTCGGCGCGATGACGCTGCCGGGGGTGATCGTGGCCGCCACGGTGGGCTCCGTGCTGGGCGCCCTGGTGCTGTACGGCGCCGGCCGCGCCCTAGGCCGGCGGCGGCTGGAGGCCTTGACCCGCCGCTACGGGCACTACCTGGGCATCCAGCTCGACCACGTGGCGCGGGCGGAGGACTGGTTCGCCCGCTACGGACCCTGGGCGGTGCTGATCGGGCGGGTCGTGCCCATCGTCCGCAGCCTGATCTCGATCCCCGCGGGGCTCGCGGAGATGCCGCTCCCGGTGTTCCTGCTCTACACCGTGGTGGGGACCGTGGCGTGGAACACCGCCCTGGCCGGAGCGGGGGCCGCCCTGGGCGCCGCGTGGCCGCTGGTGGAGCAGTGGGTCCGGCTCTATCAGCATCTGCTGCTGGTGGCGGCACTGACGGTCGCGGCCGTGTGGCTCGGGCTGCGCCTCGCGGCGCGGCCCCGCCGCTAGGCGACGCGCCGTGAACAGGCGCAGGGCGCTGGGCATCCCAAAACCCCCACGACCGGTGCGAGGTGAGGACCATGCGATCCAAGGGGAAGAACCGCTGGCGCCACTGGATCTGGCTGGCCTTGACGCTGGTGCTGGTGGCCTCGTTCGTCCTGATGACCCTGGCCCCCGCCCTGGCTGCAGGGTCGGAGTCCGGGCCGGCCGCGGGCACCGCGGCAGCGAGCGGGAGCGCGGGGCAGCCCGCCGGGCAAGCCGGGGCCGATGGGAATGCCGCCGGCGGGGCGGAGGGTGACGCGGAGAGCGCCGCGGCCGAGGGCACCACGCCGACGGAGCGCACGGTGGTTGTGCTGGGCGCGGACCTGACGCCCTCGCAGCGGCAGGAGGTGTTGCGCCTCCTGGGCCTCGACCCCGCCACCTGGGACGGGGAGCCCCTGGTCCTGACCCACCAGGAGGAGGTCGCCCTGGTCGGCGACTACGTCCCCCGCGAGCAGCTGGGCAGCCGCGCCATCTCGTCCGTGCGGGTCGAACCGGCCGCTCCCGGCAGCGGCATCCGCGTCGAGACCAAGCACATCACCTGGGTGCCCCCGGAGATGTACGCCGAGGCCCTGGCCACCGCCGGGGTGAAGGACGCCGTGGTCTACGTGGCCGCGCCCTTCGACGTCTCGGGCACGGCCGCCCTGGCGGGGATCTACAAGGCGTACGAGATCTCGGCCGGGACGACCCTGGACGCGGAGCGCAAGGACCTGGGCGCCCAGGAGATCGGCGTCATGGTGCGGATCGCCCAGGAGATCGGAAGCCCCGAGAAGGCCAGCCAGTTCCTCAGCCTGCTCAAGGAGCGCATGGCCGAGCACCCGCCCACCAGCCGCGACGAGATCCTGGCCCTGATCCGCCAGCTGGAGCAGGACCTGGGCATCCAGCTGAGCGACGCGCTCCGGGAAGAACTGGCCACCCTGGTGGAGAAGCTGCGGGACGCCGGCATCGACTGGCAGGCGGTCACCGCCCAGCTGCAGCAGGTGCGGGAGCAGGTGAACCGCTTCCTGGGCGAGGACACGCCGATCATCCGGGATTTCTTCAACCGGGTGTGGGACTGGGTGCTGCAGGTCGTGGACGCCATCCGCAGCTGGTTCGGCCAGTGACCCGGGCGGCCGGAGAGCAAGAGCCGGGGAGCCGGTCTGCCGCCCGAGGCCCTTCACCCGGGGCCCTTCGCCCTGGGGGCCTTGCCCCCTTTGGGGCTGGCCAGGATCCCGGGTCCGTGCCGTCCACCGTCCGGAAGGAGCATGACGCCTTGTACGATGACCCAATGCCCGGCAGGCCGTTGCAGGACGGCGAGTTCTACGTCACCGTGAACGGGATCCGCCACTGGTGCAGGATCGCCGGCGCGGGGAAGGGCGCGACACCTTTGGTGGTGATCCACGGCGGACCCGGTGGCAACGTCTACAACTTCGAGCGCACCATCGGCCCTCTCCTGGAAGCGTTCGCGACCGTCGTCTACTACGACCAGCGGGGCTGCGGCCGGTCGGACCCTCCGGCCAGCCCCGCCGACTATTCCTTGCCGCTGCTGGTGTCGGACCTCGAAGGGTTGCGGGCCCGGCTGGGCCTGGCCCGCTTCATCCCCCTCGGCTTCTCCTTCGGCGGGGAACTCGCTCTGGAGTACGCCCTGGCCCACCCCGGCCGCGTGGAGCGGTTGATCCTCCAGGCCCCCACCTTCTGCGACCCGGTGCGGCTGGCATGGGTCCAGCTGTACGGCTTCTACCACGTGGCGACGGGCGAACTGAAGGACCGGATCGCCCAGCTCCTCGCAGGGGACGAACCGGCCCCGGCCCGCCTGGAACAGGCCTGGAACCTGGTGGATACGGAAACCCTGGACCGCTTCCTGTTCTTCGACCCCGCCGCCGCCCGGCTCAACCGCCGGCTCTGGGAGGAAAGCGGGCTCGTCAACACCGGCGACATGCAGCGCGCCCTGGCCGCCCAGCCCCAGCCTCCCAGCCGGATGGACACGCTGTCCCGGATCACGGTCCCCGCCCTGGTCATGGTGGGCCTCCACGACCGCAACATCGGGGTCGACGTGTGCCGGGACATCAGCGCCAGGCTATCCCGGGGCCGGCTGGTGATCTTCGAGCGCAGCGCCCACTTCCCCGACATCGAGGAGCCCGAACGCTACGCGGCGGAGGTGAGGCGCTTCCTCGGCCTCTAGCTCCGATTGGGGCTGACTCGGCGAGGCGTCAACCGGCGCCCCGCCGGCGGGGGGAGCCTGCCTGGTACCAATTCCGCGGGACTTGGGTGCGCCAGCCCAGGACATGACGGGGCGCGGGGGCCGGGGGCCGCGATAAAGGCGACATCCACGCGAGCAAGGCGGAATCCGCCCTTCAACCCTTGCGGGAGCATGTGGGAATCGAACCCACCGGGGACGGTATCGCCATCCCCCACTGGTTTTGAAGACCAGGGGCGACACCAGTCACCAGCTGCTCCCCCGAAGACCCCCAGGCCTCCTGCCCCTGCCGCTCCCCTCGCACCCGCCAGCCGGCAGAGGTCCTGGGCCTGCGGGCTCCAGCGCAGAGGCCCTGCGCCGTCCCGTCCCCTCAACCCGAAGTGTACCGGACGGGCCCGACGGCGTCATGGACCCCTACGCCACGCCGAGCGCCTTGAGCGCCCGCTGGGGGTGCTCCTCGGGCTTGACGCCCCGGATCACCTGGACGATGCGCCCTTCCTCGTCGATCACGAAGGTGGTCCGGTCGATCCCCCAGTAGGTCCGGCCGAACATCCGCTTCTCCTTCCAGACGCCGTAGCGTTCCGCCACCTGGTGGTCGGGGTCCGACAGCAGCGGAAACGGCAGGCCGTACTTCTCGCGGAACTTCACGTGGGATTCCACCGGGTCCGGGCTGACGCCCAGCACCACCGCGCCCGCCTCCTGCAGGCGCTGGTAGTCGTCCCGGAAGCTGCAGGCCTCGCGGGTGCAGCCCGGCGTGTCGTCCTTCGGGTAGAAGTAGAGCACGACCTTGCGGCCGCGGAAGTCGCTGAGGCGCACGGTCTCGCCGCGATGATCGACCAGGGCGAAGTCGGGTGCCACGTCGCCAACCTTCGGCATGATGCCCTTCCCTCCCATGGCTCCTCGGTGGCGTGCCCCGCGTGCGCCAGCGGGGCATGGCCGGTGGCCGATGCCGCCAGCCTCGCCACGGCCGGCGCCCCCATCCGAACCGGATCCCAGGGGGTGGTCGGCGTCAACCGGCCCCCGGCCGGGAGTCAGAGCGGGCGTCGTCCCACTCCGGTTCGTCCCCGCGCACCCACCCGGGGTGCACCGGCAGCGGCAGATCGGGCACCAGCCGCCGCAGGGCGTCGCCCTCCGGGTCGCCGGCCCGTTCCACCGCCCGGATCTTCTGGTCCGCGAAGGCCAGGATGGCCTCCACGTCGATGCCCAGGTAGTGGGGCCGGTACCGCTCCAGGTACCGGCGCGCCTTGGCCAGGTTCCGCCGCACCCCCCGCGGCGTCCCCCGGTCGCGGCGCACGAAGGCGGCGGCCAGGATGATCAGGCCGTGGTAGAAGTCGCTGCGACACCGGCGCCACGCCTCCTCCAGCACCTCGTGGCTCTCGAAGAACCGGCCGCGGTGGTACAGGTGGAGGAATGCGGCCAGCGGCGCCGGCACCAGGGCCGGGGGCACGGCACCGGTCGCGGCCGGTTCGTCCCCCTCCTGCGGGCTCCGTCCGTCCGATGCGCCGGACCCCTCCGGCGCATCCCCTCCTTCCGAAGCACCGAACCCCTTTGGCGCATCCCGTCCTTCCGAAGCGCCGGACCCCTCTGGCGCATCCCGTCCTTCCGCTGCGCCGGACCCCTGCGGCGCGCGCCGCCCTCCCGGTGCGTCCGAGCCTGGGGGCGCGCCCCGCCCTGCCGATGCGCCCGACCCCTGCGGCGCGCCGGGTCGTCCCGAGGCGCCGGGCCCCGGCCGGGCGGCCGCACCGCCCGGCGCGGCCGCCCCGCCCCCCTCTTGGGGCGCCGCATCCCGGCCTCGCCCCCCGGCCTTGGCCCCGCCGGCGCCCGCGGGCTTCCGCGCCACCGCCACGAGCCGGCGGCTCTCCGGGGAGAGGGGCGCACCGTTCTCGTCGTAGAATCCCACGGGCTCGAGCCCCGCCTGGCGCAGCAGCGCCCCGAGCTCCGCCGGGGTGTACAGCCGCACGAAGAACCGGCCGCGGCGCACCCGCCCCTGGCGGATCACCGTCCGCTGGGTCACGACGCGCCCCGTCACCGGATCCCACCGGTGGGCGTCGATCAGGAAGTCGTCGCCGCGTTCGACCACGTTGAAGGGGGCGAAGCGGGCCAGCAGCGCGTCCCGGTGCTGGGTCTCGAGGAGGAACCGGCCCCCCGGCCGCAGGGCCGCCGCCACCTGCCGGAGCACCTCCAGGTTCTCCTCGTCCACGAAGTAGCCGAAGCTGGTGAACACGTTGAAGGCGGCGTCGAACCGGTCGCGCCAGGGCAGGCGGCGCATGTCGCCCTCGACCCACTCCACCTCGACCCCCTGGCGGGTGGCGGCCTCCCGGGCCCGGGCCAGGAACCCCGGGCTCCGGTCGAGCCCCGTCACCCGCACCCCCATGGCGGCCAGGGGCACCGCGACGCGACCGTGGCCGCAGGCCAGGTCGAGCACCGCCTGCCCCGGCCGCAGGCCGAGGAGCGTCCAGATCAGGGCCACCTCCCGCTGGGTGCGCTCGGGGGTGAGCATGGGCTCGTAGAAGTAGAGGTAGTCGTCCGGATCGAAGACGGCGTCGAAGTCGAAGGCCGGTTCGTCCGCCACGGCACCACCTCCCCTCCCCGCCCACGCCGGGTCGGGCCGGTTTGCCATGCCAAACCCTGGCCCGGGGCGCAGGGAATGGCTGTTCGCAAGTGGAAAGCTACCCTCGACGGCAGACCTCCGGTGCCCGCGGCGGGTCCCGGCCCATCGGCGGGCCGTGGGCGCGCCTCCCCCATCACGCCCCGGAGACCGAGGTGGCCCATGCAACGCGTGCAAGAGGTGGCAGGGCGGGTGCTGGCCAGCGTCGAGCGGGCCGTCGTGGGCAAGCGGGCGGAGATCCGCTATCTCTTCGCCGCCCTGCTGGCCAACCGCCACGTGCTCATCGAAGACGTCCCCGGCGTCGGCAAGACCACCATGGTGCGGGCCCTGGCCCGCTCCATCGATTGTACCTTTCGGAGGATCCAGTTCACACCGGACCTGTTGCCGTCGGACATCACCGGCCTGTCGGTGTACGACCCGAGCACGCGCCAGTTCACCTTCCGGCCGGGGCCGATCCACAGCCAGGTGGTGCTGGCCGACGAGATCAACCGCACCTCGCCGAAGACCCAGTCGGCGCTGCTGGAGGCCATGGAGGAGGGGCAGGTGACGGTGGACGGGCAGACCTACCCGTTGCCGCGGCCTTTCTTCGTCCTGGCGACCCAGAACCCCATCGAGTACGAGGGGACCTTCCCCCTGCCCGAGTCGCAGCTCGACCGGTTCGGCCTGCGCATCCGCCTGGGCTACCCCAGCCCGGCGGAGGAACGAGCCATCCTGGACCTGCACCATGCCGGGCGGCCCGTGGACGCGGTGGAGCCGGTCACCACCGCGGACGAGATCGTGGAGCTGCAGCAGCGGGTCACGCAGGTCCACGTGGCGGACAGCGTCAAGGACTACGTGGTGCGGATCGTCCAGGCGACCCGGGTCCACGGCGCGGTGTACCTCGGTGCGAGCCCCCGGGCCAGCCTCAGCCTGTACCGCCTGAGCCAGGCCCTGGCTGCCATGGACGGCCGCGACTACGTGCTGCCCGACGACGTCAAGGAGCTGGCGCCGCTGGTGCTGGCCCACCGGCTGGTGCTCCACCCGGAGGCCCGGTGGCAGGAGACGGACCCCGAGGCGGTGGTCCGGGACGTGCTGGAGCACGTACCGGCGCCGGTGGAACGCCGCGTCGGCGGGCTGCTCGGCCGCCGCTAGGAGGACCGGCGATGCCACCCGCGACGCCCCTGCGGACGATCCGGCTGCAGAGCTGGGGCATGCCGTTCTGGACCCTGGTCGCCCTGGTCTTCGCCGTGACCACCGGCGGCCCCGTCCCCTGGTTCCTCGTCAAGTTCCTGGCGGCCCTCCACCTGCTGGCCGCGCTCTGGGCCTGGGCCCTGGCCCGCGGCCTCGACGTGGAGGTGCGCGTCGACCGGCGGCGGGCGACGGTCGGCGAGCCGGTGGAGGTGGAGGTGTTCGTCCACAACGGGTCGATCCTGCCGGTGCCCCGCCTGGCGGTGTCGCTGCCGGGTCCGGTGGCGGGGGTGCTCGCGCCATCGGGGCCCGGGACGACGGACGCGAGCGCACCTGGGGCGGCGGATGCGGGCGCAGCCGGAGCGACGGACGCGGGCGCGGGCGCGGCGACGGGCACGGCCAGGGGAAGGGGGTGGCACCCCGGTTCCCGCGCGGGGTGGACGGGTCCGGGGCGATGGACGGATCCGGGGGGACGAACCAGCACCTCGGCGGCGACGGATCCCCGGCGGTGGAACGGTGCCCTTGGGCCGGCGGCGGCCCCGGCCGGCATGGGGCCGACCGCCGGCCCGCACGGGTCGGCACCGCGGCCCATGACGGGCCCTGGGCGCACGGTCGCGGGAGCGGGCGGGGCGGCGGCTCCCGCGCGATCGACGACGCCAACGTTCGCGGGGGGCCCGGCCGCGGGCGGCCGGCGCCGGCAGCATTCGCGAGGAGGGTCGGCCCCGGGCGAGGGGCCGCGGCACCGGTCGGGACGGGGTCCGTTCCCGCACCGTCGGCGGTGCCGGTGAAGGCGGCCCCGGTGGCGGCGTCCCCGGTAGCGGCGGCGCCGGCGGCGGTGCCGTTGGCGGCGGGGGTCGGCTCCGGAACGGGGGTCGCCTCCCGGCCGCCGGCCGGGGACCCCGTCGCGACGGGGTCCGGTCCCGGGCGGCCGGCCAGCACACCGGTCGGGAGGGGACCGGACCCCGTCCAGCCGGCCGCGGCGGGCAGGCCCTCGGGCCCCGTGCTCTACCGCAGCCTGGGCCCGTGGGGCAGCCTGGTGTGGCGCCAGACGCTGGTGGTACTGCGGCGCGGCCGCTACACCCTGGGTCCGGTGACCGTCGAGCTGCAGGAACCCCTGGGCATCTTCCGCGTCCGGCGGGAGGCGGCGGCGGAGGCCGTGCTGACGGTGTACCCGCGCGTCGTGCCGGTGGACGAGCTGGCCGTGCTGCCCCGCCAGCCCTTCGGGCAGCAGCGGGTGGACACCCGCGCCTGGCAGGACCCCTCGAGCCTCGCCGACGTGCGTCCCTTCCGGCCCGGCGACAACCCGAAGCACATCCACTGGAAGCTCTCGGCGCGGCTGGACGAGCTCCACGTCAAGGAGTTCGAGCTGCGCGCGACCACCGACTGCTTCCTGTTCGTGGACCTCGGCGACCCGGCGGACGGGGCCGTCGACGCGGACATGCCGGTGGCCATGGCGCTCGCCGACGGTGGGGAGGCCGGCGGCTTCGCAGCCGCGGCGGAGCCGGCGGCGGCCGAGGACGGGTCGGCCCCGGAGGCTGGGGGGGCCGCCGCGACGGAGGCGAGGCGGCGTGCGCCCGGGCCGACCGGCACCGGTCACCGGCGCGGGCCCGCACCGGGCACGTCCTCGACGGAGGGGAAGCGGGGCGCCCTGGCGGGTCCGGACGCACCGGCCGGCGGTGCGGCCGGTGCCGTGGACGATGGCCGCCCCGGCGAGCCGGGCGCGGCCGCGGTCCGTGACGCCCCGGCGGGCGCGATGGAGGCGGTGCCGGCCGTCTCCCTGGCTCCTGGGGAGTGGGTGGCCGGCGTGACGGCCGGCGTCGCGGCCCTGGCCCTGGACCGCGAGCTGACGGTGGCCGCCGCCGCCCCGGCCCACGGCTCCCCTCGCCTGCCGCCTGGCCGCGGCCCCCAGCACTTCCGTCGCCTGCTGGAGTGGCTGCTCGACCTGGAGGGGGCGGCAGGCATGCCCCTGGCCGAATTCCTGGCCGCCCAGCGCCGCTGGCTGACCCCGCGATCGGCGGTGCTGGTGGTGACCCACCGGCTGGATCGCCGGCTGGCCCGCGTGCTGGTGCAGCTGCGCGGCCAGGGCCATGCGGTGGGGGTGTGGCTCGTCCGCGCGACCCCGGATGCGGCCGACGGGACGCGGGCCCCCTTTGGGATCGACGGCGGGGCCGACGGCGCCGGTGCGCCCTGGGGGCGTCCGCCGTCGGGTCCGGAGGAGCGCCGTGAACGCCGCAACCCGAGCCGCAGCGGGATCCGGCGCCGCGGGGGTGGCGGACGATCCGAACCCGGTGCCCCAGCCGCGGACCCGCCGGCGCCGGGAAGGACCGCATCGGCCCGCACACCGGGGTCCCGGGCGGCCGCACCGCCGCGTGCACCGGGGTCCGCGGAGGCGGTGGCGGCGGGGGTGCCGGCCTCCGGCGCGACCGTGCCGGCGGGAGCGACGGGGCCCGGCGACGTCGGCCTGGGCCCGCGGTCGGGAGCGCCCTCCGCCGAGCCGCCGGGCCTGGACGAGACCGAGACCCTGCTGCGCTCGCTGGTCAGGGCGGGGGTGGCCGTCCACCCCGTGGGGGTCCCGCCTGCGGTGCCCGTCGCCCGCGGCACCGCCCTCGGGCCCGGCGGCGCCGACGCGCTGGCGTCGCGGCGACGGAGGTGGGGGCCGTGAGCGTCCGGGCCGCCCCCGAGGAGGACCGGCGGAACCCCTCGGGACCCGGCTGGCACGCCCCGCGGTGGCGGGCCGCGCCCCCGGCGGGGAGGTCCTCGCCGTCCCGCACGCCCCTCCCCGCACGCCTCCGGGCGGCCTGGGACCGGGGGCGGCTGCCGGTGATCAGCCCCTGGTACCTCGTGCTGCTGGTCCTCGGGGTGGCCAGCACCCTGGCCATGGTCCACGGCCTCGCCCCCTTCCTGGGCTGGGCCCCGCGCAGCCCCGAACCCGGCCGGCTGGTGCTGACGGTGGCCGCCCTGCTCTGGCCGCTGCTGACCTTTCCCGCGGTCCTCCTACTGGGAGCCGGCGCCGCGGCCGCCTGGGTGGGGTGGCTGGCCCTGCGCCATCCGGACCGGCTGACCCTGCTGGTGGACTCGGGCCTGCCGCTCGTCGGCGCCGGCCTCGCCGCCCGCTGGGGCGGCGTGCTCGAGGCGCTCTGGCTCGGGACCTACCGCCGGCTGCCCCCGGAGCTGCTGGCGCCGGGCACCGCGCTGCTGGCCGGGTTGCACCTGGCCCTGGTCTTCGCGGCCGCCCGCCGTCCCGCCCTGGCCATGGTGCCCGCGGTGACCGGCGGCCTGGCCCTGCTCCTCGCCTGGTTCTACGGCGAGCTGCCCCACCCCCACGGACCCCTGGCGACCTATGCGATCCTCGCCTTCACCTTCGTGGCCGTGGCCCGGGCGACGGCGGCCGGGCCGGGGGCCGCCCGCCACGTGCCGGGGCGGCTGGTCGTCCCCGTGGCGACCCAGGCGCTGGCGGTGATCGTCATCGCCGCCCTGCTGGCCGGGTCGCTCCCGTTCCTGGACGAACCGGCCGCCGACTGGGTGTCCCTCACCAGCCTGGCCAACCGCTGGCTGCCCTTCACCACCGCCGACCGGGCCGGCGGCTGGGGCGCCATCCCCGGCTCCCGCGGCGGCATGCAGGTGGCGCCGCGGCAGTTCCTGGGCGGCCCCTTCTTCGCCGACGGCACGCCGCTGATGACGGTGGAGCTCGCGGGCGACGCGATCCCCGCCACCGTCTACCTGCGGGGCGCCACCCGCCTGAGCTACGACGGGCGTTCTTGGGGACCGCCCACGGACCGGCCGTGGCTCAGCCGGCCGGGCCTCTCCCTCTGGCGGGCCAGCGGCGGCGAGGGCGGACGCGCATGGTACGCGGCCAACGGCTACGCGGATCCCGCCGCCCCGGTCCCGGCCATGGAGGGGGCCCGGGTGCTGGTGCAGGCCATCACGCCCCGCCAGCCGGTGCACCCGTTCCTCTACGCCGCCTTCGAGGCTCGCGACGTCCAGGGGCGTTCACCCCTGGTCCAGTGGCCCCAGGGGCGACCGGACCGCGGGGGCGCGTCCGGCCCGCCCGTCATGCGCACGGTGGACGACACCCTCCTCGTGTTCGCGCCCCATGGCGGCCCCTACACCGTGCGCTCGCGGGTGCCGCGCATCGACCCCGAGCGCGCCCGGCGCGCCGCCGCCGTGGCGGAAGCGCGAGACCCCGCCTGGCGGGCCGACCCGGCCCTCGCGCCCTACCTCGAGCTGCCGCCGGAGCTGCCGGAGCGGGTTCGCGAGCTGGCCGCCCGGCTGACCGCGGATCACCGCAACCCCTACGACCGGGCGCGGGCCATCGAGGCCTACCTGCGCACCCTGCGCTACGACCCCAACATGCCCTTCACGCCGGAGGGGCGGGATTTCGTCGACTACTTCCTCTTCGACCTGCGGCGCGGCTACTGCGTCGCCTTCGCCTCGGCGGCCGTGGTGATGCTGCGCAGCATCGGGCTGCCGGCCCGGTGGGTGGAGGGATTCATCGTGCCCACCGGCGGCCAGCCCGGCACGTACCTGGTCACCGCTGCCCAGGCCCACGCCTGGCCCGAGGTGCTGATCCCCGGCTACGGGTGGATCCCCCTGGAGCCCACGCCGGCCTACCCCGAGGGTCCGCTGGTTGCGGCCCCCGTCGCCGCCCAGGGGGTCACGGAGAGCGCGGCGAGCGACGGCCCGCAGGAGGTGCCCGGCCCGGCCCCCCGGCCCCGCCCGGCGGACGAACCGGCCGAGGCCCCGGAGGACCCCAGCGCCGGCTCCACGCCGGCCGACCGGGACGGAGCCGCGCCACGGGCGGGGGGCCTGGCGATGGCGCTCGCAGGGGTCGCGGCGGCCGCGGCGGCGGCTGCCGCCGCGGCCGCCGCGGTGGCCCTGGCCCGCCGGCGCCGCCCGGGCGGCGCATCCCGCCCGGGCGGCGCCGGCCGCGAGGGCGGGGTCCCGCCGGACCCCGCCCTCGCGGCGCGGGCCGTGTTCGTCCAGGTGGAGCGGTGGCTCGACCGCCTGGGGCACGGACGGCTGCCGTCGCTGACGGCGCGGGAGTACGCCCGCTGGCTGGAGCGGCGCATCCCCGAGCTGTCCCCGGCCTGGGAGCGGCTGGCCACGCTGTACGAGATGGCCCGATACGGCCGCGGCGGCCTCGCCCTGGACGACGTCCAGCAGACGGCGCGGGCCCTGCGCCGCGATCTGGAGGGCCACTTCGGCTGGCGGTTCCGCTGGGTGCGCCTGACGCCCGATGTCGCCGCCCTGGCCGCCACCGTCGGGGAACGGGCCACCCAGCTCCGCACCGCCCTGACGGGCTGGTGGCAGGGCACCCGGGTGGGCGCCCGCGTCACCGCCTGGCGGCGCAGCCGCCGACGCCGGGATCCGCGATCGGGCCCGCGCCGGCCGGCCCAGCCCGTGGCCCGGCCGGCAGGCCGGTTCGTCCAGCCGGCGCCGCCCCCAACCGGCCGCTGGCGCCGCGCCGCACACCCGGGACACTGGCAAGGCGATCCCGGATCGTAGGGGCATCGGCCGGTCCCATCGGCCGCGCCCCGCCGGGGCCCACGGCCCGGCCGGCCCCGGCGCCGGCTCCCGGAGGTGCCGAAGGCGGCGTTCCCGCAGGCGGGTGCGGGGCTCTTCCCGGCGTTCCTGCACTGCGGTGCGGGGACCCCTCCCGGCGTTCCCGCACTGCGGCGCGGGGGCCCTTCCCGGCCTTCCCGCACTGCGGTGCGGGGACCCCTCCCGGCGTGCCCGCACTTCGGTACAGGGGTCCTTCCCGGCGTTCCCGCCGTCGATAGGGGCCGTTTCCGGCGTTCCCCCCGGGCCGGTACCCGACCTTCCTCGGGCAGCCGCAGGGCGGTCCGGTTGCCGTGGCCAGGTCCTTCCGAGGCATCCCGGGCGGTGGTGGGCTCGTCGGCGATCAGCCGCTGGCGCTCGCAGGCCACGGCCGTGGTGATCATCGCGGGCTGGCGCGTGCCGCCCGGCACCGGACAGCAAGTCCTTCCATGCCCGCGATCCGGAAGAGCACAAGCGGGCGCGGCTCCCTTCCCGGACCCGGCCGAGGCACGGCAGCCGACGGCGCCCCCCTCCCCGGAATGTCCGTGTAACGTTTCGGTAGGTGAGGGTCGAGGCAAATAGAAAAGGCCTCACCCGGAGGCTGTCCCTGCATCGGGACGGCTTCCCCAGCGGCAGTCGGAGGGTGAGGCCCCATGCTCAGCATACACGCTGTGCGCGAACTTTTCCTCCAGACATTGCGGGAACTGGCGGAGCTGGTGACGGAGGACCGATCGTTTGGCGAACTGGAGGAAGCCGTTCAGCGGCTCAGCGGCCGGCTGACACTGCGGCTGCTGGAGTGGGTGTTGGCCGGGATCGATGAGCGACTGATGCAGGAGCGGGACCCGAGCCGATATGAGTGCCTGGATACGCGGGAGCGGGTCCTGGACACGCCGCTGGGCGAGTTGCAGGTGAAGCGACGTTACTACCGGGACCGGGCGACGGGCCAGGGTGTGTTCTTGCTGGATGAAGCACTGGGCTTGGAATCGCGGCGGCGACTGTCGCCGCGGCTGGAAGCGCTGTGCCGGCGGCTCGCGACGGAGATGCCGTATCACCGAGCGGCGGCGGTCCTGCGGGAGTTGACGGCGGGGCAGGCACCGGCGCGGGCGATGACGGTGTGGCGGGCGTCCCAACGGGCGGGGCGCCGGTTGAAGGAGGCGGCGGAGCGGCTACGGCGGTCGGTGTTCGTGGAGGGCCAGGTGCCGGAAGGCCGGCGCCGGAGCGTCGAGCTGCATGCCGAAGCGGACGAGGTTTATCTGCGGGGTCGAGGGCAACCGGTGGTGTTGAAGCTGGGGGTCGCGTACGAAGGCAAGCAAGCCGTGGGTTCGAACCGGCAAGCGCTGCGGGAGCGGCGGGTCGTGGCGGGGGTGATGCCGGGGACGGCCTTTTGGGAGCAGGCGAGCGCCTATTGGGGGACGCACTGGGATCTGAGCGCGGTCCAGGCTTGTTACCTCGGAGGCGATGGGGCGCATTGGGTCAAGCAGGGGTTGCAGTACTTCCCCCGCGCGTGTTACCGGCTGGATCCGTTCCACCTGCGGCGAGCCCTGCGGGAGGCGTTATCGCCTTCCGAGGAGACGTACGCCCAGGTGTGCCGGGCCATCGAAGCGGGGGATTGGGCGGGCGTGGAGTCGGCGCTTCGCCAGACGCTACGGGGGCGGCGTGGTCCGGCGCGGGAGCGCTTGTTG
Organism: Thermaerobacter sp. FW80; assembly: GCF_004634385.1. Classification (NCBI taxonomy): domain Bacteria; kingdom Bacillati; phylum Bacillota; class Clostridia; order Eubacteriales; family Clostridiales Family XVII. Incertae Sedis; genus Thermaerobacter; species Thermaerobacter sp. FW80. The sequence continues at coordinate 1,232,235 of NZ_CP037895.1, read as the reverse complement.
CGGCTGCGCGGCTACTTGCGGGAGCACTGGGACGGGATTGTGGCTTCTGGGGAAGCGCCGCGGCTGGGGGCGATCGAAGCGGAGGTCTTTCACGTCCTTGCGCGACGGATGAAACGGCATGGGGCGCGTTGGAGTGAACGCGGCGCCGACCACTTGGCGCGGCTCTTGAGCGAACGCGTGGACCCCCACTGGCGCGCGGTCCTCGGCGGCCGGCCCCTGCAGATTTCGCCCGGCGTGCGGCAGGCGACACGCCAGGCCGTTCAGCGCGTGATGCGCCAGCTCGAGGAGGACCCAGCCCGTTGGCTGCGTGCCCGCATCCCAGCGCTCACCGGGCCGCATGCGACCAAACCCTGGGTTCAGGTGCTGCGCGACCTGGCCCATGTCCACGCACCGGTGGCTTGACAGCCGATTCACCGCTGGGGGCACCCACCGGAACGTGACACGGACCCCCGGAATCGGACCGCTGGACACCGCCCGCGTCCACGGCCCACAATGGGCAGGGAGCCTCTTGAGGAGGAGAGGACGCGATGGGCGTCAGCGAGCAGGGTGCATCACCGGGCGGCGGGGCCCGGGCCCGCATTGACCGGGTCCTCTTCCGGGAAGAGGCGCTGGCGGCCAAGGTGCGGGAGCTGGCGGAGCGCATCCGCCAGGACTACGCCGGGGCCGTCGGCGCGGGGCCCGGCCGGGCGCCGCTGACGGTGGTGGGCATCCTCAAGGGCGCCTTCGTCTTCACCGCCGACCTGGTGCGGGCGCTGGGCGCGCTGGAGGTGCCGCTGCAGGTGGACTTCATGGCCGTCTCCAGCTACGGCTCGGCGACCCAGACGTCGGGGATCATCCGCATCCTGAAGGACCTGGACCGGCCCATCCGCGGCCAGCACGTGCTGCTGATCGAGGACATCGTGGACACCGGCCTGACGTTGCGCTACCTGCGCGAGCACCTCATGGCCCAGGATCCCGCGTCCCTGAAGGCGTGCGTGCTGCTCGACAAGCCGGAGCGGCGCGTGGTGGACGTGCCCGTGGAGTACGTCGGTTTCACCATCCCGGACGAGTTCGTCGTGGGCTACGGGATCGACTACGCGGAGCAGTTCCGCTATCTGCCGTACATCGCCTGCGTACGGCTGGAGGGGTGAGGGCAGGGGCCCGGGCTTGCCGTCCCCCGGGCCGGAGGACGGGAGGGCGCGGCCCGGCCTCCCGTCGGCCCAGGCCGCAGCGGGCGCGGCGACGGTCGCGCCACCGCGCGTCGGGAGGGCCGCGGTCCATCGGGAGGGCGGCACTCCGGGCCGCACTCCAGGCCGGAGGGGTCCGCCACGGCCGGGGAGTCGGCTGCGGCCCGATGCGGCGGAACGGTCCTGACGCCCAGTCTTCCGCGCGGGGTCCCACCCGCCTCCGGCGCGGTCCCGGCCTGAAGCGCCGGGATCGACCCCGCGGGCGTGGGGATCGACCGCGGACGCTAGGAGCGACGCGCCGGCGCCGGGATCGACCCCGCGGGCATGGGGATCGACCGCGGACGCTGGAAGCGAGGCGCCGGCGCCGGGATCGGGCGCTGCGGCGGGGGGACCGACCTGCGGCCGTTGGGATCGACGCGCCGCCGCCGGGATCGACCCGCGGCCGCCGGGGTCGATGCGCCGGCGCCGGGACCGCTCCTGGGACGCGGGAACCGGCCCCGGCGCGGGGGTCTCCCCTCCGGCCCGCGGGGGCCTCCCCTCCGGCCCCAGGAAAAGGAAGGCGAAGCCTTCGTCCCGAAGTCTCTATTGCCGTGTCGGTCGCCTGAACGCGAATACCGGAAAGGGGGCGATGCCGTGTTCCGTCGCGGGCAATGGGTGCGCCACCTCCGGACCGGCGAGCTGGGGGTCATCGTCCGGCTCCGCAGCTCCCGGCAGTCCATCCGCGTGCGCTGGCAATCCGGACAGGAGCAGGAGTGCACCTCGGAGGACGTCGAACCCTGGGACCCGCCGCCGGGCGTGGACCCTGCCCGGTTCATGGCATCGAGCCAGCGAGGCTCCGCCGACCGACGGAGCGCCTCCGGCGAGTGACCGGCGGATCGGCGGGTCGTTGGGCGCGTCGTCGGCCGGCCTGGGACCCCCCAGCGGCGCCCGCATACCCGGGCGCAGTCGAGGCGGATCGCTCGGCCAATCTTGCGTCGGCATGAACACCCGTACGGCACCCGGGTGCGCCGGGTGCAGTCGGAGCGGATCGTCGGGCGAGTCGTTGGACGGCACGCGACGGCGTCGATGGGCGGGGCACCAGGCGACGGCAAGCCAACGCGGTCCATGGTCTGCGGACGAACCCGGCCCCGCGGCGCGGCCGCCTCTCCGGCGGCCGCGCCGCGGCGTGCTGGGCGTCGATCCCATGACGCCGGGCGAACGGTGCTCCCGACGGTTCGCGCCGGGGGATCGCACCCCGGACCCCAAGCCAACCCATCGCACCCCGGGCCGTGCAGCCTTGAGGCCGCCGGTGCCCGGGTGGATCGGGGTTCCCCCCGGCCTGGGGCGTCCTCGGAGGACCCCGCCTAGCCGGTGCGCCCGCTGGCCGCGCACCGACGGGGCGATGCGCCGCCAATCGCTCCAGACGTGCCGCCCTCGATTCCTCGCGGGTAGAGGGCGGGCGGTTCCGGAGCGCAAGCGCTCGCCAAAGCCCAGGCCCCGGCGGGCCATCGCCACGGCCGCCGCGCGGGGCGACAGCCCGTACCGGGCCATGAACTTGACCTTGCCGATCACGCTGGTGAAGGCCGGGTCGACGCGCCGGGTCGACGCGGAGCACCTCCACGCCTTCCCGGGCGGCCCGGGACATGAGCAGGGCGACCGCAGCCAGGCCGCATCCACCCGGGCAGGACCCCGGGCGCCGCTCAGTGCCCCTCCCGGACCGCGGCCCGGACCGATGCCCGGGCCGCTTCACCCCCCTTCCGGTGCCCATTCCCCTTCGCCCCCGTTCGGAGAGCCTCCGCCCGTGCGCAAGGCCCCCAAGTCGGCGGCCCCCAAGTCGGCGGCCCAGCCGGGGCCGTTCGAGGGCGTCCGGGCATCCTAAGCCCATGGGCAACCCCGTGAGGACGAGGGGATCCCAGGGCCAGCCGTTCCCCTCCGACGCCCCCCACGCCGGCCGGCTGGCGGCCGCAGCCCTTCCGCGGCCGACGTCCGGCGCGCCGGCGTCCGGCGATGCGCCGTCGGAGGAACCGGCGTCCCCGGCCCGGGTCTCCGCCGCTCGCCGCGCCCCGGGCCCCGGCGGGAGCGCCGCGCCGGCGCCCCGGACGGCCGGCGGGATCCCGGCGCCCGGAGCCCGGGGCGAGGCTGGAGCGGACGCCGGAGCGACCGCGGCCCACGGCGCCCACCGGGCCGCGTTCCTCCGGCACGTTGGCTTGGGCGACGTCCGGGTCCTGGCCGCCGAGGCCGCGCTGCTCGTGACCTACGTGCGCCGCGTGCTGCCGCTGGTGGACGAAGCCCTGGACCGGTGGCAACGGCGGGCCGCCGCGATCCCCGACCCCGAACTGCGACGGCAGGCCCTGGCCAGCATCCGCACCAAACGCTTCCACTGCGAGGGCGGCGCCGTGTTCGCGGCGGCGGTCCCGCCGGCGCGGCGGCGCGCGCTGGTGGAGGCGGTGGTGGCCCTGCAGACCATCAGCGACTACCTGGACAACCTGTGCGATCGCAGCGAGAGCCTGGATCCGGCCGACTACCGCCAACTGCACCGGGCCATGCTGGACGCCGTGACCCCGGCCGGGACCGCAGCGGGAGCGCCCCCCTCGGCCGCCGGTGCCTCCGCCACGACCGCCATGCGCGCCATGGCACCGGAGGGCGACGGCTGCCGGGATGCCGCGGCGGCCAGGCCGTCCGGGTTGCGCGCCACCGCGCCCGCCTCCCGATGCCGTCGCGCCCCGCCGGTCCCGCCGCTCGCCCGTCGACCGGACGCCCCCAGCCGCCCGGGCCCCGGCCCGTCGCCGGTGGCGCCGGTGGCGCCGGTGGCGCCGGCGTCGCCGCCGGCGCCGCCTGGCGCGGCGAACGGGTACTACCGCCTCCACCCGCACGGGGACGACGGCGGTTACCTGGAGGCCCTGGTGGCGACCTGCCGCGCGGCGCTGGCCACCTTCCCCGGCTACGGCGCCGTGGCGGGTGCGGTGCGCCGGCTGGTCTCCCTGTACAACGACCTGCAGGTCAACAAGCACGGCGATCCCCGAGGACGGCAGGCGCGCATGGCGGCCTGGTACCGGCGGGCGGCCGGGCGGTGGCACGGGCGCCTGGCGTGGTGGGAGTTCGCCGCCGCCTGCGGCTCGACCCTCGGGGTCTTCGCCCTCTTCCGGGAGGCGCTCCTCGAGCCGGATCCCCCGGCGCCCCGGATCCGGCGCCTGCTCGACGCCTACTTCCCCTGGATCGGCGGGCTGCACATCCTGCTGGACTACCTGATCGACCAGGCGGAAGACCGGGCCGGCGGCGACCTCAACCTGGTGGAGCCGTACGGGGATGCCGGCCGCGCCGGCCAAGGGCTCTCCGTCTTCGTCCGCGAGGCCGCCCGACGCGCCGCCCGCCTGCGGGACGCGCCCCTGCACCGCTTGGTGGTCGACGGCCTCTTGGGGCTCTACCTCTCCGATCCCAAGGTGGCCCAACAGCGGCTGGAGCCGGTGGTGCGGCACCTGCTGGCCAGCGGGGGAGCTGGCGCGCGCCTGTGCTTCGCGGCGAGCCGGTTCGTCCGACGATGGCGACGCCCCGGCGGCTGACGGCGGGGCCCGGTCGCCCTGGACTGCTCCGGCGACCGATCCCCACCCGCGCGGCGCCTCGTCACCGCCGGTGGACGCCGCACCGAGCCGCCTGCGGGGCGGCCAGCCGGCGGACGGCGGATGGTTCAGCCTCCTGCCGACCGGCCACCGGGGCGGGGATCGCCCTCCCCGTCCGGCGCCGGCCCCTCGGCGTGGCCGGCGCCGGGGCCGGCGTCGAACAGCAACCGGGCGCAGTATTCGATGATCTCCCGCCGCCGCACGATGCCGATGAACAGGCCACGATCGTCCACCACCGGGACGAAGCTCTGCACGGCGGCCAGGCGTACCAGGTCGCGGACGTCGGCGCGGATGGAGACCGCCTCGTTGCGCAGCCGTCGCGGCACGTCCCGCACGAGGATGCGCTCCGCCTGGTCGAAGGTGAAGCCCGGCGTGCGCTTGATGAACCATAGGAGGTCGCCCTCGGTGAGGGTCCCTGCGTAACGCCCCTCCTCGTCCACCAGGGGGACGGCGGTGTAGCGGTGGTACTCCATGCGCTCCAGGGCCTGGCGCAGGGTGTTGCGCGGGCTCAGCCACACCACCTCGGCCTTGGGCAGGAGGAAGAAGGCCACGTTCACGGCCATCACCGCCTCCATCTTACCCGCCGCCCGCCGAGGCGCGCCCACCCGCCAGCCGAGGCCCGGGCGTCGAGGAGCAGCGGCGTGGGGGCGCTCCGCACGGGGGAGGAACCGTCCCCCGAGCGCAGAAGCACCCTCTCACCATGGCCACGCCCCGTGCCCTCGCGTCGACGCCCACCGCCCCCCACGCCACCGCAGGCCGGAGCCGCCGCGCCATGGCCGGCGTGCTCATCGGGGCCACCCTGTGGGGCCTCTCGGGCACCGCGGCCCAGCGGCTCATGCAGGGCTACGGCGTCACCCCGCAGTGGCTGGTCACCACCCGCATGCTGGTGGCCGGCCTCTTGCTCCTGCTGGCCGGCCGGTGGCTGGGTGTCCGCGACCGGCTCGCCCCCTGGCGCGACGGCCGTTCCCGCCGGCAACTCATCGCCTTCGCGCTGGGTGGCCTGCTGGGGGTGCAGTACAGCTACATGGCCGCCATCGCCCTGGGCAACGCGGCCACCGCCACGTTCCTCCAGTATCTGGGCCCCGCCTTCGTCACCGTCTACGAGGTCCTGCGGTGGCGACGCCGGCCGCGCCCGCATGAGGTGGCGGCCCTGGTCCTCGCCATGGGAGGCACGCTGCTGCTGGCGACGGGGGGATCCCTCCATCGCCTGGCGGTGCCGGCCGGCGCCGTGGCGTGGGGGCTGGTCTCGGCGCTGACCCTGGCCTTCTACACGGTGGCCGGCGCCAGCCTGCTCCAGCGGTGGCCGCCGGCCGTGAGCGTCGGATGGGCGATGGTCGTCGGGGGTGCGGCGATGGCGGTCCTGGCGCCGCCGTGGTCGGTGGGAGGGCGGGCCGTCGCGTGGGATGCGGCGGCCGCCGGACTCTGGGCGTTCGTGGTGCTGGGCGGGACGCTGGTGGCCTTCACCCTCTACCTGGCGAGCCTTCGCCACCTGCGGCCGTCCCAGACCAGCCTGCTGGCGTGCATGGAGCCGCTGGCGGCCGCGGCATCCGCCACCCTGTGGCTGGGCGTGCCCTTCACCGGCCCCATGGCTGCGGGGGGCGCGGCGGTGATGGCGGCGGTGCTCCTGCTTTCCCGGGAACGTGCCGGCACCGAACCCGGTGAACGTGCCGGCACCCAGCACGAGCTGGCTGCGCCCACGGCCGCCGAGCCGCCCCGGTGACGCCCGGCTACCCGGCCACGTCCCGTACCGAGGCGATGACCCGTTTGTTCCCTCGTCCCCACCCCTCCGTCCCGCGGGGTCCGCCAGCCCGCCTCGGCTGCCGGCGCGACGGCTCACCGCCCCGGGTACACGGGGAGCTCCATCAACCGCGCCCCGGTCCCTCGGGTGGCCGCGAAGAGCAGCGCGGCGGCGATCTCCCGGGGATCGATCCAGCCCCTTCGATCGGCGTCGGGCATCGCCCGTCGGTTGGCCGGTGTGTCTACGACGCCCATGGGGTAGACCACGACCACGCGAATGCCGCCCGTGGGCCCCGCCGGGGTCTCCGACCCCGGCCGCCGCCGGTTCCGCAGCTCCTCGTCCAGGGAGCGCAGGAAGGTCGCCACGGCGCTCTTGGCCGCCGCGTAGAGGGCCGCACCGGGTCCCATCCCACGCCAGGCGGGACCCGACGCGAAACCGGCGAGGAATCCTTCCCCCTGCTCCAGCATCACCGGCAGCACCGCGCGCACGCAGTAGAACAGGGTCCGCACGTTGAGGTCGAAGAGGCGGTCGTACTGCGAGGGCTCCACCTCGTGCACCCGACCCCCGGCGTAGGCGCCCACGGTGTGGATCAGCCCGTCGACCCGCCCCATGTCGTCCCGGACCCACCGGACCAGCGCCTCGGCCTCCGCGAACTGCGTCAGGTCCGCTGTGAAGGACATGGCCCCCAGCTCCCGCGCCCGGGCGGCCAATGCCTCGCGGGCCCGGTCCAGGTCGGCCAGGACCAGCCGTGCCCCGGCGGCGGCGAAGGCGCGGGCGATGCGGCCTGCGATGGCCCCGGCACCGCCGGTGATGACCCACACCTGGCCGGAGAGACCTTCTTCAGGCATGCGTGCTTCCACCTCCCGCGGCGCCACCGCGGCCGTCTTGCCGGGCTCCACGGCCGGAAGGCCCCGCCGTCACCGGGCCGTGGTGAACCGTTCAGTGGTCGTTTTCAGCGGTCGGTGGCGGGCCCCTTTCATGCGGCCTCTTCGGTCGCCTGCGCCGTGGCCGCTTCGACCCGGAAGCGCGCCATCTGCGCCTCCAGCTCCCTCATGGCCCCGTTCAGCTGGTCGGCCAGGTCCGCGATCTGCGCGGCCGCGGCCTTGAGCTGCTCCACGTTGGACGAGACCTGCTCCGCCGCCGCCGCGTTCTCCTGGGTCACCGCCGCGACTCGCTCCACGGACTTCTGCACCTGGGAGGCGCTGGCGGCCATCTCCTCGGTGGCGGCCGTGTTCTCCTCCGTCACCGCGGCCACGGCGTCGAAGGTGCGAACCAGCTGGGACGTGCTCTCGGAGAGTTCGCCGATGGACTCCCGGATGCCCTGCAGGTCGCCGCGAACCCCCTCCGCGGCTTGGAGGATGTCCTCGAGCGCCGTGCGCGTCTCCCCCACCAGCGTGGAGCTCTTGTCGAGCTCCGCCATGACGGCGTCGGTCGCGTCCACCGCCTCGACCGTAGCGCCTTGGATCTGCTCGATAAGGCCGGCGATCTCCCGGGCCGAGTGGGCCGACCGCTCGGCGAGCTTGCGGACCTCGTCCGCGACGACGGCGAACCCCCGCCCGGATTCGCCGGCCCGGGCCGCCTCGATGGCCGCATTCAAAGCCAGCAGGTTGGTCTGCTCGGCGATGTCCGAGATGACGTTGGTGATGTGCCCGATCTGCGCCGACAGCTCGCCCAGGGCGCGCATCCGCTCCGCCGTGCGCGAGGCCGCCTCCCGGATCCGGCGGGCGCCGTCCAGCATCTGCTGGATGACGTCCGCGCCCCGGACGGCGGTGGCGGCCGCTTCCTCCGCCCGCTGGGACGTTCGCTGGGCATTCGCCGTGGCCCCTTGGACCAGCTGGGCGACCCGGTCCAGCAGCTGGTGGGTCGCTTGCAGCTCCGTGGCGGTCTGCTGGGCGCCGGTCGAGATCTGGCCGATGGCTTCGCCCAGCTGGCTGACGGCCTGGCGCATCTCCTCCGACGCCTGCGCCTGCTCGGTGGCGCCCGAAGCGACCTGGGCCACCGCGGCCGCTGCCTCGGACGCACCGGCCGCGGTCTCCTTCGAGGTTTGGGTCAGGCGGGCGGCGATGGTCCGCACCGTCTCGACCGACGCGCCGATGGCCGCCACGATCGCCTTGAAGTTCGCCAGCATGTGGTTGAGGGCCGCGACCGTCTCGCCCACCTCGTCCCGGTTCCCCACCTTCAGCGCGGCGACCGTCAGATCCCCGGCCGCCAGCCGCCGGGCCAAGCCGGCCATGCCGCGCAGGGGGACGAGGGTCGCGCGCAACAGCAACCACACCGCGATCGCACTGGCGACCAGGCCGGCCACCGCAGTGGTCACCATCGTGCTCCAGGCACGGCGCTGGATGGCGCCCTGCCGGTCCGTCGCCTGCTGAGCCAGGGTGTCGCCGAAGGCGACCACCTGGCCGACCACCTCGTTCAGCCGTGAGGCCGGCGCGCCCAGCTCGGCCCGCGCGCGGCGGGCTTCCTCCAAGGCGTAGGATCGGCGGGCCAGGATCGAGCTCACCACGGACTCGTAGGCCCGGGTCGCCTCCTCCAGCTCACCGGCGATTTGGCGCCCCCTCTCGGTGCGCACCAGCCCCTGGATCTGTTCGACCAGCGCTTGGAGTTGGGCGCCCGCCTGTTGGGCCTGCTCGCGCAAGCGCTCGTCGCCCGTGAGGAGGTAGTCGCTGACCGCCGCCTGCTGCCGCTGGGCCACCAGCTGCACCTGATCGCCCAGCTCCTGGACGGTGCGGATGCGTTGGATCTCCTGGGTGGTGGCGATCAGTTGGCGCATGGTGGAAAGGCCTGTGTATGTGACCAGAGCGCCCAGCACCATGACCACGCCAAACGACACGCTGAGTTTGAACGCTATGCCATACCGCCGCTTCACGGGGCCCCTCCCCTTCCCAACCCGGCGTGCGGTGACGTCTTGCGCGGTGCGTCCGACTCTCGAAGCTCGGGCAGTGAAGTCCTCATGCGACTCGAGCGGAGAGGTGGAGTCGGGGAAAGAGGTGGCTCGGCTACACGGCTCCCGCCCCCAGCGACCTGGAGACTCGCCGGCGTTTCTCACCCGTTTCTCACCCGCGGTTATCGACGAGGGAGGCGGCGGATTGAGGGCCGGTTCGTCCGCATGGCCCGGCACATGGAGGGATGGGCTTGGCCATCCGCCAGGCCCCTTCTGCACCCGTCGAGGGGGCCGGGTTGCGTCGCGTCGAAGAGACGGGGTGAGACGGAGACGGCGGGGGCAGAGCGCGCACCCCGCCCCCGCCGAGAATCCGGATGCGCCGTGGCCGTCTCGTGCGATTGGCGCCCGCTGCCGGTGACGTGTCGACCGGACGGACTGCGGAACACCCGGCGCGCCGAACGGTTGGCATCCGGTACGGTCGGTCGGTACGCCGGACCACGGCCCTCGGCTTCAGCACTCGCTGTAGCCGCAGGCCAGGCACTTGCTGCAGCCCTCCTCGTGCACCAGGGCGTGGCTGCCGCACTCCGGGCAGAGGTTCATGCTGAGCTCGCGGCCGTTGCCGCCGGTGATGCGGACCACCGCTCGTTCCGTGGTGGAGGCGCCGGACACCGCGCCAGCCGAGGTCGACTCCCGGGTCGCCGGCTCCGGCTCGCCGTCCCCTGCCTCGCCCGCCGCCGAACGGGCCGCCGCCACCGCCTCCCGGGCCTGCTGCGCCGGATCCGTGGGGAAGACGGTGAGCTGGCCGGCGGCCACCTCGTCGACGGGGTCGCGGTCCACCTTGCCCGCCAGGTAGTCGTCGAGGAACTGGGCGATGGCGTCGGGCACCGACAGCACCCGGTTGGGCCCGAAGCCCACGGAGCGGCTGCCGCCGATGCCCCGTAGCTGCTCCACCACCTCGTGGGGGTCGATCCCCGCGCGGAAGGCCAGGGACACCAGCCGGGCGATGGCCTCGGTGAAGGCGGCCACGTCGGAGCCCGCCTTGCCGATCTGGGCGAAGAGCTCGAACGGGTAGCCGTTGAAGGTGTTCAGCGTCAGGTAGAGGTTGCCCAGGGGCGTGGTGCGCCGCACGGTGAACCCGTTGAGCTTGCTGGGCCGCTCGATGGGCCGGATCTTCCCCCACGTCACCCTCATGGCCCCCGCGTGGCCGGCTGCGGCGCCGGAGCCGGGTCCCGCGGCCGTACCCGACGCGGTGCCCGACGACGCCGCAACCGTCGCAGGCGTGGCCACCGCGGCAGACCGGCCGTCGCCCTCGCCGCCGGCGGCTCGCCCCTTGCCCTCGCCGAAGCCGCGACCCTGCTTGCTCCTCCCGCCGTCGTCCAGCTTGTGCAGCACGCCCTCGCGGCTGCCGTCGCGGTAGTAGGTGATCCCCTTGCACCCCAGCTCGTACGCCAGCCGGTAGAGGGTCCGGACCTGGTCGACCGTGTGCTCGCGCGGCGCGTTGACCGTCTTGGAGATGGCCGCGTCCACGTACTGCTGGATCACGGCCTGCATGCGCACGTGTTCCTCCGGCGTCAGCTGGTCGGCGGAGACGAAGTAGTCGGGCACCGGCTCGTCCGGGTGCTCTTCCAACCACTTCTTGTAAAGCTCGTGATAGACGATGTGGGTGCCCGTCCGGTCCGTCCGCTTGAAGGAGAAGGCGAAGACCGGCTCGATGCCGGAGCTGACGCCGGCCAGCAGGCTCGTGGTCCCCGTCGGCGCCTGGGTGAGCAGGAACCCGTTGCGGATGCCGTGCTCGGCGATCAGCCGGCGGATGTCCTCCGGCAGCCGCTGGATGAACCAGCCCTGGAGGTACTTCTCCTTGTCGAACAGCGGGAAGGGCCCCTTCTCCTTGGCCAGCAGGGCCGAGGTCCGGTAGGCCTCGTCGCGGATCAGCCGGTACACCTGCTCGCAGACCTCGAAGGCCTTCTCGCTGCCGTAGCGGATGCGCAGCTTGATCAGCATGTCCGCCAGGCCCATGGTGCCCAGGCCGATGCGCCGGATGCCGTATCGCTGCGCCTTCTCGTTCTCCGGGAAGAAGTACTCCGTGGCGTCGATCACGTTGTCCAGGAAGCGGACGGCGACGGCCACCGTCTCCCGCAACCCCTCGAGGTCGAGTTCGCCATCGTGGACGAACGCGGCCAGGTTGATGGCGCCCAGGTTGCACACGCCCCAGGGCCCCAGCGGCTGCTCGCCGCAGTTGTGAGCCACCAGGCCGTTGGCGATCAGCGAGTGGGTCACCGGCTCCGTGGTGTCGTACACGTCGGCGGTGCCCGCCGGTTCCACCGCCACCACCCGGGTGATGTAGGTCTCCCGGTCGGAGCGCCGCGCCTTGCCGGCCACGAAGGCCGCTACCTTCTCCTGTTTGCGCGGGCTCAGGAACCCCACCTCGGCGAGGAACCGGTCGCGGTTGGCCTTGTCCAGGATGAGCTCGTACTGCGGGGCGGTGGCGTAGCGCCGCAGCCGACGGCGGCTGTCGGGCAGCCGGCTCTCCCCACCGGCCCGTCGCTCCCGCAGCGCGGCCACGATGCCCAGGTTCAGGAGGAGCAACTGCACGTCCTGCAGCAGCGCCTTCGAGCTGCTGGCCAGGCGGATCGAGCAGGACTTCTTGGCGTCGGTCCGGTTGACGGTGCCGTCGCTGGTGAACAACCCCTGCAGGAAACCCACCACCGCCTCCCGGGGAGCGCGCCACAACGCCTCGGGGACCCGCTTCTCCCGCGCCTTGACGGCCCGGACCCCCAGGCTCTCGAAGAAGGTGGCCACCGTGCTCCCGTACAGCAGCGTCGTGGTGTGGTTCCGGGTGCTGACCGCTCCGCGGACGCCGAACCAGCGGCGGATCCGCTCACGGATCACCGGCAGGACGTCGGCCTCGTCGCAACCGAAGACGAACCCCACCCGGGGCTTGCCTTGATCGCGGTACAGGTAACCGTCGCCCGTCAGCCAGCCCAGCACCTGGCCGAGCTCGCGGCTCCAGGTTCGGGGCGGGGCGGCCTCGCCCCGCTCGATGCGCCCCCGCATGCGGCCGCGGGCGGCCACCGCCCGGTGCCATTCGTCCGGCAGCTGCGGGTCGGCCGGCCAGGCCCCCTCGCCGGACTGCAGGAACAGCACGTCGCCGGGGCGGAGGTCCTTGAGCGCCACGTAGCCCGCCGGCGTCAGGAAGGGATGATCCGGCGTGGCCACCACCTCGAAGCCGTGCTCCGTGACCAGCCGCATGACTTCGGCTTGCCGTCGGGTGAGCATGACCGGCGCCGCCGGACGCAACCGGGTCCCCAGGCGCGGGAAGCCGGCGCCCGCACCCACCACCTGCAGCGCGGCGTCCTCCGCCCGCAGGTCGGTGAGGACGGTGACGGGACGGCCCTCCCGGTAGAGCTCTTCCATGGTCTTGAGCCCTTCCGCGGTGGCCAGGCGCGTGGACCCCACGAAGCAGGGGTTCACGCAGTTGATGCGCTCGCAGTACCAGCTGTTGGAGCGCTTGTTCACCCGCTCCATGAAGACGACGCCCGGCTCCCCCGAGGCCCACGCCGACTCGCAGATCAGCTCCCACAGGTCGCGGGCCCGGACGGTCTTGTACACCTTGCCGTTCCACTTCAGGTCCCAGGGCAGGTCCTGCTGGACCGCCTCCATGAAAGCGTCGCTGATGCACACCGACAGGTTGGCGTTGGTGATCTTGGTCAGGTCCCGCTTGACGGTGATGAACTCCTCGATGTCGGGGTGCTCGTCGTCCAGCATGAGCATCAGGGCGCCGCGCCGGCTGCCGCCCTGGATCACGCTGCCGGTGGCGGTGCTGTAGACCTCCGCCCAGGAGACCGGGCCGCTGGCGGTGCCGTTCACGCCCTTGACGTACGTGCCGCGCGGGCGCAGGGTCGAGAGGTTCACCCCCACGCCGCCGCCGCGGGACATGATCTCGACCATCAGCGAGACGTTCTCCATGATCCCCTTGCGGCTGTCCTCGGGCGAGGGGATCACGTAGCAGTTATAATAGGTGACCTTGTTGCCGGTGCCCGCGCCCGCCAGGATGCGGCCACCGGGCACGAACTTGAAGCCGTCGAGGGCCTGACGGAAGCGTCGTTCCCAGACCTCCCGCTGGCCCGGCTCCTCCACCTCGGCGATGGCCCGGGCCACGCGGTCCCACATCTCCTCCGGCGACGACTCGACCGGCTTCCCGTCGGGACCCTTCCGGGCGTAGCGGTCCAGGAAGACGGTCTTCCGGATCCCCGTCAGTTCCATCGGCGGCCCTCCTCCTCATGGCTGCCAAGAGCTTGTCCCCGTGCCCACGACGCCGCGGCCGCCTGCCCCCGCGGCCCCAGCGCCGAGCAGCCGGGCCCGCACCTCCCAGCGGAAGGGAGGCAAAGGTTCGACGGCACTACGACGCTGGGGCCCCGCCGGTCGCCCCCGCGGCGGTCCCATCGGCGGCCGACGCCGGTGCGTCCCGCGGGACCACGCCGTCCTGGGGGCGCGGCCCGTCGCCCGCGTCCGCCGCCCGGGTGGCGGGCGCCGCGGCAGCAGCGTCGGCGCCGTCGGCCGGTTCGTCCCCCGCCAGCAACCGGTCCAGCTCGCGGCGGAAGGTCTCGATGTCCTTGAACTGGCGGTAGACCGAGGCGAACCGGACGTATGCCACCTGGTCCACGTGGCGGAGGCGCTCCATGACCATCTCGCCGATCACCTTGCTCGGGATCTCCTTCTCGTACCGGCTGCGCAGCTCGCGCTCGATCTCGGCGGCGATGGCCTGCAGGCGCTCCACCTCCACCGGTCGCTTCTCGCAGGCGGTCAGCATCCCGCGCAGGACCTTTTCGCGATCGAACCGCTCGCGGCGTCCGTCGCGCTTGATCACGAAGAGGGGGGTCTGCTCCACCTTCTCGTAGGTGGTGAAGCGCTCCCCACAGCGCTGGCACTCCCGCCGCCGCCGGATGGCCATGCCCTCCTCCGTCGGCCGGGAGTCCAGCACCCGCGTGTCGGGGGCGTGACAGCGCGGGCAACGCACCGACTCACCCCCCCCTTCGCCCCGCTCGCCGGGCACCGGTCGGGCATCGGTCGCGGGCTGCGTCCGTCGGCCCCTGCCCCGCGGAAACCCACCTACATCTAGGCGTCTCGACACGATCATCCACTACATTTTGTTAAAGCACGCCGAGGCAGGCTTCGCCACCCGCCGGGGCCATTCCTGCCGCCCGTGACTCTTCCCGCCCGGACGAGCCGGCTGCGCTCCGGCCGCGCCAGCCGACAACGGAGGGGCGCCCTCGCAGGGGTCGCCGGAGCCCGGCAAACATCCATTCCCCTTGAGCGTGCCCCATCGACGGCGGGGTCGCAAATCGCCGTCGAGGCGCTGACGGCCCGTCCCGCCGCATCCTGGGCCGTTGGCGCCCGTGACGCCGACCGCTTGCAGCATCCGCCGCCTCCTACCCTGGCGCCCAGGGGGTCGTGAACAGCTTGCCGAAACATAGTCAGACATAGGCAAACATATGTGCTATATTTCAGGTATGAAGCTCTCCGAGTGGGCCAAGCGTGAAGGAATCAGTTCCATCACCGCCTGGCGTTGGTGGAAGGCGGGTCGGCTGCCCGTCCCTGCCCGGCAGACCCCATCCGGGACCATCCTCGTGGACCTGCCTGCTCCAGCAAAAGGGAAGACGGTGGTGTACGCCCGCGTTTCCTCTCACGACCAGAAGAGCGATCTCGACCGTCAAGTTGCCCGGGTCACGGCATGGGCAACGGAACACGGGTTTCCTGTGGACCAAGTGGTGACGGAAATCGGGTCCGGGCTGAATGGGAAACGGGCGAAGTTTCGCCGACTTCTGGCCGACGCATCGGTTGCAACGATTGTGGTGGAACACCGTGATCGGTTGGCCCGGTTTGGGGTGGAGTACCTGGAAGCCGCTCTCGCAGCCCAGGGACGGCGGATCGTGGTCGTGGACCCGAGCGAATCAACGGATGACCTTGTGCGCGACATGATTGAAGTGTTGACCTCCTTCTGCGCTCGATTATATGGCCGGAGGGGAGCGCGCAATCGGGCCCTGCGAGCTTTGGCCGCAGCCCGCAGGGGTGATGCCGAATGAAAGTCATTCAAGCGTACCGCTTCGCCCTGGATCCCACACCCCGCCAGGCACGGGCGCTGGCCTCCCACGTGGGCGCCCGCCGCTTCGCCTTCAACTGGGGCTTGGCCCTGGTGAAGGAGCGCCTGGAAGCCCGCGCCCGGGGTGAAGACGTGGAAGTGCCATGGACCCTCGCCGCCTTGCGGCGGGAGTGGAACCGGCAAAAGCACCGCGTCGCCCCCTGGTGGCGGGAGAACTCGAAGGAGGCCTACTCCTCCGGTCTGGACGGACTCGCCCGGGCCCTGCAGAACTGGTCGAAGAGCCGCCAGGGTGAACGCAAGGGCCGCCGGGTTGGATTCCCGCGTTTTCGGAAGAAGGGGCGGGGGCGGGAGTCCGTGCGGTTCACCACCGGCGCGATCCGGGTGGACGACAAGAGCCACGTCGTGCTGCCCCGGATCGGGCGCGTGAAGACCCACGAGCCGACCATGGCCCTGCTCCGGCGCATCGAAGCGGGAACGGCCCGCATCCTGTCCGCCACGGTCGCCCGGGAAGGGGGTCGATGGTTCGTCAGCTTCACCTGCGAGGTGGAGCGGCCGCCGGGCCGGCCCCGGTTCCCCTGGAAAGTCGTCGGCGTCGATGCGGGCGTCCAGCACCTGGCGGTGCTCTCCACGGGGGAGGTCGTGCCCAACCCCCGAGCGCTGGAGAAGAACCTGAAACGGCTGGCCCGGTGGAACCGCGCCCTGGCCCGGCGCCAGAAGGGCAGCCGGGGATGGCAAAAGGCCCGGCGTCGGCTGGCCCGGCTCCATGCGCGGGCCCGGAACATCCGCCAGGATGCCCTTCACAAGCTGACGCACCAGCTGGCGACCAGCTATGGCGTGGTGGTGGTTGAACAGCTGCATGTGGCGGGCATGTTGAGGAACCGTCGGCTGGCCCGGGCGCTAGCCGATGCGTCCCTGGCGGAGATCCGCCGTCAGCTCAGCTACAAGCGCTCATGGTACGGAGCGAAGCTGATCGAAGCGCCGCCGTTCTACCCGAGCAGCAAGCGTTGTTCCCAGTGCGGCGCGATCAAGCCGTCGCTGCCGCTTTCGCAGCGTGTTTTCCGCTGTGAGGAATGCGGGCTCGTGCTCGACCGGGACGAAAACGCGGCCCGGAATCTCGCGGCCCTCGTGGCCGCCGTCGCCGGGAGTGGCCCGGAGACGTTAAACGCCCGCAGACGGGATGGAAGACCTGCCGCAAGGCGGGCGGTCCCGGAGGAAGCGGGAAGCCGGCACCGGCGCATGGCCGGGTAAGACCGGCACCGCCGATCCGCAAGGATCGGCTGCCTGAAACAGATGACGACGTTTCAGGTAACGGTGCAAGCGCCCGGTCAAGGCGCAGACGTCGCCCACCAGCCCCTGACGCAGTCCGCGCGGCTCACCGCGCCGGTCCGGTGGGGCGGTTCGCCGGCGCGGCGGGCGCACGGCACGGGCGGATCACACCCGGGCGGCGGGCCCGGTCGGCCCGGGCGCGACGGGGGTGTGGTCGTCAGCGGCGTCGCGGCGGGTGGCCGTCCCGGGTGGTACGGTCCGGACGGCGCGGGCGCCATGGGGGTGGCGCCACGGTCGGCGTCGCGGCGGGCGGCGCGGGCGGCCGGCCCGGTTCGCCTCGGTCGACGGCCCGAGCCCGTGCCGGCAACATCCGGTGGACGACCCTTGCGGGTGGAAAGACTCTTTGTGTAGTGTGAAGTGGTAGACGTGCGGGGCCCCTGCCGCCAACCGGTCGCCGCCGCCCGGCGGCCGCGGGCCGTTGCTGGCAGCTCGCCCCGGCCCCGCAGCTGCGCCGCCACCTCGAGGGCCCGGAAGCCGGTGGCGGGCGGGACCCCGTCCCCAGGGCGCACCCCACCGGGCGCCCGGGGCGGCTGGCGACACTCGTCGGCCGGAAGGAGGAGCTTCCCGTTGAGCCGGGTCCAGACACCGGAGCAACAGCCGCCGGCGCCCGGGGGGCGGAAGTCGCTGATCGGACGGCTCGCCGACTGGATCTTCAACAGCGCCCTCTGGAAGTCGATGTACATGAACCCCTACCCGCGGGACCGGCGCACCCGCGGGCTGGCCGTCTTGAACAGCCTCTTCCTCCACCTGCACCCGGGCCGCATCAGCCGTCAGGCCCTGACGTTCCGCTACACCTTCGGGCTCGGCGGCACGTCGTTCTTCATGTTCATCATCCTGACGGTGACGGGCATCTTCCTCATGTTCTACTACGTTCCGGCCGTGCCGCAAGCCTACTTCAGCATCGAGGAGCTGGAGACCACCGTCGCCTTCGGCCAGTTCTTCCGCAACATCCACCGCTGGGCCGCCCACGCCATGGTCCTGCTGGTGTTCCTGCACATGCTGCGGGTGTTCTACACCGGAGCCTACAAGCCGCCGCGGCAGTTCAACTGGGTGATCGGCGTGGTGCTGCTGGTCCTGACCTTCTTGATGAGCTTCACGGGCTACCTGCTCCCCTGGGACCAGCTGGCCTACTGGGCGGTGACGGTGGGCACCAACATGGCCGGCGCCACGCCGTTCGTCGGCGACAAGCTGAAGTTCCTCCTCATCGGCGGATACGACATCAACCAGAACACCCTGATCCGGTGGTACACGCTGCACGTCTTCGCCCTGCCCCTGGTGGCGGCCGTGTTCATGGGCATGCACTTCTGGCGGGTGCGCAAGGACGGGTTCTCCCGCTAGCGCGCCGCCGGCGCGAGGCCCGACGGCGGATCGGCTGCGACGGGTCCGGTCACCGTCGGTGGGTCCGGGGGCCGCTCCGCCGGGCCCCGATCCGATGCCATCTGCAGGCCCGGGCCGGACGAGCGCGGCGGCGCCCCACCGGGCCCCGCGCTGCCGCGGTTCCCGCGAGGCGCGGCATGACGGGTAGGGCACGAGGAGGGAAGCTCCGTGGCACAGCCGCAACCGGTCAAGGCCGCTTCCGGCGAGGAGCCCAAGCGGCCCAATCCCAAGGAGCAGGTGACCGTCTGGCCGCACCTGCTGCTCATCGAGTTCGTCGGCGCCCTGATCTACACCATCGGGTTGTCGATCCTCGCCATCTTGATCAAGGCGCCGCTGCTCGACCTGGCCAACCCGACCCACACGCCGAACCCGGCCAAGGCGCCCTGGTACTTCCTCAACCTGCAGGAGCTGCTGCTGCACATGCATCCCAGCCTGGCCGGTGTGATCGTGCCGGGGCTCGTGCTGGTGCTGATCGCCGCCATCCCGTACATCGACACGGATCCGTCGGACACCGGGGTGTGGTTCTCGGGCGAGAAGGGCCTGCGCATCTTCAAGTTCTCCTTCGTCTACACCGCGTTGATCGTGGTGGGGCTGGTGCTCTTCGACGCCTTCTTCGCCGTCAACGTCGGCGGCGTCGACTACATCGGCACGCGGGGCGTGGTGGCCGCGGTCCTGCAGCTGTTCATGAGCCCGGAGGCGATCCACGCCCAGGCGCAGCTCGTCGAGTGGATCGCCGGGGTGGTGATCCCGCTGATCGTCATGGCGGCGGTGCCCGGCGTGCTGGCCGCCATCGTCCGCAAGCGGTACCAGGCCAATACCCGCGAGACCATCATCGCGCTGTTCACGGTCTTCGTCGCCTCCTACGTCGTGCTGACCATCATCGGTACGGGCTTCCGGGGCGAGAGCCTGCACCTGGTGTGGCCGTGGCAGCTCGAGCCGCCCCACTGAGGGGAGTCCGCGGGGAGAGGGCGCGGTTCGGCCGCTTGCGGCCGGTCCATCCGGCTGCGTACGATGCTGGACGTTGGAGGGATCGGGAGCATGGCCGACGATCGGGAACGGGGTCCCGAGTCGGAAGGCGGAGCCGGCGCGGGACAGCCTGATACCAAGGATGCACGGCCTGCCGGTGAGGCCCCGGCGGGCTCGGCCGGCCGCTCCGGCGGCGCGGAGGCGGCCGGTGGCGCGGAGTCGGCCGGCGGCGCGGGGTCGGGGGCGGAACGGCCGGCGGCGGCCGCACCGTCCGTCGGGGGCCGCCAGGCCGCCGGGTCGCCGGCGGGGGGCACCGGGCCTGCAGCCGCCGGCGCCGCGGGTCCGCAGGGCCATCGCGGCGCGGGCACCCCGTCGAAGGTCGACCCCGAGAAGCTGGCCGCGGCCAAGGCGGCGGCCGCGCGGGCGGCTGCGGCCAAGGCTGCGGGCGGCGGTGCCGGTGGCGGGGCGGCCGCGACGGCGGCAGGGGGCGTTGCGCGACCCGCGGCGCGAGCCGGCGGCCACGGCGCAGCGGCCCGGCGGGACGAACCGGTGACGCGCCGCGACTTCCTCCACTGGGCGCTGTGGGGGTCGGCGTTGCTGTGGCTGGGGCTGTTCGCCGGCAGCTTCGCCAACTACTTCTGGCCGCGGAAGGTGGGCTTCTTCGGCCAGAAGATCAACATCGGGCCGGCGTCCAACTTCCCGGTGGGGTCCGTGACCAAGATCGACGCGGGCAAGTTCTACCTGGTCCACGTCGAGGAGGGCATGATCGCCCTATACTGGCGCTGCACCCATCTGGGCTGCACGGTGCCGTGGAAGCCGGAGGAGCGGCCGGACGCCGGCGGCTGCTTCTGCTGTCCCTGCCACGGCTCCCAGTTCAATAAGGTGGGCGAGAAGATCGGCGGCCCCGCGCCGCGGCCGATGGACTACTTCCCCATCGAGATCGACGAGGCGGGCAACGTGTGGGTGGATACCGGCCGCGTCCAGCAGCGCACGGCCTTCAGCCCCGACCAGCTGACGCCGGTGCCGCGGGCGTGATGCCCCGCGTCTTCGGCGGCGACGCCCTGGCCAGGAGGAGGTGAGCCGCCGTGTTCGAGGTCCTCGAGTCCGTGGAGCTTCTCGCCGTGGCGATCACGATCTTCCTCTGCCTCTGGGCGGTCGATACCGTGGAGCGGTTCACCGGCCGCCCGCTGGAGACGTCGGGCGAGGACGAGTGAAGGCCGCCCACGCACCCACGCGGAAAGGAGTCGCAGCCTTGAGCAAGCGGAAAGTGGTCGCCCTCAGCCTGCTCTGGGCCCTGATCCTGATCCTGCAGGGCTACTGGCTCTTCGAGGGCCAGCGGATGTCCGGGGCAGCCGAAGCCGCGCGGGAGGAACAGGCCGCCCGGGGCGCCCAGCTCTACGCCCAGAACTGCATGGTCTGCCACGGACCCGTCGGCGAGGGCATCATCGGGCCGCCGTTGAACCGGGACGCGTTCCGGGCGGAGGGCAAGCCGCCGGTGCAGGTCGCCACCATCCAGGACTCGCTGACCAAGACCATCGCCCGGGGCCGCCCGGGGTTCGACAGCCATACCTGGTTGGTGGAGGACGGCAAGATCCACTCCTACACCCGGATGCCGGCGTGGTCCACCGCCGACAACGGCCCGCTCAACGAGCAGCAGATCCGCGACCTGGTCACCTTCCTGATGTACGGCGACTGGCAGGAGCCCAGCAAGCACGCCGCCGCCCCCGAGGTGGCGCGGCTGACGGTGACCGAGTACGTCCAGAATCCCGACACCGGCGCGCAGGAGCAGCGCACCCGACCCGTCACCGCCCAGGACCTGGACGTCCAGGCCAAGGGGTTGACGGAGGAGGAGAACCAGCAGGCCAAGGAGCTCTTCGTGGAGATGAACTGCATCCAGTGCCATACCCTGGGCAGCTACGGCGGGGTCGTGGGCCCCAACCTGACCCGGGCCGGCGAGTGGCTCCCCAGCCAGGAGTTCGTCGAGCGGTGGATCGCCAACCCGCAGGACTTCGCCCCCTGGGAGCGCATGCCCTCGGTGTGGGACGGGCAGGGCACGCCGGTGGACCTGACCGAGACCTATCGGGAGGAGCAGGACAAGTTCCGCAGCATCATGCCCCCTTACGAGGACGCCATGTCACCGGAGCAGATCCGCCTGCTGGCCCGCTTCCTGATGGGTCTTGGCGACGTGGAGAAGCGGAACGCCGCATCGCTCCCCGCTCCCTCCGGCGTGAGCAGCCAGGGCCCGGAGCAGGGCGGCGGTGGCGACGCCGGGGGCGCCGGCGGGGGTTCGTGATGATCGCAAGAGCAGGGGTGCCGCGGTCCGAAGGGGCACCGGTGAGCGGCCGGTGCCCCTTGGTGCCATGTCCGGGCCTTCGCCTTCAGAGCCGTTCGGTCGCTCGCCGTCGGCGCGGGCCGCACCTCGACCTGGGCATGGCGTGGACGGTTGCGGGTTCGTCCGCGGCGGCGGTGCCCCTGGACCCGCGCTGGGATCGACCGCCAGGGAGCACCGCCGTGGGTGGCTGCCGAGCGCACGGAGGCACGGACCGACCATGACGTCACCGAGACGGGTCGTCACGATGCAGGCGGTTCCCAGAGATCTGGCCCGCTCCGGCTGGATCGGCCAGCCCGCAGTGCAGCCCGGGGCTCCGTGGAGCTGGGCCATCGCATGCCTGCTCCTGGGGTGGGGTGCGGGATCCCTGTTCCGGCTGCGTGCCCTCCTGGGCATCAACGTCCTGGACATGTTCGGGTTCTGGTGCCTGGTGGGTGCCGGCTTGTGTGCCGCCCAGTTCTTCACGGCCATGCAGGTCGTCGACGGCCGGCGCCGGCTGTTCGAGGCGCTGGAACGACTGTCCGGCGGGTTCGTCAAGGTGGCCATCCCCGGCGCCGCCCATCGCGGGCGCGGCGGGGCGGAGGTGCTGGTGGCGACCGCGGACCGGGCCTGGGTGATCGGCACGCTGGACGTGTCGGCCTCCGCCCGCCCCAAGGCGGCGCGCAAGCGGCTGGTGGCCGCCGCCGATCGCCTGGTGGCGGAGAGCCGGATCCTGAGCGCAGAGCTGGCGGCGGCCGGCGTGCGGTGGCCGGCCGAGCCCGCACCGGTGCTGGTGCTCACGCGTCGCCCCGTCCACGGTCCTCTGCTGGAGTACGGCGTGTGGCAGGTGAACCCGGAACATCTCGTCAAGTTGTTGGACGAACGCAGCGCGGCAACCCGCGTCCGCGGCAGCCTGCACGCGGCCCTGGCCGCCTGGCATGACCGGCGGGCCCTGCAGGCGCAGCACCGGCGCCGGCGCTGAGAGGCAACCGAGGGCGGCGGTGGTGTGCGGCTCCAGGGCCATCCCAGGGGCAGCCGAACCTGCAGGCGCAGCACCGGCGCCGGCGCTGCAGCGCGGCTGCGATGCCGGGACAGGGGAAGCCGAGCCACCACTGCGGTCGCGGGCCGCGACGTGGGGATCCCGTCGGGGAAGCCCCGAAGCCCCTGGGAGCGTTCCCCCGGATCCGTCGGGCGTGAGGCCGGCCGCGGATCGGGTGGGCCTGGCAAGCACCGCCCGCATGCCCCATGCCCCGCGTGCGCCGTGCCCCGGGGGCCGGGCGTGCCGGAGGGGGGGGGGGGGGGGGGGGCGCGTCGGATGGGCCTCACCGCCCGGAGCCGCCGCGCGCTGCAAGGAGGACGAGGTGGGACATGCCTTCGTTCCTGCAAGTGGCCTTGCTGCTCGCCGTGGTGATCCTCGCCGCCAAGGGCGCCGGGGCCCTCTCCAAGCGCCTGGGCCAGCCCGCCGTGTTCGGCGAGTTGTTGGTCGGCATCCTGCTGGGGCCCTCGCTGTTGGACATCCTGCACTGGCCGGTCTTCACCGACCCCCACTACCTCGAGCAGCTGGTCCGCGACCTGGCCGAGCTCGGCGTCATCTTCCTGATGTTCCTGGCCGGTCTGGAGACGGACCTGACGGAGATGCGCAAGGTGGGCACCGCGGCCTTCTTCGGGGCGGTCGGCGGCGTCGCCCTGCCCTTCCTGGCCGGCACCGGGGTGGCGCTCGCCTTCGGCTTCCCCACCTACGAGAGCGTGTTCATCGGGACCATCCTCACCGCCACCTCCGTCAGCATCACCGCCCAGACCCTGCTGGAGCTCGGGCGCCTGCGCTCCCGGGAAGGCACGACGATCCTGGGCTCCGCCGTGATCGACGACGTGATGGGCATCGTCATCCTGTCCGTCGTGGTCGCCCTCCACCAGGCCGGCCTGGGCGAGGGTCCCGGCACCGCACCCGGCGCCGGCGCGGCGGGGATCGCGACGCTGCTCCCCATCGTCCTGCGCATGGCAGCCTTCTTCCTGGCCGCCCTCGCCGTCGGCCGCTGGCTGCTGCCGCCGGTGCTCCGCGCGGCCGCCCGCTGGCCTGGGACGGAGCCGCTCTTCGCCGTGGCCCTGGTGGCCGGGCTGCTCATGGCCGTCGCCGCGGAAGAGCTCGGCGGCGTCGCCGCCATCACGGGCTCGTACATGGCCGGCGTGATGTTGACCTTGCATCCCGATCTCAAGCACCACGTGGAAGAGCGGCTGGCCGTCCTGGCCTACGGCTTCTTCGTCCCCATCTTCTTCGTCAACATCGGGTTGGAGAGCGACGTGGTGGCGGCCGTGGCCGAAAGCGGCGCCGGCTTCCTCATCCTGATCCTGGCGGCCGCCGTCCTCGGCAAGGTCATCGGCTCCAGCCTCGGCGTCCGTCCCTTCGGCTTCCGCTGGATCGAAGCCCTCCGGGTTGGCATCGGGATGGTCAGCCGGGGCGAGGTGGCGTTGATCGTGGCCGGCATCGGCTTGCAGGAGGGCGTGATCTCGCAACCCGTGTTCTCCGTCATGGTGGTCATGACCCTGTTCACGACCCTGGTCACACCCGTCCTCTTGCGCTGGTCCTTCGGCCGTGCGCCCGATTCGCCCTCGGGGGCCGCCGCCTATCAGCCGGTGCCGGGAGCCCGGTCCGGCGAGGCCGATTGAGGGAGCGCGAGCGGCGGGTGTGCCCAACTTCCCGGCGGCGAGACCGAAGTCCGAAACGGGGCCGCGACGGAGCGCCAGGCGCACCGTCGCTCCCGTCCCCCTCGCCCTTCGGCGCGGCCACCGCACGCGGCCTACCGGCGTGATGAAGGAGGTCATGGCAATGAAGCTCTTGGTCGCGGTCGACGGTTCCCCGCCCTCGGGCCGCGCCCTCGAGCTGGCCGCCCGGCTCGTCCAGGGCCGCCAGGGGGCGCGGCTGGTGCTGGTGCACTGCGTTCCCGGGATGAGCGGCGACCTGTTCGTCGGCCCCGATGCGGTGTACCGCTACCTGGAGGAGTCGTCGGAGCGCCTGGGGCGATCCATCCTGGACGCGGCGACCCGGCGTCTCGGCGAACCGCGGCCGCCTGTGGAGACGGTCCTCCGGCGCGGCGAGCCGGGACGCGAGATCGTCGCCGAGGCCGAGCGCCAGCGCCCCGACCTGGTGGTGGTGGGCCGGCGCGGGTTGGGGCGCGTCACCTCCGCCCTGCTGGGCAGTGTCAGCGGGTACGTGCTGGAACACTGGCGCGGGGCGGTGCTGGTGGTGCATTGAGCTGGGAGGCGGGCACCGCCCTGCCGGCCCACCGGCCCCGGCCGGCCCATCCCATCCATCCCCCTCCATCCCCCTGCCGCCGCGCGGGACGAAGGTGGCGCTACATGCCGCCCCGGCCCATGGCCATCAGCGACACCTCGGCCCACCGCATGAAGGCGTCGGGCCAGATCCCCAGGACCAGGGTGAAGAAGAAGCAGACCGCCAGCACCGTCCAGATCGGGGCGGGCACCGGCACCGCCGTGTCGGGCACGGGCGCCTTCTCCGCCGGCACCACGTACATGTGCCGCACCAGGTTGTAGTAGTATCCGACCGAGATCACGCTGTTGAGCGCCACCAGCACCGGCAGCCACAGGTTGCCGGCCGCCACCAACGCCCGGAACACGCCGAACTTCGCCATGAACCCCGCAGTGAACGGAAGCCCCACCAGGGAGACCAGGAAGACCACCAGCAGCGCCGCCAGCAGCGGCTCCCGGCGAGCGAGCCCGGTGAAGTCCTGCACCGTGCGGCCCTCGCCGTGCACCTGCAGCGCGGTGATCACGGCGAAGGCGCCGACGTTCATGAAGGTGTAGGCCATCACGTAGTACAGCACGGCGGTCCGGCCGAGCTCCGACGCCGCCGCCACGGCCGCCAGGATGTATCCCGCCTGGGCGATGGACGAATAGGCCATGAGCCGCTTGACGTCGGTCTGCCGGAGCGCCGCCACGTTGGCCACCGTCATCGTCAGCACGGCCAGGACGACGAAGGCGGTCTGCCAAGCCTCCTGGGCTCCGCCCATCCCGCCGTAGAACACCCGCAGGATGGCTGCGAACGCCGCGCCCTCCGACACCACCGCCAGATAGGCGGTGATGGGCGTGGGTGCGCCCTGGTAGGCATCCGGCAGCCAGAGGTGGAAGGGCACGGCGCCGGCCTTGAAGGCCAGCCCCGCCAGCAGGAAGGCGACCCCCAGGGCCAACATCGGCACCGGCACGGCGGCGGCCGCCTCGCCCTGCAGCACCTGACCGACCTGGCGCGCCAGCTCGACCAGGTCGAAGGTGCCCGTGGCACCGTACACCAGCGAGACGCCGAAGAGCAGGATGCCCGAGCTCAAGGCCCCGTTGAGGAAGTACTTCAGCGCCGCCTCCTGGGAGCGCGGGTCGGTGCGCATCAGCCCCGCCAGGGCGTAGGAGCTCAGCGACAGCAGCTCCAGCCCCAGGTAGAAGGTCAGCAGGTTGGCCGCCCCCGCCATGAACAGGGCCCCGGTGGTCGCCAACAGCAGCAGGCTGAAGTACTCGCCCGGGGCGATGCCGCGCTGGGCCACGTAGTCGATGGACAGCAGCGCCACCAGTGCGGTGGCGATCAAGAACACCGCCTTGAAGAACGCGGCGTAACCGTCGCTGGACACCATGCCGCCCAGGATGGGACCCGGCTGGGCGACGTCGCGGCGGATGACGATCATCGCCACGACGACGCCGAGCACGGCCAGGTAGCCGATCCAGTCGCGGCGCCCTGCGGCCGTCCCCGGGGCCGCCGCGCCGGTCTCACCGCCCTGCCCCGCCGCCTCGTCGCGCCCGCCGGCGAAGGCGTCGGCCAGCAGGAGGACCATGGCCGTCACGGCCAGCACGATCTCGGGCAGGAGATAGATCAGTTCCCCGGCCGACAGCACCGGCATGCTCACATCCCTCCCAACTTGGCGACGAACTGGGCGACGGGCGTGCTCAGCACCTGGGTCAACAGGCCGGGCATCCACCCCAGCAGCAGCATGGCCGCCACCAGCGGCACGAAGGTCGCCAACTCCCGCGGCGTGACGTCAGGGAGGCCGCTCCACTCGGGCCTCGGAGCGCCCATGGTCACCCGCTGCAGCATGGTCAGGTTGTACATCGCCGCCCCGACCAGCCCGACCAGGGCGACGTAGACCGCGGTGGGGAACACCGGCAGCGTGCCCATCAGCGTGAAGAACTCGCCGATGAAGGTGCTGAACCCGGGCAGGCCCAGGTTGGCGAAGGCGGCGATGCCCAGGAAGGTGGCCCCCACCGGCGTGGTGCGGAACATGCCGCCCAGCCGGTCGAAGTCCCGGGTGTGGGTGCGGTCGTACCAGAAGCCGACCAGCAGGAACAGCAGCGCCGACGCCAGCCCGTGGGCCACCATCATGAAGACCGCCGCCATGGTGGCGGACTGCCCCGCCTCCAGGATCACCTGGGGGTCGCGCCCCGCCAGCTGGGCGGCCTGGGCGACCCCCGGCGCCGCGGCGGCCGCCGCCAGCGCCAGCACCACGAACCCCATCTGGCTGACCGAGGAGTAGGCCACCAGCCGCTTGAAGTCCCGCTGCCCCAGGGCGGTGAAGGCGCCATAGAGGATGGCGATCACGGCCAGCGTCGCCAGCGCGCCGGCCAGGTCGCGGGCCACGTCGGGCAGCGTCGGCCACGTGATCCGCATCATGCCGTAGGTGCCCAGCTTCAGCAGCACCGCCGCCAGGATCACGCTGATGGGCGTCGGCGCCTCGACGTGGGCGTCGGGAAGCCACGTATGGACGGGCCACATGGGCGTCTTGATGGCGAACCCGACGAAGAGCAGCAGGAACAGGGGCAGCTTGAGGGCCTCGGGCACCGCCGCCGGGGCGCGCCGCGCCAGCTCCACCATGTCGAAGGTGCTGGCGCCGGTGAGCAGGTAGAGTGCGAGGATGCCGACGATCAGCACGATGCTGCCCACCAGCGTGTAGATGAAAAACTTCAGCGACGCGTAGTCCCGCCGCGGGCCGCCCCAGACCCCGATGAGGAAGTACATCGGGATCAGCGACAGCTCGAAGAACACGTAGAACAGCAGGTAGTCCAGGGCCAGGAACACGCCAAAGATCCCGGTGACCAGGAGCCCCAGCAGCACCCAGTACTCCTTGACCCGCACCTCGATGCCCCAGGAGGCCAGCGCCGCGATGGGGGCGATCAGCGCGGTCAAGGCGACCAGCGGCAGCGACAGGCCGTCGACGCCCAGGTAGTACCAGGCGCCCAGGGTGGGGATCCAGCGGTAGCGCTCCACGAACTGGGGTCCGCCGGCCGCCGGGTCGAACCCGGCCCACACCGCGGCCACCAGCAGCAGCGGCACCGCCATCGCCACGGTGCCCACCAGGCGAATGGCCCGGTGGTTCTCGCGCGGGATCAGCAGGGTCAGCAGCGCGCCCGCCGCCGGCACCCCCAGGATCAGGCTCAGGTAGGGCAGCGACGCGGACATCACCACAGGCCTCCCGTCCGTTGCAGGATCAGCAGCGCCAGCAGCACCACCCCGGCGAACAGGGTGAGCATGTACCCCTGGACCAGGCCGGTGGACCAGCGCCGCACCACCTCGCCCACGCCGGCCACCAACCCGGCCACCCCGTTGACGATCCCGTCGATCACCAGCCGATCGAACCCGGCCGCCAGCCGCGCGACCCAGGACGAACCGGCCAGCACCACGACCTCATAGGCCCGGTCGAAGAACCACTTCTCCTGGAGGACGAAGTAGGGCGTCGCCAGGGCGCTGCGCAGCGTCGCCGGCGAGATCCACCCCAGCCCGTAGACGACGATCCCCAGCAGGATGCCCGCCACGGCGAACAGCGTGCCCGTCAGGACCACCAGCGACTCCGGCTCGTGGGCGGCCTGGTGCTCCCCGAAGGTGATGAACTCGTGGACCGGCGCACCGAACAGCGCCGGCGCCAGGAAGCCGGCGGCGAAGGCGGGGATGGCCAGCAGCACCAGCGGCCAGCGCAGCTCCGGCCCGCCCTCGTGGGCATGGGCGAACCGCTGCTCGTCCCGCGGCCTGCCGAAGAAGGTCAGCACCACGGCCCGCGTCATGTAGAAGGCGGTCAGGCCCGCCGTCACGGCACCGACCCAGAACAGCACCGGATAGCGGGAGTGATAGGCGGCCAGCAGGATCTCATCCTTGGAGTAGAAGCCGGAGAAGGGCCAGATGCCCGCCAGCGCCAGCGTGCCGACGATGAAGGTCAGCGCCGTCAGCCTCATCTTCCGGCCCAGGCCGCCCATCTCGCGCATGTCCTGCGTGTGCACCGCGTGGATCACCGCGCCGGACCCCAGGAACAGCAGCGCCTTGAAGAAGCCGTGGGTCCACAGGTGGAACATGGCCGCGCTGTAGCCGCCGACGCCCAGGGCCATCACCATGTAGCCGAGCTGGCTGACCGTCGAGTAGGCCAGCACCTTCTTGATGTCCGTCTGGACCACGGCGATGGTGGCCGCCAGGAAGGCGGTGAACGCGCCGAGGAACGCCACCACGGCCAGCGCCGCGGGCGCCTCGGCGAAGATGAAGTAGGTCCGGGCGATGAGGAACACGCCCGCCGCGACCATGGTGGCGGCGTGGATCAGGGCGCTGACCGGGGTCGGGCCGGCCATGGCGTCAGGCAGCCAGACGTGCAGCGGCGCCTGGGCCGACTTGCCCACCGCCCCGCCGAAGATCAGCAGCGCGGCGACGGTCATCGCGCGGGTGAAGTCGGGCGTCCCCGCGCCCGCCTGCTGCTCCACCCACGCCTGCCAGTCGGCGAAGCGCAGGCTGCCCGTCAGCTGGAACATGTACCAGAAGCCGGCCATCATCAGCACGTCGCCGATGCGGGTGGTGATGAAGGCCTTGTACGCCGCCGCCTGGTTCTCCCGCTCCTCGAACCAGTGGCCGATCAGCAGGTAGGAGCAGGCGCCCATGATCTCCCACCAGATCAGCCAGAACACGGCGTTGTCGGCGATCACCAGCCCCAGCATGCCCGCGGTGAACAGGGAGATCAGGGCGAAGTACCGGTTGTACCGGGCGTCGCCGTGCATGTAGCCCAGGGAGAAGACGTGCACCATCAGGCTGACGAAGGAGACCATCAGCAGCAGGGCCGCCTCCAGGTTGTCCACCCGGAAGCCGACGTCCAGCGCGAAGGAACCGAACGCCAGCCACCGCCAGGCGGCCTCGTAGGCGTCCGGCCGCGCCACGGCATCGCGGAACACCCCGAGCGACAGGGCCGTCGCCGCCAGCATCCCCGCGACGCCGATCCAGCCCGCCCGTTCGCCCAGCCGGCGGCCGACGAACACCGTCAGGACGAAGGCCGCCAGCGGAAAGAGCGGGATCAACCAGGCCGACTCCACCACGCCGCCTCACCTCGCAGTCCCGTCCGTGCCCTCATCGGCCCATCGCCGGTACGCCGACGCCGGTGGGCGGTCGGCCGCCCCACCGCGCGATCCGCCGACCCAGCGCGTCAGCCGCGCATCAACCGGATCTTGTTGATGTCCACCTCGCCGCGCCGCCGGACCACCATCAGCACGATGCCGATGCCGATGGCCGCCTCCGCGGCGGCGATGGCGATGATGAACAGGCCGAAGATCTGCCCCTCCACCGACCCGGGGTCCAGGTACCGGTTCAGCGCCACCAGGTTCAGGTTCACGGCGTTGAGCATGAGCTCGATGCACATCAGGATCCGGATGGCGTTGGTGCGGGTCAGCGCGCCCCAGAGGCCGAGGCCGAAGAGCAGGGTGCCGACCACCAGGTAGTCCATCAGCGGAACGCCGCCCATCACCGGCCCACCTCCCTGGCGGTCCCGGCCGCCACCGCGGCGCCCGCGCCGGAGGTGCCCCCCTGCGTCCCCGACACCGCACCGGATGCCGCCGGCTCCGCCGCGGGCCGTCCGCGGCCGGCGGGGGACGCCTCCCCGCCGCCGGCATCGGGGGTCGCCGGCGCGACCCGGCCGCGGGTGCGGCCGCGTTCCTCCGCCGCATCGCGCCGCGTCAGCCCGATGGCGCCGATCAGGGCGGCCAGCAGGGCCGCCGAGGCCACCTCGAAGGGCACCGCGTAGCGGGTGAACATCTCCCCGCCGATGGCGCGCAGGTCGTCGGCCACGGGGTCACCCAGCGGCACCCGCGGCAGCTGGGCCGCCGCCAGGCCGGCCAGCACCACGGCCACCAGGACGCCCGCCACGACCACCGGGATCCACCCGTAGTACGGCGAGCGCAGGCGGCGGCGCAACCGCTCCGCGGGCGGCAGCTCGCCGGGGCCCCGGAGCTCCTCGGGGTCCGAGAGCATGATGGCGAAGACCACGACGGTCAGGATGGCGCCGACGTAGACCAGCACGTGGAGCAGGGCGAAGGTCGGGGCCTGCAGCAGGATGAACAGCCCCGCCATGCCCACGAAGGTCAGCCCCAGGAACAGGGCGCTGTGGGCGATCTGCTCGCTGGTCACCACCCGCCAGGCGCCCAGCAGCACCACCGCCGCCAGGATGGCGAAGATCACGGCGCCGCCGCTCATGGCTTCTCGCCCCCGGCCAGCCGGACGGCGTCGTACTGCTTCCAGATCTCCGCCAGCTGCTCCTTGTTGAAGATCAGGTTGGGCACGGAGTAGTCCGCGATCTCGAAGTGGTTCGCCATCTCCAGGGCATCGAAGGGGCAGGCCTCGACGCACAGGTTGCAGACCATGCACCGCGACATGTCGATGTTGAAGACCTTGGGCCGGCGCAGGCGCTTGCCCTTCTCGTCGGTCTCCTCGATGACCTCGATGACGTTGACCGGGCACGAGCGGGCGCAGAGCCCGCACGCCGTGCAGTTGAGCTCGCCGGTCTCCAGGTTGGTCTTCAGCACCGGGATGCCGCGGTAGCCCTTGGGCAGGTCCGGCCGCTCGTCGGGGTAGTTCACCGTCACCGGCGGCCTGGCGGCCGATCGCCAGGTGACGGCGTGCCCGATCACCACGCTCTTGGCCGCCTGCCAGATCTCCGCCAGGATGCTCACCCACCGTCACCGCCTTTCAGACCAGGAACAACCCGGTGATCACCAGGTTGAGCAGGCCCACCGGCACGAGGAACTTCCAGCCCAGGTCGAGCAGCTGGTCGATGCGGATCCGCGGCAGCGTCCAGCGGATCCACATGGCCAGCAGGACGAAGGCGTACGTCTTGATCAGGAACCACACCACCGGCGGCAGCAGGGGTCCGTTCCACCCACCGAAGAACAGGCTGGCCGCGATGGCCGACATGGTGAACAGGTTCGTGTACTCGGCGAACATGAACATGCCCCAGCGGATGCCGCTGTACTCGGTGAAGTAGCCCGCCACCAGCTCCGACTCGGCCTCCGCCATGTCGAAGGGCGTGCGGTTGAGCTCGGCGATGGCGGCGATCAAGAAGACGATGAAGCCGAGGAACTGCGGGAACACGAACCAGTAGGTGCGCTGGGCCTCGACGATGTCCTGGAGGCTGAGGCTGCCCGCCAGCATCACGACGCCCAGCACCGCCAGCACCAGCGGGATCTCGTAGGCCATGAGCTGCGCCGCGGCCCGCATGGCGCCGATCAGCGAGTACTTGTTGTTGGATCCCCAACCGGCCATGAAGATGCCGAACAGGGTGAAGGACGAGACCGCGCTCAAGAACAGCAGGCCCAGGTTGAAGTCCGGCTGCACGCCGAAGTCCGGCCCCACGGGCAGGATGACGAACAAGAGCACCGCCGGCGCGAAGACGACCACCGGCGCCGCCGCCCAGACCCAGCGATCGGCCGCGGCCGGCATCACGTCCTCCTTGGAGAACATCTTGATGGCGTCGGCGATCAGCTGCAGCCATCCGTGGGGCTTGCCCACGCGGTACGGGCCCACGCGGTACTGGATGCGCGCCGACACCTTGCGCTCCAGCCACACGAGGAACATGAAGTTGAGCCCGATGAAGGCGAGGGCGATGGTCGCCTTGAGGATGGCCCACAGCACCGCCACCAGCCCCTCCGGCATCAACGGTCGACCTCCCCGAGGACGATGTCGATGCTGCCGATGATGGCCACCACGTCGGCGACCAGGTGCCCCCGCGCCAGGAGGGGCAGCAGCTGCAGGTGGACGAAGCAGGGCGACCGCCAGCGGGCCCGGTAGGCGTTGGTGTCCCCCGCCGCCACCAGGTAGACGCCCACCTCGCCGCGCGGGCCCTCCACCCGGTGGTAGACCTCGCCGTACGGGCGGATGGCCCGCGGGACCTTGGCCATCACCGGGCCGTCGGGCAGCTCCTTGACCGCCTGGCGGATGATCTTCGCGCTCTCCAGCATCTCGTACATGCGCACCACGGCCCGGTCGTAGACGTCGCCGTTCTCGCCCACCGGGACGTCGAACTCGAACCGATCATAGGGCAGGTAGTTGTCCACCTTGCGGACGTCGTACTTGACGCCCGAGCCGCGCAGGACCGGTCCGCTGGCCCCGTAGGCGATGGCCACCTCCGGCTTGAGCACGCCGATCCCCTTGGTCCGGCGGACGAAGATGGCGTTGTCGATGAGCAGCCGCATGAACTCCGGCCAGTAGGTGCGCTCCAGCTGGTCGAGGAAGGCGAGCAGGTCGTCGAGCCACCCGTCGGGGACGTCATTGCGCATGCCGCCGATGCGCAGATATCCGTACAGGAACCGCGCCCCGGTGGCCCGCTCGAACAGCTTGTAGCAGTACTCGCGCGCCGTGAAGGCGTGCAGGAAGGGCGTCACCGCCCCCATGTCTAGCCCGAAGGTGCCGAACCACAGCAGGTGGCTGGTGATCCGCTGCAGCTCGGAGAAGATCACGCGCAGGATCTGGGCGCGCTCGGGGACCTCGATGCCCGTCAGCTTCTCCACCGCCTGCACCAGCGCGAGCTCGTTGGTGATGGCGGCCAGGTAGTCGTTGCGGTCCGAGAAGGGGACCGTCATCGCATACGTCATGTACTCGGCGATCTTCTCCCAGTTCCGGTGCAGGTAGCCGATGTCCGGCTGCGCGTCGACCACCCGCTCGCCGTCCAGGGTGAGCACCACCCGCAGCACGCCGTGGGTGCTGGGGTGCTGCGGCCCCATGCTCATGGTCATGGTCTGGCGCCCGCCGTCCAGGGCCTCGACCCGCACCCGGTCGCCCAGGCGCGGATCCAGCTCCAGCGGCTGCACCGGCTCCTGCGTCAGGCTCACGGCCCTCACCTCGCCTTCCGTCCACCCGCTCCCCACCGTCGCCCCATCGCCCGCCCTCGGGCAGGCACCGGGGGTCCCGTCCGCGCCGCTCGCCTCCCCCCGGCGCGCCCGACTCCCTCCGCGCCGTCCCGCGGCGCGCCCTCACCGCGGACGCACCTTGCGCTCCCGCTTGGGCCGCCGGTCGACGAAGTCCTTGCGCAACGGGAAGACGTCGTCGGGCGTCCAGGGCGGCATCAGGATCCGCCGCAGGTCCGGGTGGCCGCGGAAGCGGATCCCGAACATGTCGAAGGCCTCCCGCTCGTGCCACCCGGCGCCGGGCCAGACCTCGACCACGCTGGGGACCTCGGGGTGGTCCTTGCCCACGTTGACCTTGACCGTCAGCCGCCGGCGGTGCCCCACGCCCCGCAGCTGGTACACCACCTGCAGCGCGTCCTTGTAGTCGACGCCGCACAGGTCCGAGAGGTAGTCGAAGCCGAGCTGCGGGTCGTCGCGGAGGAACCGGGCCACCTCGAGCCACCGGTCCACCGGCACGGTGACGATGGGGCAGCCGTCGGCCGTGGCCGCCACGGGCTCGAAGTCCACGTCCGGGAAGGCCTCGCGCAGACGGGCTACCACGGGGTCGGTGGCCGGTTCCTCCGCCGCGCCCTCGGCCGCCGCCTTCTTCTTCGCCTTGGGGTCCACGAACGTGCCCTCGGCCGGCAGGGGCAGGGCCTCCAGCAGGGGCTTGTCGTCCTGGTGGATGTGGATCGGGCGGTCATCCCCGGCTTGCCCGGGCGCCGCCTCGGAGCGTTCCGCCACAGGTCTTCCCCCCCATCGTTCCGGCGCGGTCTGGTGGCGTCCTCGCGGCCCGCGGCCGACGGGGCCGGCTTGCCATGGGGCCCATCGGGCGCAGGGGCGCCGCCGCGGCCGACGTCGGCCCGCCGGCGTCCCAACGCGCCTGCTCCCGGGCTCCCGGCGCGACGCGTCACGGCGCCCAGGCAAACGCCAGCCCCGCTCCCCGCGGGGCTGCGCCGTCTTCCGCTGGTCAGGCCGGCAGGTTCGCCCGGGCCACCTTGTCCTGCAGTTTCATGATGGCGTAGATCAACGCCTCCGGCCGCGGCGGGCAGCCGGCCACGTACACGTCGACGGGGACGATCTTGTCGACGCCGTCCACCACGTTGTAGCCCTGGTAGTACGGCCCGCCGTTGGAGGCGCAGGCCCCCATGGCGATCACGTACTTGGGCTCCGCCATCTGGTCGTACAGCGTCTTGATCACCGGCGCCATCTTCTCCGTGACCGTGCCCGCCACGATCATCAGGTCGGCCTGGCGCGGCGAGGCCCGGAACACCGAGCCGAGCCGGTCCAGGTCGATGCGCGAGGCGCCCGCCGCCATCATCTCGATGGCGCAGCACGCGATCCCGAACAAGAGGTACCAGAGCGAGTTCTTGCGACCCCAGTTGACCAGGGTCTGCAGGTTCGTGGTGATGACCCCGGGCAGGTACTCCCACACGCCCGGCAGGCGCTCCGCGGCGCGGTCGATCAGGCGGTCGGGATCCGTCTCGTCCCAGGCCACGTCGGCCAGGGTGATGCCCGACGGGCCCGTGACCCGCGGGTTGCTCACGCCCATCGTAACACCTTCTTCTTCCACGCGTAGACCAGGCCCACCGTCAGCATCCCGATGAACACGGCCATCTCCACGAAGGCAAAGGGCCCCATCTGGGCCAGCTCGCGGAACCGCACGGCCCACGGGTAGAGGAAGACCACCTCGACGTCGAACACCAGGAAGATCAGGGCGAAGACGTAGTAGTGGATGCTGTAGCGCACGCGGGCGTCGCCGTAGGGGCGAATCCCCGTCTCGTAGGTGGTCAGCTTGCTGGGGTCGCGCCAGTCGCGCCGCAGCAGCCGGCTCAGGGCCACGTTGACCATCGGGAACGTGACCCCGGCGACGAGGAAGACCAGGACGTCGATCCAGACCCGGGAGTCCAACTGGCCGCCCCCCGTTTCCCCACCGGTGGACGCCACCGCGGCGGTGGCCACCGGTATAGAAAGGCGACGGGCGGGACTTCGTGAAATTCGGAACATGACGGAGCCCGCCCGAAAGCCATCCACATTATATGGAGAAGAAAAATTCGGTGTCAACCAAAGGCGCGGCAGCGCCCGCCGGGGCCCGGGGCGCCACCGGGACGGCGGGCAACGCGCCCCGCCCGGCATGGGGGTGTCGTCCCGGCGCCGACCGGACGCCGCGTGCACCCCCTCCCGGCGCCACCCTGACCGGCCGGGTGCCGTCGCCGCGGGGTTCCCCACGCCCGACGCGATGGTGACCTCCCTGGTGCTGGCCCCCCTGCACGACGGGGGCACGCTCCCGCCACGCCATCGAGGCGATCGGCGATGACGACCCGGTGCTCGCCGGCCGGCTTCCGCGCCACGAGGAGCAGGGCCGTCGGGAACCGACCCCGGCACCCGGGCCCCTTGGCGACGTCACCCGCCGGCTGCGCCGACGGCCGGTTCGTCCCCCGCATCGGCCGGGTGCCAGGCCGCCACGTTCCAGAGGAACCCGCCCGGCGAGCCGCTGATGGGCCCCGCCACCTCCGGGCGCACCGCCAGCACCTGGATCTCCTGCCAGAGGAACAGGGCCGGCTGCAGCTCCACCAGCCGCTCCTGGACCTTGCGGTAGGTGGCACGGCGGTCGCCCCCGCGGCGCCCGGCTTCGAGCAGCCGGTCCAGCTCGGCGTCGTGCAGGCCGGTGAAGTTCAGGTGGCCGCCCGAGTGCCACAGGGCGTAGCCGTCGGGGTCGACGCCCACCCCGACCCCCAGCAGCGCCGCCTGATACCGCCCCTCCCGCAGGGCGGCCACCAGCTCGCCCCATTCGAGCCGGCGCACCTCGACGGCGATCCCCACCCGCCGCAGCCAGTCGGCCAGCATGACCGCGGCCTGCTCCCGGTACCGGTTCTCCCGGTGGGTGAGGAGCTCGATCACCAGGGGCCGGCCGTCCCGCTCCCGGATGCCGTCGCCGTCGACGTCGCGCCAGCCTGCCGCCGCGAGCAGGTCGCGGGCCGCCTGGGGATCGTGGCGGGGCAGGGGCGCGGGGCCCGCCCACCAGGTGCCCGGCAGGGCCGGGGACGTCAGGGGCTCGGCATACCGCCCGAAGAGCTCGCCCACCAGGGCCTGTCGGTCCACCGCCAGGTCGATGGCCCGGCGCACCGCCGGGTCGGCCAGCACCGGGTCGCGCAGGTTGTAGGCCACATAGGTGTAGCCGAGGTCGGGGAACTCCACCAGCCGCAGGGGCGACCCGCTCTCCACCGCCTGGCGGGCCGCCTCCGGGGAGAGGCGGCCGGCGTCCACCTCCCCGTCGAGGATCGCCCGGTCCAGCTCGTCCTGGTCGCGGAAGAACCGCACGACCACCACGGGATAGCCCGGCGTCGCAGCCGGCGGCAGGTCGTCCCGCGCCACAAGGCGCGCCTCCACCCCGGGCACCCAGCTCTCCAGCCGGTACGGCCCGGAGCCCACCGGCGCCCCGGTGTGGAAGGGGTGTTCGGGGTCGAGGGCCTCCGCCTGGCTGGCGAAGGCGTGGGCCGGCACCACCGGGAGGGTGAAGAGCTCCAAGGCCGGGGCGTAGGGCTCGGCGAAGGTCACCACGACGGTGCGCGGATCCGCGGCCCGCACCGCCCCCTGGGCGAGCCACCGCGCGTAGGCCGCCTGGGCCCGCTCCTCCCAGGCGTCCGCATCGATCCGGCCCGCCTCTCGCTCCCGATCCAGCCGCTCCAGCTCCGCGAGGTACTCCGCCGCGCCCGCCAGGGCCGCCAGGTTGTACGCGCCCATCCGATCGGCCGCGGGATGCAGGCGGGCCGTCAGGGAGAATACCACGTCATCGGCCGTCACCGGCTGGCCGTCCTGCCAGGTCGCCGCCGTCAGGTGGAGGGTGTAGGTGCGGCCGTCGTCGCCGACCTCCCAGGAGGCGGCCAGATCGGGTTCGACCTCCATGCGGTCGTTGTAGCGCACCAGGCTGCGGAACAGCAGGGGCTGCAGGGGATGCCGCTCGGTGAGCAGCGGGTTCCAGCCCTCGAAGCCACCGAGGCTGCCGATCACCAGCTGGGGGGCGCCATGGTCCGCGCCCGGGCCCGGCGCCGGCGTCGCGGCCGACCCGGCGGGCGCCGTGGGCGTGCGGCGGGCGGGGCCCGCTGCGTGCCACACGCCGGCCACGGCGATCAACACCAGGGCGAGGATCAGCGCCGCCCCCAGCCGGCGCCGCAGGTTCAGAGTCTGCTCGGACAACCGGCATCCTCTCCCCGTTGCGGTGAACCCGGGGACGAACCGGCCCACGCGCGACGGCGCGGCGACGGCCGGGGGCGGGCGCCCTCCCGGGGCGGACCGGGCCCCCGCCCGGCGAGGGCGGACCGGGCCCAAGACGCGCGGGCCGCGCGCCGCCGTCGCCGATCCCGCCCCGACCGACCCGATGCGGCCGCGCCGGCGCGGGCCCACGCCTAGCGCCGCCGCGGCAGCTCGACCAGCCGCGCCCGGGCCTCGCCGCCATCCAGCTCCAGCCACGCGTAGCTCGGCGCCGGGGCCCGCCGCGGATCCGTCGGCGAACCCGGGTTCAGCAGCAGCACGCCCTCCCGCCGCTCGATCAGCGGCTGGTGGCTGTGCCCGAAGATCACCACCGCCGGCCGCGGTTCGTCCGCGGCGAAGGCCTCCAGCGCGCGCCCCGGGGTCGTGGGCGCCCGGCCCAGGTGCCCGTGGGTCACCCCGACCCGCACCCCGTCGCGCTCGAAGACCGCCCGGGCCGGCAACCGGCGGCACGCCTCCGGGTCGTCCACGTTGCCGTGCACGGCGACCACCGGCGCCAGCAGGGCCAGTTCGTCGTACACGTCCAGGGTCACCAGGTCGCCCGCGTGGACGACCAGGTCCGCCTGCGCGGCCTCCTCCAGCACGGCCGGCGGCAGGAAGCGCCCCCGCCCGGGCAGGTGGGTGTCGGAGAGCACCAGGACCCTCGTCGGCACGGCGCCGGCCTCCCCCCTCTCGCCCCGCGGACCGCGCATCAGGCGCCGACGTCCACGGCCGCGCCCGTCTCCGCCGCCACCCGGGCGAGGTAGCCTTCCCGCAACCGGGCGAAGACCGGCCCCGGGCGGCCGTCGCCCACCGGCCGGCCGTCCACCTCCACCACCGCCAGCACCTCGGAGTTCGTGCCCGAGAGGATGACCTCCGACGCCCCCTCCAGCCACTGCACGGGGATCGCCTGCTCCCTGACGGGCATCCCCGCCTCCCGGGCCACCTCGAGCACCACCATGCGGGTGACCCCGGGCAGGATGTTGGCCAGCGGATGGGTGTAGAGGACGCCCTCCCGCACCACGAACACGTTGCTCGACGTGCCCTCGGTGAGCAGGCCGTCGCGGACGAACAGAGCCTCGTAGGCCCCCGCCCGGGCCGCCCGCTGCTTCGCCAGCACGTTGGGCAGCAGGCCCGTGGTCTTGACCCAACACAGGCCCCACCGGTTGTCGGGTACGGTGATCGCCTTGACGCCGCGGCGCACCGCCTCGGCGGGCGGCGTGCCGCCGGGCCGGGCGATGGCCACCACGGTCGGCTGGAGGCCGTCCGGCCAGGCATGGGCGCGGGGCGCCACCCCGCGGCTGACCTGGACGTACACCGACCCGTCCCGCACCCCGTTGCGCCGGATCAGCTCCTCCAGCACCTGGGTCCAGCGGGCGCGGTCGTAGGGCAGGGGGATCTCCAGGGCGGCCGCGCTCTGCTCGAGGCGCTCCAGGTGGTCGTCCAGGCGGAAGAACCGGCCGCCGTAGCAGCGGATCACCTCGTAGATCGCGTCGGCGAAGAGGAAGCCGCGGTCTTCCACGGGCACCACGGCCTGGTCATACGGGACGAAGCCTCCGTTCAGGAAGACGACCTCCGGCGGCAAGGGGTTCCCCTCCCTCTCCGGACCCGGTCCGGCGCACGCCGGCGACGGTGGCCCGGACGCATTCCAGCCCGTCGGGCCGGTACAGGGCGTTGCCCACGACCACGGTATGGGCCCAGGCGGCCATGGCCGCCGCCTGCTCGGCGGAGGCGAGTCCCCCGCCGTAGAAGAGCCGGGCCCGCCTGAGGACGCCGGCGGCCGCCCGGACCCACGCCGGCTCCCCGTACCGGCCGCTGTACTCAATGTACACGATGTCGGCTCGCAGGAGCCGCTCGGCCACCGTCGCCCAGGCCGCCACCTCGTCCGGCCCGGCGGGTGGCCGGGCGGCCGTCAGGCGCGCCACCGTGGCGTCCGGGTTGCAGACGACGTACGCCTCCGTCACCACCCGGTCCCAGGGCACCGGGATCCCGGGGGCGATGCGGTCCAGCCGCTGGAGGGCCTCGCGGTGCGCCCCCACCAGCCAGCGCGGGTCGCCGGCGTTGAGGACCATGGGGATCAGGTACCAGTCCGCCCCGGGCACCACCGCCTCAGGGCTCGAGACCTCCACGGCCACCGGCAGCCCGCTGGCCCGGGCCGCCGCCATCAACCGCACCACCGCGTCGCGGCGGATGCCGTCGCTGCCGCCCAGGATCAGGGCGTCGGTGCCGGTGGCGGCCAGCCGGCCCACCACCTCGGGGGCGATGGGACGGGCGGGATCCAGCTTGACCGCATGGCGCCAGCGGCGCCAGTCGCCCCCGTCCATGGCGCGCACCTCCTCCGGGCGCCGGCCGCCACCGGCGGGACCGGCGCAGCGTGCCCGGCCACCGGGGCCCTCCCGGCGATCTCGCGGCCGGCGTCGCCGCCCGCCCAGGGTTCGGCACCGGTATCGCAAGACCCTGCCA
Source organism: Thermaerobacter sp. FW80 (assembly GCF_004634385.1). Lineage (NCBI taxonomy): Bacteria > Bacillati > Bacillota > Clostridia > Eubacteriales > Clostridiales Family XVII. Incertae Sedis > Thermaerobacter > Thermaerobacter sp. FW80. The sequence goes on along the minus strand of NZ_CP037895.1, from coordinate 1,191,895 downwards.
CGACGGAGGGAGACGTCGTTCCCGTCACCATGGCCGCGCCGGCCCCGGGCTCCGTCGTCCCGGCGCCGGCCAGCGCCCCTCCGCCAAGAGCCAGGCGCACGGCAGCACCACCAGGGTCAAGGCCGTCGAGGTGAAGAGCCCCCCGACCAGGACCGCCGCCAGCGGCACCTCCAGCTCGCCGCCCCGCCCGGGGGCCACCACCAAGGGCAGCGACCCCAGCAGGGTGGTGAGCGCCGTCATCAGCACGGGCCGCAGGCGGCGGCACCACGCGAGGCGGATCGCCGCCGCCGCGTCCATCCCCGCCGCCCGGTGGCGCCGGGCGGCGTCCACCAGGACGATCCCGTTGTTGACCGCGATCCCGGCGAGGACGATGCCGCCCATCACCGCGGTCAGGCCGATGGCGTGGCCCACCGCGGCCAGCCCGGCCACCGCGCCCACCAGCGCGAGGGGCAAGGTGACCATCATCAGCAGCGGGTGCACCAGGGATTCGAACTGGGCCGCCATGGCCATGTAGATCAGCAGCAGCGCGCCCGCGGCGGCGGGCCCCAGCGTGGCGAAGCCCTCCTGCATGAGCACGGCGGTGCCGGCCGGTTCGACCGCCGCGCCGGGCGGCAGCACGGCCGCCACCTGGCGCCGCGCCCGCTCCACCGCGGAGCCCAGGTCCGTGCCCGCCGGCCGCGCGGTGAGGGTCGCGGCCAGCCAGCCGTCCCGGCGGACCAGCGCGGCCGGCGTCGCGTCGGGCCGCAGGGCCGCCAGCTGGTCCAGGCGCGTCCAGCCGCTGCCGCCGGCCAGGGGCATCCGGGCCAGCACGCCGCCCGCCGCCGGCCGGGCGCGATCCCCGATCCCGGACGGCGCAGGCTGCGGGCCGCCGCTGGGCGGAGCCGCCCCGGCCGCGGGCGCCGGGGGGATGCCGGCTGCCGCTCCGCGGGATGCGTCCCCGCCCGCACCGCGACCCGCGAGGCCCGCACCGGTCGCCACCTCCCCGGCTGCGGTCCTCCCCTCGCCGGTCCCGGCCGCCGCCTCGGCGGTCCCTGCCTGCGCCCCGGCGGTCCCGGCCGGTGCCCCGGCGGTTCCGGCCGCCGCCCCGGCGGCCTCCGTGCCAGGGTCGGTGTGCAGGACCACGGGCAACCACCGCCCGTCCACCCGGGCGCGGGCCACGACCTCGCCCGCCAGGGCCAGCCGCAGCTGCTGGCCGACCTGGGCCGGCGCCAGGCCGAAGCGGGCGGCGGCCGCCGGGTCCACCCGGACCGCCAGCCGCGGCGCGGTGCGGTCGAGGTCCACTGCCACGTCGACCAGCCCGGGCGTCGCGGCCAGCGCCTCGCGGGCCCGCGCCGCCGCCTCGGCCAGGGTGACCGGGTCCTGCGCCCGCACCACCAGCTCGACCACCGGCGCACCGGCGCCGACGTCGGCCCAGAGGTTGCGCGGCTCCACGTGGACCTGCGCCCCGAGGCGGTCCAGGGCGGCCCGGGCCTCCGTCGCCAGGGCGCGCCGGATCCGCTCCGCGGCCCGGGTGGACGAACCGGCGTCGCCCGCCAGCTGCACCCGCACCAACCCCTGGTGGGCCGCGCCCTCCTCGCCGGGCCACGGGCCGCCGCCGGCGCGGGCGATCACCGTCTCCACGCCGGGAAGCCCCCGCACCGCGCGCTCCACCGCTTGCAAGGCCTCGGCGGTGACCGGCAGGGCGCTGCCCTCCGGCAGGGTCACCGCCACGTCCACGGCCCCCTCGTCCACCGCGGGCAGGAACTCGGTCCCCAGGCGCGCCGCGGCGGGCAGCGAGGCCAGCACCATCACCAGCGCCGCCGCCAGCGTGGCCGCCGGCCGCCGCAAGCAGGCCTCCACCGGGCGGGGCAGCGGCAGCGGGCCGGGATCGGACGGGCCGCACGGACCGGTGCCGGCCGCCGCCACGGGCGACGGCGTCCGGCGCCGCCCCGCGGGGGCCGGTTCGTCCAGGCACCAGGCGGCCAGGGCGGGGACGACGGTCACGGCCACCAGCAGCGATGCCGCCTGGGCCAGGCCGTTGGCCAGGGCGAGGTCGCGGAAGAGCTGGCCGGCCAGTCCGCCAAGGAACAGCACCGGCAGGAAGACGATCAGGTTCGTCACCGTCGAGGCGGCCACGGCGGCGGCCACGTCGGCGGTCCCGCGGTCGGCGGCCTGCCGGGCGGGCAGCCCCTCCTGGTGGCGGCGGGCGATGCTCTCCAGCACCACGATGGCCTGGTCGATCAGCACGCCGGCGCTCAGGGCCAGCCCGCCGAGGCTCATGACGTTGAGGGTCATGCCCAGGAGGTGCATCGCCGCCAGGGTCGCACAGGCGCTGATGGGGATGGCCAGGGCGATGACCGCCACGGCGCGGCCGCGGCGGAGGAAGAGCCAGAGGACGGCGACCGCCAGCAGGCTGCCCACCAGCAGCGACTGGCCGACGCCGCGCACCGCCTGTTCCACCATCCGGCCGGCGTCGTAGGTGATCGTGGCCTCCCAGCCGGGCATCGACGCCAGGCCGGCGTCCAGGGCCGCCCGCACCGCCCGGCTGACGGAGACTGTGTTAGCCCCCGGCTCCTGGTAGACCACGAGTCCCAGGCCGTCGCGGCCGTTGAGCCGCTCCACCTCCGCCGGCGGGTCCCGGCGCACGTGCACCGTGGCCACGTCGGCGAGGCGGACCGGGACGGCGCCGGCGAGGACGGGCCGGGGGACGCCCGCCATCGGGGCCGGCGCCAGCACCGTCGCCGGCGAGGAGAGCCCGACCACGACGCGCTGCAGGTCGTCCAGCCGGTGGAACCCGCCCTCCACCTCCACCGGCCACCGGCGGGTGCCGTCGCCCCCGGCGACGGCACCCGCCGGCACGGAGGCCGCCGCCGCGGCCACGGCCGCCTGGACCTGGCCCGGCGCCAAACCGTGCCGGCGCAGGGCCGCCGCGTCCAGCACCACCTCGACCCGCTCCGCGGGCGCGCCCCGCAGGCTGACGGCGGCCACGCCGGGCACCGCCTCCAGCCGCGGCACCAGCACCTCCCGCACCTGGCGGGCGCGCTGGGCCGCGTCGCCGGGGCCCGCCAGCCCGATCTCCATCATCGGCAGCTGCGTGGGGTCGAAGCGCAGGATCTGCGGCCGGCCGGCGCCGGCGGGCAGGGGGACCGCGTCCAGGCGCTGGACCACCTGCTCCCGCGCCGTCTCGAGATCGGTGCCCCAGCGGAAGCGGAGGACCACCGTGGCCATCTCGTCGCCGGAGCGGGCGATGACCTCCTGCACCCCGCTGACGGTGCGCAGGGTCTGGCTCAAGGGCTCGCCCAGCAGCTGGTCGATGGCCTCGGGCGAGGCGCCGGGGAGGGAGGTGACCACCGTCAGCACCGGCGGGTCCAGGGCGGGAAGCAGGCCGACGGGCAGGGTGCGCAGGGCGAAGAGGCCGGCCCACACCAGGACGCCCATGGCCATCACCGTCGCCACGGGCCGGGCGATGGCCCAACGCCAGACGGCCACCGGGGACCCTCCCGAAAAGGACCGGCGGCGCCGCCGCGCCGCCGGTCTCCAGGATGGCCCACCGCTGGCCGTCCTATCCGCGGGCGCCCGCTCCGCGTCCGCCCCCCGGGCCCTGACCGCACCGCGAGCGCCCGATCCGCGTTCGCCTGCCCGGGCCCTGACCGCGCCGCGGGCGCTCGATCCGCGTACGCACCGACCGGGTCCTGACCGCGCCCCCCCGCTCCGCATGCCGAGGCGGCCATCGCGGCCCCGCTCGAGGTACCGCCCGGGCCGTCAGCCGCCGGGGGCACGCAGGAGGGACAGGGCCCTTCGCCCGCGGCCCCGGGGGGCGCCTACCCGTCCAGCCGCTCGCGCAGCAGCTGGTTCACCCTCCTACAGCGCGGCCGCCGCTGTGGTCCTGATGGCTACCCGTCCAGCCGCTGGCGCAGGAGTTGGTTCACCCGCTGCGGGTTGGCCTTGCCCTGGCTGTACCGCATCACCTGGCCGACCAAAAAGCCCAGGGCGTTGGTCTTGCCGCCCTTGTAGTTCGCCACCGCCTCGGGGTTCTCCGCGATGGCCCGCTCGACCCACTGCACCAGTTGGGCCTCGTCGGTGATCTGCACGAGCCCCCGCTCGCGGACGATGGCCTCGGGGTCGCCGCCCGTCTCCAGCATCTCGGCGAAGACCTGCTTGGCGATCTTGCCGCTGATGGTGCCCTTGTCCACGAGCTTGAGCAGCGACGCCAGCTGCTCGGGACCGAAGGGCAGGTCCTGGACCGAGCGGCCGGTGGCGTTGAGGTGGGCCAGGAGCTCGCTCATGATCCAGTTGCTGGCCGCCTTGGGCGCCACCCCGGCCGCCACCACGTCCTCGAAGAACCGGGCCAGGGCCGGGTCCGCCGTGAGGACGCCCGCGTCGTAGGCCGGCAGGCCGAGTTCGTCCACGTAGCGGGCCCGCCGCTGGCGGGGCAGCTCCGGCAGCCGCGCCCGCAAGCCCTCGACCCAGGCCTCGTCCAGCACCAGGCGGGGCAGGTCGGGCTCGGGGAAGTAGCGGTAGTCGTGGGCCTCCTCCTTGCCCCGGGAGGGCCGGGTGACGCCCCGTCCCTCGTCCCAGTGGCGGGTCTCCCGCTGGAGCCGCTCGCCCCGGCGCACCGCCTCCAGGTGGCGCGCCACCTCGTACTCCAGGGCCCGGACCACCGAGCGGAAGGAGTTGAGGTTCTTGATCTCGGTGATGGGCGTCCGCAGCTCGCCCCCGTCGGGGCCGGCGCCCGCCACCACCACGTTGACGTTGGCGTCGCAGCGCAGAGAGCCCTCTTCCATGCGCACGTCGGAGACGCCCGTGTACAGGATCGCGGTCCGCAGCTCCTGGAGGAACAGGCGCGCCTCCTCGGGCGAGGCCAGGTCGGGCTCGGTGACGATCTCGATCAGCGGCACCCCCGCGCGGTTGAAGTCCAGCAGGGTGCCCGCGGCGTCCTGGTCGTGGAGGGACTTGCCGGCGTCCTCCTCCAGGTGCAGGCGCCGGATGCGGATGCGCTTGGGGCCCGCCGGCGTGTCGATCTCCACCCAGCCGCCGCCGGCCAGGGGCTGGTCGTACTGGGAGATCTGGTAGCCCTTGGGCAGATCGGGATAGGTGTAGTTCTTCCGGTCGAACTTGGTCTCCCGGGCGATGCGGCAGTTCAGGGCCAGGGCCGCCAGGGCCGCGTACTCCAGGGCCTGCTGGTTGAGCACCGGCAGGGTGCCGGGCAGGCCCATGCACACCGGGCAGACGTGGGTGTTGGGCTCGGCGCCGAACTGGTTCGGGCAGTTGCAGAAGATCTTGGTGCGCGTCCGCAGCTCCACGTGGACCTCCAAGCCCACGATCACCCGGTAGCGCAGGCCGTCCCGCTCCTGCCACGGTTCCGCGGACGAACCGGCCGCAGGCCGCGGGCCGCCGGAGGCGGGGGTCGCGACGGCCTGCCCCGCGGCAGTGTCGCGAACCGCGTCCGCGGTCGCCGGGGCCTTTGCCGTGGCGGCCCGGGACGGCATCGCCGCGGCGTCGCGGGGGCGATGGGCTCCCGCCGTCCCCGTCATGCGGCAACCCTCCCCACAGGCGGCCGCAGGTCCAGCCGCAGCCGCTGCTCGATGGCGTAGGCCACCCGCAGCACGGTGTCCTCCGCGAAGGGCCGCCCGATCACCTGCAGGCCCACGGGCAGCCCGTCGACGAAGCCGCAGGGGACCGACACCGCCGGCAGGCCCGCCAGGTTGACGGGCAGTGTGCAGATGTCGGCGGCGTACATGGCCAGGGGGTCCTCGGTCCGGGCGCCCAGCGGGAAGGCGACCCCGGGCGACGTGGGGGTGATCAGCACGTCGAAGGTTGCGAACAGGCGGTCGAAGTCGTCCTTGATCAGGCGGCGCACCTGGAGCGCCTTGCGGTAGTAGGCGTCGGCGTAGCCCTCCCGCAGGGCGAAGGTGCCCAGCAGGATGCGCCGCTTGACCTCCGCGCCGAACTGCTTGCGGGTCTCGAGGTACATCCCCTCCACGGTGTCGGCGTCGGCGCGGTAGCCGTAGCGCACCCCGTCGTACCGCGCCAGGTTGGACGACGCCTCCGCGGTCGCGATGAGATAGTAGGCCGGCAGGGCGTGCTCGGCCGAGGGCAGGGAGGTTTCCTCGGCCGTGGCGCCGTCGGCGACCAGCCGCTCCACCGCCGCGCGCACGGCCCCCGCCACCGCCGCCTCCACGGCGTCGCCGAAGAACTCCCGGGGCAGCCCGATGCGCAGCCCCTTCACCTCGCCCGTCAGCGACTCCCGCCACGAGGGCACCGGCACCGGCGCGGAGGTGGCGTCGGCGGGGTCCGGGCCCGCGATGGCCTCCAGCACCAGGGCCGCGTCGGTGACGTCCCGGGTCAGCGGGCCGATCTGGTCCAGGGACGAGGCGAAGGCGATCAGCCCGTAGCGCGAGACCCGGCCGTAGGTGGGCTTCAGACCCACCACGCCGCAGAAGGCCGCCGGCTGGCGGATGGAGCCGCCGGTGTCCGAGCCCAGCGCGGCGGCCGCCTCCCCTGCCGCCACGGCGGCGGCCGACCCGCCGCTGGATCCGCCCGGGACCCGCTCCAGGTCCCACGGGTTGCGGGTCGTGCGGAAGGCGGAGTTCTCGGTGGACGAGCCCATGGCGAACTCGTCCATGTTGGTCTTGCCGAGGATCACCGCGCCAGCGCGGCGCAGCCGCTGGACGGCGGTGGCGGTGTAGGGCGGGCGGTAGCCGGCCAGCAGCCGCGAGGCGGCGGTGGTCGGCACGCCCTGGATGCAGAGGTTGTCCTTGACGGCGACCGGGATGCCCGACAGCGGTCCCACGGGCTCGCCCCGACGGCGCCTCTCGTCTTCCTCGCGGGCCTGGCGGAGCGCCAGCTCCGCGGTCACCGTCAGATAGGCGCCCACGGTGCCGTCCAGCGCCTGGATGCGGTCGAGGAAGGCCTGCGTCAGCTCGCGGGCGCTGACCTCGCCGGCCGCCAGGCGCTGGGCCAGGCGGTGGACCGGTTCGTAGCAGAGTTCGTCCATCACTCGATCACCCGGGGAACGCGCAGGAACGGCCCGCTGCGGTCGGGGGCGGCGGCCAGCAGGGCCTCGCGGTCCGTGCCCGGCCGCGGCTCATCGGGTCGGGTCACGTTGGCGAGGCTCGCCAGGACGTGGGTTAGCGGCGCCGCGTCGCCGACGTCGACCCGGCGCAGGCGGGCCATGGCCTCGACGATCCGCTCCATCTGGGCGGCCAGGCGCTCCTCCTCGGCGGGATCGAGGCCCAGCCGGGCCAGGGCGGCGATCCGCCGCACCTCCTCCCGCGTGATCTCGGCCATGCTCGTCCTCCTCTCGTGCGGCCATTATACACCAAAGGCTCCCCCACCCCGGACGAACCGGCATCCCCCTCAATGAACGGGCGGGCAGCCGACCGCCCAGGACCGGCGCGGCCCGCGCCGGGGCGAGTCGGCTCCCGCCGGGGCGACGGTCGCGACGTGGTCGCGGCCTCCCGCCCCGACGAAGCCGGCCCACCGCGGACAGGGGCGCCGGTGGCGAGGGGCGACGGGGTTCGGGGTGGGCGGGGGCGAGCGGGCGGCCGAGCGGCCGACCGAGGCCTAGCCGCAGATCAGGCTCTCCAGGTCCCGCGGGTAGTCGGTCAGGATCTCGATGCCCTTGTCCGTGACCAGCACCGTGTCCGAGTGGCGGAAGCCGCCCATGCCCGGCACGTAGAGGCCGGGCTCCACCGTGAACAGCATGCCGGGCTCGATCACGGTCTCGTCGCCCACGTCCAGGAAGGGCGGCTCGTGGCCCAGCAGCCCGATGTTGTGGCCCACGTGGTGGCGCCAGTAGGGCCAGAGGCCGTGTTCGTCGTAGTACCGGCGCACCTCCCGGTCCACGGCGGCGCAGGGGACGCCCGGCTTGATGGCGGCGAAGGCGACCTCCTGCAGCGCCACCATGTGCCGGAAGAACCGGGCCTGCTCGGGGCTCGGCTCGCCGACGAACATGGTGCGCTCCAGCTCGCTGCAGTACCCGCCCACGTGGGCGGTGGCCCCCGTCACCAGCACGTCGCCCGGCCGGAGCACGGCGTTGATGGTGACGGCGTGGGGCAGGGCGCTGTTCGGCCCCACCTGCCCGCGGAAGCCGGCGTGGGCCGAGGGCGGGACCACCGGCCTGGCCTCCCCGCACGCCTGGAGCATCGCCATGGTGGCCTCGTGGGAGGCGCGGTGGCTGATCGCCACCTCGCTGGCGCCAGCGGCCGCGTATTCCTGGAGCAGCCGGTGGGCGCGCCCCGCCCAGCGGCAGCTCTCCCGGATCAGGGCGATCTCCTCGGCCGACTTCACCATCCGGTGCCGCTCGATCAGACGGGTGTCCACGGTGATCCGAGCGTCCGGCAAGAGCTCGGCCAGGGGCGGGCCCTGGTATCCCCACGCCGAGGCGTAGCCCGCGGCCTCGGCCAGGAGGTGGGCCCGGGCCAGGCCGCGGTCCCGCAGCCACCGCGCCAGGTGCTCCATGGGGTGGACGTCCCCCGGGTACTCCGGGTAGTCGCGGACCTCGTCGACGCGCGCCGCCATCTGGGCGTGCTCGCGTTCCAGGCGCGGGACCAACAGCCCGCAGCGGCCGCTCTCCTCGAGCACCAGGGCGATGGGGCGCTCCGTGGGGATGAAGTGGAAGTTGGTCAGGTAGAAGATCGACGTCGGGCTGTACGCGACGAAGGCGGCGGCGCCCCGCCGGCTCGCCTCCTCCAGCACGCGCCGACGGCGGCGCTGGAGCTCCGGGTCGCTGATCCGCCACATCGTCCCGCCTCCCCCGATCCGGGACGCCGGCGCGGCGGCCGGGTTGAGGCCGTCGGCCGCCCGCCGGTCGCCGCCGCTGGGTCGGTCCGGGGCCCACACCCGCAGTCCCCGATTCGTCCGATGGGGCGCGCCCCTCAGCCGCGCGGGGGCACCGACGGCGCATCGGCGCGGGCCGCGGCCGGCCCGGCGGCTGGCGCGTCGGCCGGGGCTTCCTCCATGCGGCGGAAGACGTACGCCAGGAGAGCCCCCGACAGGTTGTGCCAGACGCTGAAGATGGCGCTGGGCACGGCCACCAGGGGCGTGAAGTGGGCGGCCGCCAGGGCGGCCCCGAGGCCGGAGTTCTGCATGCCCACCTCGATGGCCAGCGCCTTGCGCTTGGACAGGGTCAAGCCCACCGACCGCGCCGCCAGGTAGCCGAGCGCCAGGCCGAAGAGGTTGTGCAGGATCACGACCAGGATGATGGACAGCCCGCTGGTCGCCAGCGGGTCGCGGTTGGCGGCCACCACCGCCGCCACGATGGTGACGATGGCGGCCACCGAGACCAGCGGGAGGGCCTTGACCGCCGCCTCGGCCGGCCGGCGGAAGAGCCCCTTTACGATCAGGCCGGCCACCACCGGCAAGATGACCACGTTGACGATGGACCAGAACAGCGACGCGGCGTTGACGGGGATCCAGCGGCTGGCCAGGAGGAGCACCCACAGCGGCGTGAGGAAGGGCGCCAGCAGCGTGCTGGCCGTGGTCATGGCCACGGACAGGGCCACGTCGCCCCGCGCCAGGTAGGTCATGACGTTGGAGGCCGTGCCCCCCGGACAGGAGCCCACCAGGATGACGCCGACGGCGATCTCCGGCGGCAGGTTCAGCAGCCGCGCCAGGGCGTAGCCGACCAGCGGCATGATCAGGTACTGGGCCAGCACGCCGATGGCGACCTCCCGCGGACGGCGGAGCACCGCCCGGAAGTCCGCCGCCGACAGGGTCAGGCCCATGCCGAACATAACCACGCCCAGCAGCGGCACGATGTACGCCGAGAGCTCCCGGAAGGCGCCCGGAAAGGCATAGCCGAGGAAGGCGAAGAGCAGCACCCACACGGCGAAGGTGTCGCCGACGAAGCGGCTCCATCGGGCCACGGATTCCATTGGCGGTCCGGCACCTCCTGCCCATCGCGCCTCGCGAGCCGCTCCGGAGACCACGACAAGGGGTGCGCCCCGAGGGGGCCCTGCGACCGCACCCCATCCCGCGCTGTGGCCCGCAGCGCTCGCCGCACCACGGCACGCCGTGCCGCGGGCCTACGTCCGGGCGAATCGGTCGAGGATGCGGATCACGTGCTCGATGCCCCGGTAGTAGTCGTCCACGTAGACGTTCTCGTTGGGCGCATGGACCAGCGAGCCGTGGTGGCCGATGCCCACCCCGTCCACGGTGGCGGTGAGCCCGATGCGGTGGAACAGGAACATCGGTCCCGTCCCCGCCGTGCGGGGGCGCACCACGGGTTCGACGCCGTACACCTCCTGGGCCGTGTCGCGGATGACCCCCACCAGGGGATGCTCCGGATCGGTCTGGGCCGGGTCCTCCGGCCCCAGGACGACGATCTCCAGGTCGTCGAAGCCGTGCCGCGCCAGGTGGGCCCGCAGCTTGGCGAGGATGTCGTCGGCCCGCTGATCCGGCACCAGCCGGAAGTCGATCTTGGCCCGCGCCTCCCGGGGCAGCACCGTCTTCGTGCCGGGGCCGGTGTAGCCGGACACCAGGCCGCAGATGGTGCAGGTGGGGGCGTAGAGCAGCTTCTCCTGCAGCGCCGGCCCCCGCAGCCCGCCGATGAACTGCCGCAGCCCCCAGCTGCGCAGCATCTCCTCCTCTTCCAGCGGGTACCGCTCCAGGAGCCGCCGCTCGGCCGGGGTGGGGCCGCGCACGTCGTCGTAGAAGCCGTCGATGCGCACCCGGTCGGTGTCCACGTCCTTGAGGGTGGCCAGGGCCTGGACCAGCCGCCAGGCCGGGTTGGGCACGATGGCCGCCAGGCTGGAGTGGAGGTCCTGGTTGGCCGCCCGGGCCACCAGCTCGACGTACAGGATCCCCTTGCACCCCGCGGAGATCACCGGCCGGCCGCGGGCGTCCTTGCCACCTGACTCCCACACGACCCCGTCGGCGGCCAGGCGATCGCGGTAGCGCTGCATGAACTGGTCCAGGTGGACGCTGCCGATCTCCTCCTCCCCCTCGACGACGAACTTGACGTTGACCGGCAGGCGCCCCTCGCCCTGGAGCCACGCCTCCACCGCCTTGATGCGCGTCATCAGGTTGCCCTTGTTGTCCGCCACGCCGCGGGCGATCAGCCGCCCGTCGCGGATGGCGGCCGCGAAGGGGTCGACCTCCCATTCCTCCAGCGGCTCCGGCGGCTGCACGTCGTAGTGGTTGTAGAACAGCAGGGTGCGGGGCGCCCCCGCGTCGATCTCGCCATAGACCACGGGGAAGCCGCCCTCCAGGGGCACCACCTCCACCTTCGCCCCCAGGGCCTCGAGCATCGCCGCCACCTGCTCCGCGCAGGCCTCCATGCCCAGGTTCTGGGCCGCCACCGACGGCTGGCGCAACAGGGTCCGCAGATCCTCCAGGGCCGCCTCCCGGTGGGTGCGGGCGTATTCCAGGGCACGTTGCACGGCGGTCCCTCCTCTCGGCGATCGATCGGTGTGGGGGGAAGCGGCACCGCCACGCGACCGGCCGGCCTATTCCAACGGGAAGTGGCAGGCCACCGCGTGCCCCGGCGCCACCGGCCGCAGCACCGGCGGCTCCTCCCGGCACCGCGGCTGGGCGAAGGGACAGCGGGGGTGGAACCGGCACCCCGCCGGCGGATTCGCGGGCGAGGGCACGTCACCCTGCAGGACGATGCGCTCCCGGCGCCGGCGCGGATGCGGGACGGGCACCGCCGAGAGCAGGGCCGCCGTGTAGGGATGGGCCGGGTGGCCGAAGAGCTCGTCCACCGGCGCCACCTCCACCAGCTGGCCGAGGTACATCACGCCGACGCGGGTCGAGACGTGGCGCACCACGTTGAGGCCGTGGGCGATGAACAGATAGGTCAATCCCAGCCGCTCCTGCAGGTCGGCCAGCAGGTTCAGGATCTGGGCCTGGACCGAGACGTCCAGCGACGAGACGGCCTCGTCGGCCACGACGAACCGGGGGTTGAGGGCGATCGCCCGGGCGATGCCGATGCGCTGACGCTGGCCGCCGGAGAACTGGTGCGGGAAGCGGTGCCGCCAGGCGGGGTTGAGGCCGACCAGCTCCATCAGCTCCGCCACCCGCCGCTCCCGCTCCTCCCGCCGGCGCATCCCGTGCACCCGCAGGGGCTCGCCGATGATGTCGGCCACGGTGAAGCGCGGGTTCAGGGAGCCGAAGGGGTCCTGGAAGATGATCTGCATCTGGCGGCGCATCCTGCGCATGGCCGCCGGCGGCAGCGCCAGCAGGTCCTGGCCGTCGAACCAGATCCGCCCGGCGGTGGGCGGGATCAGCCGCAGGATCAGCCGCGCCAGGGTCGACTTGCCGCAGCCCGATTCGCCCACCAGGCCGCTGCGTCGGCCCTTTCGAAGCACTCACTCCGACCCCCTTCGCGTCCGGGCCTCCCGTCCCGGTGCCCTACGCTCCGGGACCGACTTCCAGCGATGGACGAACCGGCTGCCCTCGCGGGGCGCGACGGCGACCGAAACGGGCGGCACCCCGCCCGGCGATCGCCTGCGGCCCCCAACGCGCCACCCCGGCATCCTCACCGTTACCTGAAACATCGTCATCTGTTTTCAGGCAGCCGATCCTTGCGGATCGGCGGTGCCGGTCTTACCCGACCATGCGCCGGTGCCGGCTTCCCGCTTCCTCCGGGATCGCCTGCCTTGCGGTAGGTCTTCCATCCCGTCCACGGGCGTTTCTCGTCTCCGGGCCACTCCCGGCGACGGCGGCCACAAGGGCCGCGAGATTCCGGGCCGCGTTTTCGTCCCGGTCAAGCACGAGCCCGCATTCCTCACAGCGGAAAACGCGCTGCGAAAGCGGCAGCGACGGCTTGACCGCGCCGCACCGTGAGCAGCGCTTACTGCTGGGATAGAAGGGCGGCGCTTCGACCAGGACCGCGCCGTGCCAGGGACACTTATAGCTGAGCTGGCGGCGGATCTCCGCCAGGGCCGCATCGGCCAGCACCCGGGCCAGCCGCCGGTTCTTCAGCATGCCCGCCACGTGCAGCTGTTCGACGACCACCACACCGTAGGTGCTCGCCAGGTGGTGGGTCAGCTTGTGAAGGGCATCCTGGCGGAGGTTTCGGGCTCGCGCATGGAGCCGGGCCAGCCGGCGGCGGGCCTTTTGCCACCCCCGGCTGCCCTTCTGCCGGCGGGCCAGGGCGCGGCTGGACCGGGCGATCTTCCGGAGCACTTTTTCAAGGGACCGGGGGTTCGGCCACTTCTCACCCGTCGAAAGGACCGCCAGGTGCTTCACCCCCGCGTCCACGCCCACCACCCGCCAGGGGAACCGGGGCTGGCCCGTCTGCCGCTCCACCTCGCAGGTGAAGCTGACGAACCACCGGCCCCCTTCCCGGGCGACCGTGGCGGACAGAATGCGGGCCGTTCCCGCTTCGATGCGTCGGAGCAGGGCCGTGGTCGGCTCGTGGGTCTTCACCCGCCCGATCCGGGGCAGGACGACGTGGCTCTTGTCGTCCACCCGGATCGCGCCGGTGGTGAACCGCACCGACTCCCGCCCGCGGCCCTTCTTCCGGAACCGGGGGAACCCCACCCGGCGTCCCTTACGTTCACCTTTGCGGCTTTTGGACCAGTTCTGTAGGGCCCGGGCCAGCCCGTCCAGCCCGGAGGAGTAGGCCTCCTTCGAGTTCTCCCGCCACCAGGGGGCGACGAGGTGCTTTTGCCGGTTCCACTCCCGCCGCAGGGCGGGAAGGGTCCATGGCACCTCCACGTCCTCGCCCCGGGCGCGGGCTTCCAGGCGCTCCTTCACCAGGGCCAAGCCCCAGTTGAAGGCGAAGCGGCGGGCGCCCACGTGGGAGGCCAGCGCCCGTTCCTGGCGGGGTGTGGGGTCCAGGGCGAAGCGGTACGCTTGAAGAACCTTCATTCGGCATCGCCCCGGCGGGCTGCAGCCAGGGCCCGCATGGCCCGATTCCGCGCTCCCCGTCGGCCATCCAGCCGAGCGCAGAAGGAGGTCAGCACTTCAATCATGTCGCGCACAAGGTCCTCTGTTGATTCGCTCGGATCCACGACGACGATGCGCCGCCCCTGGGCCGCGAGAGCGGCTTCCAGGTACTCCACCCCAAAGCGGGCCAACCGATCGCGGTGTTCCACCACAATGGTGGCAACCGATGCGTCGGCCAGAAGCCGGCGAAACTTCGCCCGTTTCCCATTCAGCCCGGACCCGATTTCCGTCACCACTTGGTCCACAGGAAACCCGTGTTCCGTTGCCCATGCCGTGACCCGGGCAACTTGGCGGTCGAGATCGTTCTTCTGGTCGTGCGAGGAAACGCAAGCGCAGACCACCGTCTCCCCTTTCGCCGGAGCCGGAAGGTCCACGAGAATGGTCCCGGATGGGGCCTGCCGGGCGGGAACGGGCAACCGCCCCGCCTTCCACCAACGCCAGGCGGTGATGGAACTGATTCCTTCACGCTTGGCCCACTCGGAGAGCTTCATCTTGGAAATGTAGCACAGATGTTTGCCTATGTCTGACTATATTTCGGCAAGCTGTTAACGGCCCCCTCCGATCTGTGACAGTCGGTTGTGGACAGCTATACCACGCCCGTGCCGGAGTTCCTTCCATCGAACTGGATGCTTTTCCAAGGATTTGGGCTGGATCGCGTCCCCTCGCGCGGCGGCCGTCGAGACCTGCGGGCCGGGGTGCCGCGGCTCGCCGGTGCGGGCCCCCCGCAGCGCACCATGGGATGGCGCCGCACCGGCTCGTCCATCGCCAGGCTATGCGCGACGCCTCACCGGCATGACCGATCGCGGCCGGGAACCGCCCGGCGTCGCGCCGGCCACGGCCGATGGCGAGGAGCCGCGCAACGCCAAAGGGCCCCGCCACTGCGGGGCCCTCGGCTCAAAAGCCATGGGGTGGTCGTCGCATCCGGGCCGGGAGGGGTCGGGGCCTGCGAGGGTCAGGCCGCGTTCGTCCCCTTGACCAGGTGGCAGGCCGCCCAGTGGCCGGGCGCGATCTCCTCCAGCGGCGGTCGCACCTCCCGGCACACCTGCTCCGCCAGCGGGCAGCGGGTGCTGAAGGGACACCCCCGCGGCGGATCCAGCGGGCTGGGCACGTCGCCCTTGAGCACGATCCGCTCTCGGGTCCGCTCGACGGCCGGGTCGGGGATGGGCACGGCCGAGAGCAGCGCCTGGGTGTAGGGGTGCTGGGGCCGCAGGTAGAGCTCGTCGCTGGGCGCCAGCTCCATGATCTGCCCCAGGTACATCACCGCCACCCGGTCGCTGATGTGCTTCACCATGGACAGGTCGTGGGCGATGAAGATGTACGTCAGCCCGAACTGCTCCTGGAGGTCCGTCATCAGGTTGACGATCTGGGCCTGGATGGACACGTCCAGGGCGGAGATGGGCTCGTCGGCGACGATGAACTCCGGGTTGACCGCCAGGGCGCGGGCGATCCCGATGCGCTGGCGTTGGCCGCCGGAGAACTCGTGGGGGAAGCGGCCGGCGTGCTCGCGGTTCAGGCCCACCAGGTTGAGGAGCTCGTGGATGCGCTCCGTCCGCTCCTTGCGGCTCTTCACCATCCCGTGCAGGTCCAGGGCCTCGCCGATGATCTCCGACACCAGCATGCGGGGGTTCAGGGAGGCGTAGGGGTCCTGGAAGATCATCTGGGCGCGACGGCGGAAGCGCATCAGGTCCTTGCCGGTCAGCTTGTGCACATCCTGGCCGTCGAACAGCACCTGGCCTGCGGTGGGCTCGTACAGCCGGACGATGGTGCGGCCCACGGTGGACTTGCCGCACCCCGACTCGCCCACCAGGCCGAGCACCTCGCCGCGCCGCAGGGTGAAGCTGACGCCGTCCACCGCCTTGAGGACGGCACCCCGCCCCACGTCGAAGTACCGCTTGAGGTCGCGCACCTCCAAAAGCGGCTGCTCGCCCGGGGTCGCGGCGTCCTGGTCGCCGCCGGCGTCGCGGACCGCCTCGGCCGTCGTGGCTCCGCCCTTGGCCACGGCTCACGCCCCCCTTTCCTCGGCGTTGAGGCCCACCACCGGCGCGTAGGGATGGTGCAGCCAGCACTTGGCCAGATGGCCGGGCCGGATCTCCTCCAGCTGCGGATCGTACGTGTGACAGACGCGCATGGTGTACGGGCAGCGGGCGGCGAAGGCGCACCCCGCCGGCGGCGCGAACAGGTCCGGCGGCGTTCCCGGGATCGCCTGGAGCCGCTCCCGCCGGTCGTCCAGGCGCGGGATGGAGCGCAGCAGCGCCTCGGTGTACGGGTGCTTGGGATGGTGGAAGATCTCCTCCGCCGTCCCCTGCTCGACGATCTGCCCGGCGTACATCACCGCGATGCGGTCGGCCATGCGCGCCACCACGCCCAAGTCGTGGGTGATCAGGATGATCGCCGTTCCCAGGCGCCGCTTGAGATCCTGCATGAGCTCGAGGATCTGCGCCTGGATGGTGACGTCCAGGGCCGTGGTGGGCTCGTCGGCGATGAGCAGCGCCGGGTTGCAGGCCAGGGCGATGGCGATCATCGCCCGCTGGCGCATGCCGCCGGAGAACTGGTGGGGGTACTGGCGCACGCGCTCCTCGGGGTTGGGGATCCCCACCATCCGCAGCAGCTCGATGGCGCGCGCCCGCGCCTGGTCGGGTCGCATGCCCTGGTGCTTGATCAGCGGCTCCGCGATCTGGCGCCCGATGGTCATGGTCGGGTTGAGGGAGGTCATGGGATCCTGAAAGATCATGCCCATCGAGCGTCCCCGGATCTTCTGCATCTCGCGCTCGGGCAACTGCACGATGTCCTTGCCCTGGAAGAGGATGGAGCCGCTGACGATCCGCCCCGGCGGCATGGGGATCAGGCGCATGATGGTCTGGGCCGTCACCGACTTCCCGGAGCCCGACTCCCCGACGATGCACAGGGTCTCGCCCTTGTGCAGGTCGAAGGAGACACCCCGGACCGCCTGCACCTCGCCGCCGTGGGTGCGGAAGTGGACTCGCAGGTCGCGGACTTCCAGCAGCTTCTCCATAGGCTTCGTCCTTTCCTAGCGGGCCCGCAGGCGCGGATCCAGCGCGTCCCGCAGGCCGTCGCCCACGGCGTTGAAGGCGAACATGGTGATGCTCAGGGCCAGGGCCGGAAAGGCGAACTGCCACGGCCGGATGCGCATCACCGTATAGGCCTCGTTGATCAGCGTGCCCCAGCTGGCCATCGGCGGCGGCACGCCCAGGCCGATGAAGCTCAGGAACGCCTCGCCGAAGATCGCCCCCGGCACCGTCAGCGTCAGGCTGACGATGATCGGCCCCATGACGTTGGGGATCAGGTGCCGCAGGATCAGCTGCAGGGTCGGCACGCCCAGCACCCGCGCCGCCAGGACGAACTCCATCTCGCGCAGCTGGAGGATCTGGCCGCGCACCAGGCGCGCCATCCCCACCCAGCCGGTGATGCCCATCGCCAGGATGATGGTCGGCAACCCCGGCTGCATCACCACCAGCAGCAGGATCACCAGCAGCAGGTAGGGGATGCCGTAGAGCACGTCGACGATGCGCATCATGATCTCATCGACCCGGCCGCCCAGGTACCCGGCGATGCCGCCGTACAGCACACCGATCACCAGCTCCAGCAGGGCGGCGACGATGCCGATGAACAGCGAGATGCGCCCGCCCATCCAGACCCGGGTGAACAGGTCGCGCCCGATCTGGTCGGTGCCGAACCAGAACTTGGCCGACGGCGGTTGATTGATGCTGGCGTAGTCCTGGTAGTCGAAGGTATGGCCATGTACATGGTATGAGATCACAGGGCCCAGAAGGGCAGCCGCCGTCATCAAGATCAGGAGCACCAGCCCCAGCATGGCCAACTTGTTGGCCCGGAAACGGACCCAGGCGTCCTGCCAGAAGGTCAGGCTGGGGCGGACGATGGCCTCCGCCTCGCCGGCGGTCATGCGTGCCGGCTCGAACAGGTCCGGTGTTAGCGGCGGCGGCGACGCGTCAGCGGAAGCCGCCCGGTTCACTGCCATGCACTCACCCCCTGGCCCGGTTCGTCAGCCGGATGCGCGGATCGATCAAGCCGTAGGACATGTCAACCAAGAAGTTGGCCACGATCAAAAAGATGAAGTAGAAGAGAGTGGTCCCCAGGATCAAGGGATAGTCCCGCTCATAGACGCTCTCAACGTAGTACTTGCCAAGGCCCGGAATTCCAAAAATGGATTCGATCACCACTGTCCCGGTGATGACGCCGGCCACCAGCGGGCCCAGCAAGGTGACGATGGGTAGGATGGCGTTGCGCACCGCGTGGCGCCACACCACCTCCCGTTGTGACAGGCCCTTCGCCCGAGCGGTGTTGATGTAATCCTGGTTAAGCACATCCAACATCTGGGTACGCATCATGCGTACCAGTGTCGCCAGCATGGTCCCACCCAGAGCCAGCGAGGGTATGACCGACGTTTCCCAACGCCCGTTCCACAGCACAGGTACCCAGTTCAGCTTGACGGCAAACAACCACTGGCCAAAGACCGCGATCACGAAACTGGGCACCGATACGCCCAGCACCGCGATCACCATTGCCAGGTAGTCCGGCCAGCGGTTTCGGTTGAGGGCAGCCACAATCCCCATCGACAAGCCGACCACCAACGCAAAGAGTAGCGCCTGGATGCCGACCCAAGCGGACTCCGGGAAGCCTTCGGCGATCATGCGGTTGACGCTCTGGCCGATGTTCTTCAGCGACACGCCGAGGTCGCCGTGCAGCAGATTGTTCCAGTAACGGAGGTACTGCTCCCACAGGGGGTCATTGAGGCCGTACTTCTCCATCATCAGAACCAGAATTTCGGGGCGCAATCTGGGATCTGAGAAGGGGTTGCCCGGAATCGCATGCATAAGGATGAACGTGACCGTTACGACTGCCCAAATGGACACCAACATCAGTAGCAACCGCTGCAAGAGGTAACGACGCATTCCTTCCCCCCTCCCCGGACACCGGTCCTTAGGCGGGACCATTTAGACGGGACGAGATCCCGGCGCTCGGCCGGGATCTCGTCCCCTCAATCGCCGCTTACGCCTGACTGCGTTACACCTGCCTAGTCCCCTGAATCAGAGGCTTAGGCCTTGCTCTCCAGCCGGTCCGCCATCCCCTCGCGTTTGGTCATTGCTGGCGACCCTGCGTGTAGGCCCACTTGAATTCGGGGCTATAGCCAACAGCCCGGCGAACAAGGCCCTTCACGAAAGGCCGCTGAGCATATTGAACCACGCGGTGATAGACCGGCACCATGGGCAGGTCCTTGGCGATCAACTTCTCCAGCTCGATAGCGATCTCGCGCTGCTTTTCAGGATCGGGCTCGTTTTGGAGTTGCTCCACGAGACGATCGTACTCGGCGTTGCAGTACTTACCATCGTTGTATGGCCCATTGCATACCCACAGGTCCAGGTAGGTCAGCGGATGGTCATAGTCCGGGCCCCACCCGGCAAAGATGATGTCGAACTTCCCGGTCCGCTGCCGCTCCAAGCGTTCTTGGAAAGGCACCTGGACAATCTGAAGGTCGATGCCCAGATTCTGCTTGAACTGCTGCTGGAAGAACTCCAGCCGTGTCTTGACGACGTCACCGTCATCGCCCACGAACTCGATTGTCGGCACCTCAGTGAGGCCCTCTTCCTGAAGCGCCTCTTGCCACAGTTGCTTGGCCCTCTCGGGATCCGCCTTCGTCGGGAGCAGCTTCAACGGATCCACGTACTTCTTGGCAAAGCTGTTACCCGGCTCCTCGCCCGGAGCTGTAATCACGGGGTTGACGTAACTAGTCGCGGGGATACCAATCCCCTTGAGGAGAGCCTGGATATAGGTTTCCCGGTCGAAGGCCAGCGCGATGGCCTGGCGCGCCTTGGGATTGTTCCACGGCTTCTTCGTTTGGTTCAAGACCAGGTAGAACGTCCCGCCATCCTCGTAGGTACCGAGCTCGTTGGCGTGATCTCGCTCGAACTGTTCCTTGTATTCGCCTGGCACACCCGTAATGTCGAGTTCCCCTGCCTCATAGGCGTTGATATATGCGGCCGCATCTGGCACCATCACGAAGTCAATGTAGTCGAGTTTGACCGTCTGCGCGTCCCAATAATTGGGGTTCTTTTCGAGCCGCAGGGAGTTCCCGTGCTCCCATTCCTTGATCACGAACGGACCATTGTAGACTGCCTTGTCAGCGTCGCTGGCGAACTGATCTCCAAATTGTTCAACGATATCCTGCCGTACCGGATACCAGGTTGGGAACGTGAGCAGGCTCAGGAAAAGGCCCTGGTTTTGGCTCAGGTTTTCTGTCACAGTTACCTTGAGCGTCTTCTCATCGACAACCTCGATACCGACGTTGTCGAGAGCCTCTTCGAGTTTGGCTATTTCTTGATCGTTTTCGCAAGCGTCGTCTTCGTTACCCAGTTCCCCATCGTTGTCACATGCAGTCGCAACCTCATGACCGCCCTTGATCCATCGATACACCATGTAACTATACTGCGAGGCTGTCCGAGGGTCCATCGCCCGCTTCCATGCGTAAGCGAAGTCGTTGGCCGTCACCGGCTTCCCATCGCTCCATTTGGCGTCACGCAGATGGAAGGTATAGGTCAGACCGTCCTCGGAAACCTCCCAGCTCTCAGCCATGCCACTTCCCTGCTTGATCTCGCCATTCGGATCTCGGCGAACCAAACCTTCGTAGGCCGCTCCAAGCACTTCAAAGGATACGCTATCGGTCGCGAGCTGGGGATCCAGGCTCGGCGGTTCATCGCCCAGATTCAACTTCAAGTAGCTGGGGCTGTCAACACCGCTCGCCTGCTGACCCTGCCCCGGCTGCTGGCTCGTGGTGCCACCGTTGCTGCAGGCAGCCAGGACCAGCGAGGCCACCACGAGGATGCTGAATAAAGCAAACCACTTCCGCGTGCGATTCAACGTAAGTACCCCCCCTGATCCAGGTTGGCGCTCCCCGCGCCGGACCGTCTCGACGCACCTTCACCTCCTGCCGCCGGTCATGTTTTCGATTATGCATGATACACCGATGGATGGTTCTCGCAAGGCACCGAATTTCCTCCTGACTTGCGACCCGGTAGCCAGGGAAAAACCGGCGCGCGCAGCACCAGGAGGGCGCCGCCTGCCGGCGCCGGTTGCGCGTTCTGGCCTTGCGGGGCGGGGCCGGGACGGCCCCGGGGTGCACCGGGCGCCCGCGACGGTCGCTGCGCGGAGTGCGCCGGGTGGCATCGTCAAGCGCCGGTGCGCTCCGGCCCGGGCGGGCCCGCTGCTGCCCGGGACCACCCGCAGCGCCGGCCCCTCACGCCCCGGCCGCCACATCCCATGCGGGCACCGGCGGCAGTTTCTCGGCCAGGTGGCAGGCCACCCGGTGCCCGTCGCCCATGGCCCGCAGCTCGGGCTCCTGCTCCCGGCAGACCGCCTCGGCGAAGGGGCAGCGGGTGTGGAAGCGGCAGCCTCGAGGCGGGTTGGCCGGCGAGGGTACGTCGCCCTGGAGCACGATCCGCTCCCGCTGCCGCTGCCGGGGCGGATCGGGCAGGGGCACCGCGGAGAGCAGCGCTTGAGTGTAGGGGTGGAGCGGCCGGCGGAAGAGCTCTTCGGTTTCCGCCAGTTCCACCAGCCGGCCCAGGTACATGACCCCGACCCGGTCACTGATGTGCCGGACCACCGAAAGGTCGTGAGCGATGAAGAGGTAGGTCAGGCCGAACCGCGCCTGCAGGTCCTCCAGCAGGTTGATCACCTGGGACTGGATGGACACGTCCAGGGCCGAGACCGGCTCGTCACAGACCACGAACCGGGGGTTCAGGGCCAGGGCGCGGGCGATGCCGATGCGCTGCCGCTGGCCCCCCGAGAACTCGTGAGGGTAGCGGCGGGCATGGTCGGGGGACAGCCCCACCACCTCGAGCAGTTCGGCCACCCGCTGCTTCAGGGCCCGGCCCCGGGCCACGCCGTGCACCGCCAGGGCCTCGCCGACGATCTCTCCCACCGTCAGCCGCGGGTTGAGGGAGCCGAAGGGATCCTGGAAGATGATCTGCATATCCCGGCGCAACCTGCGCAGCTCCCGCGGCGGCAGGCGGAAGATGTCCTTCCCGACGAAGCGCACCCTGCCTGCCGTTGGCTCCAGCAAGCGCAGGATCAAGCGGCCCGTGGTGGTCTTGCCGCAGCCCGACTCGCCCACCAGGCCCAGGGTCTCCCCCTCGTAGATGTCCAGGTCGATGCCGTCCACGGCCCGCACCCAACCCCTGGGCCGGCCGAGCCAGCCGCCGCCGGTGGGGAAGTATTTCTTGAGCCCGCGGACCTCGACCAGCACCCGGCCCGCTCCCGTTGAGGCGCCTGCGCGCGCTTGCGGGGCGGCCGCGCGCACTTCCGGTTCGCGGGACTGCGTCATCCCGCCACCTCCCCTCGCGGGGTGCCCGGTGCATCGCCGCCGGCCGCCGCCCCGTCTTCTTCCCGCAACCAGCAGGCAACCCAGCGCCCGGCGCCGGCGGGACGCAGCTCGGGCTCCTGCCGGCGGCAGAGATCGCTCGCGTGCGGGCAGCGCGGGTGGAACCGGCAGCCGCCGGGCAGCCGGGCCGGGTTGGGCACCTGGCCGGGGATCACGTGCAGGCGCTGCCGCCGCCTGTGGAGCTGGGGCAGCGAGGCCAGCAGGCCCTCGGTGTAGGGGTGCAGGGGCCGGGCGAACAGCTCGTCCACCCCGGCGACCTCGACGATCTTGCCCGCGTACATGACCAGCACCCGGTCGGCCATGTCGGCGATCACGCCCAGGTCGTGGGTGATCAGCAGGATGGCCGTCCCCGTGCGCCGCCGCAAGGACTTCATCAGGTCCAGGATCTGGGCCTGGACCGTGACGTCCAGGGCCGTGGTGGGCTCGTCGGCGATGAGCAGCTGGGGGTTGCACGAGACCGCCATGGCGATCATCACCCGCTGCCGCATGCCGCCCGACATCTGGTGGGGATACTGGCGCGCCCGCGTCTCCGGGTCGGGGATGCCCACCAGGCGCAGCAGCTCCACGGCCCGGGCGAAGGCCTCCCGGCGCGGCAGCCGCTGGTGCAGCCGCAAGGACTCGGCGATCTGGGCCCCCACGGGGTACACGGGGTTCAGTGAGGTCATGGGCTCCTGAAAGATCATGGCGATCCGGTTGCCCCGGATGCGCCGCATCCGGGCCTCGCTGAGGCGCAACAGGTCCTGCCCCTCGAACAGGATCTGGCCGCCGGCGATTCGCCCCGGCGGCGAGGGTACCAGGCGCAGGATGGAGAGGGAGGTCACGCTCTTGCCCGAGCCCGACTCGCCCACCAGGCCCACGGTCTCGCCCCGGTCGATGGTGAAGCTCACCCCGTCGACGGCGGCGAAGCGCCCCTCGTCGGTGGCGAACTCGGTGCGCAAGTCGCGGACCTCCAGCAACGGCCGGCGGGTGGTGCTCAAGGATGGCTCCTCCTGGGACGGTGGCCGCCGGCGGGGCCGGCGGCCACCCGGTGCAAGCCCGGCTCCGATTCGAAGCCCTCAACGGGGAATCGGATGCCGGGACTCGACAATATACCATCAAAAATCAACGGTTTTCACGAAGAGTTCGCCACCGTTGCCGCGGGTCCTGCCCGGTCACCCGCGCCCGCGCCCGAACTCGGCCGGGCACCGTCCCGCGGGACGGGCCGCCAGCGGCGCACCGGCCGGCCCGTGCAGGGCGCGGGCCGGGTTGCCCGGTCAGCCCTCGCCCCCCGTCGCCGGGTCGCGCCCCACCAGGCGGAGGAAAGCCGCCTCGTCCAGCACCGTAATGCCCAGTTCCCGGGCCCGGGCCAGCTTGGAACCCGCGCCCTCCCCGGCCACCACGTAGTCGGTCTTGCGGCTGACGCTGCCGGTCGCGCGGCCGCCCAGGGCCTCCACCAGCGCCTCGGCCTCGTCCCGGGTCATGGAGGCCAGCCCGCCGGTAAAGACGAAGGTCTTGCCGGCGACCCGGGCGCGCACCTCCGGCGGCACCGCCGCGGCGGCACCGCGCCCGCCTTCCCCCGCCGCGCCGTCACCGGCCGCGCCCATAACCCCCTGGCCCGAACCGCCCGCGACCGCGCCGGCAGCGGCGGCCGCGCCCGTGCCCGTGCCGGCCGCACCGCCCCCAACCGGCACCCCGCCGGCGGGGGCGCTACCGGGCTCGGGCTCGCCCGCCGCCGCCCGCACCCCGGCCTCGGCCAGCCGCCGGATGAGCTGCCGGTTGTGTTCATCCCGGAAGAAGGTGACCACGCTCTCGGCGATGCGGGGACCGATCTCGGGCACCGCCGTGAGCTCCTCAAGCCCCGCGGCCATCAACCGGTCGATGGTGCCGAAGTGGCGGGCCAGCAGGCCGGCCACCCGCTCGCCGACGAACCGGATCCCCAGGCCGTACAGCAGGCGCCGCAGGGGCCGGCCGCGGGAGGCGTCGATGGCGGCGATCAGGTTGGCCGCGGACTTGGGCCCCATGCGCTCGAGCTGGGCGACGGGCTCCGCCTCCAGATGGTACAGGTCCGCCACGTCCCGCACCAGGCCCCGCGCCACCAGCTGCTCGATGATCGCCGGCCCCAGTCCCTCGATGTCCATGGCGTCCCGGGAGGCGAAGTGGCGGATGCGCTCCAGCTGCTGGGCAGGGCAGGCGGCATTGGGGCACCGGGTGGCCGCCTCGCCCTCCACCCGCACCACCGGGCTGCCGCAGGCGGGGCAGCGCTCCGGCATGGTGAAGGGCCGCTCGGCCCCGGTGCGGGCCTCCTTCACCACCTCCACCACCTCGGGGATGATCTCCCCCGCCTTGTGGACCACCACCAGGTCGCCGATGCGCACGTCCTTCTCCCGGATGTAGTCCGCGTTGTGCAGGCTGGCGCGGCTGACGGTGGTCCCCGCCAGCAGCACCGGGTCCAGCACCGCCACCGGGGTCAGGGCGCCGGTGCGGCCGACGCTGACCAGGATGTCCCGCACCCGCGTCCGCGCCCGCTCCGCCGGGAACTTGTAGGCGATGGCCCAACGCGGACTGCGGGCGGTGGCGCCCAGCCGCCGCTGCTGCGCCAGGTCGTCCACCTTGATCACGATGCCGTCGATCAGATAGGGGAGCTCGTGGCGCCGCCGGGACCACTCCTCGATGAACGCCAGCAGTTCCTCCAGGCTGGTGCAGCGGCGGGCGTGGGGATTGACGGGCAGGCCCCACTGCCGCAGGGCCTGGAGCACCTCCCACTGGCTGCGCGGCGCGACCGCGCGGTCGCCCTCCCACCCCGCCAGGCCGTAGACCCACAGGTTCAGGGAGCGGGAGGCCGTGACCGCCGGATCCAGCTGGCGGACGGAGCCCGCGGCGGCGTTGCGCGGGTTGGCGAAGGGGGGCAGGCCCCGCGCCTCCTGCTCCTGGTTGAGCCGGCGGAAGGCGTCGAAGGTCATGTACACCTCGCCGCGGATCTCGACCCGCCGCGGCACCGGCCGCTCGCGATCGCGCAGGCGCAGGGGCAGGCTGCGGATGGTGCGCAGGTTGGCCGTCACGTCCTCGCCGGCCTCGCCGTCGCCACGGGTCGCCCCGCGGACGAACCGGCCCTCCTCGTAGGTGAGGGCGACGGAGAGCCCGTCGATCTTCAGCTCGGCCACGTAGGCGACGGCATCGCCCACCGCCCGCCGCACCCGCTCGTCGAAGGCCTCCAGCTCCTCGCGGCCGAAGGCGTTGTCCAGGCTGAGCATGGGCTCGGCGTGCTCCACCCGGGCGAAGGGCGCCGCGGGCCGGCCGCCCACCCGCTGGGTGGGCGAATCCGGCGTGACGATCTCCGGGAAGCGCTCCTCCAGCTGGCGCAGCTCCCGCATCAGAGCGTCGTAGGCCGCGTCGTCGATCTCGGGCCGGTCGAGCACGTAGTAGAGGTAGTCGTGGTGGCGGATCTGCTCCCGCAGTTCCTCGGCCCGCGCCCGGGCGGCCGCCAGGGCCTCCCCCCGGGCGGCATCGCCCGCGCCCTTGCCGGACCCGCCGCTTCCGCCGTTGGACCGGTGCTCGTCCACGTCCATCCCCCCGTCGCCCCTGCCCGCCGGCGCCGCCCGCCCCGGCCCGGCCGCACCCGCGCCCGGACCGGCTCCGTCCTGCGGGTCGCCCTCACGCGCGCCGTAGATTGGCGTAGCGGACGATGAAGGTCTTCAGCCCGGCGTCGGGGAACGCGATGGTGACCTCGGCGTCCTCCCCCTCGCCGCGGCGCATCACGATGGTCCCCTCGCCGAAGCGCGGGTGGACGACCCGCTCCCCCGGCCGGAACCCCTCCCCTCCGGCGAGCGCGGCCTCGGCGCGGCGCGCGCCGTCGCCGTCAGCCGTCCCGCCGGCGGTGCGACCCGGCTCCCGTCCCCCCCAGTCGGGCGCCGTCCGGGTGCGCCCGTTGCGAGCGGCGCCCGCGGACGGACCGCCGCGGTGGCGATCCCGGCCGAACGCCCCGCCGACGCGATCGAACCGGCCCGTCGCACCCCACCGGGCACCGCCGCCGGGCCAGCCGGACCCGCCCGGCGCCCCCGCGACCTCGCCGCCCTCGGCGGCCGGTTCGTCCGCACCGGGGAGCAACCCCCGCCACTCCAGGTACCGCGCGTCGGCCTCGTCCAGGAAGCGGGAGGGCACCTGGCGCCGCGTGGCGCCGAACAGGGTGCGCTGGCGGGTGAAGCACAGGTAGAGCCGCTGGCGCGCCCGCGTCATGCCGACGTAGCAGAGGCGCCGTTCCTCCTCCAGCTCCTGGGGGTCGTCCAGCGACCGGCTGTGGGGGAACACCCCCTCCTCCATCCCCGTGATGAAGACCACGTCGAACTCCAGGCCCTTGGCGCTGTGGAGGGTCATCAGGGAGACGGCGCGGGCGCCCTCCTCCAGCTGGTCGACGTCGCTGACCAGGGCGACCTCCGCCAGGAAGTCCACCAGCGGCGCGTCGCCGGGACCGCGCTGGCGCTCGAAGTCGCGCGCCACGGAGAGCAGCTCCTCCAGGTTCTCCAGCCGCGTCCGGGCGTCCGGCGTCCGCTCCTGCTCCAGCATCTCCCGGTAGCCCGTGCGGTCCAGGGCGAAGGCGATGACGTCGTAGGCCGGCCGCTGCTGCGCCAGGGCGGCGAGATCGGCGATCACCTCGCCGAAGGCCGCAAGGGCCGCGGCCTGGGGGCGGGTGATCCCGGGGATGGCCTCCGCCTGGGCCAGGGCGTCCAGCAGGCCCACCCCTGCCCGGTCGAGATGGGCCTCCAGCCGCGCCAGGGTGACCTCCCCGATGCCGCGCCGCGGCACGTTGATCACGCGCCGCAGGCTGATGCGGTCGTCCGGGTTCACCGCCAGGCGCAGGTAGGCCAGGATGTCCTTGACCTCCTTGCGCTCGTAGAACTTCAGGCCGCCCACGATCCGGTAGGGGATGCCCCGGCGCAGCAGGGTCTCCTCCACCACCCGCGACTGGGCGTGGGTGCGGTAGAGCACCGCCATGTCGCCGTATTCGTACCCCTCGTCGTGGAGCCGCTCCATCTCCCGGGCGACGAACCAGGCCTCATCGTGCTCGTCGGCGGCGCCGAAGACCACCACCCGCGCCCCCTCGCCGTGGACGGAGCGCAGCTGCTTCTCCTTGCGCTGGGTGTTGTGCTCGATCACCGCCTGGGCCGCCGCCAGGATGGAGGCCGTGGAGCGGTAGTTCAGCTCCAGCCGCACCACCCGCGCATCGGGATAGTCTTCCTCGAAGCGCAGGATGTTGGTGATGTCCGCCCCGCGCCAGCGGTAGACGCTCTGGTCCGGGTCGCCCACCACGAACAGGTTGCGGTGCCCCGCCGCCAGCAGGCGCAGCAGCCGGTACTGGGCGTGGTTGGTGTCCTGGTACTCGTCGACCAGGATGTGGACGAACCGGCGCTGGTAGGAGGCCAGCACGTCGGGCGCCTCTTCGAACAGGCGCACGGTCTGCATCAAGAGGTCGTCGAAGTCCATCGCCCCGTTCTTCTGCAGCCGCTCCTGATAGGCGGCGTAGACGGCGGCCACCTGCTGGCGGTAGAAGTCCCGGTGCCGGGCGGCGAACGCCTCCGGCCCCAGCAGCTGGTTCTTCGCCGCGGAGATCATCGCCCCGACGGCGTTGGGCGGGTAGCGGGTCTCGCTGAGGTTGCGCTCCTTGAGGACCTCGCGCAGGACGGTGCGCCGGTCGTCCTCGTCGAGGATGACGAAGTTCCGGTCGTACCCGACCCGGTGGCCGTCCCGCCGCAGGATGCGGACGCAGCTGGCGTGGAAGGTGCCGATCCACATGTCCCGCGCCTGGGCCCCCACCATCTGCTCCACCCGTTCCCGCATCTCCCGGGCCGCCTTGTTGGTGAAGGTGATGGCCAGGATCTGGTGGGGCGCCACGCCCTGCTGCAGCAGGTAGGCCACCCGCCGGGTGAGGACCCGCGTCTTGCCGCTCCCGGCCCCGGCCAGGACCAGCACGGGGCCCCCGGGATGGGTCACCGCCTCCCGCTGCGCCGGGTTGAGATCCGCCAGCAAGTCTGCCAAGTCGCGTACCTCCCGTCCGCCGCACGGCCTGCCTCTCCGAGGACCGGCCGTGCCGGTGCCGGCCACCCGGCCTGGCGGCGAGGGCCGCCCGCCGGGACACGGCCTCGCGGACCGCCCCCGCCG
Organism: Thermaerobacter sp. FW80; assembly: GCF_004634385.1. NCBI lineage: Bacteria > Bacillati > Bacillota > Clostridia > Eubacteriales > Clostridiales Family XVII. Incertae Sedis > Thermaerobacter > Thermaerobacter sp. FW80. Next base: position 1,163,475 of record NZ_CP037895.1, on the reverse strand, counting down.
CCGACGACCCCAGCTGGCGTGCCATCCACCCCGCCCCGCCAAGGCCCGTCCCCGACGACGGCGGCGATTCCCGTCCGGACCGGATACGTCGCCGCGGCGGCCCGGTGGCGACGGGTCCGTCGCCGCCGGCACCGGGCCAGGGCACCGTGCCCCGACCCCCGGTCACGGGCCCTCCCCGTCGGCTTCGTCCCGGGGTCCCGCCACCGGCAGCACCACCCGCATGCGCGTGCCGCGGCCCACCTCGCTGTCGACGTCGATGTGCCCCCCGTGGTTGCGGACGATGCCGTAGCTGACGGCCAACCCCAGGCCGGTGCCGCCCTCCTTGGTGGAGAAGAAGGGATCGAAGATGCGATTCAGGTGCTCGGGCGGCATGCCCGTCCCGCGGTCCTCCACCTCCACCAGGACGGTCCCCGCCGCGGGGTCGTGGGAGGCCCGCAGCCGCAAGACGCCGCCGCCCGGCATGGCGTCCAGGCCGTTGCGCATCAGGTTGAGGAAGACCTGGCGCAGCTGGGCCTCATCCGCGGTCACCGGCGGCAGCGGTTCCACGACCCGCAGTTCCACGGAGCACCCGCGGGCCACCTCGTCCATGCGGACCATGTCCACCAGTCGCCGCAGCAGGGCGCCCACATCCACCGGCCGCAGCCGCGGCTTGGGCGGGCGGGCCAGCAGCAGCAGGTCGTTGACGATGCCCTCGATGCGCTCGATCTCCTGCAGGACGATGTCGATGTAGCCCGCCAGCTCCCCCTCCACCCGGCGCCCGATCAGCTGCATGAAGCCCTTGATGGCGGTGAGGGGGTTGCGGATCTCGTGGGCCGCGCCGGCGGCCAGCTGCCCCACCGCCGCGAGGCGCTCCGAGCGTCGGGCCCGCATCTCCAGCTCCCGCTCCTGGGTCACGTCGCGCAGGAGGACGATGGCCCCGGCGCGCTCCCCCTCGGAACCGACCAGGGGGAACGCCTGCGCCGTGACCAGGAGGGGCGCGCCCTCCCGCGTCGCGAACTCCCACAGGCGGGGCGGCAGGGGATCGTCCGCGGCCAGCTGCTCCAGCAGCATGCTATCACACGGGGTGTCACTGCCCAAAGGACGCGGCGGCTGCAGCGCGTCGTCGGGAAAGCCGGCGCGACGCAACAGCTCGACCGCCGTGCAGTTGGCCAGCGTCAGGGTGCCTGCGGCGTCGGCCGCCACGATGCCGGTCCCCACCTGCTGGAGGATCAGGTCCTGGAAGCGCTTGAGGGCGGTCAACTCCTGCAGCCGCACCTGCGCCTGCTCGAAGAGGCGGGCGTTGTCCAGGCTCAAGGCGGCCTGGCTGGCGAGGACGTCGATCAGGCCCCCATCGGCGAAGGAGTAGGGTGGCGGCTGGTCGCGCACCACCGCCACCGCCGCCAGCAGCTGGTCGCGGGCCACCAGGGGCACCGCCAGCACCCAGCGTCGGTGACCACCCAGCAGCCAATCCGGTCCCTGCTCCGGCTCGAGGCGCGCCACCACCGTGCGGCGTTCCTCCACCAGGCGGTGGAAGGGCGGCCGGTGCAGGCCGAGCTCCCGCCCCACCAGGCCGGGCGGCGCGTTGCGCAGCGTGCCGACGCGCAGGACGCCGGGGGCCGAGGCCGGCACCAGCCAGAAGACCCGGCCCCCGAGCACCTCGAAGAAGGTGTCGACGACCCGCTCCGCCACCTCGTCGGGCCGCAGGGTGGCGTTGATCACCCGCGCGAAGTGGGACAGGGCCACGACCCCGCCCACCGCCTGCCGCAGCAGCTGGTCGTCGTGGAAGGCGGCGGGCCGGCCCTGGGCGTCGCGCCCCTCCTCCCGGACGAACCGGCGCAGCTGGTCGGCGGCCGCGGCCAGCTCCCCGGCGACGGTCACCAGGGGCTCTCCGAATTCGCCCACCACCGACCGCACCCTGGCCAGGGCGGCGACGGCGTCGGGATCGTACCGGCTGCCCGCGCGGGACCGCACCGCCTCCCACGCCATCTCCGGGTCCCCCCAGCGCTGCAGCGCGAACAGGTAGGCCTCGGCCACCGCCAGGATGCGACTGGCGAGGGGAATGACGGTTCCCGCCAGTCCGTCGGGACCGCCGGTGCCGTCCCAGTGCTCGTGGTGGTGGCGCAGGATCCGCGCCACCGGCTCCAGCACCGCGATGCGGGCGACCTCCCGCGCCGACACCAGGGCGTGCCGCACCAGCTGTTCCGGCGACGGATCGCCGTCGCCCACACCGGGCGGTCGCGGTCCCCCTGCTTCGTGCAACAGGGCGGCCTGCCGCAGGTTGTCCAGATCGCGACCCCGCACCTCCAGGCCCTCGGCCATCTCCGTCACCAGGCGCACGAGGTGCTCGGCGCGACGCAGCGCCTTCGGGTCGGCGTGCAGCGCGCGCAGGAATCGCTCCACGGCTCGTTGGCGGAGGCTCCGCGTCCAGATCGACGTCCCGAAGTGATGGGCCAGGGCGAGAAAGGGGAATGCGGCAAGGGCCCCGGGCGGGTAGTCGTACCGGGTGAAGAGCACGTACACCCCCACCGCAAGCAGCCAGGAGACCATCAGTCGCCAACTGTCCTCGATCACGTAGGTCTGCCACTGCTGACGGAACGGGATGCGCTTGTACAGAGCCAGGGCGGCCGCCACCAAGCCCGTGTTGACCAGGCCGAAGCCCGCGGCACTCGCCAGGTACGGGATGATCGGGTCCCATCCGTCCAGGGGCTGTCCCCACTCGCCGCCGCTGACGCGGAAGATGGCGGCCGCCGTCAGCACGGCCAGGATCGTCTGACCCACATTGAACGCGGTGACGAGGAAGGGCGGACGCCGCCACAAGGCGGCGAAGCACCAACCCACGACCTCCGCCCACATCGGCACCGCGGGGCCGAGCAGCCACAGGGATACCAGCACCACCAGGGCGCCGATCGAGACGGCCTCGCCGCTCGCGGAAACGACCTGGTACAGCTCCGCCACCAGCAGGGCGCCACCCAGCAGCACCGCCAGTGCGGGAGGGGGTGCACTGGTGGAGACGACGAGGATCACCAGTCCGAGAAGACCCGCCGCCGCGACGCCTGCCATGTAGCGAGCCACGACCCCTGAGGGTTTCATGGGGACTCCACTTCGCTGGGGCACCGTGCAACCCTCCCCGGCACCGAGGGGCGCCGACCCTCGCGCCCGCTGGCTCCATGTGGCAGCCTGACCCCCCGAAGGTGCCGTTGCTCAAGGGGTTCAACCACGATGAAGGCCGCGTTCTCCTCAAGAACGCGGCCTTGAACGGGGTCCTTCGCGGTGGTCCCCGACCGCTGGTGATCCGCTACGCATCCGGTCGTCGATCGATCGCGGACGGGTCAGAAGGCGGCCCCAACTCGGTCAACATGCCAATGCCAGATGACCGGTGCCGGCCCGCCCGGGCCGGGTGGGCATCTGCCCCTTTACACCCCACCACGACGTGTGCTTCGATGAAACCGGTCTGCCTAACGGGTGGGGTGGAGCCACGAGCCGGCACCGGCCTCCGGCCACGACGCTAGCCGATGGGCCAGCTGGTCTGCGCAGCGAGGGCGACGACCACGCCGGTCAGGATGCTGGCCGCAGCCATGGCGAGACGGTACAGCATGGCTTCACCTCCCATCCTTCCACCCGGCCGGTGCCGCCCGCCCACCCGCGGGCGGCACCGGCCTTGCCAGGCTTTCCCGGCCCTTTCACCCCCTGCCTACGACACGATCTCGACGATTCCTCCTAGATTCCGAAAGAATAGGACCAGAAAGTGATGGTCCTCCTAGATTCCGAAAGAATAGGACCAGAAAGTGATGGTTTTCGACAAAATTCGCGCTCAAGCCAACGGTCGCGCCGGTGAATCCCCCGAGCCTCTGCCGTCTTCTCGACGGTCGTCGGCGTCCCGGTCATGGACTCGCCATCCGATGGCGAAACCTGTCTGGGACCGCGGCGGCAAGCCGGGCGGCCCCGCCGGTTCGTCCGGGGTCCCCGTCACTCCCACTCGATGGTGGCGGGGGGCTTGGAGGTGATGTCGTAGACCACGCGGTTGACGCCCTCCACCTCGTTGACCAGCCGGCGCGCGATGCGGTCGAGCACCTCGTGGGGCAACCGCACCCAGTCCGCGGTCATCCCGTCGTCCGAGGCCACCACCCGCACGGCGACCGCCTCGCCGTAGGTGCGACGATCGCCCATGACCCCCACCGTGCGGGCCCCCGTCAGGACGGCGAAGGCCTGCCAGACCGAGCCCTCCAGCCCTGCCCGGCGGATCTCCTCGCGCACGATCCGGTCGCACGCCCGCAGGCGCCGGAGGCGTTCGGCGGTGACGGCGCCCACGGTCCGGATGGCGAGCCCCGGTCCCGGGAAGGGATGGCGCTCGATGAGGGCCGTCGGCAGCCCGAGCCGGCGCCCGACCTCCCGCACCTCGTCCTTGAACAGGTCGCGCAGCGGTTCCACCAGCTCGAAGTCCAGGTCGGGCGGCAACCCGCCCACGTTGTGGTGGCTCTTGATGGTGGCGGCCGCCCCGCCGCCGCTCTCGATCACGTCCGGATAGGTCGTCCCCTGGACCAGGTAGGGGATCGGCCCCAGCTCGGCGGCGAGGCGTCGGGCCTGTTCCTCGAACACGCGGATGAAGGTCTCCCCCACGGCCTTGCGCTTGGCCTCGGGGTCGACCAGGCCGGCGAGCGCATCGAGGAACCGGTCCCGCGCGTCGACCACCCGCAGGTCCATGCCGAGCCCGGAGAAGGTGGATCGGACCTCCTCGACCTCGCCCTCCCGCAGGAGACCGGTGTCGACGAACACGGCGACCAGCCGCGAGCCGATGGCGCGATGCACCAGCGCGGCCGCCACGGCCGAGTCGACGCCGCCGCTCAGCGCGCACAGGGCACGGGCCCCGTCGAGCCGCCGCCGCAGGGCCGTCACGGCCCGCTCGACGAAGTCGGCCATGGACCAGCCGCCCCGGCAGCCGCAGACCCGGAAGAGGAAGTTGGCCAGGATGTCCCGGCCCCGCGGCGTGTGGGCGACCTCGGGGTGGAACTGGACGCCGAGCCAGCGCCCGTCGCCCCCCTCGATGGCCGCGTAGGGCGCATCCGCGGTGTGCGCCAACACGGTGAAGCCGGGCGGCAGCACCTCGACCCGATCGGCGTGGCTCATCCAGACGTCCACCCGCGCGCCGAGGCCCGCCAGCAGGCGGCCGGGTTCGTCCACGTGGAGGGTGGCGGGGCCGTACTCCCGCCGTGCCGCCGGGACGACCCGGCCCCCGAGCTGGTGGACCATCAGCTGCATGCCGTAGCAGATGCCGAGGACCGGCACCCCGGCCTGCCAGAGCTCGGGGTCGCATTGCGGTGCCCCCGGCTCGTAGACGCTGGCGGGACCGCCGGAGAGGATCACCCCCCGCGGGCGGTGGCGGAGGATCGCAGCCAGGGGGGTGTGGTGGGGCAGGACCACCGAGTACACCCCGAGCTCCCGCACCCGCCGGGCGATCAGGTGACCGTACTGCGAACCGAAGTCGAGGATCACCACGCGCTCTTCCGGTTCCACCAGAGACGGCTCCCCTTCCATCCCGACCATGGCCATCGCTCCCTTCCTGCCCGGTACGGGCGGAGCGCAAGGGTGAGACGCAGGTACCGGGACCGCGGCCGGTTCCCGCGGGCCGCGGACCGGGGGCAGAGACGACTCGAGGTCGCCGGCGTAGCGTCGATCGATGTCACAACGTGATATCTTAACATGATATCGTAGCAAGACGATGCGTTTTGAACAGGTCCATGGGCGGGTTGGCCGCCAACCCGGGATGGCCGGAGCGGGGAGGGATTGCGGTGGCGGAAGGCCGTCAGTCCTTGACGGTGCACGTTCCCAGCGATTTGTTGGCATGAAGGAGCGGATCGTGGGCTCCGACACCGGCGTCCTCGTCGTTCCTGACGCCCGATGAACCGGAGGACGCCGCGGCAGTTCTGGAACATGCCAAGCCGCCGCCGCGGGCCGCGGGGCGATGCCCTGCGGCCCGCGGCGCCCCGGCCGGTTCGTCCGCCGCGCCAGCGAAGGGCAGTAGCCCCGCTTGAGCAAACAGGGGCGGGGTGCCCGCGCCTCCCGCGCGGGCACCCCGCCCCGGCCACGGCCCAGCGGGCGACGGACTCAGAAGTCCATGTCGCCCACGTTGCTGCCGGCCGCCTCCTTCTTCTCCTCGGGCAGGTCGGCCACCAGCGACTCGGTGGTCAGCACCATGGCGGCGATGCTGGCCGCGTTCTGCAGCGCCGACCGGGTCACCTTGGCCGGGTCGACGATGCCGCGGGCGAACATGTCGCCGTACTCGCCCGTCAGGGCATCGAAGCCCTCGTTGTCCGGCAGCTGCTTGACCCGCTCGACGACCACCGAGCCCTCCATACCCGCGTTGGCCGCGATCTGGCGCAGCGGCTCCTCCAGGGCGCGGCGGACGATCTCGATGCCCATCCGCTCGTCCTCGTTGCGGGCCTCCACCTTGTCCAGCGCCTTGATGGCGTGGACCAGCGTGGCACCGCCACCGGGGACGATGCCCTCCTCCACCGCCGCCCGCGTGGCCGAGAGGGCGTCCTCGATGCGGTACTTCTTCTCCTTCATCTCCACCTCGGTCGCGGCGCCGACCTTGATCACGGCCACGCCGCCGGCCAGCTTGGCCAGCCGCTCCTGCAGCTTCTCGCGGTCGAAGTCCGAGGTGGTCTCCTCGATCTGCCGCTTGATGACGTTGATGCGGGCCTTGATCTTCTCGGGATCGCCAGCGCCCTCGACGATGGTCGTGTTCTCCTTCTCCACGACCACCTTCTTGGCCCGGCCGAACATGTCGGGCGTGACGTTCTCCAGCTTGATGCCCAGGTCTTCGGAGATCACCTGGCCGCCGGTGAGGATGGCGATGTCCTCCAGCATCGCCTTACGCCGATCGCCGAAGCCGGGCGCCTTGACCGCGCAGGACTGCAGCGTGCCGCGGATCTTGTTGACCACCAGGGTCGCCAGCGCCTCGCCCTCGACGTCCTCGGCGATGATCAGCAGCGGCTTGCCGCGCTCCACCACCCGCTGCAGCACCGGCAGCAGGTCGTTGACGGACGAGATCTTGCGGTCGGTGATCAGGATGAAGGGCTCCTCGAGGACGGCCTCCATCGCCTCGGCGTCGGTGACGAAGTACGGCGACAGGTAGCCCCGGTCGAACTGCATGCCCTCCACGACCTCGACGGTCGTGTCCAGGGTCTTGCTCTCCTCGACCGTGATCACGCCGTCCTTGCCGACCTTCTCCATGGCGTCGGCGATCATCTTGCCGATCTCTTCGTCGTTGGCGGAGATGGAGGCCACCTGCTGGGTCGCTTCCTTGGTCTCGACGGGCTTGGCGATCCGCTTGATCTCATCGACGACGGCCGCGACCGCCTTCTCGATGCCCCGCTTGACCAGGATCGGGTTCGCGCCGGCGGCCACCACCTTCATGCCCTCGCGGACCATGGCCTGGCCCAGGACGATGGCGGTGGTGGTCCCGTCACCGGCCACGTCGTTGGTCTTGGTCGCCACCTCCGTGAGGAGCTTGGCGCCCATGTTCTCGAAGGGGTCCTTCAGCTCGATCTCGCGGGCGATGGTCACGCCGTCATTGGTGATGGTCGGCGAGCCGAACTTCTTCTCCAGGACCACGTTGCGGCCCTTGGGCCCCAGGGTGATCTTGACGGCGTTGGCGACGGTGTTCAGCCCCTTCTCCAGGCTGCGCCGCGCCTGCTCGTTGAAGACCAGCTGCTTCGGCATGCCGCCTTCCCTCCTCGGTCACGAACGCTCACTGGATGACCGCCAGGATGTCGCGCTCGCTGAGGATCAGCAGCTCCTCGTCATCCAGCTTGACCTCGGTGCCGGCGTACTTGGAGAAGATCACCCGGTCGCCTTCCTTGACCTCGAGGGGGACCTTCTGGCCGTTCTCGAGGATGCGGCCCGTGCCCACGGCCAGGACCTCACCCTGCTGCGGCTTCTCCTTGGCCGTGTCCGGCAGGATGATCCCGCCCTTGGTCCGCTCCTCCTCCTCGATCACCTTGACGACCACCCGGTCGCCGAGAGGGCGCAGCTTCACCGACACGGTCCCTCCCTTGGGCTGCGGCTGAACGCTCACCGCCGTCCACCTCCCTGGTGCGCTGAGGGTTCGGCTCCGGGGCGCCCGGCCACAGCGGTCGAATGGTGCCGTGATCGGATCTGGCAGGATCGCTGCCCGGCGGGCCCGAGCCCCCGAGCCGCGGGACTCCTGTCCTGTTAGCACTCCCCGTCGGAGAGTGCTAAGCCATCGACTATGGTAAGGCGGCCAGAAACGGTCGTCAACCCCCGAATTGGCCGCCGCTCCCATGCTTGCCGCTATTGCTTCTGCCCCGCTCGGCGCCGGATTATGCGCCGCGTGCGCCGGCACGCCGGTGCGGACGAACCGGCTCGGCGCCCCCCTCCCGACGGCGAAGGACCCCGACGCCTCGCGAGGCGCCCGTAGGTTCCCACGCGTCGGCGACGGGTGCGGCGATGGGTGCAGCGGTCGGCGGATCTCAACGGGCGTCGCGATGCCCGCCGCCGTGGAGGATGGCGACGGCGTGGTCCAGCAGCGGTGCGAGGACCTCGAGGCACTCGGCCACGCCCCGCGGGCTGCCCGGCAGGTTGACGATCAGGGTGCGCCCCCGGATGCCCGCCACCGCCCGGGAGAGGTAGGCCATCACATTGGCCGCCCCCGTCGCCGCCCGCATGCGCTCGGGAAGGCCCGGGACGACCCGCTCCACCACGTCCAGCGTCGCCTCGGGGGTGACGTCCCGGGGGCCGAGGCCCGTGCCGCCCGTAGTCAGGATCAGGTCGGGGATGGAGGCGGCACCCTGCTGCGATGCGGTCCGCTCCGACCCGTCGTCCCCGTCGCGGGCAGCCGCCGCTCCCCGCCCGTCGGCCACCGCGGCCAGCCAGCGGGCGATGGCCCGGCGGTCGTCGGGCACCACGCCGCGGGCCACCACCGCGAACCCGCGCTCTGTGGCCCATCGCGCCAGATAGTCCCCGCTCGCGTCCCGGCGCCAACCCTGGCTGACCCCGTCGCTGACGGTGAGGATCGCCACCCGCACGGCCAACGCCCCCTCCCGTTCCGACGCCGCGCCGCCCCGCGCGGCTGCGGGCCGCGACACGCGCCTCCGCGCTCCCCTGGGTCCGCCGGCGAGCCCCGTCAGCGGGACCTGCCGCCCTCCGCCCGGGTGGCTTCGGGCCGGACGGGCTCGCCCACCGCCTCCCAAGGCGGTTCGCCGGCCCGCCAATAGTCGCCGCTGCGCCCCCCCGTCTTGCGCACCAGGCGGATCCCCTCGACGACCATCCCCTTGTCCAGGGCCTTGCCCATGTCGACCAGCGTCAGGGCGGCCACCGCCACGGCCGTCAGGGCTTCCATCTCCACCCCCGTGCGCGCCGCGGTGCGCACCGTCGCCTGGATCTCCACCGCGTCCTGCGTCAGCCGGAAGTCGACGGCGACGGTGTCCAGGGGCAGCGGGTGACACAGGGGGATCAGCCGGCCGGTCTCCTTGGCCGCCAGGATCCCCGCCACCCGGGCGACGGCCCACACGTCGCCCTTGGGCACGTCGCCGGCCCGCAGGCGGGCCAGGGTGGTCGGCGCCATGCGCACCCGGCCCCGCGCCACCGCCTCCCGCACCGTCACCGCCTTCCCGCTGGTGTCGACCATCTGCGCCCGGCCTGCGGCGTCCAGGTGCGTCCACGCCGGCGCCCCGGACGGGACCGGCGCGGCCGGTTCCTCCGCCGGAGAGGGTACGACCCGCCGGCCACCGGCGTCCTCGCCCCGCGCCTCCGGTGCGGCGGGCGCCGGCTCCCCTCCGGCGGACGCCCCCGCCGGGCGGTCCCCCTCCGGTCCCCCGGCCCGGTCGGAGGGACGGGCTCGCTGCCTCACCAGGGGATCACCTCCACCTCGGCGCCGGCCGGCAGCTCGTCGATGGCCATGGGCAGGTGCACCAGCCCCTGGGCCCCGGTCAGGGCGGTGATCAACCCGGACTTGCGCGGTTGCGGCCGCGCGGCATACTCCCCACCGCGCCAGAGCAGGGCGACGGGGACGTACTCCTCGCGGCCGGCCGGGCGCCGCAGGGCGGTCTCCAGGCGGGCGCGGATCCGTGGGCCGGGTCCCGCCGGCGGCTCGAGGCCGAGCCAGCGGAACACCACCGGCCGCACCAGCAAGCGATAGACCACCAGGGCGGACACGGGGTTGCCCGGCAAGCCGAAGACGGGCTTGCGCCCCGCCATGGCGAACAGCGTCGGCTTGCCCGGCTTCAGGGCGACGCCGTGGAGGATCACGCCAGGCGGCTCCAGCTCCGCCGCCAACTGGGCCGTGAGGTCGCGCTCGCCCACCGAGCTGCCGCCGGAGATCAGCACCAGGTCCGCTTGCTGGAGGGCGCGCCGCAGCGCCTCCCGGAAGGCAGCCGGCTCGTCGGGCACGTAGACGGGTTCCAGGGGCTGGGCGCCGTCCTGCCGCAGGGCAGCCGCCAGCGCCACCCCGTTGATGTCGCGGATCTGGCCGGGCGCCGGCGTCCGCTCCGGGGGCACGATCTCATCGCCGGTGAGCAGCAGCGCCACCCGCGGCGGGCGGGTGACCGGCACCCGCGTGACGCCGGCCCCCGCCAGGGCCCCCAGCTCGGCCGGACCGAGCCGGCGCCCCGGCGTCAACAGCGCCAGGCCGGCGGCGGCGTCTTCGCCCCGGGCGATGACGTTGTCGCCCGGGCCCGCGAACCGGTGCACCAGCAGCCACGACCCCTCGCGGGTGGTGTGCTCGAACATCACGACGCAGTCGGCGCCGGGCGGCAGCATGCCCCCGGTGGGGACGGCCACCGCCTGGCCGGGTTCGACCCGCACGGCGGCGGCCCGGCCCACCAGGACCCGGCACACCACCTGCAGGCGGGCCGGCCGCCCGGGCGCGATCCCCCGCAGGTCCTGGCTGCGCACGGCGTAGCCGTCCACCGTGGCGCGGTGGAAGGCGGGGACGTCCTCGGGCGCGTACACCGGCTTGGCCAGGACGCGGCCGAGGGCCGCGGCCAGCGGCAGCTCCTCCACCGCCAGCGGCGGCTGGCCGGCGGCGGCCAGGATCCGCCGGCGCGCCTCGGCGACGGTGGGCAGGCCCTCCGCCGGGAAGGGCTCCCGGAAGCCGGGCGCCTCCGCCTTGGCCGGGTGCCGCGGTGGCGGCCCCGGTTCCCCGGGCTGCGGGTTCGGTGCACCCGATGCGGCCGAGCCCTCCGGCGGGCCCGATGCGGCGCAGCCCTCCGGCGGGGTGGATCCGTTGGACACGGGAGCCGATCCCCCTTCCCACGCATCCGCCGGCCGGGGCCGGTTCGACCCGCGGCGTCGTCCTCCTGACGCCGCCGCTCCCGGGCCGACCGATCCGGTGGCCCGGCGTGGCGCCATCCGCCGGGCGGCTCCCCGCCACCGGCCCCCCGGCCGGCGTCACGGATCGACGCGGATCAGCGTCGCCTCGCCCTGGCCGCCGCCGCTGCAGATGGTGGCGATGCCGTAGCCGCCCCCGCGGCGGCGCAGCTCGTAGGCCAGGGTGAGCAGGATGCGGGCGCCGCTGGCGCCGATGGGGTGGCCCAGGGCGACGGCGCCCCCGTTGACGTTGACCCTCTCGGGGTCCCAGCCGCCGAGCTTCATGGTGGTCAGGGCGACGGCGGCGAAGGCCTCGTTGACCTCGAAGAGGGCGATGTCGTCCCAGCGGAGGCCGGCCTTCGCGAGGGTGCGCTCGGCGGCGTAGTACGGCACGGTGTGCAGGTACGGCGGATCCAGGGACGCCTGGCCCTGGCTGACGATGGTGGCCAGGGGCTTGACGCCCAGGGCGCGGGCCCGCTCCCGCTCCATGAGGACCAGGGCGGCGGCCCCGTCGTTGATGCCGGGGGCGTTGCCCGCCGTCACCGTGCCGTCCTCCTCGAAGACCGGCGGCAGGGCGGCCAGCTTCTCGTAGCTGGTGTCGCGGCGCGGCGCCTCGTCCACCGCCACGCGGACCGCCTCGCCCTTGCGGGCCGGGACCTCGACGGGCACGATCTCCTCCGCCAGCCGGCCGGCGTCGATGGCCGCGATGGCCCGCTGGTGGCTGCGCAGCGCCCACCGATCCTGTTCCTCGCGGGTGATGCCGTACTCGGCGGCGACGCGGCTGCCGTAGACGCCCATGTGGCAGCCGCCGAAGGCGCAGAGCAACCCGTCGGTCAAGAGGGCGTCCTCCATCTGCAGGTGGCCCATGCGCCCGCCCCAGCGCGCCTGGCGCACCAGGTAGGGCGCCTGGCTCATGCTCTCCATGCCGCCGGCCACCACCACCGTCGCGTCGCCCGCCCGGATCAGGGCGTCGCCCAGGTTCACCGCCCGCAGGGCGGAGGCGCAGACCTTGTTGATGGTGTCCGCGGGCACGGTGACCGGCAGCCCGGCCTTGACCGCCGCCTGCCGCGCGGGGATCTGGCCCGCCCCCGCCTGCAGGACCATGCCCATCAGCACGTAGTCCACCTGCTCGGCGGCCACGCCCGCCCGCTCAAGGGCCGCCCGGATGGCCACGGCCCCCAGCTCGACGGCGGGCACGTCCTTGAGGGCGCCCCCGAACTTGCCGAAGGGGGTCCGCGCCCCGTCGACGATCACCGTCTCGCGCACACACCTCACCCCCGCACGGGCCGCCCCACCGAGGCCGGGCTGGACGAACCGGCCCCGCGCGCCGCCGGCGGGGCCGCGCCCTCCCCCGCAGGCCGCGGCCCTGCACACCCCGCGCCTGCGCGGGACGGACGCCGGCGCCGGCCGCAGGACTCGGGCCCCGGCGCCGCCCGTCCCGGTCACGCCGGCGCGCCGCCTGGGCCGGGCCACCGGACGAAGCGGGCGGCCTCCACCCCACTTCGCCGCCGCCGCGCGCCTTCCCTGTGCAGGGGGTGGCTCAGGCGCCGGGGGTTCCTGCGGGCGCCAGCACGTGGGCCCGCACGGCGCCCACCAGGTACAGGCTGCCGGTCACCAGCACCGGCTGCCCGGGCTCCGCCTCGCGCAACGCGCGGGCCAGGGCGCCCACCGGCTCCCTCTCCACCACCACCGGTACGCCCTGGGTCGCCAAGGCCCTCGCCAGTCGCTCCGCCGGCGCGGCCCGCGGGCTCGGCGGCTCGCTCACCACGGCCCGTCCCGTCACCGGGGCGATGGCACCCGCCGCCTGCTCGACGTCCTTGTCGTCCAGCATGCCGATCACCAGCAGCACCCGGCGGCCGGGCCAGAGGGTGGCCACCGTCCGGGCCAGGGCGGCCATGCCGGCGGGATTGTGGGCGCCGTCCAGCCAGACGTCCCGGCCCTGCCAGCGCAGGCGCTCCATGCGCCCGGGCCAGCGGGCGGCGGCCAGGCCGCGCTCCACCGCCGCGCGGCCCACCTGCAGGCCGCGGCCGGTGGCGGCCGCGGCCTGCAGCGCGGCCACGGCCACCGCCGCATTGGCGACCTGGTGGGGGCCGACGAGGGCCAGCGGCAGGTGGTCCCAGCGCACCGCTGCGCCGCGCGGCGACCCGGCCGGCCCCCGGTAGTCCCAGCGCGACCCCTCCGGACCGGTGGTCCGCAAGCGGTAGGTGGCCACCGCCACCGGCCCGGGTGGCTCGCCGGCCGGTTCGTCCCGCCCCGGCCCCACCGCGGGAGGGGGTGCGTCCGTCAGCGGACGCACCTCCCAGAGCGGCGCGCCCACCCGCGCCGTCTCCCGGCGCAGCACCCGCAGGGCCGCGGGGTCCAGGGCGCCCGTCACCAGGGGCACGCCGGGTCGCGCGATGCCCACCTTGTCGTAGGCGATCTCCTCCACCGTCCGGCCCAGCCGGTCGGTGTGATCCAGGGCGACGTTGGTGACCACCGAGACCGCCGGCCGGGGCACCACGTTGGTGGCGTCGTAGCGCCCGCCCAGGCCGACCTCCAGCACGACGGCGTCGGGCCGTCGCGCCTGCACCAGCAGGAAGAACACGGCGGTCGCCACCTCGAACTCGGTGGGTGCCTCGCCCGTCGCCGCCACGGCGTCGGCTGCGCTCCGCACCCGCTCGATGGCGGCCGCCAGCTCAAGGCCGGAGACGGGCCGGCCGTCGAAGGCGAACCGCTCCTCGTAGCGGACCAGGTGCGGGGAGGTGAAGAGGGCCGTCCGGCAGCCCGCCGCCCGGAGCACGGCCTCCAGGATGCACGCCGTAGAGCCCTTGCCGTTGGTCCCCGTCACGTGGTAGACGGGCGGCAGGTCCTCCTCCGGGTGGCCCAGCGCCGCCAGCAGGCGCCGGATCCGCTGGAGTCCCAGCCGCATGCCGAATCGACCGAGGCCCTGCAGGTAGGCGACGGCCGCCTGCGGGGCGGCGGGGCTGCCCGCACCCCCACCCCCCTCCCCGCCGCGACCGTCCCCCGGTGGCGCGGCGGGGGGCGATGCGCCGCGGACCGCCGCCCCCCAAAGGGCGTCGACCGCCCCTCCCGCCGCGGACGGCGACGCCCCTGGACCCGCCCCGGTCCCGTCGGGCCCGTGGGTCCTGGGGATCCCGTGGGTACGATCGCTGGCGGCCGGGGCGGGCCGGTCGCTCCCGTCCCCTCGCGCCCCCTGGATCCGCTCCTCGCGCTGGCGCAATGCGTCCCTCGGCACCTCCCCGGGCCGGCATGGGGCCCGGGCCGGGATGCGGCGAAGCCGTCCGGGCGCCCCGCCCGGCCGCCCGCAGCACGCCCCGCCCGGGCGCACGGACCGCGCCTCGTTCGGGCGGCCGCTCCGCGCCCCGCCCGGGCGCACGCACCGCGCCTCGTTGGGGCGGCCGCTCCGCGCCCGGTCGGGCGCACACGCACCGCGCCCCGTTGGGGAAGCCGCTCCGCGCCCGGTCGGGACCCCCGCCGCCGGCCCCGCCCTCACGCCCGGCCGAGCCAGTAGTTGGGCGGCTCCTTGGTCACCGTGACGTCGTGGGGATGGCTCTCCGCCAGGCTGGCGGCGGTGATGCGGACGAACCGCGCCGTCCGGCGCAGGGTCTCGATGTCCGGCGCGCCGGCGTAGCCCATGCCCGCCCGCAGGCCGCCCACCAGCTGGAAGACCGTCTCCGACAGCGGGCCGCGGTAGGGCACCCGCCCCTCGACCCCCTCCGGCACGAACTTGGCCTCGCCGTCCTGGAAGTATCGGTCGGCACCGCCCTGCTTCATGGCGCCCAGGGAGCCCATGCCGCGGTAGACTTTGAAGCTCCGGCCCTGATAGATCTCCAGCTCGCCCGGCGCCTCCTCGGTCCCGGCGAAGAGGCTGCCGATCATCACCGCGCTGGCGCCGGCGGCCAGGGCCTTGACGATGTCCCCGGAGTACTTGATGCCGCCGTCGGCGATGACGGGGACGTCGTACCGGTCCGCTTCCCGGCTACAGGCCAGGATGGCGCTCAGCTGCGGGAAGCCGGCCCCCGTCACCACCCGCGTGGTGCAGATGGAGCCGGGCCCCACGCCCACCTTGACGGCGTCGGCGCCCGCCTCGATCAGCGCCCGGGTACCCTCGGCGGTCACCACGTTGCCCGCGATCACCGGCACCTGCGGATGCCGCCGCTTCAGGGCCCGCACCGCCTCCAGGACGTTCCGCGAGTGGCCGTGGGCGCTGTCGACCACCAGCACGTCGACCCCGGCCTCGACCAGGGCGTCGGCCCGCTCCAGGCCCGCCGGCCCCACGCCCACCGCCGCCCCCACCAGCAACCGCCCCCGCTCGTCCTTGGCGGCGTTGGGGTAGCGGATCGCCTTCTCGATGTCCTTGATGGTGATCAGCCCGCGCAGGCGGCCGGCGGCGTCGACCAGCGGCAGCTTCTCGATCTTGTGCTGCCGCATGATCTCCTTGGCCCGGGCGAGGGTGGTGCCCTCGGGCGCCGTCACCAGGCCCTCGCGGGTCATCACCTCGGCGATGGGACGATCCAGGTTCTCCTCGAAGCGGACGTCACGGTTGGTGATGATCCCCACCAGGATGCCGCCCTGGTCCACGATGGGGACGCCGGAGATATGGTAGCGCGCCATCAGCTCCAGCGCATCGCGCACCCGGTGCTGCGGCGAGAGGTAGAACGGGTCGACGATCACCCCATGCTCGGAGCGCTTGACCTTGTCGACCTCCGCCGCCTGCTGTTCCGGGGGCATGTTCCTGTGGATGATGCCGATGCCGCCCTCCCGCGCCAGGGCGATGGCCAGGCGGGCCTCGGTGACCGTGTCCATGGCGGCGGAGACCAGGGGGATGCGGATGCGCAGCTGGCGCGTCAGGCGGGTGGAGACGTCGACGTCCCGGGGCAGGACGTCGGAAGCGGCGGGGACGATCAACACGTCATCGAAGGTCAGGGCCTCGCCCACGACCTTGCCGTCGCCGCGGGCCGCGGGATCGCCGGCCCAGGGGACGTGGGCGGCGCCGGGGTCGCCGGACACCCCGTCCGCGAGCCCGCCCCCATGGTCGGTACGGGACGCCCACGCCGGCTCCCGCGTCCAAGCCTCCGGGTGGACACGGCGCCCGCCGCTGCCCGGGCGCGCCGCCCACCCGTCGCCGCCTTCCTCCGCGGCGACCGGGACCGCCCGCCGGCCATTCCCGGCGCCGGGTGCCGTCGGCGCCCGGCCGGTTCGTCCGGCGGAACCGTCGCCGGCGCCGGCGGGTGCCTCGCGATCGGACCTCACGGTTCGCCCCTCCCACCGGACCCGGCCCGAGGCGCGGACCGACCACCCCGGGCCGGACCGGAGCGCCTCGGGCCACCCGGGTTATTGGTTCCATTGGTACCACGGCGGGATGGGACGTGCAACGGCTCCGGCGGCCGGGCCACGGCCCTGCTCAGGCGGGCGTCACCGCCTGGAGGCGCTGGGCCAGGTCGCGGGCCACGGTCCAGATGTCGCCGGCGCCCATGGTCAGCACCAGGTCGCCGGGCCGCACCGTGTGCAGCAGGTGCTCCACCAGCTCCTCCCGGCTGCGGATCAGCTCCACCGGCCGGCCTTCGCGCTCGGCGATGCGCTCGGCCAGCACGGCGCTGGAGACGCCCGGGATCGGCCGGTCGCCAGGCGGGGCGTAGATCTCCGTCAGGATCACCCGGTCGGCGTCGCCGAAGGCGCGGGCGAACTCGTCCATCAGGAGGTGGGTCCGCGTGTAGCGCTGGGGTTGGAAGACGGCGATCACCCGCCCGCCGGGTCCGCACCGCTGCCGGGCGGCGCGCAGGGTGGCGCGGATCTCCGTCGGGTGGTGGGCGTAGTCGTCGACGATCAGGATGCCGTCGCGGTCATAGAGCACCTGGAAGCGCCGCTTGGCGCCGTGGAAGCCGGCCAGCGCCGCGGCGGCGACGGGGAAGGGCACGCCGAGCTCCAGGCCCACCCCGAGCGCCGCCAGCGCGTTGAGCACGTTGTGCTGGCCCGGGATCGCCAGGCGGACCTCGCCCAGCGGCCGATCGCCCCGCCACACCGTGAACCGCGAGCCCTCGGGCCCCGCCTGCACGTCGCGGGCGCGCAGGTCGCCGTCGTCCGCCTCGATGCCGTAGCGCACCACCCGTACCGGGCCCCGCGGGTCGAGGCCGGCCAGCAGCTCCCGCACCACGGGATGGTCGGCGCAGGCCACCACCCGCCCACCCGGCCGGACGTTGCGGAGGAACCGGCCGAAGGCCGCCTGGAGCCGCCCGAAGTCGCCCCCGTAGTGGTCCAGGTGCTCGGGCTCGACGTTGGTGACCACGGCGATCTCCGGCCGGTAGCGGAGGAAGGTGCCGTCGCTCTCGCAGGCCTCGGCCACGACCCAGGGGCCGTTCCCCAGCCGGGCGGTGGCAGTGCCGAACTCCGGCACCTCCCCGCCGACCAGCACCGTGGGGTCGAACCCGCCGGCCACCAGCACGAGGCCCGTCATCGCCGTGGTGGTGGTCTTGCCATGGGTCCCGGTGACGGCCACGCCGCGCCGGTGGTTGAGGAGGTCGGCCAGCACCTGCGACCGGTGCCAGACGGGGATCTGCGCCTTGCGCGCCGCCACCAGCTCCACGTTGTCGGGGGGGACGTCGGTGTTGTAGACCACCAGGTCGGCACCGGCCACGTGCGCGGGATCGTGCCCGATGTGGACGCGGGCACCCTGCTCCGTCAGCCAGCGGGTGCGGTCGGAGGGACGGACGTCGGAGCCGCTGACCCGCGCCCCGCGGGCCAGGAGGACCCGCGCCAGGCCGCTCATGCCGTAGCCGCCGATGCCGATGAAGTGCACGCGCTTGCCCGCCCAGTCCACCGGGGGCGTGTTCGCCGGTTCCTCCATCGCCCGTTCCACCTTCCCTGCCATCCATGCCCCCAAGATTCGCAACGCACGGCCCGTTCCCTTGTCCCCGCCGGTGGCGGCG
Source organism: Thermaerobacter sp. FW80 (assembly GCF_004634385.1). Taxonomy (NCBI): domain Bacteria; kingdom Bacillati; phylum Bacillota; class Clostridia; order Eubacteriales; family Clostridiales Family XVII. Incertae Sedis; genus Thermaerobacter; species Thermaerobacter sp. FW80. The sequence continues at coordinate 1,145,242 of NZ_CP037895.1, read as the reverse complement.
GGGCGGAGGCGCCAACCCGTCCGCGGCCCGCGGGCGCACTTCAGGATGTATGCGGCATCGGGGCCCGGTGCTACGGCGCCCCGGCGGCCGCCCGGCCCGCCCCCGTCGGGACCGCGGAAGCGACGCGAGTCCCCGGCGCGTCCGCACCCCATCCGTCCCGATGCCGCCCACCTGCATACCCGTAGGTTGGGGCCGGGCGCTGGAAAACATTCGCACCCATCGCCCCGACGCACCCTGCGCGTTCGGGCACCCCGGGGAGGGCCATTGCACCCCGACGGCGCGGGCGACGCCGTCCGGCGCCGGCGTCGCAGCGGATCCCGGAGCGGCCCGCCGGCACCCATCAGCCGCCGGGGCGGCGCAGGGGTCGGGCGGGGACGCCGCCCACCACGGCGCCCGGCGGCACGTCCCGGTTGACCAGGGAGTGGGCGGCGACCACCGCGCCGTCACCGATGACCACGCCGGGCAGGATCGTGCAGTTGGCCCCGATCATCACGTTGCGCCCGATGACCACGGGGCCCGTGCGGTACTCGTCGATCAGGAACTCGTGGGCCAGCAGCACCGTGTTGTAGCCGATGATGCTGTTGTCGCCCACCTCGATCAGCTCGGGCCAGAAGACGTCGACCATCGCCATGAGGCCGAAGGCCACGTCCCGCCCGACCTTCATGCCGAGCCGCCGATAGAGGAAGTTCTTGACCCCGAACCAGGGCAAGACGCGGCACAGCGAGATGACGAGGAAGTTCCACGCCACCCGGGGCAGGCTCTTGGCCTCCCGCCAGTAGTGGAGGGCATTGCGCCCGGGCGCCACCCGGCGCCGGGTCAGCCGCTGCTGGCGCGGGACCGCGGCCATGACCACCCCTCCCGCGCTACAGCCATTCGTCCAGCGGCGGATCGGGATCGACGTCCAGGTCGAGGCCGTCCCGGCGGCCGCGCCGCCACGCGGCGTGGCCGGCTGCGGCGATCATGGCGCCGTTGTCGGTGCACAGCACCGGGGGCGGGTAGGCGAGGTCGAGCCCCGCCGCGGCGGCGGCCGCCGCCAGGTCCCGCCGCAGCCGCCGGTTGGCCGCCACCCCGCCGGCCAGGTAGATCTGCCTTGCCCCCACCTGCCGGGCCGCCCGCACCGTCTTGGCCACCAGCACGTCCACCACCGCCTGCTGGAAGCCCGCCGCCAGGTCGGGCAGGTGCGCCTCCAGCTCCGCCCGGCGGTCCGGGTCCCGCCAGCCGCGTCGCTCCAGCTCGTAGATCACGGCGGTCTTCAAGCCGCTGAAGCTGAAGTCCAGCGAGTCGTCGTCCAGCATGGCGCGGGGGAACGGGAAGGCCTGGGGGTCGCCCCGGGCCGCCAGCCGGTCGATCACCGGCCCGCCGGGATAGCCCAACCCCAGCTCCCGGGCCACCTTGTCGAAGGCCTCGCCCGCGGCGTCGTCGCGGGTGCCGCCCAGCCACTCCAGGCCGCCGTCCGCCTGGAGGTGGAACAGGTCGGTGTGGCCGCCCGAGACCACTAGCGCCACGGCGGGCAGCCGGGGCGCGGGGGCCGGTTCCTCCCCCGGACCGGCCAGGAAGTTGGCGTGGATGTGTCCCGCCAGGTGGTGGACCCCGACCAGCGGCTTGTCCAGGGCCCACGCCAGCGCCTTGGCGAGGGCGACGCCCACCAGCAGGGCGCCCACCAGGCCGGGGCCGCGGGTGACGGCGATCAGGTCCAGGTCGTCGAGGCCGATGCCGGCCTCGGCCAGGGCTTCGTGGAGCAGCGGCACGGCATTGGTCAGGTGGCGCCGCGAGGCCAGTTCGGGCACCACCCCCCCGTAGCGCCGGTGCTCCCGGGTCTGACTGAGGATCACGTTGGCCAGGATGCGACGACCGTCGGCGACCACCGCGAAGCTGGTCTCGTCGCAGCTGGTCTCGATGCCCAGGGTGAGGTGGGGCCGCGTCACGGCGCCTCGCTCCCACCCGCCGCGCCGCCGGCGCCGGCCGCGGAGGCGGACGCGGCGTCGACGCCGCGCGGCGCCACCCCGTCGGTCGCCTCGAGGCCGTCCGCAGCCGCCGCACCGCGGGCGCCTTCGGCGCCCGGTTCCTCCGTCGCCACGGGGCCCGGCGGGTCCAGGCGGTCGCGCCACATGACGATGGCGTCCTCGCCGTTGTCGACGTAGTAGCCCCGCCGGATCCCGCAGGGGCGGAAGCCGTGGCGCCGGTAGAGGCGCTGGGCCACGTGGTTGCTGACCCGGACCTCCAGGGTCATGCGGCGGCATCCGTAGCGCAGCGCCCGCTGCTCCAGGGCGGTGAGCAGCCGGTCGCCCACGCCGCGGCCGCGGAACTCCGGGTCGACGGCGATGGTGGTCACGTGGGCCTCGTCGAGGATGCACCACATGCCGGCATAGCCCACCACGCGGTCGCCGTGGCGGGCGACGATGTAGTCGGCGTAGAGGTTGTCCCGCAGTTCGCTGACGAAGGCCCGCTCCGACCACGGCGTCGGGAAGGAGCGGCGCTCGATGGCCAGGACCCCGGGCAGATCGCCCGGCGTCATCGGCTCGATGCGGATCTCGGCGGGCTGGCTTCGCGCGTCGTCGGACGGCGCCACCCCGCTCACCTCCCGCGGCGGCAGATCCATCATACCATCTCCGTCGGCGGGGGCGGCCGCGGCCGGGGCGGCGCGGCCGGGGCGCCCGGACCGCGCGCTGGCGGCACCACGGGGCGGCGCCGGCCGGCGCGGTCCAGGGGCCGCCGCGCCCGTCGCCCCGTCGGGCGGGCGGCGACGCGGGACCGGCCGGCGCAGGCGCCCCGCCCTCCGCGCCGGGAGGTGGCCGCCGGGGAGGAGGCCCGGGCGGGGCGTCCGGGGACGGGCGATCCCTACCCCCGACCCGGCGCGGGCGATCCCTGAGCGGCACCCGGGTAGGGGCGGAAGGTGGAACCGGCGGGCAGGTACAGGGGGACCAGGGTGGCGGGATCGTCGCCGCCGGCCTCCAGGCGGCGCCGGGCCAGCCGCGCCACGGCGACGGGGACGGCGCCGGGGTCGGGCACCACCATGACGTCGGCGCGGCCGGCGCCGGTGGCGTCGACGGTGCCCCCCGTCGGCGCGGTCGGAGCGACGGCGGCCGCCAGGCCGAGGGCCGCCCCATCGGCCGGGTCGACCACCACGACCCAACCCGTGCCGGCGGCGCCGCGATCCAGCGCCCCGGGCGATGGGGGCTCCCCCACCCCCGCCGGCGGGACGCCGGACGATCGCCCCTCCGGGAGGTCGGCGGGTCGTCCCCCCGGGACGCCGGCTCCGACGGGGCCCGGCGGGCTCGCGGGATGGCCGCCCCGCGGCCCCAGGAACGCCGCCAGGGCGTCCGCCGCCACCACGTCGGGGCCCCAGAGGCGCCGGCCGGACGGGTCGAAGGCCGCCGCATAGAATTCGTCGCGCCGGGCCCGGCGGACCACCAGGCGGTGGCGCATCGCCCCGGTCCCGCCGTCGCCCCCTGCGGCGGCGGAGGCGACGGCCTCCAACGTCCCCACCCCGGCCAGGGGTCGACCCAGGGCCACCGCCAGGCCCTTGGCCGTCGCCAGGCCGATGCGCAGCCCCGTGAAGGATCCCGGCCCCAGGGCGACGGCGATGCCGTCCAGCCGGCGGGGGCCGATGCCCGCCCGGCGGCAGAGGCGGTCGATGGCGGGCATCAGGGCGCGGTTGGTGCCCGGGGCGGCCAGCTCCTCCACCCCCGCCACGCGCTCGCCCTGCAGGAGGGCCACGCCGCACCGCGGGCCCGAGGTGTCGATGCCGAGGATCCATGGGGTCATCGTCCGGCCTCGTCCCCTTCCCGTACGCCCCGGCGTGCCCGCATCCCCCGGCGTGGCCGGCGGCCGCCCGCCCGGAGGCCGCCCCGGGCGACGTCCCCCACGCCGCGGGACGGGTCCCGAGCCCCCGGGGATGGCGGCCCGGGCGGTGCCCACCCCCGTCCCGTCCGCGGAGACCGGCGGGACCTACCGGCCGCCCGGGCCATCCGCCGTCCCCCCTTCGGGGCCGCCCCGCGCCGCGTCGTCGCCGCCCCAGCCGCGCGCCAGGTGGTCCAGCAGCCGTCGGCCGCGGGGGCCGGCGGCGCGGGCCGCCACGCGCCGGTGGGGGCCGGGCGGCTGCAGGGCCAGCTCCAGCCACAGGGCGTCCGCCGGAACCCAACCCGGCGCGCGGTCGGCCCACTCCACCACCACGGCGCCCGTCGCCTCCATCTCGGCCGGGTCCACCACGTCCTGCAGCGCCGGCTCCCCCTCGAGGCGGTAGAGGTCCAGGTGGTGGAGGGGGATGCGGCCGCGATAGACGTGGACCAGGGTGAAGGTGGGACTCGCCACGCGACCGCGGAATCCGAGGCCGCGGGCCAGCCCCCGCACCAGGGTGGTCTTCCCCGCCCCCAGGGCGCCCGTCAGGGCGACCCAGTCCCCCACCTCCAGGGCACGGGCCAGGTGGGCGCCCAGCCGCTCCATGGCCTCGGCGGAGGGGATGACCGCCGACCAGCGGCCGGTCACGATGCGGCGCCCTCCCCGCCCGCCGGCCCGGGCGCCGGGCGGTCCCGGCCTCCTCGGCCCGCCGCGCGGGTCCCGGCGCCCCCTGCCGCCGCCGCGGCGTCCCCCGCCGCAGCCGTGCCCGCGCCGCCGGGGACCGGATCGAACAGGGTGAGCTGGGTGCCGGGTCCGGCGGCGCTGGCCCCCTCGGCCCCGTCGTCGCGGGCCGCCGACCCGGCGGCCCGCGACGACGCGGGCGGCTCCGCCGCGGCGGCCGCCTGCCGCAGCCCGCCGAACCCCTCCGGGCGGGCCGCCCCGCCCGGTGATCCCGGGCGGCCGGCCGGCGCGGCGTGCGCCCCCGGGCCCCCGGGCCGGGCGGGAGCCGGCGGGGCGCCACCCGCCGGCTCCCGCCCGGCGGCCGGTTCGTCCGCCGCCTCCGGCGGGTGGTGCGGCGCCACGTGGGCCGGATCCACCAGCTCCCGGTACTTGTCGATGACCTTTTTGAAGTCGTGCCAGCAGTCCCGCTTCAGGGCGGGGTTGCGCAGCAGCGCGGCGGGGTGGTAGGTCGGCATGTACCAGATGCCGTCGCGGTGGATCCACTGCCCGCGCCAGCGGGTGATGCGCGCCGCCGGGTCGATCAGCGCCTGCAGGGCGGTGGAGCCCAGCAGCACGACGATCGCCGGGTTCACCAGGCGCATCTGGGCGCGCAGGTTGGGCAGGCAGGCCGCCCGCTCGTCGGGCGTGGGGGTGCGGTTGCCGGGCGGCCGGCACTTGACCACGTTGGCGATGTAGACGTGGCGCCGGCGGTCGAACCCGCACGCGGCCAGGATGCGGTCCAGCAGCTGCCCCGCGCGGCCCACGAAGGGCCGGCCCAGCCGGTCCTCGTCGGCCCCCGGCCCCTCGCCGATCAGCATGATCCGTGCCGCCGGGTTGCCGTCGCCGAAGACGACGCCGCGGCAGCCTGCCCGCAGGCGGCAGGCGGTGCAGCCCTTCACCACCCGCTCCAGCGTGGCCATGTCGGCGATCCGCATCAGCTCGGCTTCCGGTCGCGCCACGAATCCCTCGCCTCCTCCCCGCCGCGGGGCCGGCGCCGGCGCCCCGTCCCCGGCGGGCTCGGCCCCGATCCCGACCGGGGTCACGGGACGACGCCCAGGCGCCCTGCCGGTCGGATCTCCCCCACCACCTCGCCGCGGGTGTTGGTCACCGGCACGCGATGCCACCGCGCCCTCACGGCCTCCGCCCCCGGGGGCAACAGGCCAAGGCGTTCCAGCAGCGCCACGACCGCCACGGGCCGCGCCCGCTCCTGCCCGTCGGCGACCTTCAGCGCCAGAGCGTGACCCGTGGACAGGGCCGCGGCGTAGACGCCCTCGGCCCCGACCTTGCCGATCCAGGCGCCGCCGGTGGCGCGGATCACCTCGGTGTCGAACTGGCCGTCCCCGCGGATCATCGCGGGATGCGCCACCAGCGCGCACCGGATGCGCTCCACCGCGGGCGCCACGTGGGTCAGCGCGGGCGGCAACCGGTCGGGCCGGCCGAGGAAGCGGAACATGCGGGCGACCTCCACCAGCGGCAGGGCGAAGGTGACCACCCCGCAGCCGTCCACCGCCTCGCGCCAGGCCGGTCCCCCCGGCCGCAGCCCCGTCAGGTCCGCCACCAGCTGGCGCACGGCCTGCTGGACGGGGTGGTCCGGCCGGTGGTACCCCTCCACGGGCCAGCCCCGGTGGCGCGCCAGGGCCAGCATGCCGGCGTGCTTGCCGGAGCAGTTGTTGTGCAGGCGGGAAGGCGCGGCGCCCGCCTGCACCAGGGCCGCCCGGGCAGCCGGGCTGGCCGGCGGCTGGGGCCCGCAGGCCAGCTGGTCCGGTCCCAACCCCAGCTTGGCCAACATCGAGGCGGCGCGGGCCACGTGGTGCGGCTCGCCGGCGTGGGAGCCGCACATCAGGGCCACCTCGGCGTCGTCGAAGCCGAAGGCGTCCGCGGCCCCAGAGGCCACCACCGCCAGGGCCTGGATCGGCTTGAGGGTCGAGCGCAGGAAGGTGACGTGGTCCGGATCGCCGAGGGCCGCCACCACGCGCCCCTGCTCGTCCACCACCACGGCGTGACCGCAATGGCGGCTCTCCACCCAGCCGCCGCGGGTCACCTCGACCAAGAGCTCGGGTTCCATGCCACGGTCTCCCATCGTCGGCCGCGCACCGTCGCGCCCCGCCCTCGCCCCTCGTCCCTGCGCGGCGTCCTCCGCCGGATCAGACCTCCCGCAGCCCCAGGCTGATGGCCAGCGCCACGTCGACCCGCCGCATCGCCCCGGCGTCCAGCCGCGCCACCCGCTCCAGGAGCCGCCGCTTGTCGATGGTCCGGATCTGCTCCAGCAGCACCACCGAGTCCTTCTCCAGGCCGTAGTGCCGGGCGGGCAGCTCCACGTGGGTCGGCAGCTTGGCCTTGTTGATCTGCGAGGTGATGGCCGCCACGATGGTCGTCGGGCTGTAGCGGTTCCCCACGTCGTTCTGGATCACCAGGACGGGACGGATGCCGCCCTGCTCGGACCCGATCACGGGGCTGAGGTCGGCGAAGAAGATGTCGCCGCGGCGGATCTCCACGTCAACCGCCCTCCCCACCCCATTCCCAGCGCCGGGGCTCCAGCTCCCCGGGGATCCACTCCTCGGCCAGGCGCTGGTTGAGGGGGCCCATCTCCTGATAGCCGCGGCGCAAGATCTCTTCCGTCGCCGGCCGGCCTGCGGCGCCCGCCTCCGGCCCCCCCGTCGGCGTGGCGGCGGCCGCGATCTGCGAAGGGAAGGATCCGTCCGGCACCGTCACCACCCCTCGTGCCCTCGTCCTCCCGCGGACGAACCGGCGTCGCCTCCGCGGGACGAACCGGCCCGCGGCCCACGCGTCCCGGGCCGGCCCGCCGCCGGAGTCGCCCCCCGTCCCGGGCTGGCTGGCGCCGGAGTCGCCCCCTCGCTGGCCGACCGCCGGCGTCGGCACCGCCGCCGCCCCGGTCGTCCACCCCCGCCACCGCCCGGGGGACGCAGGCGTCACAGCAGGTGGGACAGCGGCGCCTGCGCCACGGGACGGCCCCCCCGCAAGTAGATGCGGGGCACCCGCCGCCCGATGCCGGTGACCACCTCGTACCCGATGGTATCCATCCAGCCCGCCATCTCGTCGGCGGTGATCGCCTCGTCCTCCTGCCGCCCGATGAGCACGGCCTCGTCGCCCACCGCCACCGGCCCCGCGTCGGTCACGTCGACCATCACCTGATCCATGCACACCCGGCCGACGATGGGCACCCGTCGGCCGCCGACCAGCACCTGCCCGCGGTTGGAGAGGGCTCGCCTGAGCCCGTCGGCGTAGCCCACGGGCAGGACGGCGATGCGCGAGGGGCGGCGGGTGACGAAGGTCGCCCCGTAGCTGATGGGGGTGCCGGCGGGCACCTCCTTGACCAGGGCCACCCGCGTCTTCCAAGCCAGCGCCGGCCGGAGGTCGAAGGCGGCGACGGCGCCGCGGAACGGCTCCAGGCCGTAGAGGGCGATGCCCGGCCGGACCAGGTCGTAGCGGGCCCCCGGCAGCCGCAGTAGCGCCGCGCTGTTGGCGGCGTGCCGCAGGAGCGGGCGCAGGCCGCGTTCGTCCAGGGTCGCGACGATCCGGCCGAAGCGGGCCAACTGCTCCTCGGTGAGGGGGGCATCGGGGTCGTCCGCCGTCGCCAGGTGGGTGAAGACGCCCACCAGCTCCAGCCCGCCCAGCCCCGCGATCCGGGCCGCCACCTCCGCCAGCCGGGGGTGGTCCCAGCGCAGCCCGAGCCGCCCCATGCCGGTGTCCACCTTGAGGTGGACCCGCACCCTGCGGCCCTCCCGGCGGGCGGCCTCGGCCAGGGCCCGGGCCTCCTCCTCGCTGCTCACCGTCAGCTCGAGGTCGTAGCGGAGGGCGAGGCCGTACTGCCATGGCGGCGTCCAGCCCATCACCAGGATGGGGCACGCGATGGCCGACTGGCGCAGGTGGACGCCCTCCTCCACGACGGCCACGGCCAGGCGCCGGGCCCCGTGGGCCAGGGCGGTGCGGGCGACCATCACCGCCCCGTGGCCGTAGCCGTCGGCCTTGACCACCGCCATCAGCTGGGCGGGGGCGGCAAGCCGCTGCAGGGTCTCCACGTTGTGGGCGATGGCGTCCAGGTCCACCTCCACCCAGGTGGGGCGCATCGGGCGCACCCGGCCCGGCCCTTCCACGACGGACTCCTCCTCCGGTGGGTCCTCCTATCGGGTCGTCGGGTCGGTCTGCCAGGGCCACGACGCCGCCCACGGCCGGCGGCCGCCGTGGCACGGCGCCGCTCCCACCCCGGCCGCCGCGGGGGATTCAGCCCGGCGGGGGCCGCTGGTGTCGGGATGCTCCCCCGGATGCGGGGCCCGTGCCGCGGATGGCGGGACCTCGTCCCGCGCCGGGGCGCGGCGGCCACGGGCCCGGGACCGCGAGGCGCGAAGCGGCGCGAATCCCTAAGATGGCTTCGCTGGCAGGATCCCGGACCCTGTCGCGGGCTGCAGCGGGCTACGGCGGGTGGGATCCGGCCGGGCCTGGACCCTGTCCCCGGGCGGCGGCCGACGGCGCTGGGCGGGACCCGCCCCAGACGCCTTCACCGGCGGTCGCCCGCGGGGGCCGAGCAGGAGTCGGGGGGCCGTCCGGGCCGAGGCCCTGTCGCCTGGTGATCGCCCGCGGGAGTCGGGTAGGGGCCGGGGGAACCGCCGGTCGCAGGCCCCGCGCCCTGCAACGGCCGGCGGCCGCCGGTGGGATCCGGTCAGGCCCAGGCCTCCTGGGCCGGCGGTCGCTGGCGGGCGCCGACCGGCGCCGACGGGATGCAACGGCCAGGGCCGTCCACGGTCCGCCGCTGCGGCACGCACGCCGTGATCCGGGTGGCTCCCGGCCAGGGTGGTCGGCGTCCCGCCGGCGTGTGTCCCGCCGGGGTGTGCCGTGGGCCGACCCGTCCTGCGTCCCCCGCTAGCGTCCTGCGTCCCCCGCTAGCCGACGGGCGCGCCATCACCCTCGAGGGGCGGCCGCAACCATGCGACGCCGGGGATGCCGAGCGCCGCCGCGGATCCCGGCGACCCCCGGCGGATGCGGTCGAGGGCCTCCGGCAACCGCGTGATGAGCTGCGTCGCCTGCACGGGGATGCCCTCCGCGGGCGCCGCCAGCTCGCCCGCCAGAGCGTGGACGAACACGGCCACCAGGGCGGCCGCCAGCGGCTCGAGCCCCTGGGCCAGGAAGGCGCCCACGATGCCGGCCAGGGCATCGCCCATGCCGGCGCTGGCCATGCCGGGATGACCCCGCGTGCAGATGTAGAGCTCGCCGCCCGGGCCGGCGATCAGGGTCCCGGCCCCCTTGAGCACGGCGACGGCCCCCGCCCGGCGGGCCAGTTCCACGGCGGCCCGCGGCCGCTCGGCCTGGACCCGGGCCGTGGTCCAGCCCAGCAGCCGAGCGGCCTCCCCCGGGTGGGGCGTCAGCACGAGAGGGAAGGAACCCGGCCGCTCCCGCAGCCGATCGATGCCCAGGAGGGCCGCCAGGTTCAGCCCGTCGGCGTCGAGGACGGTAGGCCGGCAAACCGGCCCGGCCGCGGCCGAGCCGGCCGCCGCGGCGCCCTCGGGCGCGCGGGCGCCCGGCTCCCCGTCGGTCCCTGGGGCTCCATCGGCCGGGCGACCGTGGGGCGCATCGGCCGGGCGGTCGTCGTCCGACGCCCCCTCCGCCGGATCCCTCGCAGCCGGCCTGTCGAGGCCGAGCCATGCGACCAGGCAGGCGGCGGCGCCGGGGCTCTGCCCGAGGCCCGGCCCGATCACCCGCACCACCCGGCCCCGCCGCTCCCGTTCCCGCTGCGCCAGCGCGGTGACGGCCGCCGCGTCCCACTCGCCGCCGGCTGTGGCGGGCAGGGCCCAGGTCATGATCTCCGGGCGGTGGACCGCGGCCTCGGTCCGCACCGGCGCGGGCACGGCCAGGGTCACGGTGCCCGCCCCGGCCTGCAGGGCGGCCGTGCCCGCCAGCACCGCCGCTCCCACCTGCCCCGGCCGTCCGCCGGCTACGACGACGTGACCCGCCCAGCCCTTGTGGGCATCCCAGGGCCGCCGGGGAAGGAGGGCCGCCACGCCGGCCGCATCGAGGACGCGGGCGGAGGGGAAACCTCCGGTGCCGCCGCCGGGCGCGCCGGCTTCCGCCTCACCGCCCGTCCCGCCGACGCCGGTGCCGGTCTCCTGCGGCCAGCCGATGTCGACCACGAAGACCTGCCCGGCCCGTTCCGGGCCCTGGCCGAGCACGAGACCCCACTTGGCCGCGGCGAAGGTGGCGGTCCAGGTGGCGCGCGGCACCACCGGCGCCGCCTCCCCGGTGTCGGCGTCGAGGCCGGAGGGCAAATCCAGGGCGAAGACCGGCACCCCCGCGGCTCCCACCACCTGAAGGGCCCGGGCGGCCAGGGGACGCGGGGCGCCCCGCACCCCCACGCCCAGCAGGGCATCGACCACCACCCGGGCGCGGGCGACGGCAGCTTCCAAGTGATCGAGAAACGGGTCCACCGCCAGCCCCACCCCGGATCCCGCACCGGCCGCGGCCGGCGGACCGGCCGCGGCCGGCCGGTCCGCCGCGGGTTGCGGCCCGACCTCGGTGTGCGGACCCGCCGCGCCGGCCGAGCCCGCCGCGGGTTGGCGGGCCGCCCCGGGCTCCGGGAACTCGGCCGCCACCGGAGCCGCCCCGGCCCCCGTCCCGGGGTTCTGGCGAGATCCCTGCTGGGCGCCCGGGGCCGGTTCACCCGCCAGCGCGAACGCCGGTACGCCCGAACGGGCCAGCAGCGACCATTGCACCGCCGCCTCGCCCCGCAACCGGCCGGGCTCCGCCAGCAGGAAGACCTTCACCGCGGTAGGCCCCGCCCAGCGGGCCACCCAGCGGGCCAGCACCATCCCGTCGCCGCCGTTGTTCCCGCCGCCGGCCAGGACCACCACGGGCTCCCGGGCCGAGAAGGGGCCCGCCACCTTCCAGAGCAGGGTGGCCGCCGTGCGCCCCGCCGTCTCCATGAGCACCGGACCGCCCAGCCCGGCGTCCGCGGCCAGGCGGTCGCCCCGCCGCACCGCTGCCGCGGAGAGCACCCACACCCCTCTAGGCCCCGGATCCCCTTCCAGGGCGGCGCCGCTGGCTGGCGCGGTGCCGGTGGCGGGGGTCCCTGCCGGCCTCGCCGGCTCTCCAGAGGTCGCGGGTCCCCCTCGCGGGGCCCCGGATGCCCCGCCCGGCGTCGCGGGCACCCCGGCTCGAGGACCTGCAACCCCTCTCCCTGCGATGCCGGCCGGTTCTTCCGCCGTCAAGGCCGTCCCTCCCCGGGGCCGGTCCCTTCCAGGATGACCTGGGCCACCGCCCACTGGCCGTCGTGGGACAGACTGAGGTGGATGCGCTGGACGCCCGCCGCCCGGGCCAGCGCGGACGCCCGGCCCGCGACCTCCAGCCACGGCCGGCCCCCCTCGTCCTGGCGGACCCGGATGTCCCGCCAGCGCAGCCCCCGCAGGCCCGTGCCCAAGGCCTTGGCGAAGGCCTCCTTGGCCGCCCAGCGGGCCGCCAGGCGCCGGGCCCGGTGGGGCCCGGCGCCGGCGGCGGCCAGTTCGTCCGGAGAGAAGACCCGCTCCGCCCAGCGCCACCCCCGGCGGCGCAAGATGGCTTCGATGCGCTCCACCTGCACGATGTCGATCCCGGTCCCGACGATCACGCCCGTCGCTCTCCTCTCTCCTCTTTCTACCGCAGCGGGGGGCCCGGCAAAAGGTACCGGGAAGGGAAGGTCGAGGGGTTCGCGGTGAAGCGGCTCCGCCAGGGGGCGCCCTACCCCATCCGGCGAGCCGGCATCGTTGCAGGGTGGCTCCCGGGCAATGGACCGAGCGGCTCCGACAGTCGGTGCTCCTGTCATACGCCGAGCGCCCTCCCCGGCCGCTGCGGGAAGGGCGCTCGGCACCCGTGGTGATGAATGGCCCGGCTCACCCGTCGCGATCACCAGGCCCTCAGGCCGGGGGCGCTGAACGGCGACTGCAGCAGTCCCCACACCACGGGACCCCAGGCCAACAGGGTGAGGACCACGGTACCGACGACCCACGGGGTCAGCCGGTTGAGCCACACCGGCACCGGCATGCCGCCGTCCAGGGGCTCGGCAACGGGTACCGCCTGCCGCGCTGGAGCTTCCGCACCGCGCATCGTCACCACGACGACGCCCACGAACAGCAGCATGCTGACGAAAAGGAGCGCGCCGCCCGCGGCCGTCATCACGCCGCCGGCCTGGGCCTCGGCGATCTGGTACGCGGCCTGGGACCACCAGGTGCGACGGGGCACCCCCTCCAGCCCCATCGCCGCCATCCCACGGCCCATGATGGCCACGCCGAGGAACCACAGCCACACCTGGGCCAGCGCGACCCGCCGGCCGCGCAGCGCACGGCCGGTCAACTCGGGAATCAGCCAGTAGCTGATGCCCATGAAGGTGAGGGTGACGGCGCTGCCTACGGTCAGGTGGAAGTGCCCCACCACGAACAGCGTGTTGTGGACCAGCAGGTTCAGGACATAGGAGGCGTTGATCAGGCCCGACGCCCCGCCCACGGTGAAGAGCACCATGGCCAGCAACTGGGCCGCCACCGAGGGTTCCCGCCACGGCAGGGCGCGGATCCACCCCAGCCATCCCCGGCCCCCGCGCTGGCGTCCCGCGATCTCCAGGGAGGCCACCACCGTGAAGGCCGTGATCAAGCTCGGCAGGAAGACCACAAAGGTCAGAAAGCCGTGCAGCATCTTGCTGTGGGTGGCGACCCCGGGGTCGGTGTACATGTGGTGGACGCCGACGGGCAGGGAGAAGGGGATGAACAGCAGCAGGGCCAGCCGCGCCATGGATTCGCTGAACAGCTTGCCGCCCGCCTGGCGCGGCAGCATGAAGTACCACGACAGGTAGGCCGGGAGCAGCCACCAGTACACGATGGGATGGCCCGTCAGCCAGAACAGGCTGCGCGTCAGCAGCGGGTCGATGCCCTCCCGCAAGCCCAGCGACCACGGGATGAGGTAGATCACGAACTCCGTCGCCACGCCGCTGGTGGCGAGGGTCCACATGGTCAGCGTCACCAGGGTACCGAAGGCCAGTAGGGGCGTCTTCCGGCCCGGGTTGTCGCGCTTCCACGCTCGGTACGTCAAGAAGACGTTGGCCGCCAGCAACCACGTGCCGACGACGGCGAACAGGGCCACTCCGGTGTAGAAGGTCCAGTGCCCCTTCAGGGGCGCGTAGGCGGTGAACAGGACGGTGGCCCGGTTGGTCAGAATGGCGAACAGCGCCAGGGCAAGGCCGGCCCACATGATCCACAGGGTGGCCCGGCTCAGACGCCGGCTCTGCAAGGGGCGGCCGAAGCCCCGCACCGCGGTGAACGTCAGGAAGCCCACGTTGAAAAAGCTGGTCCAGATCAGGGCCAGCGCGACGCCGTGGAGGGTGAGCCCCTGATAGTAACTCTTGATCAAGGGTAGGTTCTGGTACAAATCGATGCGTGCCTTGTCGAGGGCCTGCAGCGGGCCCATCAACACGCCCAGCACCAGGCCGAAAAAGATGGCGGTGAGCAGGTGCTTGCGGGCGTCGGCATAATCCCCACGGAACTCCAGCGGAATGCCGCGAGATTCCATGGTCGTCACGTCCCCCTCGATGCCGCCGGCCTCATTCGACGACGATCCGGCCCGACATCACGTGATGCCCGATCCCGCAGTACTCGTGACAGAAGAACGTGTACTCGCCCGGCTCGTCGAAGGTATATTGCACGTGGGTCACCTGGCCCGGGATGATCATCGTGTTCACCGTGGTTCCTGGAATCATGAAACCGTGAATCACGTCCTTGCTCGTCACCACGAAGTCGACCGTCGCACCCCGGGGAATGCGGATCTCGTTGGGCTCGTATCCGAAGGCCTGCGCCGTCATGACGACCTCATACCGGTTGGGCCCTACGGCACGAACTCCCGGTGAGGTGAAGGGCGGATCATTCGCCGTCACGCGTGCCGGCGCCGCCGTCCGGTGGTCGACGCCGGCCGCGTGGGCGTCACCCGAACCGGGCAGGCGAATGCCCATGCCGAAGGTGGTGTACGCCAGCACCAGAACAAGCGCGAGCTGGAAGGCTGCGCTGACCCAGATCCACATCTTTTCGTAGCGGTCGACGTGCACGACCATCGCCTCCCGAAGCTGCTCCCAGAGGGGTCGTGCGAGGCAGCGGGGTCACGCACTGCGGAGCAACCTGAAGTACATGTAGCTCCACATGGCGGCGATGCCGAGCAAGTAGAGGAACACGACCAGCAGGGTCCCCTTGGGAGCCTGTTTCACGGACACTGACTTGATCGGGACGGGCTGGAAGGTACTGAGCCTATACAGCAACATCGCATGGGTTGGCGGTCAGCATCGCGTCGGTGAGGGGGCCCCGGTCGCTGCCCTTCTACGCCGGCGCCGCAGCAGTGCAACGAAAGGGTAAGGACGCGGATCTCTCCGTCACCCTTCGCCAGAGCTTCAGCAAGTTGTGGGTCAAGCAGAGCAGCTTCCACTCGCTGTCACACGCCGCCAGACCGCGACGCAGGAACCGGTCGGCGCCTCGCACGGCCTTGATCTGCCCAAACACCGGCTCCACGGTCTGGCTGCGCTTGGCGTAGATCGCCTGCCCTCGCCGGGTCCGCAGCTTGCGTTCCATCCGCTCCCGCAGGCTCAGCCCCTTGGGGATCCGGCCCCGCGGAGGGGGTGCATCCTTCACCGCCTGACGATGCTTCCACTCCTTGCTCGTCGCCAGGAACAGCTCCGGCCCTTCGGCCGGCGCCTGCTTCACGTTCGCCTCGCTCCAGTACCCCGCATCGGCCACCACGGCCCGGATGGGCTCGTCCACGCCCGCGGCCCGGAGGTTGGCTTGCGCCTGCTGGAGCATCGGGTGCAGTTGGCCCACGTCGTTGGCGTCCTGCGTCACCGCCGCGGCCACGATGAGTTGGTCTTCGCTCACCACCGCCTGGGCGTTGTACCCTTGCACAAAGCCCTGCCGGGTCTTCAGGATCCGGCTGTCCGGATCCGTGATGTTGGCCTTGGCTGCCGGATCCACCGAGGGATCCGGCGCCTTCGGCTTCCGCCCCCGCCGCTTCTTGCCGGTCGCCTGCTCCTGGGCCTTCCGTTCGTCGATGCGGGCCTGCTGCCGGGCGGCTTCCCGGGCCGCCTCTTCCTCCAGCCGCCGCTTGCATGCCTTTAGCCGCTCCAGCCGGCTCGCACGGTGGCGCAGCTCCTCCGGCAACTCGTCCCCACGACGCCCGGGGCCGTACCGCTCATCTTCTTCTCGGTCCGTGGCCTCCGCTTCCCGGAGCATCTTCTCCACTTCCTGGCGAATCGCATCGTAGGTTCGGTTGGCCGCCAGCGAGGCGTTGGCCTTCATCTTCGTCCCGTCAAGGGCGACCACGCCCACCTTCCCGAGCCCCGCCTCGCGGCACAGCCGCAGCACCTGCGTGAACAGCTCGGCCAGTTCCCGCGCATGGCGCTGGCGGAAGCGGGCGATGGTCACGTGATCCGGCTTCTGGTTGGCGGTGATCACCCGGAAGGCCACGTCCTCGAGGCACAACCGCTCGATCCGCCGGCTCGACCGCTCGCCGACGCAGTAGGCGTACAGCAGCAGCGTCACCATCATGGTCGGGTCGTAACTCTCTCCACCCCAGCCGTCGGCGCGGTACTTCTCGTAAAAGGCCCGCAGGTCCATCTGCTCCACCGCATCGATCAGGAACCAGGCCAGATGGTCCTCAGGCAGCCAGTCGCGAAGGCTCGGTGGAAGCAGGTACAGTTGGTCACGGTTCACCGGGCGGAAGTTGTAGGCCATAGGGACACCTCGGGCGACGGAGAATTCCAATCCATGGCCTCACTTAAACCCACGTGGGTGCAATCCTGCGGAAATACCTGGGTTCGTGAAACAGGCTCTTGGGTGCCTCTATATCCCGAACGCCCTTTTCCACGGGGGCGACCTGTTGCAACCCCTCCCGTTCCGCAACCCGCCGCCGGCTGGTGGCCATGGCCTGTCACCTCCCGGGTCTCTCGTTATGGAGGGCGACGCCGGCGGCGAAGTCCGATGCCGTCGGCCTTCGCCGCCGGTGGCCGGCCCGCGGTCGGCCGCGGGCTCGGCATCACCTTCACCGTCGGGCACCAACCTGAGGCCGACATGAGTGGAACCTGAGTAGAAGCTGAAGACTTGGGCTCCCGCATGGACCGGCCGGTCAGGCCGACGACAAAAAAGGGGAGGGAGGGCGCGCACGCGCGCCCTCCCTCCCCCTGAGGTGCGTTTCCGCGGTGACGCCGTCAGGCCGCACCCCGTCGGCCGTCCCCCGGCTCCCGGCTGAGCATCCTGCGGCAGCCCTCAATCATTGCTTGGCCGCAAGACCCTGTCTAAGGCATCGCGGGATCGTCGTCACACTCCTTGGCCGGGTCCAACGGCTCTTCGATCTGGAGTTCGGTCTTGATGTCGAGGCTGCGGTGCTGGTCGCTCTTGAGATACTCGGCTATGATCTTGGCCTCCCGGTCGTCGATGGGAGCCCCGTTGCCCCGCATCTTCTCCACAATGGCGTCCCACTGGTCACCCCGGGCGTTGTTGCGGATGATACGGCCCACGTCATGGCAGATCGTGCACTTCTGGAAGAACAACGCCTCGGCCTCCGAGCGGGGCTCCGGCATCACCAGCCTGGCGGCCTTGGCGATGACCTCCTTGGCCTGGTCCTTGTTCGCCTGCCACCGGGCGATGACGTCCGGGGGGACGTTGGACTTCAGCGCCATGCAGCCATGCCGTTGGGGTTGAGACCCACCGCCACGTCCTTGATGCGTTCCATCTTCTCCACATCGATGATGGAGATCGAGTTGGCGCCCCAGTTGGTGACGTAGGCGGTCTTCCCGTCCGGCGAGAAGTAGATCCAGTGCGGGTTCTGGACGACCGGGATCTCCTTGATGACCTCGAAGGTCGCGAAGTCCAGCACGCTGATGTGCTGGGCGCCGTTGTGGTTCACCCACACGTTGCCGTCGGGACCGTAGTAGGCGATGTTGGCCCCGCCGCCCGTCTTGACGGTCTTGATCAGCTGGCCCTTGTCCGCGTCGATGAAAGAGAAGGAGCCGTCGGCACGATTGCCGGTGGCGATGACGTGGGTCTTGCCAAGGAACTCCACGTTCACCGGCTTGGGCACGTTCCCGACCCGGTGGACAATCTGGTCCGTCGCCGTGTCGATGATGATCACTTCATCATCCAGGGTATTGGCGACGGCCACGTACTTGCCGTCGGCCGACATCCCCAGGCGCCACCCAGTCGCCGTAACGGATGGTCACCAGCACCCAGCGCTGGTCCTTGGTGATGTACGGGTGGTGCGGCACGCCGCCCTCGGTGCGGATGAACTGCACCGGCTCGCCCGTGGCCAGGTCGACCACGGTGACACCCTGGCTCACCTCGTCGGCGACGTAGGGCCAGCCGTTACCGTCCCACCGGGGATCGAGTTCGGGCCCGGCAGCGTTCTGGGACTCGTACCAGCGCACCTCGTAGTCGGGATCGAAGGTCGCCGCCGGGGTCATCACCCCGCCGCACGCAGCGAGGAAGAGCGATGCGGCCACCAGCCCGGCCACGCCGAGGCGGGTGGTCCCATGCAGCCCGGGACGTCCGCGAGCACGGAATGGCTCTGCGCCCGCGTGATGGTGCTCTCCCATGATGGACGGACCTCCTTCAAGGCACGACGCTGCCGCGGAGGACTCGCGCCTTGGACGAACAGGCCGTCGACGGTATCCTCGGCCCGCAGGCGACCGGCCACCGCGGCATCGGATGTCCACATCGATCAGATCCCCATGGGCCGACACGTCCTTCTTACCCGCCGAGGGCCTGGCGCCACATTTGCACGACGGATCCCCAGACCACCATGGCGACCATCCAGCGCAGCGCACCGGCCCGGACCCGTTTCGATAGGTACCCCCCCACCTGGGCGCCGGGGACCGAACCCAGCACCAGCGCCAGCGCCAGCGGCCAGTCGACCTGCCCCGTCGCCACCTTGCCCGCCATGCCGAAGGCGGCGGTGAAGAGGACGATGGCCAGGGTCGAGCCCAGGGTGACCCGCGTCGGGATCTTGAGCACGTACATCATGAGAGGCACGTAGATGAAGGCGCCCGGCGCCCCGACGAGCCCGCCCACCAACCCCACCGCCAGGGCGATGGCCACGGCCAGCGGCCGATGGAAGCGGACTTGGTCCGCCGTCGCGTCCGGATCTCCCTCCCGGCGGGGCAGGAACATCAGCACGCCCGCCAGCGTGGCGATGCTGGCGAAGAGAAGGAGCAACGCGCGGGCGTTCACCAGGTCGGACAGCAGGCCGCCCGCCAGGGCGCCAAGGGCGCTGGCTCCTCCCATGGTCAGGACCAGGTCCTTGTGGACGAACCGGTTGCGCCAGTGGACCACCATGCCGGACAGCGCCGCGAAGAACACCTGCACGATGGTGATGGCGGCCACCTGCTTCATGTCCAGGGCCGGGAAGCCGAACAGCGGCGGGACGAACAGGAGCAGCGGAACCATGAGGATCGCCCCGCCGAGTCCCAGCAATCCCGAGAAGAACCCGCCGGCCAGGCCGATCAGGAAGAGCAGGGCGCTCATCTGGGCCTTCCTCCCCCATGTCTTGTCTCACGTCCGCGGATGCCTCAAGCGCCCCGTTCCCGCACATGGCCGCGGGGTGCACCGGGCGCCCGGGTTCGGACCCGGGCGCCCGCTCCCAGCGCTCAAAAGGTGACGTTGACGTCGGCCTCGGCCGCGAAGGCCAGGAAGGTGGCCGCGCCACCAGGCTCGACCCCGTCCACCAGCTGGTCGAGGCCGATGCCCATGACATCCATGGTCATCTGGCAGCCGATCAGCTTGACGCCCGATTCCTTGGCAATCTCCAGCAGCTCAGGCACCGAAGGCACGTTGTGCTTCTTGAAGCCCTCCAGCGCCGGCTGCAGGTGCTCGGGCACCGGCAACTGCCGATTCGCTTCCTTATGGATGATCTTCAAGCCGTCGAAGGTGAAGAAAACCTGGACCTCCGCCCCCATGGCGGCGGCTGCCGTGGCGATGTTCAGCACCTTGTACGCGTCGTCGATGTTGCCGTGGCTGGCGATGATGGCGACGCGACGAGCGGACATGGAAGGCCCCTCCTTTGCGCTTTCGTCAAACCGTGCAGCCTTGCGGTGCTTGGGCTACCCGAGGTGCGGGGCGCTTTGCCAACCCAGACGTCAGGACGCTGTCGATGACGGGGCGTCCTCGGCGCGGCCGCGCTCGACCGGCCCCGACCAGGCGGACATGCCCGGCACCACGTTGACCACCTTCTCGAAGCCGGCCTGTTCCAGAATGCGGCAGGCGTAGGCGCTGCGGCGGCCGCTGCGGCAGACCACGGCGATCTCGGCAGTCCGGTCGAGCCGGTCGGTGAAGTCGACCAGCGACTCGATGGGTACGGAGAGGGCACCGGGGATGTGGCCGGCCTCGTACTCCTCGGGCTCCCGCACGTCCAGCACGATCGGCGCCTCGCCAGCCTCCAGGCGCCGGGCCAGTTCCTCGTTGCGGATCTCCCGGGGAAAGAGGGGACCCTTCTCCTTGGTCTCGGGCACCAGCTTCTTGACGTACAAGCGGAAGAAGCCCTCGTCCTCGACCACACCGAGGAACTTGTGCTCCGTCTGCTCGCACCAGCCGCGGAAATCGGCCGGCGCGCCCCGGTCGGTGGCCAGCACCTCGAGGACCTCCCCGACCTGCAGGGCGTCCATGGCCTTGCGCGCCCGGACGATGGGCAACGGACAGGACAGACCGCGCGCATCGATGGTGGCATTGGGCTTGAACGTGGTGCTCATCGGCGACCCCCCTGCTGTCTTCAGGCGGCTTGTTCGGCCAGGGCACACACGTTGCGCCCCAGCTCCAGCTCGGATGCCTCATCCTCGCTCGGACGCAGCAAACCGAGGTTGACCCGGGTGACGTCCTAAACTGTCTGTAAACGCGAAGCGGTCTGGGCTACCATCGGTGGCGTCGGAAAACTCGCCCCAGCTGGGGCACACCGAGGAGGACCCAGACCTATGTCCAGGATACCACCCAGCCAGCAGTTGGCGGAGCTGGCCCGGCAGCTGGCCGCGCAGGCCCGGGAGGGTACTGAGGTCGAGGACCTGACCCATGCCCTCGTCCGCCTGGGCGCCCGCAAGCTCATCCAGGAGCTGCTGGAGGCAGAGGTCACGGAGCTTTTGGGGCGCGGACGCTACGAGCGGCGCGAGCCTGGCCAGGAAGGCGCCCGCAACGGCTACAAGCCGCGGACGCTGCGTTGCGCCGAGGGGCGGCTCGAGATCGACGTCCCCCAGGTGCGGGGCATGGAGGGACTGTGCCAGCCCACGCTGTGGAGGGCCCTCAAGCGGCGGACGGACGTGCTGGAGCGCCTGGTGGTGGAGATGTACGCCCGGGGCCTCTCTAGCCGGGACATCGAGGATGCGCTGGCGGAGCTGGCGGGCAGCGAAGCGCCGCTTTTGAGCCGGTCCACCGTGAGCCGGATCACCGAGGCGCTCCACGAGGAGTTCGAGGCCTTTGCCCAGCGGGACCTGTCAGGCCTCGACGTGGTGTACCTGTTCGCCGACGCCATCTACGAGTCGCTGCGCCGGCAGGCGGGCTGCCGTGAGGGCATCCTGGTCACCTGGGCCATCTTGAGCGACGGCAGCAAGGTGCTGGTGCACCTGAGCCTGGGCAACAAGGAGCGCTACGAGGACTGGCTGGAGCACTTCCGGGATCTGGTGCGCCGGGGGCTGAAGACGCCGCTGACGGTGACGACGGACGGGGCGCCGGGGCTGATCCAGGCGGTGGAAGCCATGTGGCCGGAGGCGGAGCGCATCCGCTGCTGGGTGCACAAGATGCGGAACGTGCTGGACAAGGTGCCGGAGGAGGCGCGGCCCGTGCTCAAGCCCTACCTGGAGGCGATCCGGGACGCACCGGATATCGAGCAGGGCCGGCGGCTGGTGGCCGAGGTGGTGGAGCGGTTCGGGCGGGAGTATCCCTCGGCCATGCGGAGCCTGCAGGAGGACCTGGAAGCGAGCCTGGCGCACCTGCGGCTACCCGCCGCCCACCGCAAGCATGTCCGGACCACCAACCTGGTGGAGCGCAGCTTCGAGGAGGAGCGGCGGCGCGCCAAGGTGATCCCGCGGTTTCGGAGCGAGCGGGAGTGCCTGAAGCTAGTCTTCGCCGTGCTGTGGCGGGCGAGTGAGCGCTGGCGGCGGGTGCAGTTCAGCGAGCACGAACGAAAGCAGCTGGAGCGCTACATCGAGGAGCGGCAACGGCAAAGAGCGGCGCAGAAAGAGGTTTCACCCGCTGCCACCGTGGCATGACCCAGACCGCTTTTACAGACAGTTCGGGACTTGACCGTTGACCCGCTTGATGTCCACGTATTGCTGCGGGAATTCCGGCAAACGGGCCATGATGAAGTCGACGAAGGCGCGTTCGCCGGCCACCAGGGCCTGCAGTCCCTCGTTGGACCGCTTGAGGTCCCCGAGCCGAGCGGCGACGCGGCCGCGGGCGTCGGCCTCCTGCGGCCGGCTGAAGTGTCCGGGAAGAACCAGCGTGGAGTCGGGCAGTTCCATCAGCCGCAGGAGGGACCGGTAATACAGGGGCGTCCAGGTCTCGGCCCGGCCACCCAGGTCCGGGCGGGCGATGGACTCGACGAAGATGGTGTCACCGCTGAACAGGTAGCGACCGTCCAGCAGGTAGACCACCTGTCCCAGGGTGTGCCCGGGCACGTGGATTGCACGCAAGGTGGCACGGCCCACACGGAACTCCTGCCCGTCGTACACCGGCTGGTAGCGGAAGGTCGCGGGCAACACGTCCATGGGGTGAATGGCGTCGTAGGGGTGCAGGTGATAGGGCACGCCCAGTCGTTCTGCCAGTTCGGCGCCGCTGCTGATGTGGTCGGCGTGGGCGTGGGTGTCCAGGACCCGGGTGATGGTCATGCCGTGCCGGCGCACGAACTCCAGGTAGCGCTCGGCGTGGCGCAGCGGGTCGATGATCACCGCCTCCCCCTCCGAGGCCACCAGATAGCTCAGGCAGCCGCGGGCAGGGCGGTTGACCTGATAAACGGCAAGGCCCTCTTCCTCCACCACGGGGACGAATTCGCAATGGTCGCCCCAGGCGACCATGCCGCCGCGCAAGCTGACGGCATCATAGCCCAGCTCGCGGAGCCCCTGGGCCACATACCCGGAGGTGCCGCCGTGGGCGCACACGACCACGATCCGCCCTTCCCGGGGCAGGTCGTCCACCCAGTGCCGGCGCGCGTAGGCCTTGGCGGATGCGGTGAGATCGTCTTCCTCGGCCTCGGCCAGGATCTCGTAGTACGGCACGTGGATCACCTGCAGGGGCTGGCGGCCTTCGATCCGCCAGCGGCGAAACTCCTCGTCATTGCGGAGATCGATCACGAACGGGGTCTCGCCCCGGTCCAGCATCCGCTTGAGCTCACCGGCGTCGATCTCCCCAGGCGTCCGCGTCCTCGCGTCCACCGCTTGTCCCTCCCCTCACCGTCCCTGGCCGGAGCCGTATTCCACCGGACCCTTCCACCGTTGCATGCCGCCCGCCAGGTTGCGGACGTTGCGGAAGCCCTTCGCCTTCAGCCATTCCTGGGCGAGTCCGGAACGGTTGCCACTGCGGCAGACGAGGATGATCTCCTGGTCGGTCGGCAAGTCGCGGGACCGCGCGAGCACCTCGCCCAAGGGCAGGAGCCGTGCCCCTGGGATGTGCCCGCGGGCGTACTCGTCGGGCTCGCGGACGTCGATGATCAACGGGGCGTCACCGGCTTCAAGTCGCCGGCGTAGCTCGTCAGGGGTGACGACATCTGGAAACCCACTCCCCATCGGGATGGCGCCCCTCCTCGGCCGCGATCTGCCGCCGAGCCGGCGTCGCCCATCGATCCCGGACGGCACCGGCTCGGCAAGGACTGGCCGGAACAGTATTTAAGCAACTACTGAAAATCTGAGGGTAAGTATAGCGGGCGTCCTCTCATCGCGCAACCCCTGGGACGAAGCGCCAGGTGCCGGCGGAACCGCACGTGGTCCGGGCAGGCACCGGGGACCGACCCCGCAGGCGTGCACCGCCAAGCCGATTCACAGGATCCATGGGCTTGACACCGCTCCCCGGGGAGGACGATAGTTGAAGTGATTAAGAAAATAATTAGCGATGCTGGCTCGGGGAATGGGGAAGTGGTCGCCGATGACATCCGAATGGACGGACACGGAGAGGCAATTGCTGGAACTCCAGGCGCGCCTTTGCCACGTGCTGGCCAGCCCCAAACGGCTGGAGATCCTGTACACCCTGGCCCGTGGAGAGATGACCGCCGGTGAGCTGGCCCGCGCCGTGGACACCACCACGGCCAACCTGTCGCAGCACCTGGCCCTCATGCGCCAGTACGGCCTGGTCGCGTCCCGCAAGGAAGGGCTCAACGTGTATTACCGACTCGCGTCGCGCGAAATCCTGGAGGCGTGTCAGGCGGTGCGCCAAGTGCTGTTGGACCACCTCCGGCGCAACGCGAGGTTGGCCGCCGAGAGCGACGCCAATCCACCGCACGAGCGGCCGTGACGAGGCGAATCCTACGCAGACGGGGACGCGGGGGAGGGATCCTCGATGGCAGAGCTTGACTACACGGTGGCTACGGACAAGCCGGTGGACGAGGCCATCCAAGCGCTGCAATCCGCGCTGGCCGAGCGCAAGTTCAGCGCCCTCTGGCACCTGCACGTCAACGAGAAGCTGCGGGAGAAGGGCTTCCACCTGGAACCCGACTTCCACATCTTCGAGGTCTGCAACCCTGCCAAGGCCAAGCAGGCCCTGGAGACCGATCAGAAGGTCGGTTACCTGCTGCCTTGCAAGATCGTGGTGTACGCCGACCGCAACGACGGCAACCGCACGAAGATCGGCCTGCTGCGCCCGCAGACGTTGATCGGGCTGCTGGACGACGAGCGGCTTCGGGACCTGGCCAACGAGGTGGAACAGGAGCTGCGCGCGGCGGTGGATGCGGCGGCTCGCTGAGGCCGCCGCATCCTTTTCCGGGGCGGCCAGGCCGCGCCGGTGGGGACCGATGCGGGGCGAGCGGCCCAGCGTATCCGCCGCCCCGAGCCCACAGGAGATGGTGGACCATGTCCCGGAGAAAGCGCCTGGTGGTGGTCGGGGGCGTCGCGGCCGGCATGAGCGCCGCCTCCCGGGCGCGTCGCCTCGATCCTGACCTGGAGATCGAGGTGTTCGAGCGCAGCGGCTTCGTCTCGTACGGGTCTTGCGGCTTGCCCTACTTCGTCGGCGGCCTGATCCGCGAACCCGGCGAGCTGGTGGTCTACACGCCGGAGTTCTTCCGCCAGAAACGCAACATCGCCGTTCACGTCCAGCACGAGGTCACGGCCATTCATCCGGACGAACACTACCTGGAGGTACGCGACCTCGTGACCGGGCGCCAGCGGCAGGTGGAGTTCGACAGCTTGATCTTGGCCACGGGCGCCCGGCCCGTCGAGCCGCCCATCCCCGGCCTCGACCTGAAGGGTGTCCATTCCCTCCGGCTGGTCGAGGACGGCATCGCCGTCCGCGAGCACGCCCGGACCCTGGTGGCCCAGGGGCGACGCAAGGCGGTCGTCATCGGCGGCGGCTACATCGGGCTTGAAATGGCCGAGGCCCTGGTCACCGTCGGGATGGAGGTCGCCATCGTCGAGCGCCTCCCCCAGGTCATGCCCAACCTGGACCCGGAGATGGCCGAGCTGGTCCACGATGAATTGCGCCGCCACGGTGTGGCGCTGTATCTGGGCGAGGGGGCACGGGCCGTGCTGGGCGACGGTGACCGCGTGCGGGCGCTCGACACCGACGCCCGCACCCTGCCGGCCGATCTGGTCCTGGTGGCCGTGGGCGTGCGGCCCAATTCCGAGCTGGCCGAGGCGGCCGGCATCGAGCTGGGTGCCGGGCGGGCGATCAAGGTGGACGAGTTCATGCGCACGTCGCACCCGGCGGTCTATGCCGCCGGCGACTGCGCCGACACCATCCACCGCGTCAGCGGCCGGCGCGCCTACATTCCCCTCGGCACCACCGCCAACAAGCAGGGGCGCGTGGCCGGCGAGAACGCCGCCGGCGGCCACGCCCGCTTCCCCGGGGTACTGGGTACGGCCATCGTCAAGGTATTCGACCTGGGCGTCGCCCGGACGGGCCTGACCGCCCGCGAGGCCGCACTGGCGGGCCTGGACGCCGCGGCCACCACGATCCGCCACGGCTCCCGCGCCCACTACTACCCCGGTGCCGGCAAGCTGCACGTACGGCTGGTCCACGGGCCTGACGGCCGCCTGCTGGGCGCCCAGATGGCGGGACCGGTCGATGCCGTCTTGCGCATCGACACGCTGGTGGCGGCCCTACATGCAGGCATGACGGTGGACCAGCTCTACGAACTGGACCTGGCCTACGCGCCCCCCTTCGCGCCCGTGTGGGATCCGGTGCTGGTGGCCGCTCGCCAGGCCATGAACGCCATCCGGGGCGTGTCGGACTAGATGCGTCTCCGACGGCGCATGCAGCCGGTCGCCCCGGCAGGCGGGAACACTGTTCCCGAGAGAGCGCTGGTTTCACTGGTTTTGAAGGTTTCCGGTCGGGCGGTGGGTGTTCGGCGGCAACCGGCGGCCAGCGCGCCGCCCGGCCGGGGCTCCCGGGATCCGCAAAGAGAGGGATCCCTGAGAGGAGGTGACGAAAGGGATGAAGATCTCCGATCAGGACCGGCGGGAGATCCAGCGGCGCTTTGAGGCGATGGAATCACCGGTGGTCCTCAAGCTGTTCGTCCGCGCAGACAAAGACGAGTGCCCCTACTGCGAGGACACCCGCCAGCTGCTGGAAGCGGTGGCGGAGCTCGACGACCGCATCACCCTCGAGGTCCACGATGTCGACCTGGAACCCGAGCTGGCCGAGCGCCACGGCGTCGACATGGTCCCGGCCATCCTGTTCGCCCGGGCGGACGGCAGCGACACCGGGATGCGGTTTTACGGCATTCCGGCCGGTTACGAGTTCGGGACGCTGATCGACGACATCGTCGACGTCTCCCGCGGTGTCGCGGGGCTGTCCCCGGAAACCGAGGCATACCTGCGGTCGCTGGACACCGACGTCCACCTGCAGGTGTTCGTCACGCCGACGTGACCGTACTGTCCCCGGGCGGTCCGCCTGGCTCACAAGATGGCCCTCGCCAGCGACCGGGTGCGGGCTGACGCCATCGAGGCCATGGAGTTCCCCGATCTGGCCAACCGCTTCGCAGTCTTCGGCGTTCCCAAGACCGTGGTGAACGGGTCGGCCGCCATCGAAGGCGCGGCGCCAGAACCACACCTGCTGGCGTTGATCAAGGAGGCCCTTTCCTGACAGGGTTCCTCGGACGTGGCGACCCGCCGGTCTCCGGCGGAGGCCGGCGGGTCGTCGTATCCCCTGTTGGAGCCACCCCACCACCAGGCCGGCGGGCAAGGCACGGTCGGCACGAGCCGAGATCCCACGCCGCTCGAGCCGGCGCGGATCCCCGCCGGTCAAGCCGGCTCGACCAGGAGACTGCATCAAGCTTCGGTAGGTGGATCCCCCCGACCCATGTTCCGGTCACGCCACAGAAAGGCCGGCCAGATGCCGCAGCGCCTTCACCCACTCGCGGTCCGCATGGGGTCCGTAGAGCGCCGGGATCCGCACCCGCAGCCACTGGGCGACATCCTCCACGTCGCTCCGGCTCAGGCGCTGCCCGAACAGCCGGCCTTGCGGGGTCGGGGCCACCGGTGGCGCCTGGCGGCGCTGCCAGACCGGACGCGCGTAGCGATCGAGCTCCCCGTTCGCTCGAGCCGCCAACAGCCGGGCCAGGTGCCGAGCCCCTCGCTCGCTCCACGCGGCCCCGCGCCGCTTCATTCGCCGGGCCAGCACGTGGTAGTTCTCCGCCTCGATCGCACCGAGCCGCCGCGCGTTCGCGTCGGCCACGATGCCGTCCCAGTGGTTCTTCAAGTACTGCTTCAGTTCTTGGACGCGGTCGCGCGCTTCACCCCGCGCCCGCCGGCGAGCCGCATCCAGGATCGTCTCCACCTCGCGCCACGGCTTCCCCTCGGCCAGGGCCGCCGCCAGCTGCCGGTGGGCTTCCGCGTCGTGCTGCAGTCCCCGCCGCATGGCCCGTTTCAGGTGGAACGGATCGAGGCGATACGAAGCCTGTGGGAGGTACTCAAGGGCCTTGCGGATCCACGGCGCCCCGTCCCCACCCACCGTGCACTGTTCCACCCGGGCCCAGTCCCACTCCGCCGCAAAGGCCGCCAGCGCCTCCTCGATGGACGCCGTCCCTTCGCCCACGGCCACGTGCACCCGCCGGTTCTTCAGCACCGTCCGCCCCCGCGCGTCCGTCGCCTTGCCCTCATACGCCAGCGCATGCATCAGCGCAATCCGCTCTTTCTGCCCATCCGGCCCGCGCCGCCGGCCCCGCACCAACAGCTCGTCAAACTCCAAGTCGACGGCGGCCGCCGGCCGGCTCCCGGGCGGGATCTCGCCCCGCTCAAACACCGCCTCCCGCTGCGCCTTCGCCGCTTCGTCCGCTCGGGCCCCGGCCGCCTGCACATCCGCCCACAAGGCCATGGCGCTCAGCCGCACGGCCCCGCAGCTCACCCGCTCCAGCCAGTCCGCTGCCGCCGCAAACGGCACTTGGGTGCACAGCTGAATCCCGAACTCCTGCACCAGCGGCGAGTATCGCTGCCGCGGCGCCAGCCCGAGCACTTCATCCAGCAAGAACCGCCGTGCGCCGCTCGGCCGCTCCTGGTAATACCGTCGTTCCCACTGGATCTCACCCACCCACGTGATCAGGCTCCGCGGTTGCTGATTGACGCACTTCAGTTGCCGCCGGTCCCGCTGCTCCATCAGCTGCCGGTCCAGCGCCTCCAAAGCCGTGACCAACAGTTGCCGCGCGGCCTCCTGCGCCCCTCGGACCACGGCCACCTCCAGCGCTCGAAAGTCCGGAGCCTCCCACAGGGCCTTTTCCACAACCCGAGCAAGCTGCAGGGTGATCTCCCCGATGCGGCGAATCACGTCCTTCATGGAGAGGCCTCACCTCCATCCTTGGCCAGAAGGATCGGCTGTCCCGTTTGGGACAACCTGGTGAGGTCTCTCCTTCGCTTTTCCCCCACCAGCACCTACCGAAACTTTAGACAGTCGACCAGGATGGCGTACTGCTCCTGCTCCGGATAGTGCCTTCGGCCCAGGATCTTGAAACCCTCACCGGTCAACCATCCGGCCAGGTCCGCCTCGGCAATGCGCTCCGCCCGGGGTGGACCCACCTCACCGGCCCCCTCCGGATCGAACTCCGCCACCATGCGGGCGCCCGGCAACAGCCAGCGGTGAAGGCGACCCAGGACCGCCCGGGGATCCGGAATGTGATGGAGCACATGGGCCAGGACCACCTTGCGGGCGTGCTGGGGCGGGATGACCCCGGCCAGGTCGTCCTGGGCGATGTCCGCCTGGAAGGCGCGCACGTTGTCGAGGCTCTCCCCCTCCACCTGCCGGCGCAGAAAGCGCAGGGCCTCGGGCCAGTGGTCCACGGCGTACACGCGGCCGTGGGGCTGCACCCGGCGGGCGGCCAGCAGGCTGGTGAGCCCCGGCCCCGCACCCAGGTCCACCAGGTGATCTCCGGGCCGGAGGTCCAGCCACTCCAACCACTCCTCCACCAGGGCTTGACGCCGTTTCTGGTGCTCGAAGATCTCCGCCCAGGAGACCTGAGCCTCCCACGGCCCGTGGTGCGCAGCACCATGGCTCCTCCTCCCATGGTGCGCAGCCTGCGGCGCAGGCTGGTTCGCCGCGCCAGCGTGGTCTGCCGAGAACGGCGGGCATGCCATGCCCCCACCTCCTCCTCCATCCTGACCCGATTTTCTCATCGGCCAGCACAGGCCTGCACAACACCACGTCCCACCGGGAGGAACCAGCGCCTCCACGCCGCAATCCTTAGACCGGAAAGGAGCGACGACGGTGATCGATCCCCGCGTCCGCAAGATGGCCCAGGTGCTGGTCCGCTACTCCCTGGGGCTGGAGGCCGGCGACCACATCCTCATCCAGACGTCGGACCTGGCCACGCCGCTGGTCCAGGCGATCTACAGGGAAGCCCTGCGGGTGGGTGCCTTCCCCCAGGTGCTGGCCCAGCTGGAGGGGCTCAGCGAGATCTACCTCAAGGAGGCCTCCGAGGAGCAGCTGCGCGTCCTCACACCCTTGGACCGCCTGGCGTACGAGCAGTACCAGCATTCCCTCGTGATCCACGCGCCCCACAACGTGAAGGCGCTCAGCGGGGTGGACCCGCGGCGGCTGGCCATCGCCCAGGAGGCCCGGCGCCCGCTGACGGAGAGGCTGATGGCCCGCGTCGGCCAGGGCGGCAAGTACTGCGTCACCCTCTTCCCCACCCAGGCGCTGGCCCAGGAGGCCGGCATGTCCCTCGCCGACTACCAGGAGTTCGTCTTCGCGGCATGCCGCCTGGACGACGACGACCCCGTCGCCAGCTGGCAGGCGGTCAGCCGCCGGCAGCAGCGGCTGGTGGAGTTCCTGAACGGCGTTCGGGAGATCCGCGTGGTGGGCGACGGCACCGACCTGACCCTCTCGGTGACCGGCCGGACCTGGATCAACGCCGACGGGCACATCAACTTCCCCGACGGCGAGGTGTTCACCGGCCCGGTCGAAGACAGCGTCCGCGGCACCATTCGCTTCAGCTTCCCGGGGATCTTCCAGGGGCAGGAGATCGAGGACATCCGGTTGCGCTTCGAGGACGGCCGGGTGGTGCAGGCCGAAGCCGCCCGCGGCCAGGCGCTGCTGGACGCCCTGCTGGCGACCGACCCGGGCGCCCGCTACGTCGGCGAGTTCGCCATCGGCACCAACGAGCGGATCACGCGCTTCAGCCGCAACCTGCTCTTCGACGAGAAGATCGGCGGCACCGTGCACCTGGCCCTGGGGGCGAGCTACCCCATCACCGGCGGGCGGAACCGGTCCGCCATCCACTGGGACATGATCTGCGATCTGCGCCAAGGCGGCGAGATCTACGCCGACGGTCAGCCGATCTTCCGCGACGGCCGGTTCCTCCTCGAGGTGTAGGCCGGCCCGCGACGAGGTGGAGCCGGCCCTCCGTCCCGTGCGGCGGCCATCCGCTTCGCCGCGGCGGCATCGGCATCGCCGGTGGCTGAAGCCGGACCGGGTGCGCCTGGCCTTCGTCCCCGCCAAGCCCACGGGGCGACCCCGCTCTGGGACGAACCCGGCGTCGCGGTGGGGCCGCCTCCTGCGAGGCGCCCCCACGGCGCCTCCCTGCGGCGCCGCGGGCGCGTTCCTCCCGAGTCCGGGCGTGACGCGGCCGTTCCCCGCATCGAACGACACCACGACCCGCCGCACCTTGCCGCCGGCCTCCTCCCGGCGTGCCGCTTCTGCAGTCGGCCCAAGCCCTGGAACGAAGCGGTCCAGGGCCCCACGTCCTTACCGGCCTGCCACCTCCGATGCCGCCGCCCACCACCACCGCCCGTCCCGCACCTCCGCCCGCACGGCGCCCTCCCGCTCCAGGGTCGCCAGCACGCCCAAGAGGGCCGTGCGGTTCAGCACGTAGGCCACGGGCTCGCCCATGGCGGCCCCTCGCTGGGCTGCCAGCTCGGCCAGCAGGTCCTCGGTCCCCGCCGGTCCCCGCCGCAGCCGGTCCGCCGCCCAGTGCAGCAGACGCCGGACGGCGGCGGCGTTGGCATCCAGCACCGCAACCAGCTCGGGCCCCGCCTCCACCGCCGGCCCGTGGCCGGGGACGAACCAAGCCGCCTCCACGTGCCGCAACCGCTCCAGGGACTCCAGCGTCCGGCCGGCGTCCACCAGGTAGGGGATGGGATGCTTGGCCAGGGGCTCGAAGCCCATGAAGCTGTCGGCGGCAAACAGGACCCCGTCCACCAGATACCCCACCTGGCCCAGGCTGTGACCCGCCAGGTCGACCACCCGGATGCTCACCCCGCCCAGCTCCAGCACCTGGCCCGGTTGGACCTCGTGGTCCACCGGGGACGGCTCCGCCAGGAGGAACCGGTGACGCAGGGCCGCGATGGGCGCGGCCCCGCCGAAGAGATACACCGGCTCGTAGACGGGTTGACGGATCACCGCCGCCTCTACCGCCGGCGCGTAGACGGGGACGGTGCTCTTGCGCAGGATCTGCGCGTTTCCGCCGAAGTGGTCGGCGTGGGCGTGGGTGTTGAGGACCGCCCGCACCGGCGCCCCCAAGGCCGCGGCGGCGCGCAGGATCCTGTTGGCGGCCGTCCGGTCGAGGCCGGTGTCGATGACGAGCACGCCCTCGTCGGTGCGTACGAGCCCGCTGTTCACCGCCCCGGGGAGCAGCGTCACCCGGTCCGTCAGTCGGATGGTCTCCACGGTCCCGCCCCCGATCGACCGACGCAGACTTCCATCCGTCGCCGGTGCGCTCCTGCCTCGGCGCGGGGCGGCCCCAGGCCGCATCGGTCCTCGTCCCCGTGCGTCGGTCCCGCCCACGCGGGTGTGACCTCGGGGCTCGCCGCCCGGATCCAGGATCTCGGGCCCCCACGGTGAAAGGTCTCCACGCGCACGGTCCAGACGGCGGGGCGGCGATCGCCGCCCACGGCCGGCTGGGAGGGAGGACCGCTTCGTATGACGACCCAGGTCATCAAAGCCGATGACGTCTTCTTGCTGACCGACGAACGCGGCGACATCCCGGCCGGCGCTCCCGGCGGCCTCGGCCTCTTCACCCGTGACACGCGCTTCCTCAGCCGCTTCGAGCTGCGGCTCAACGGGTCGCCGCTCCTGGCCCTCACGGCGGAGGCGGAGCGCGGTGATACCGGCCGGGTGTTGTTGGTCAATGCGCCGGCCGCGACAGGAGGGCCCCAGGGTCTGGCCCGGGACTCGGTGGTCCTCGAGCGGTTGCGCATCGTCGCGGACGGGGTCCTCTACGAGCGACTGACCGTGACCAACCACCATCGCGCTCCCCAGGAGGTCGAGGTCGCGTACGAGGTCGACGCGGACTTCGCCGACGTCTTCCTCGTGCGCGGATACCCGGCCCGTCGCAGGGGCCTCATCACCGCCCGCCGGATCGACGCCAGGGGGCTGCGGGTACGCTACGACGGCGCCGACGGCATCCGGCGCGAGACGCGGATCCGGTTCAGCGAACCCGCCGCGACCTGGGACCAGCCGGGTCGCTTCCGGTTCCGCATGGCCCTCCAACCCGGAGAGCACCGGACGCTGACCCTGACCGTCGAGCCCGTGATCGGAGCCGACCGCGGCGACGTCGCAGGCGGGGGGAAGGCGAAGGGGCACCGCAACCGGTGCGGACCGGACGCCCCGGCCGCCGCAAGGCGGGAGCCGGTGCGCTCCCTCGAGCAGGCCTTGGCGGCTGCCGAGGACGCGTACCGGCGATGGCAGGAGGCGCTGCCCCGCGTCGAGTCGTCCCACCCCCTCTTCGACCGCCTCGTCCGGCGGGGCCTCGACGATCTCCGGATGCTCACCATCGACCTGGGCGACGGCCCGCTCCCGGTGGCCGGCATCCCATGGTTCGCGGCCCCCTTCGGTCGCGACAGCTTGATCGCCGCGCTCCAGGCGCTCCCCTTCCTGCCCGAGCTGGCCCGCGGCACGCTGCGCTCCCTGGCCCGCCTGCAGGGCCAGCGCGTCGATGTCGCTCGGTCGGAGGAACCCGGCAAGATCCCCCACGAGATCCGCTTCGGCGAGCTGGCCAACACCGGCCAGGTGCCCTTCGGCCGGTACTACGGCTCGGTGGACGCCACCCCGCTGTTCCTCATCGTGGCCGCCGAGTTCTACCGCTGGACGGGGGACCGCACCCTCGTGGAGGGCCTGTGGCCCCACGTCGATGCCGCGTTGCGGTGGATCGAGCATCATGGCGACGTCGACGGGGACGGCTTCGTGGAGTACCGGGGCGACGGCACCGGCCTGATCAACCAGGGATGGAAGGATTCCGGCGACGCCGTGGTCCACCGCGACGGCACCCTGGCGCGCGGTCCCATCGCCCTCTGCGAGGTCCAGGGCTACGTCTACGAAGCCCTACGCCAGTGGGGCCGGATCCTCCGGGAATGGGGCGAGGCGGAGCGGGCGGCGCAGCTCCAGACGGCGGCGCAGCGACTGAGGGAACGCTTCAACCAGGCCTTCTGGATGGACGACGAGGAGTTCGTCGCCCTGGCCCTGGACGGCGACAAACGGCAGGTGGCCGTGATCACGTCCAATGCAGGCCATCTGTTGATCACCGACCTCTTGGGGCACGAGCGGGCCGCTCGCGTGGCGCGCCGCCTCCTGGAACCGGACCTCTTCTCCGGCTACGGCATCCGCACCATGAGCAGCCGCGAGCGGGCCTACAACCCGGCCAGCTATCACAACGGCTCCGTCTGGCCCCACGACAACAGCCTGATCGCCTGGGGGATGGCGCGGCAGGGCTACGGGGAGGGCGTGCACAGGATCCTGGCCGGCCTCCTCGCCGTGGCCGAGCAAGCGACGTCGCACCGTCTGCCCGAGCTCTGGTGCGGGTTTTCGGCCGCTGCGGGCCCGTTCGTCCCCTACCCGGCGGCCTGTGCGCCCCAGGCCTGGGCAGCGGGAGCCCCCTTGCTGCTCGTGCGGGCGCTCCTGGGATTGGAACCGGACGCACCAGCCGGCGTCATCCGGCTGCAGCCGGTGCTCCCCCCGTGGCTGGCCGGCGTCCGGTTGCGCGGTCTGCGCGTCGGTGGCGGCCGGCTGTCGCTGGAGGTCCGGCGGAGGACGGCCGAGGATGGGAAAGCCGGGTCCGCGTCGGCCGAGCGAAGGGGCGTGGGTCCGGGACGGTCCGACGAGGAGCCCCTCGTTGCGATCCTGGAGAACGACACCGGACTCCGCGTCGTCGTCGATCGATGAGGGGGATGGGCAGCGGCAGGCGAGGCCGCCCGGCTGGCGAAGCCTCCGCACATGCGACCGGAATCCCCCGCGCCGCTGCTGGAAGTGGACGACCTCTGGAAGCGCTACCCGGGCGGCCCGCAGGCCTTGGCGGGCGTGGGTCTTCGCGTCTTGCCCGGGGAGCGGGTGATCCTCCTCGGCCGCAACGGCGCCGGCAAGACCACGCTGATCCGCTGCGTGCTGGGTCTGGTCGTGCCCGATGCCGGCCGGGTGCGGGTGGCCGGCGTGGACGTGGGACGGCACCCGGAGGCGGCCCGCCGGCTGGTGGGCGTGGTGTTCGAGGAAGCGGACAACAGCTATGCCTACCTGACCGTCCTGGAGAATGTATGCTACTTCGGCCTGCTCAACGGCTGGGCGGCGGCGCGCGCTCGCGGCGAGGCCCTGCGGCGGCTCGCCCAGGTGGGCTTGACGGACCGCGCCGCCGACCTGGCCCAGGCGCTCTCCCGGGGCCTCCGCCAGAAGCTCGCCCTGGCCGTGGCGCTGACCAAGGACGCACCCCTGCTGCTCCTCGACGAACCCACGCTGGGCCTGGACATCGAAGCCCAGCACGCCCTGCGCCGGTTCCTCAGGGACGACATGCCGGCCGACCGCGGGCTGCTCATCGCCACCCACGACGCGGCCTTCGCCTACGCCGTGGGCACGCGGTTCGTGATCCTGCACGGCGGGCGGATCGTCTGGGAGGGGACGCGGGACACCGTCCAGGGTCCGGCGGCAT
Source organism: Thermaerobacter sp. FW80 (assembly GCF_004634385.1). Taxonomy (NCBI): domain Bacteria; kingdom Bacillati; phylum Bacillota; class Clostridia; order Eubacteriales; family Clostridiales Family XVII. Incertae Sedis; genus Thermaerobacter; species Thermaerobacter sp. FW80. The sequence continues at coordinate 1,110,166 of NZ_CP037895.1, read as the reverse complement.
TGGAGTCGCGATTCCTCGACGCGGTCCGGCGGGCCGTCCCGGCGCCGCGCGACGTCGGCCGAACCCCCGTGCCCACCCGCGTACCCCGGGGAGCCCCCCCGTCCAGCCCACCGCACGGCGGCGGGCGACCCGGCCTGGCGGAGCCGCCGTGCCCGGCCGCGCCGCCCCCGCCGGCCCGGCCCACGACGCTCGCGACGGCGTCGCCGACCCCCGGTCTCGGCCACGTCCTGCGAGCGGCGCTCCTCAAGAAGACCGCCGAGTACCGTCGCTACTGGTTGGACTTCGCGGTCGGCCTGGCGATCAAGTGCATCTTCTTCCTGGGGGCGCTGTTCGCGGTCCCGGATGCGCCGCCCCGCGAGACGGCGCTCCGGGTCGTGGGCTTCGGCCTCTGGTACCTGTGGGCCCACGTCCTGGCCAAGCTGGGCAACCTGGTCCTGGAAGAGGCCTACCAGGGAACCGCCGAGCAGGTGCTGGTGACGCGCTCCCGACCCGTGCTCCTCCTGGCGGGGACGATCGCGGCCGAGGGCCTCTTCTCGGCGATCTGGGTGGCGTCGTTCCTGGTGGTGGCCGCCGCGTTGATCGGTCCAACCGACCTTGCCCGGGGCATGCAGGGCCTCCTCGGGCCGGCCCTCCTCCTGGTGCCGGCGGGCATGGCCGGCATGGTCGGCATGGGGTTGGCGGCGCTGGGGCTGTCCCTGCGCTTCAAACAGGTGGGGTCCCTCACCGAGGTGCTGCTGTACTACCTGCTGGTCTTCTCGGGCTTCTTCCTGCCCCCGGGCGCGATGCCGGCGGTGCTGGAGGGGCTCAACGGGCTCTCGCCCTTGGCCCGGGTGGTCGACGGCATCCGGGCCAGCTGGCATGGTGCCTCCCCCTGGCTCGCGGGAGCGGGGGCGTGGGCCGTGGCGGTGGCCTGGATCGTCGTCGGTGCCTGGGTGCTGCGGACCCAGTGGGCGTGGGCGCGCCGGGCGGGACGGGTGGGCAGCCCGGTCTGAGGTCTTCATTCGCGCCGCCTCCTCCCTTCGTCCGGCGTGGCCCGGTCGATTCCGACGCGCACGCTTGCACGGCGGTTCGATGCGTTGCCGGGTGCGCCGCACGAGGTGCACGAGGACGGAGGGACGGCGCAACGCCCTGCAGCGCGGAGCGTCACGCCATCCGTCACGCCATCATGCCATACAGGAGTCGACGCAGGGGGCACGGTAACCTTCCAGGTAGCAGGCAGCTGGCATGGGGGATCCCCCGTGTCAGCGATGGAGGCGATGCCGTTGTCCCGTCCCTTGGAGCGTCCTCCCGTCGGCGAGGTCGTCGCGGTGTTCCTGCGGCTCGGCGTCCTCGCCTTCGGCGGGCCTGCCGCCCACATCGCCATGATGCAGGACGAGCTGGTGCGCCGCCGGCGGTGGCTCGACGAGCGGCGCTTCCTGGACCTCTTGAGCATCACCCACCTGATCCCAGGGCCCAACTCCACCGAGCTCGCCATGCACCTGGGCATGGAGCGGGCCGGGTGGCGGGGGTGGCTGGCGGCGGGGGCGTGCTTCATCCTGCCCGCTGCCGCGATGGTCGGGGTGCTGGCACACCTCTACGTGGTCTACGGCAGGACGCCGGTGGCGACGCGCTTCCTGGAAGGCGTGCTGCCGGTGATCCTGGCCATCGTGGTCCACGCCCTCTGGGGGCTGGGACGGACGGTGTTCCGGTGGCCGGCACCAGGCACCACCCGCCGCCCCGGCATCGGCAGCCTCGCCGCCCGCGGCGCACTGGCGGCGATGGCCCTCGCCGGGTACCTGGCGGGGGTGCACGAACTCGTGCTGCTCCTGGCCGCCGCGGTGGTCTGGGGCGGCGGGGCTGCCCTCAGCCGCCGACCGCGCGGGCGGGGCCGCCCGCTGGGGCGCGGTCCCCTGGGCATGATGGCCGGCGCCGCAGGACTGGGCCCCGCCACCGGAAGCGGGGACCTCGCGGTGCTCGATCCCCACGGCCCGGCCCTCGGAGCTGCAGGGGGTGCCGCGGCCGCCGCCAGCGCCCAGGGCGGAGGCGGGCTGCCGGGCGGGACGGCCATGATCGGCGGGGCCGGGCAGGCAGGCGGGGCCGGCCCCGGGGGGAGGGCCGGCGCAGCGGGCGTGGCGGCCGCCGCCGCGCTGGCGGCCGCCACGCCCGCCGTGCCCTTCAGCCTGACGACCCTCTTCCTGACCTTCCTCAAGATCGGCTCCGTGCTCTACGGCAGCGGCTACGTGCTCCTCGCCTTCCTGCGGCGGGACTTCGTCGAGCGCCTGGGCTGGCTCACCGACCGCCAGCTGCTGGACGCCGTCGCCGCCGGCCAGTTCACGCCGGGGCCGGTGTTCACCACCGCCACGTTCGTGGGCTACCTCACCGGTGGGCTGGCTGGGGCCGCCGTCGCCACGGCCGGCATCTTCCTGCCGTCCTTCCTCTTCGTCGCCGCCATCCGGCCGCTGGCCGAGCGGCTGCGCCGCTCGCCGGTGCTCTCCGCCGCCCTCGACGGGCTCAACGTGGTCTCCCTGGCCCTGATGGCGGGCGTCACCTGGCAGCTGGCGCGCCAGGCGATGTCGGAACTGTGGACGGCGGGGCTCTTCGGCGTGGCGCTGATCACCCTCGGACGAACCCGGCTGAACTCGGCCTGGCTCATCGTCGCCGGCGCCGCCGTCGGCCTGCTGTTGCCCCGGTAGCCGACGGTCGCCGCATGTCCCCTCCCCTCCCCAGCGGCCCTGGTGGCGACCATCGCCGGGGCGGCGCCGCAGGCCAAGGGGCGACGGCGGTCTTTTGGTGGTGGGGCCGGGCGGCAGCTGGCCGCCCGGCCCCACCATCTGGACCCCACCACCGCGCGTCGTCGGCGACGAACAGGGGCGGCGCCCCGCAGGCCGCCGCCCCGGGCCCGGGCCGCTGGCCCCGTCGCCGGCCTTCGCGAACCGGCTACTCCACCGTGACGCTCTTCGCCAGGTTGCGCGGCTTGTCGACGTCGGTCCCCTTGGCCACGGCGGCGTAGTAGGCCAGCAACTGCAGCGGCACCGCCGCCACCACCGGCATCAGCATCGGGTGCACCACCGGCAGCTTGATGGTCTGGCGCGCATACCGGTCCACGCCCAGCAGGTCCTGGCGTACCACCGCGTAGACCGCGGCGCCCCGCGCCCGGACCTCTTCGATGTTGCTGATCATCTTCTCGCGCAGGGCGGGTTGGGTGACCAGGGCGACCACCGGCGTGTCCTGTTCGATCAGCGCCAGGGTGCCGTGCTTCAGCTCGCCGGCGGCGTACGCCTCGGCGTGGATGTACGAGATCTCCTTGAGCTTGAGCTGGCCTTCGAGGGCGGTGAAGTAGTCCAGGCCCCGGCCGATGAAGAAGGCGTCGCGCCAGCCGCCGGCCTGCTCCCCGATGCGCCGGACCGCCGCCTCCGTCTCCAGGGCGGCCTCCACCGCGCTCGGCAGCTGCCGCAGGCTCTCCAGCAGGTTCTTCCGTCCCAGGGGCCCGGTGAACCCGGTCAGCTCGGCCAGGTGGACGGCCAGCAGGGTCAGGGCCACCAGCTGGGTGGTGTACGCCTTGGTCGACGCCACCGCGATCTCCGGTCCCGCCCAGGTGTAGACCACGTCGTCCGCCTCGCGGGCCACCGAGCTGCCCACCACGTTGGTGATGGCCAAGACGCGGGCCCCACGCCGGCGAGCCTCCCGCAGGGCGGCCAGCGTGTCGGCCGTCTCCCCGGACTGGCTGATGGCGACGAACAGGGTCCGCTCGTCGACCAGCGGCTCCCGATACCGGAACTCCGACGCGATCTCCGTCCAAGCCGGGATGCCGGCCAGCCGCTCGATCAGCCGCCCGCCGACCAGGCCGGCATGGTAGGCGGTGCCGCAGGCCACCAGGTAGACGGCCCGCAGCTGGCGCACCCACTCCGGGTCGAACCGGACGGCGTCGAGCACCACACCCTCCCCCGAGCGGTGGATGCGCCCGGCCAGGGTGTCGCGAACGGCCCGCGGCTGCTCGTGGATCTCCTTCAGCATGAAGTGCGGGTAGCCGCCGCGCTCCGCCTGGCCGGGATCCCAGGTGACGGTCATCGGCTGGCGCGCCACCGGCGTGCCGTCGAGCCGCATCAGCTGCACCCCGTTGCGGGTCAGGACGGCCATCTCGCCCTCCTCGAGGGGGATCACGCGGCGGGTGTGGGGCAGGAGGGCGGGGATGTCCGACGCCAGGAAGTTCCCCCCCTCACCCAGGCCGACGATGAGCGGCGAGGCCTGCTTGACGGCGACGATCTTCCCCGGCTCGCGCCGGCTCATCACCGCCAGGGCATAGGCGCCCTCGAGCCGCGCCGCCGCCCGCTGGACCGTGCGCACCAGGTCGCCGTCGTACAGCTCCTCCAGCAGGTGCGCAACCACCTCGGTGTCCGTCTCCGAGGCGAACCGGTGGCCGCGGGCGGCCAGCTCGTCCCGGAGCTCCGCGTAGTTCTCGATGATCCCGTTGTGGACCACCACGAAGGCGCCGGTGCAGTCGGCATGGGGATGGGCGTTGGCATCGGACGGCCGCCCGTGGGTCGCCCAGCGGGTGTGGCCGATGCCGGTGGTGCCCCGCAGCGGCCGCTGGCTGACCAGCTCCTCCAGGCCGTCGATGCGGCCCACCCGCTTGCGCACGTCGACGGTTCCGTCGTACCCCACGGCGATGCCCGCCGAGTCGTAGCCGCGGTACTCCAGGGCGCGCAGGCCGCCGATCAAGATGGGCACGGCCTGCTTGGATCCGACGTAGCCGACGATCCCGCACACGGTTCCTTCCCCTCCCGAAAGTCCATGGGATCCCCAAGGTCCAAGGGAGCTCCCTCGGGCCCATGGAGGCTTGCCGCAGCCCACGGGCCCATCCGCGCCCCTGGCGAGCTGGCCCTGGCGGACCCGCGCCCGGCCGAGCCCCGCCGGCCGCGGGGGCCGGGCTCCGCCCCCGCAGCCGCGGGCCCGCCCCACGGGACGGCCAAGGGGGCCCGCACAATGGGGCGACCGAGCGGCCCGCCCCCCGGGGCAGCCCGGGGAGCAGCCAGGGGCGCGGGGCGCGACGCCCCACCTCGCCGTCCCCCGTGGCGCTCACCGACGCCCCGGTCGGGTCGCGGGCACGCCGATGCCCCCCGGCGCGCAGCGTCCTCTCGCGGGCGCCGGCCGCATCCAACCGTCGCCCGGCGCAGCGCATCGACCGCAAAGCGCCGTGCCGCCTGGCTCGCCGGCGCCCAGCCAGCCCTCCGGCGAGGGCCGCCAGCCACCGGCCGGGGCGACGGACGGGGTGCCCGGAGCGCCCATGGGTCGCGAACGCCCCCCGGGCGCCCATGGGTTGCGAACCCAATGGTTGGTGGAACGGATGCGTGTGGAACGGCTGCGAAACGGATGTCGGGGTCCACGGGTGGTGGGGCCGACGGGCCCCCTTGATGACGGGGGCGACGGACCCCTCGACGACCCCTGGAGGCACCGAGGTCGCGGCGGGACGCGTGGACGCGTGGCCCGCGGTCCCATCGGGGGATGCCGCGCGGGAGGTACCTTCCGCGGGAGGCTCACTCCCCGGAGCCCCTGGAGCTCGTCGCGTCGTCCCCAGGAGACCCGTGGCCCACCGCGGGAAGGGGAGGGGTTCAGGCCACCTGGCCCGTGTTGTCCCCGGGATCGCTCCCGGGATTTGCCGGGCCGCTCTCGGTCGTGGCCGACCGCCGGGCGATCCGCCGAACCCTCGATGCGCCCGGTCCTCGTCAACTCGCCGGCAGGGGCCGACGAGCCCTGGCGCTAGCAAGCCACTCGGCCGCTTTCCGTACCCTCGCTGAACCCGCTCCGTCCCGGCCACGAAGCCGCTCCTCGCGCAAGGCGCGGCTCGGGACCGCCTCCCTTCCCCGCTCGGTCGGCGGCGATGGATCGGCACCGCGCGCCGACCACCGTTCCCGCCGTCCCGCGTGCCCCGCTGCTCACCCCCTCCCGCCGGCTGGGGACGCCCAGAGCAACCCGTCCGGCACCGATCCGGCCCCGCTCGCGAGGCCACCGGTCCAGCCCCGCCCGGCTTCGCCGACCGGGGGTCGTGGCACCGGCCCCGCGGGGTCGCAGGCACCCCATTCTATGCCCCGGGGCCGGTCTCATGTCAATCGGTTCCGGATCCCAAGGCCCGGCGGATGGCACCGGCGACGGATTCTGCCAGCTCGCGCACCAGCGCCTCGTCGTCCCCCTCCACCATGACGCGGATCAGCGGCTCGGTGCCCGACGCCCGCACCAGGACGCGGCCGGCCTCGCCCAGTCGCTGCCGGGCGGCCGCGATGGCCGCCTGGATGGCGGGTTCGTCCTCCCAGCCCTCGCGGCGCTTCACGGGAACGTTGAGCAACACCTGGGGCACCGGCTGGACCACCGACGCCAGTTGCGAGAGGGGTTGGCCGGTGCGCACCATGACCGACGCCAGGACGAGGCCCGTCAGGATGCCGTCGCCCGTCACCGCATGGCGCCGCAGGATGATGTGACCCGACTGCTCGCCGCCCAGGGCGTAGCCGCCCTGCTCCATGGCCTCGAACACGTGGCGATCGCCCACCCGGGTGCGCACCAGGCGCAGCCCCGCCGCCTTGAGCGCCCGCTCGAGGCCCAGGTTGCTCATCACGGTCGCCACCACCGTGCGATCGGGCAGCTCGCCGCGGCGCGCCATGTCCAGGGCGAGCACCGCCAGGATGGCGTCGCCATCGACGACGCGGCCGCGTTCGTCCACAGCGATCACCCGGTCCGCGTCGCCGTCGAAGGCCAGCCCCAGGTCGGCGCCCTCCCGGCGCACCGCCTCGGCCAGGGCCTGGGGCGCCGTGGATCCGCAGCCGACGTTGATGTTGGTGCCGTCGGGGGCGGCGTGGATCACCGTCACCCGCGCGCCCACCGCCCGCCAGACGGCCGGGGCCCAGGGCGTCGCCGCCCCGTGGGCGCAGTCCAGCACCACGTGCAGGCCCTCGAGGCCCGGCCCGGCGGCGCGGCGCAGGTGCTCGAGGTAGCGCCGACCGGCATCGGGGGCCTCTTCCCGGCGCCCCACGGCTCCGCCCACCGGAGGGACGAACGCGGCCGCCCCGGCCTCGGCACCCGTGGCGCCGGCGGCATCGGCACCGCCGGCGGCCGGGCTGCCGAGCGCCCCCGACGGGCCGCCCTGGCCGCCCCGGAGCACCGCGGCCTCCACGGCCTCTTCCAGCTCGTCGGGGAGCTTCCGCCCCTGGGGGTCGAAGAACTTGATGCCGTTGTACTCCGGCGGGTTGTGGCTGGCCGAGATCACCGCCCCCCCGGTGGCCCCCAGCGCCGTCGTCAGGTACGAGACGCCGGGCGTGGTCATCACCCCCAGGGGGACGACGGTGGCGCCGGCGGACATCAAGCCGGCCGCCAGGGCGGCCTCCAGCATCTCGCCCGACGCGCGGGTGTCCCGGCCGACGACCACCCGCGGCCGCACCCCCCACCGACCGGCCAGGACCTGCCCAGCCGCCCGCCCCAGGGCGAGGGCCAGTTCTGCCGTCAGGTCCGCGTTGGCGACGCCCCGAACGCCGTCCGTACCGAACAGCCGTGTCATGCCGCCCCTCCCATCCGCGTGGTCTCGACACCCGCTGGCCCCGGGGCCGGGCCCCGGGTCACCGCCCTCGCCGCACGGCCGGTTCGTCCGGTGGGCTAGCCGGCCCCGCCACCTTCGCCCGCGCCCTCCATCGCACCGTCCCCGCCGTCGGGCCCGCCGGCCGCGCCGCCGACGTCCCGCACGGGCCGGATCTCGATGGTCACCCGCACCGTTCTCGGCCCGTCGTCCAGCACCACCCCCTCGGGCGGTGCCAGGGCCACCTCCCGGGTCACGGTGCGGCTCAGGCCGCCGATGTCGATGGCCTCGGTCTGCAGGAACTCCAGCCCCTCCAGGACCCGCCGGTCGCGAGCCCGCACCGCCAGCTCCGCGGGTTCGATGGTGATGTTGCCGATCTCGTACCCCGGGGCGGGCTCCCCCTCCAGCCGCGCCTGGACCGGCACCGTCTTGCGCGGCATGTACACCACCGGCACCGTCACCTGCACCGTGAGCGGCTCCAGCACCAGGGCCTGGGGGTAGGCGGGCTCGATGGGCTGGCCGGCGGCATCGACCGGCACCAGGGTGACGGAGTGGGCGATGGTGCTCTGGATGCCGCTCACCGGCACCGTCGCCACCACCCGCGCCACCCGGCGGACCAGGCTCCGGGCGCCGGCGACCGTCACCTGGTCGACGGAAAGCGCCGGGTTGTCGATCACATAGTCCGGCGCGGGCTCGCCGTTCAGCTGGAGCTCGACGGGCACCGTCTTCTCCATGCGCGGCTCGATGCGCACCGTGACCTGCTGGGGGCTCACCCGCACCACCCGCAGGCGCCCCCGCGACGGGATCACGGTCACCGGGCGCGTCGCCTCGCCCGGGCCGAGGCCGCCGAGGTCCACCGTCACCCGCGCATCCCGGGGGCCGAGATCCTCGAGGAACTCCGGCGGGCCGCTGAAGGTGACGTCGACCACGTGGGGCTCCAGGGAGAGGACCGCCAGCCCCGGGTCCAACCCCTCGGGGATCACCTCCACGTCGTACACCGTACGGGCCTGCTCCGGGTTCTGGCTGCTCATCACCCCGAACCAGAGGATCACCGCCAGGACCACCGACAGGATCTTCAACCGCGTCTCGCTCTCGAACAGCCGCTCCATCAGGACGACCCCCGCATCCACGGCAGCAGCGCCGGGGCCTCGTCGGCCGCCAGCAGCGACGTCAAGAGCTCCTTGAGGGTGGCGTCGTCCAGGTTGCGGATGAGCTTGCCGCCGTGGGCCAGCGAGACCCGTCCCGTCTCCTCGGACACCACCACGGCGACGGCATCGGAGTGCTCGCTGATCCCCAGCGCCGCCCGATGCCGGCTCCCCAGTTCCGGACCGGGCCCGGCCTCCTCGGTGAGGGGGAGGAAGGCGCCGGCGGCCATGACGCGATTGCCGCGGATGATGACGGCCCCGTCGTGCAGGGGCGTGTTGGGGATGAACACGTTGACCAGGAAGGGGGCCGAGACGATGCCGTCGATGATGATCCCCGTCTCGATGATCTCGTTGAGCCCCGTCTCCCGCTCGATGACGATGATCGCCCCGACCTTGTTGCGCGACAGCTGCTCGACGGCCCGGACGACCTCCTCGATCATGCGGGCCACGTCCTGCTGGGGCAGGGCGAAGAGCGGGCGGGCGAAGAAGCGGCCGCGACCCAGCTGTTCCAGGGCCCGGCGGAGCTCCGGCTGGAACACGATGGGCAGCGCCACGATCAGCGCCAGCTGGGCCTGGCGCAACAGCCAGTGGATGGTGTCCAGCCGCAGCCAGCCGCTCACGCTGGTGAAGACCACCAGCACCAGGATGCCGCTGAGGATGGGAACGGCCCGCGTGCCGCGGATCAAAAGGAAGAACCGGTAGAACAGGTACGCGACGAGGGCGATGTCCACCAGGGAGATCAGCCAGTCGACCCAGGTCATGGTGAAGAGGAACGCGGGCAGCGGCACCTCGGGCCTCCCTCCCGGGACTGCCGCCTGGGCGGCAGCAGGCTCGCACCCCGGCCGGATCCGCCGGCACCGGCTCGACGCCGTCCCGGCGTGGCTGGATCCGGCCGCCCCACGATCTGGCGCCCCCTGGCCCGGGCCGGGTCGCCGGCCGCCCGGCCGGGGCCCCTCAGCCGGTGGCCGGCTCCGGCCGGATGTAGTACGCCAGGCTCTGCAGCTCCAGCGTCAGGTCCACGTTCTGCACCACCACGCCGGGCGGCACCTGGAGGCTGACCGGGGCGAAGTTGAGGATCGCGGTCACCCCCGCCTCCACCAGCCGGCGCGCCACCTCCTGCGCCGCCGCGGCGGGCACCGCGATGACGGCCAGCTTGATCCCGGCCTCGCGGATCACCGCCTCCATGGCCTCGGCGGGCTGGATCACCAGCCCTTCGATCTCCTGGCCGATGCGACCCGGATCGCTGTCGAAGACGGCGACGATGCGCACGTCCCGGTGCCGCGTGCGGTTGTAGCGGACCAGGGCCGTGCCCAGGTGGCCCGCCCCCACCAGGGCGATGGGCACCTCGCGGTCCAGGCCCAGGATGTGCCGCAACCGGTCCACCAGGACGTCGCAGCGGTAGCCGACGCCCCGGGTGCCGAAGGCGCCGAAGTAGGCCAGATCCTTGCGGATCTGCTCGGACGAGTATCCCGTGCGGGCGGCCAGGTCGGCGGAGGAGACGATCTCGTGATCCTCGGCGCGCAGCTCTTCCAGGGCCCGGAGATAGACGGGTAACCGGCGGATGGCGACGTCGGGCACCCGTGCCGGCGCCGGTGCCGCGGCCACCCGGCTGTCGTCGTTCGCTTCGGAGGGGACCGCGGAGCCCGGCGCCCCATCCGGCTCGCCGTAGGGCCCCGGCTCGCCGCCGGGCCCGGGCGACCCGCCGGTCCGCTGCGGGTCCCCTGGATCCGGCACCCTCGCCGCCATGCTCGCCTCCCGTCGACCCCCATGGCCACCGGCCCGGGCGCCGACCCGGTCCCCGGCCTCCGGGCGCGGCGCCGGCCGCGGCCGCGACGGCGCGCCGTCCGTTGCCGTCAGCTGCTGCGCTCCAACACGAAGCGGCCCAGGGCCCGCAGGTAGGGCTCCATGGGGGCGCCGGCCAGTTCGTCCAGGGCCTCCAGCGCGCCGTGGACGAACTCCGCGGCCCGCCGGCGGGCGTAGGCGATGCCCCCGGTCGCCTCCACCCACTCCCGCACCCGCTCCACCGTGGCGTCATCCACCCGGCGGGCGGCCAGCCGTTCCAGCAGCCAGGGCTGCGGGTCCCGATCCAGGGCGAAGAGCACGGGCAGCGTCAACACGCCGCTGCGCAGGTCGGTTCCCCGCGGCTTGCCCAGCTGCTCGGGGTTGCCCGTCAGGTCCAGGATGTCGTCGATCACCTGGAACCCCATGCCGATCCCGTAGCCGTAGCGCCGCAGGGCCTCCACCTGGCGGTCGGTGGCACCGCCCATCAGCGCGCCCATCAGGCAGCAGTGGCTGATGAAGTGGGCCGTCTTCTTGTAGATCCGGCGGTAGTAGCCCTCTTCCCCGCTGGTGGGGTCGAACAGCTGCGCCTGCTGCTCGATCTCCCCGGTGGACATCTCGTAGACCGCCTCGGCCATCACCCGGACCACGCGGTTGTCGCCGTCGGCGGCGAGCAGGGAGAAGGCGCGCGCGAACAGGAAGTCGCCCGTCAGCACCGCGGTCCCCGTGCCCCAGCGCACGTTGACCGTCGGCAAGCCCCGGCGCTCGGTGGCCCCGTCGACGATGTCGTCGTGGACCAGGGTCGCCATGTGGATGAGCTCCACGGCCGCCGCCACGGGGAGCAGCCGCTCCCGGTCGTAGTGGAAGTTGCGCGCCGCCAGGAGCAAGAGGGCGGGCCGCAGCCGCTTGCCGCCGCCGCGTTGCAGGTAGGTGGCCAGCTCGACGATGTGGGGATCAGGACCGTCCAGGGCTCGCCGGATCGCCGCCTCGACCCCGGCCAGCTCGTCGCGGATGGGTTCGAAGACCGCCCCCGTCGAGACGGTCACCGACGTCTGTCCTTCGCCAGCCATGCACCTTCCCCCGGCGCACCCGCGGCGCCTGCGGCGCTCCCCGGGGCAACAGGATTCCGTGGACACGCGGGACATCCATCATTTTACCGCTCCGCGTACCGGGCCGCCAGCGCCTGCAGGCGCCGGATCCGGTGGCCCACGGCGGACTTGCTGAGGGGCGGCTCCAGCATCTGGCCGAGGTCGCGCAGGCTGGCCGCCGGGTGCTCGAGCCGGGCCCGCGCCACCGGCCGCAAGGAGGCCGGGAGGCCCTCCCACCCCACGGCGTCGACGAGCCGCCGGATCGCCTCCACCTGGCGGAGGCCGGCGTCCACCGCCTTGCGCAGATTGGCGGTCTCCGCGTTGACCAGGCGGTTCACCCGGTTGCGCACGCCCTTGACCACGCGGTGGTTCTCCAGGGCGAGCACCGCCTGATGGGCACCGAGCCGTCCCAACAGCTCCGCGATCTGCTCCGCCTCCTTGAGATAGAGCCCGACGCGCCCGCGCCGGCGGGCCCGGCCGGGGCGCAGGCCCCACCGCCGCAGCTCGGCGGCCACCCGGGACGCGACCGCCGCAGGGACGACCACCTCCGCGTGGTAGCCGTGTCCCGGACCCGTCAGGCTGCCCGCCCCGAGGAACAGGCCCCGCAGGAAGGCCTCGCGATCCTGACGCCGCCGGGGGCGCTGGCCGGCGCCGGGATCGGGCAGTCCGGGCAGCACCACGCCGCCCGCGGCTCCTGCCGCCCCCTGGCCGCGGCGGGCTGCCCGGCCGCCACGGCCCCCGGACGGCGCCGCCTCCGCCGCGCGGTCATCGGCTCCCTCCGCGGTCGGGAGGACGTCGAGCCACAGCTCGTACACGTTCCCCCGGCCCAGGCGCCCGCGCCGATCCACCACGAGCCGCGGCGCCACGCCGTACCGCGCCCGGACCAGCCGCACCAGGAGCCGCGCGGTGGCCGCGCTCTCCGTCCGCCACCGCCAGCCGCCGCCGGGCAGCGGGCTGCCGCACCCCAGGCAGAGGCCCGTCAGCTCCCACCCCAGCGCCCCCTGGTCGGCGGGCCACCGTCGCGCCAGCTCGTCCTTGACCCGACCGGAGAAGGTGTCCCGGATCAACGGCGACCCCCCAGCCCCCGCGGCCAGCCCCGGCCGCTCCCCCCAGCGCGCGGACGCCGCCCGCCCCGCCGCCCCCCGAGCGGGCGCGGCCCGGTCCATCGACCCCTCATCCCCCCGGTGCCACGTCGCGCGCCGCCTGGGCCGGTTCGTCCGACGCCGTCTCCTCGCGCCAGAGGCGCTCGCTCAGCAGGAAGAAGTCCAGCCGCCGGCGGGGATTGACCCTGGGCCGGGCGGCCAGCAGCACCCGCAGGAGCGCGCGGGCCAGGCGCTGGGGATCGTGGCGGATCAGGTCGTCCGCCGCCAGGAGCTGGGCCGTGTGCACCTGCAGCCCCAGCTGGCGCAGCCGCTCCCGGTCCAGGCGGACGGGCTCCTGGCCCTGCTCGCGGTAGCGCTGCAGCAGGGCCGGAGCGGGCTGCTGGACGTTGACCAGCACGTGGTGGAACAGCCCCGGCCCGACGGCCTCGATCAGCGCCCGCGCATGGTCGGCGGCGGTGAAGCCCGTGGTCTCCCCCGGCTGGGTCATGGCGTTGACCACCAGCACCTTGACCGCCCGCGACCGGCGCACCGCGTCGCGGATGCCCGGGATCAGCAGGTTGGGCAGGATGCTGGTGTACAGGCTGCCCGGCCCGAGGACGATCAGGTCCGCCGCCTCGATGGCCTCGACGGCCGCCGGCGGCGGCTCCACGCCGGGCGGGTCCAGCCAGATCCGGTCGATGGCCGCCGGGTCGCTGGCGATGGCGGTCTCGCCGCGCACCACCCGCCCGTCGGCCATGCGGGCCACCAGGGTGACCGGCGTCAAGGTCGACGGCAGCACCCGCCCCCGCACCGCCAGCACCTTGCTGGACTCGTAGACCGCCTGCTCGAAGTCGCCCAGCAGCTCCGCCAGGGCCCCGATGAACAGGTTGCCCAGGCTGTGGCCGGCCAGGGTCCCCTGGGTGAAGCGGTGCTGGAAGAGCCGGGCCATCAGCGGCTCGGCGTCGGCCAGGGCGACCAGGCAGTTGCGGATGTCCCCGGGGGGCAGGATGCCCAGCTCGCCCCGCAGCCGGCCGGAGCTGCCGCCGTCATCGGTCACGGTGACGATGGCGGTCACGTTGCCGGTGTACTCCTTGAGCCCGCGCAGCAACACCGACAGGCCCGTGCCCCCGCCGATGGCCACCACCCGCGGGCCGCGCTCCAGGCGCCGCCGCAGGACCAGCCGGTCCGTCGCGCCGCCGTTGGCACCGCCCGGCGGGGTCAGCAGCTCCGCCACCACCCGCAGCAGTCGATAGATGGCCGCCAGCGCCAGCCCGCCCCCCACCGTCATGACCGCCAACCCCGGCCACGGCTCGGGGACGAACCGGCCCGTCGCCGCCACCAGCTGGCGGCGCAACCACCCCTCGGCCGCCGCCCAGAGGTCGGCCCCCGCGGCCATGGCGCCCCCAAGGGCGACCAGGTACAGCCCGGCGGCGAAGACCAGTAGCCATCGCTTGATGCGCAGGCCCGGCAGGAGCCAGTACGCCAGCTTCATCCGTCATCCTCGTTTCCCGCGTCCCCGGTCCGCCAGGGAGCGCTCGACGTCGCGGTGCTCCACCAGCACCCGGTGGCCCTGGTTGCGCAGGTGCGCCGCCAGGGCCTCGGTGATCACCACCGACCGGTGCTGGCCGCCGGTGCAGCCCACCGCCACGGTCAGCTGGGTCTTCCCCTCGTTGATGTACTGGGGCAGCAGGAAGTCCAGAAGCTCCTGCAATTGCTGCAGCAGGCGCCGGGCGCTGGGCCAGCGCAGGACGTACTCCCGCACCCGGTCGTCGAGCCCGGTCAGCGGCTGCAGGTCCGGCACGTAGTGGGGATTGGGCAGGAACCGCACGTCGAAGACCAGGTCGGCATCGGCCGGCAGCCCGTACCGGAACCCGAAGCTCACCAGGTGGGCGATCAGGCGCGGCGTCTCGGGCCCGCTCCACAGCTGGGCGATGCGCTCCCGCAGCTGCTTGGGGGAGAGCTCGCTGGTGTCCAGGATCACGTGGGCGCGGCCGCGCAGGGCCCCGAGGCGCTGGCGCTCGGCGCGGATGCCCTCAAGGAGCCGGCCCTGCGGGGCCAGGGGGTGGCGCCGGCGCGTCTCCTTGAACCGCTTGACCAGCGTCTCGTCCGACGCCTCCAGGAAGACGATGCGGTAGAACACGCCCGCGCGGTCCAGCTCCTGCAGCGCCTCCACCGCCTGGTCGAACCAGTCGCCGCCGCGCACGTCCATGACCACGGCCACGCGGCGCACGGGGCTGTCCGCCTGGCGGCACAGCGCCGCGAAGGGGGCCAGCAGCGCGGGCGGCAGGTTGTCGACGCAGAAGAAGCCCAGGTCTTCGAGGGCATGGATCGCCTGGGTCTTGCCCGCTCCGGAGAGGCCCGTCACCACCACCAGCTCCAGGTCCCGATCCCCGGCGGGCCGCCCATCGCCGTCCGCTGAACCGCCCGGGTGGAGGGCGTCGGCCGGGCCACCCTGCTGGGCCGCGTCGGCCGGGCCGCCCGCCTGGACCGCGTCGGCCGGGCCGCCCGGCTGGCTCGCGCCGCAGGATGCCCCGGACGGGATCACGCCTTCCGTCCGCTCCATGCCCTCACCTCCCGCCCACGGAGCCGGCCGTCGCCGGCGCCCCCACGAGATCCGGCCCCGGCGCGCCGCCCGTCTCCGACCCCAATGTATCGCCCAGCCGTGCCGCCGGGAAAAGGTACGTTCCTCCTGCGCCGGCCGGCGCCCCGTCCCTCGACGCCGGGCGGGGCGGCCCCCCGACCCGACCGGACGGCGGCCCGGCGCGACCCGGCCGGCCGAAGGGCGACGGTTCGTCCGGGAACCGGGTCAACCGCCGGGGCTGGGGCCGCCGCCCTCCTGCCGCTGCCGGCCGGCTCGGTGCCAGCCGCGTTCCATCAGGACGCCGGCCATGTAGGAGAGCAGGATCGTCGGGATCAGCAACCCGGCTAGGTTCGTCCACACGATGCTGAGCGCCAGCAGCACGGCACACACCGCCAGCGCCGTGCGCATCTGGCCGCGCACGCCCCACGAGATGCCCAGGGCGATGGCGGCGATGCTGATCAGGACCCGGCCGATGAGAATCAGGACGTCGAGCACGCCGCCCATCGAAGGCCTCCTCCCCGCCGGACCCCCCGACCGTCGTCGCCTCCGTTGACCGTCGTGGCCTCTCTGCACTCTCTCTTCAACTATACAGGTCGTTCCCCTGGGCGCCGGGTCGTTCTCCCCGGGCGCCGCGCTCCGCTGCCACCGCCGGGCGGCCTCATCGCATCTCCGGCACCGGGTGGGGCGGGCGGCGCCCCTGGAGCACCGCGGCGCAGTTCTCCGCCGCCAGGCGCGCCATGCGCCACCGCGTCCGTTCCGTGGCACTCCCGATGTGGGGCAGGGCGACGACGTTGGGCGCCTGGAGAAGGGGGTGGTCGGGAGGGATCGGCTCCCGGCTGTACACGTCCAGTCCGGCCGCCCCCAGGTGCCCGCTGTGCAGCGCCTCCACCAGGGCCTGTTCGTCCACCACGTCGCCGCGGGCCGTGTTGATCAGGATGGCGCCGCGCTTCATGCGCGCCAGGCGATGGCGGTCCAGCAGGTGCCGGGTCTGGGCGGTCAGGGGGACGTGCAGGCTGACCACGTCCGCCTCGGCCAGCAGCTGGTCCAGCTCCCGGAAGGCCGCGCCCAGCTCCGCCTCGGCCGCGGGATCCCGCCGCCGGCTGAAGTAGACGATCCGCATGCCGAAGGCCCGGGCCCGGCGGGCCACGGCCCGGCCGATGCGGCCCAGGCCGACGATGCCCAGGGTGGCGCCGTCCAGCTCGAGGCCCAGCCACTGCAGCGGGTGCCACGTGGTCCAGCGGCCGGCCCGCAGGTCCGCCTCGGCCTGGGTCAGACGGCGGGCGCAGGCCAGGATCAGGGCCAAGGTCAGGTCGGCCGTCGCCGCGGTGAGGACGCCGGGCGTGTGGGTAACCACGATGCCGCGACGCCGGGCGGCGGCCACGTCCACGTTGTCGTAGCCGACGGCGCAGTTGCTCACCACCCGGAGCCGCGGCGCCGCCGCCAGCAGCCGATCGTCGATGCGGTCGGTGACCATGGTGATCACCCCGTCCACCGCGGCCAGGCGGCGGGCCAGTTCCTCCCGCGGCGGGGGGAGGAACTCCGGCCAGACCTCGACCTCCGCCCATCCCTCCAGCGGCGCCAGCGCACCCTCCGGAACCTGGCGGGTGACGAACACGCGCGGACGATCACCGGTCACGGGCATCCCTCCCCCATCGAACGGGGTGCACACCTCCGGCATCGAACGGGATGGGGCCTCCCCGGCCCACCCCGGTGCCCACCCCGCCTTCCACCCCCCGCGGGCCGCGGCTATAATGGGCAAGGCGTCGAGCCGGATGCCGATCCGACCACCGCCGCGCTGGCCCATCGGGACGAACGCGGCAACCCCGTCACCGCACCGCAGCGAGGGGGGATCCAGCCGTGCAGGCCGCCGAGCAGGCCCGCGACATCGCGACCATCCTCCAGGGCGAGGGCGAACGGGCGGCCCTCCAACGGCTGGTCCGGCTGCAGCCCTTCGACCGGGCGGAGGTGCTGGCGCGCCTCGAACCCGCGGAGCGCCTGCGCCTGGTCCGCGCCATGCCGACCCCCCTCGCCGCCGAGACCCTGGAGTACCTCGAGCCCGAGCTGCAATATCGCATTCTCGACCACCTGGACGAGCCCCTGGCGGCGGCGCTCCTCCAGGCGATGTCCAGCGACACGGTGGTCGACCTGCTGCTGGCCCTGCACCCCCTGCAGGCGGCGCGCCTCAAGGCGTGGCTGCCGCCGGCGTACCGGGAGCGGATCGACACGCTGATGACGTTCCCGGAGGACACCGCCGGCAGCCTGGCCACCATCGAGTACATCGCCGCCCGGGAGGGGTGGATGGTCCAGCAGGCCCTGGACCACGTGCGCAAGGTCGGCCACGACGCCGAGGTGGTCTCCTACGTGTACGTGGTCGACGCCCGGGGCCGGCTGGTGCGCGTGGCGTCCTTGCGCGAGCTGATCCTGGCCGACCCGCGGGCACCGCTGGCCGACGTGGGCCGGGCGGACGTCATCGCCGTGCGCGCCACCGCGGCGCGCGAGGAGGCGGCACGGCTGCTCACCCGGTACGACTTCGTCGCCCTGCCCGTGGTGGACGACCAGAACCGGCTCCTGGGCATCATCACCGTCGACGACATCATCGACGTGATCCACCGCGAGGCGACGGAGGACATCCAGCGCCTGGGCGGCAGCGTGCCCCTGGCGGAGTCGTACTTCAAGACGCCGGTGCCGGTGCTCTTCCGCAAGCGCGTGGGCTGGCTGCTGACGCTGTTCGTGGCCGGCGCCTACACCAGCACGGTGCTCCGTCACTTCGAGGACCTGCTGTCCCGGGTGGTGGGCCTGACCTTCTTCATCCCGCTGCTGATCGGCACGGGGGGCAACACGGGCAGCCAGACCGTCTCGACCCTGGTCCGCGCCCTGGCGGTGGGCGAGGTCGCCTTCCGCGATCTCGGGCGCGTGCTCGCTCGCGAGGTGGCGACGGGCGCCCTGCTGGGGGCCGCCATGGCCGTGGCCGCCTACATCCGCGCCCTCACCCTGGGGGTCGGCCCCCAGCTGGGCCCGGTGGTGGCGGTCACGGCCCTGTTCATCGTCGTCTGGGCGTCCATGGTCGCGGCCATCCTGCCCCTGCTCCTGCACCGCTTGCGGGTCGACCCGGCGGTGGTGTCCGGTCCCTTCATCAGCACCCTGGTGGACGGCACGGGCCTGTTCCTGTACTTCACCGTGGCGCGGGTGATGTTGCACCTGCCCTGAGCCGGGCTGCAACCGCCCCTTCTGAGCCGATCCGCCACCGCCGCCGCGGCGCCCGATGCGCAGGACCCCCCGGCAGGCGGGCCCCGGCGGCGGAGCGACCCCGACGGGGTGGGAACCTTGGCACCGGTCGCCGACGGCGGGACGAACCAGCCCGAAGGCCGCCGGGACCCCGCAGGGTGGGCCCTGGAGGCGAGGGTGCCCAGCGCCATCCTGCTGGGCGGGTACGTGGCGGGCGCCCTGCCCCTCTGGATGGCCCGGCAGGCCAACCGGCCGACGGAGGCGACGGTCAGCCCGCGTCCCGGCCCAGGGGTCGCCGGCGCGGTCGCGTCGCGGGAGAGGGGGGGCGGGCCGTCGCCTTCGACGCCGGTGGGCGGTACCGCCGGGGCGCCCCTGGGGATGGCCCTGGCCGTGGCCCTCCGCCCGCTGGGGCGAGGGCGATGGGCGACCCCGCCCCGCGATCCCTTGCGGCTCCACATCGCCCGCTCCCTGGAGGCCGCCGCGGCCACGGGGCGGCCCATCCCCCCGCTGGCCGCCGCCCAAGCCGCCGCCCTGGCGTGGGGCGCCTGGCCGCGGGCGGTGGCCATGGCCCTCGGCGGCCTGCGCTGGGCTGGTCCTCCCCTGGCGGACGCCCCCGCCGCGGCGCCCCGCGGGTCGCCCGTGGATGGGGGGGAGGGCATGCCCGGTGACGCCGCGCTGCGCGAAGGCGGATGGCCGACGCCCCAGAGCGCCTGGCGGGCCGCGGCCCTGGCCGCCGTGCCGTGGGATCGGGTGCGGCCGCTGGGGCGGCGGCTGCTCTTGGTCTGGCCCATCGCCGACGGGGGCCCGGCGGGCCCGGGGACGGGGGACGGGGTACCGGTGGCGGAGTGGCGCTGGGCCGCGCTCTGGATGGAATCCCGCAGCGGGGTGGTGCCCACCGCCGCGACGAGGCCCGAAGCCGGTGAGGCCGAAGCCTCCGGGACCTTGGCCGCGGTCCTCGCCCGGGAGTCGCAGTGGCTCGCCGGGTGGCGGCGACGGTTGCCGGCGGCCCTCCCCGTCGATCCTCGCCGGCCGCAGACTGCAGCCGGCGCGCCGGGGGACGAGGGGTCGACGTCGACGGCGTGGGTACGCCTCCTCGGCGAATCGGCCGCCCTGGCCCGGTCCCTCCGCGACTCGCCGCTGGTGCCCCCCGCGGTGGCACAGCACGGCCACCAATTGGAGGCGATCTTGGGCCGCCTGGGTTGGGAGCCGGGCCGTCCAGGGGGACCCCTGGTCTGGCCGGCGTGGCACTTGGCCGCGGCGGTGTGGGCCCTGGGGCTGCCGGAGGCCCCGGCGGCGAGCAGTCCCCGTCTCGAGGCGCTCGTCGCCGGGCTGACCCGCGCGGGGTGGGGCGTGTGCCGCCTCGTCCCGGTCCGCACCGGGGCGCGGCTGCGGCTCTCGCCGGTGGTGCCGGGGGACGACGGCGGGGGCGAGGGAGGCGACCGGGCGACGGATCCACGGCACGGAAAGGCGGGGAGGACGTGACCCACGATACGGAGGCACCCAACCTGGCGGTGGCCCGGGCTGCCCTGCGCCTGGCGACCTCGGCCAGCCGGGGGGACGAGGCCCGGATCAAGGAGGACCTCTTGCGCAAGGGGATCCGCGGCGTGGCCGTGGACTTCGGCGGTCCCTACACCGAGTCCATCGGCAGCATGGTGCAGCGGGCCATCGTGGCCGCACGACGGGAAGGGGTGATCGCCCCCATCCACCCCCACGAAGGGGCGGTAGCGGGAGCGGCCCGGGAGGCCCTGGCCCAGCTGGCCGGGCGGGCGCTGGGCTTCAACGTGGGGGGCAAGGTGGCCATCGCCCGGTTCGGAGAGCATCTCGCCTGCGCCGTCTTCGTCGGCGTCGGCCTGGTCCACCTGGACGACGTGGCCGTCGGGCTCGCCCACCGGGCGGTGCCCGACGTGGACGGGGCGGGCGGCGACTCCGCGCCGGCCCGCGGCTGAGCGCCGCGCGGGCCCGATGGGCGCCGCGGGTCCCCGCGGGTCCGCGCCCATCGCCCCGCGGAAGGGCGCGCAGCGGCTGACCGACGCCCATATCTTGCGGAATGGTCTTGCGGAATGTTTCAGGAACGGCTTGCCGCTGCGCCGGTCGCATTGTATATTCGCGAATAACAACCCGCACGTGGCCAGGCCGGGTCGGCCCTCCGGCGGGCCGGGGGCCGGTGCCCAGCCGGGCGGCACGCCGCCGGACGGACGGCAGGACGGTAGGTGGCGGCGGCCGGACGGGACGAGGGGACCGGCGTGGCGGTCCGCGTCACGGGGCCTGCCTGGAAGCCACGCGAAAACCATCGGCATCCGCTGCGTAGAACGGTAGGACGGTAGGGGCGGATTCCTCCCGCCACCGGCCGGTGGCGTTTTCCTTTCTACGCAGGGGGCCGGCAAGGAGGGAACCGAGGTGCGCGGGATCCGGGGTGCCGTCGTCGCCGAGGACAACAGTCCGGAGGCGATCCGCCGGGCGACCCGGGAGCTGTTGCAGGCCATGGTTGAACTGAATGAAGCGTCAGTCGATGATATTGTTGCCGTGTTCTTCACGGTGACCAGCGACCTGGATCGGGCCTTCCCGGCGTCGGCCGTGCGCGAGCTGGGCTGGACCCACGTCCCGCTGCTGGATGCCATGGCGCCGCCGGTGGCGGATGACCTGCCTCGGTGCATCCGCGCCCTGGTGCTGGTCAACACCGACCGGTCGCCGGCGGAGATCCGGCACGTGTACCTGGGAGCGGCCCGCTGCCTGCGTCCCGACCTGGCGGGCCGGGAGCCCGCGGGCACCGCGGCGGGCATGGCCGTCGCCCAGGCGCTGGCGGGAGGGAGCCGAGGGTGATCGTGATCATGCATCCCCACGCCACACCGGACGACATCGACCGCGTGCAGGAGCGCCTCCGCCAGGCCGGGCTGCGCCCCTACGTGGCGCGGGGCGACGAGCGGGTGGTGATCCACGGCCACGGCGACCCCCGGTCCCTGGATGGCCAGCAGGTGCAGACGCTGCGCGGCGTGGAACGGGTGGTCACCGTCAGCCGGCCGTACAAGCTGGCCAGCCGCGAGTTCCGCCCCGAGCCTACGGTGGTCTCCGCCGGCGGCGTGCCCTTCGGCGGCACCGCGGTGCCGATCATCGCTGGCCCGTGCTCCGTGGAGTCCGCGCCGGGGCTGCGGGAGATCGCCGGGTTCCTCCGGCGGGCGGGGGGCGCGGCCCTGCGGGGCGGTGCCTTCAAGCCCCGGACGTCCCCCTACAGCTTCCAGGGGCTCGGCGAAGAGGGGCTGCGGCTGCTGGCCCAGGCGCGCCAGGAGACCGGGCTGCCGGTGGTCACCGAGGTGATGGCGCCGGACCAGGTGGACCTGGTCGCCGCCTACGCCGACGTGCTGCAGATCGGCGCCCGCAACATGCAGAACTTCCCGCTACTCAAGGCCGTGGGGCGGACGCGCAAGCCGGTCCTGCTGAAGCGGGGGTTCATGGCCACGGTGGAGGAGTGGCTCCTGGCAGCGGAGTACATCCTGGCCGAGGGCAACCCCAACGTGATCCTGTGCGAGCGGGGCATCCGGACGTTCGAGACGTCGACGCGCAACACCCTCGACCTCAACGCCGTGGCCGTCGCCAAGGCGCTGACCCACCTGCCGGTGATCGTCGACCCGAGCCACGGCACCGGCCATCGGCGATACGTGATCCCCCTGGCCCGCGCCGCCATCGCCGCCGGGGCCGACGGCTTGATCGTCGAGGTCCACCCGCGACCGGAGCAGGCCGTGTCCGACGGCGCTCAGAGCCTCGACTTCGCCGAGTTCGAGCAGCTGGTGCGCGAGGTGGAGGCCGTCGCCCGGGCCGTCGGCCGCCGCCTGTACCGTCCGGCGGAGGAACGCGGCCACCGCGGCCCGGACGGCGCCGGGGAGGAACCCGCACCCGGCCGGCCGGACCCTCGTGCGACGGCCGCCGCCGGGGTGCGCACCGGCGCCGATGGACGGCGGGTCGCGGCCGGCGGAGGTCGCTGAGGCGGTGGCGGCCGGCGACCCCGCGGCGGCGACGGACCCCGCCGGTGGCAGCCCGCCGGTCCACGCCGCGCCCGGGGGACCGGGTGCGCGGGGCGCAGGCGGCGACGGGGAGCCCGGCGGTCTCGCCGCCTGGCGCCGGCGGACCCTGGCGGTGGTCGGCCTGGGGCAGATCGGCGGCTCGCTGGTGGCGGCCGTGCGGTCGCGGGTGCGGCGGGTGATCGGCATCGACCGGGACCCGGCGGCCGTGGAGCACGCCCTGCGGGCCGGCCACATCGACGCCGGTTCGTCCGGCGACCTCGGGCCGGTGGCCGAGGCCGACGCCGTGGTGATCGCCGTCCCCGTCGGCGCCATCCCGGACGTCCTGGCCGCCGCCCGGCCGCACCTGCGGCCGGGCGTGCTGCTGACCGACACCGGCAGCGTCAAGGCGCCGGTGATGCGCGCGGCGCAGCGCCTGGTGCCGCCCGACGTCCCCTTCGTCGGCGGGCACCCCATGGCGGGGACGGAGCGGTGGGGCCCCGCCGCCACCGACGCCGACCTCTTCCGCGGCCACACCTGGGTGCTGACGCCGGCGCCCCCCTGGGGTCCGGCGGCCGCCGCGGCGTGGGTGCCGCTGCTGGAGGCGGCGGGGGCCCGGGTGCTCTGCATGGATCCCCGCGAGCACGACCGGCACGTGGCCCTGACCAGCCACCTGCCGCTGGTGGTGGCCGCCGCCCTGGCCGCCACGGCCCGCCGCGGCGCCGGCGACCTCCCCCACCTCCGCCGGCTGGTGGCCGGCGGCTTCCGGGACACCACCCGGGTCGCCGCCGGCAACCCGGAGGTGGGGCGCGACATGCTCCGCGCCAACTGGGATCAGGTGGCGCCGTGGCTGGCCGCCCTGCGGGACGAGCTGGACCGCCTGGCCGATGCCGCCGCCCGCGGGGACGACGCGGCCCTCTACCGCTACCTGGACGACGCCCGCCGCTTCCGGGCGGCGGTGCTCGCCGATCCATCCCGGACCGGTTCCAGCGGTCGGTGAGATCGATGTCGGAGCCCATCTCGTCGTCCCTGCCCACCAGGGCGAGCGGCCCCGGCGGCGTCGCCGGCCCCGGCGGCGTCGCCCGGGTGCGGCCGGCCCGCGACCTGGCGGGCACCGTGCGGGTGCCGGGCGACAAGTCCATCTCCCATCGGGCGGCCATGCTGGCGGCGGCCGCGGGGGGCCGGGTGACCCTGGAGGGCTACGCGCCGGGGCGGGATGCCGCGTCCACCCTGGCGTGCCTGGCCGCCCTGGGCGTCGCCGTCACGCGGCCCGCGGCGGACCGGGTGGTGGTCGAGGGACCCGGCATCGACGGCTGGCAGGCCCCGGCGGCACCCCTGGACGCCGGCAACTCCGGCACCACCATGCGCCTCCTCCTGGGGCTGCTCGCCACCCGCCCCTTCGCCGCCACCCTGACGGGCGACGCGTCCCTCTGCCGTCGCCCCATGGGCCGGGTGGTGGAGCCCTTGCGCCGCATGGGGGCGCAGATCGAAGGGCGCGACGGCGGCCGGCGGGCGCCGCTGCGCGTCCGGGGCGGCGCCCTGCGCGGGATCCACCACGACAGCCCGGTGGCCAGCGCCCAGGTCAAGAGCGCCCTGCTGCTGGCCGGGCTGTTCGCCGAGGGACGAACCAGCGTGCGGGAGCCCGCCCTGTCCCGCGACCACACCGAGCGCATGCTGCCCCTGTTCGGCGTGCCCGTCCGGCGCGACGACCTGACGGTCGCGGTGGAGGGCGGCCGCCCGCTCCGTGCCCCGGCCCGGGTGTCGATCCCCGGCGACCCCTCGGCGGCGGCCTTCTACCTGGCGGCGGCGGTCCTCTGCCCGGGCAGCCGGGTGGTGGTGCCGGGGGTCGGCGTCAATCCCACGCGGATCGGATTCCTGGAGGTCCTCGAGGCCATGGGCGCCCGGATCCGGATGCGCATCCGCGATGAAGCGGCGTCGCCCGCGGGCGACGGCCCCACCGGACCGGTGGGCGAGCCGGTGGCCGACCTGATCGCCGAGGCGTCGGACCTGCGGGCCGTGGCCGTGGGCGGCGAGCTGATCCCGCGCCTGATCGACGAGATCCCCATCCTGGCCGTCCTGGCCACCCAGGCCCGCGGCACCACCCGCATCCGCGACGCCGCCGAGCTGCGGGTCAAGGAGACCGACCGCCTGCGGGCCCTGGCGGAGGAGCTGCGCCGCCTGGGGGCGCGGGTGGACGAGCACCCGGACGGCTTGGACGTCCACGGCCCCACCCCCCTGCGGGGCGCCGCCTGCGACGCCCGCGGCGACCATCGCATGGCCATGGCGCTGGCCGTGGCGGGGCTGGCGGCGGACGGGGAGACGGCGATCGTCGGCGCGGCGTGCGCCGCCGTCTCCGACCCGGACTTCTTCGTCAACCTGCGCCGCCTCGGCGCCGCGGTGGACGGGCCCGACGACGCCGCGGCGGACGCCGTCCGGGCCACGGGGACCGCGGCCGACGGCGCCATCCAGCCGGAGGGGAGCGCATCGCCATGACCGCCGACCGCAAGCCGACCGTCGCCCTCCCCGCTGCGGAGGCAGACGGCGGACCCGCCCCGGCCGCCCCGGCCGGCACCCTTCGCCGCCGGGTGGCCGTGATCGGCCATCCCGTGGGTCACAGCCTGTCGCCGGTGATGCACGCCGCGGCCTTCCGGGCGGTGGGCCTGCCCTGGTCCTACGAGCCGTGGGACGTGCCACCGGGCGGGCTGCCGGCCGCCCTGGACGCGCTGCGGGCCGACCCCCGCTGGGTCGGGGTCAACCTCACCATCCCCCACAAGGAGGCGGCCCTCCCGCTGCTGGACCGGGTCGACCCGGCGGCCCGGCGGGTGGGGGCCGTCAACACCGTGGTGCGGGAGGACGGCGGCGTGCTGGTCGGGTACAACACCGACGGCATCGGCTTCCTGCGCGATCTGGAGGAACACGGCCTGCCGGCCGACCGCCTGGCGGGCCGCCGCGCCCTGGTGCTGGGCGCCGGCGGCGCCGCCCGCGCGGTGGCCTCCGCCCTGCTCACGGCGGGCATGGCGGTGATCGTCGCCAACCGGACCCTGGGCCGGGCGCTGCAGCTGGTCGAAGACCTCGCCGCCGGCGACGGCGCGGGCGAACCCACCGCGGCCCCGGGCGACGACGCCGGGCACCGGCCGGACGGCTCCGGCGCGGCGGCGTCGGGCACCGGGGCGAGGGCCGGGGCCGGGGATGGGGACCGCGGCCCGAGCCCCGCCCTCCGGGCCGTGGCCCTGGACGACCCGAGCCTGCCGGACCTGGCGGCCGGGTGCCTGCTGGTGGTGAATGCCACCAGCGCGGGGATGCCTCCCCAGGCGGACGTCGATCCCCTGCCCCCCGCCTGCGCGCCCCGGCCCGGTCAGGTGTTCTACGACCTGGTGTACCGGCCCGCGGTGACGCCCTTCCTGGCCCGGGCAGCCGCCGCCGGCGCCCGGGCCATCGGCGGCATCGGCATGTTGCTCCACCAGGGAGCCGCCGCCTTCGAGCGGTGGACGAACCGGCCCGCGCCCCTGGAAGCCATGCGCGCCGCGCTGCGGGCGGCCCTGGCGGAGCCGGCCGGGCCGGCCCCGGCCGGCTCCGCCAGCGCCTGAACCCCGTCGGCGCCCCGTCGCCGCGGGGCCCGTGCCACGGAGGCACCGACCCGCGAGGAGCGTGAACGCCCTTGGCCCTGCGGTTGCTCACCGCCGGCGAGTCCCACGGCCCCGGTCTGGTGGCGGTGCTGGAGGGCATCCCCTACGGCCTGCCCCTGACCGCGGCCGACATCGACCGCGACCTGGCCCGACGCCAGCGCGGCTACGGCCGCGGCGGCCGGATGAAGATCGAGCGCGACCGGGTGCGGATCCTCGGCGGGGTGCGCCACGGTCGGACGCTGGGTAGCCCCATCGCCCTGTGGATCCCCAACCGGGACTGGGAGAACTGGCGCCTGGCGATGGCCGTCGACCCGCCGCAGGCGGCCCTCGTCGACCTCGCCGCGGCGGACCTCCCCCCGCTGCCGCCCGAGCCCGGCGCAGCCACCGGCGCCCCCCTGCCCGAGGCCGGCGACCCCCGCGACCGGCCGGAAGGCCCGCCCGGCGGCCCGTGGCCACCCACCGGCGCCGGCGCCCCGACCGGCGCCGCGCCGGATCCCTCGGCGGCGGACGGCGGGTCCCTGGAGCCCGGCCGTGCGGGGGGCCAACCTGGCCGCCCTCGTCCGCCCGCGGACGGGCGACTCGAGCCCGTCACCCGGCCCCGTCCCGGCCACGCCGACCTGGCCGGAGCCCTCAAGTACGGGGCGCGGGACATCCGCGACATCCTCGAGCGGGCCAGCGCCCGGGAGACGGCGGCGCGGGTGGCGGCCGGCGCGGTGGCCCGCAAGTTCCTCGGCCTCTTCGGCGTGCGGATCCAGAGTTACGTCCTGCGCATCGGCGAGGTGGCGATCCCCTCGCCCGTCCTGACCTACGGCGAGGGGGGCCGGCCGCCCGTGGACCCCGACCGGCTGGCGGCGGCCACCGAGGCCTCGCCCGTGCGCTGCCCCGACCCCGACGCCTCCCGGCGCATGGTGGAGGCCATCCGCGCCGCCGGCCAGGCGGGCGACACCCTGGGTGGCGTCTTCGAGGTGCTGGTCACCGGCGTCCCGGTGGGGCTCGGCAGCCACGTCACCGGCGACCGGCGGCTCGAAGGCCGCCTGGCCGGCGCCCTGATGGCCCTGAACGCCATCAAGGGCGTCGAGGTCGGTCTGGGCTTCGCCGCCGCCGCCCTACCCGGATCCCAGGTGCACGACCCCATCGGCTATCGCCCGCCGGACGCGGCCCCGCCGCCTCCGGGCATCCCCGCCGAGGCCGCGCAGGCGGGGGCCGATGGATGGCGCGGCCCGACGGCCGGGTTCTTCCGCCATCGCAACGGGGCAGGCGGGATCGAGGGCGGCATCAGCAACGGCGAGCCCCTGGTGCTGCGGGCGGCGATGAAGCCCATCGCCACCCTGCGCCGCCGCCTGCCCTCGGCCGACCTCCTGACGGGCGCGCCCTTCGCGGCCCACCACGAGCGCTCCGACGTCTGCGCGGTCCCCGCGGCCGCGGTGGTGGCGGAGGCGCTGGTGGCCCTGGAGCTGGCCGCCGCTTGGCTGGAGAAGTTCGGCGGCGACAGCATCGAGGACGTCCAGCGCAACTACGCCGCCTACTGCCGGCGCCTGGCCAACTGGGCGCGCCCCCGGGACGGGGTCCCCACCCCGGATGCGCCAGGACACGGCGGCCCAGGGAGGGGGTCCGCGTGACCGCCCCCCCTGCCCTGCGCGTCGTCCTGGTCGGCATGATGGGCGCCGGGAAGACCACGGTCGGCCGCGCCCTGGCGGCCCGGATGGGTTGGGCCTTCCTGGACCTGGACGACCTGATCGAACAGGAGACCGGGGAGACGGTGGCGGCGCTCTTCGCCCGGGAGGGCGAGCCGGGCTTCCGCGCCCGGGAGGAACGGGCCCTGGCCACGGCCCTCTCCCTGGAGCGGGTGGTGATCGCCGCCGGCGGCGGCGTGGTCCTGTCGCCACGGAACCGGGATCGCCTGGCCCGCGAACCCTGGGTGTTCTGGCTCGAGGCGCCGCCGGAGGAGCTCGCCCGGCGGCTGCGGGGTGCAGGCGCGGCGCGGCGGCCGCTCCTGGCCGCCGCGCCGCGGGAGGGCGGTGCCGTGCGGGGCGAGCGCGGCGCCGTGGGCCCGGCGGACGGTGCCGCGCGGGGTGAGAGCGCCGACGCGGGGCCGGCGGGCGGCGACGCGGGGTCGGCGGGCGCCGCGCGGGCCGAGGGCGGCGACCCGATGCCGGCGGGCGCCGCCGCAAGCCCGGCCCCGGCGGCCTCGTCCCCCCGCGGGCCGCGGGGGTCGCCGACCGACGACCTGGCCGCCCGGCTGGCCGCCCTCCTCGGCCAGCGGGCACCGCTGTACGCCGCCGTGGCCCGCCATCGCGTGCCGACCGCCGGCTGGGCGCCGGAGGCGGTGGCCTGCGCGATCCACCGGCGGTTGCCCGCCGTCCCCCGGTCGCCCGGCGCCCCTCGGCACCGCCCGACGCCGTCGGTGACCCCCGCGGCACCGGACCTGGTGGTCGAGGCCGGTGCGGCCCGCTACCCCGTCTGGGTGCGGCCCGGGACCGTGGGACCGGGAGGTGCCGCCGACCTGGTGCCGCTGGTGGCCGCCGTCGCCGGGACGGGGTCCGACGGGAGCCGGGATGCGTCGCCGGGATTGGCCGGTTCGTCCGATCCGCCGGTCGCCGCCGTCCCCGGTGCGGCTGCCCGCCCGGGGCGGGCCGGAAGCCGCCCACCGCAGGACGCGGCGCCCCTAGTCGCCTGCCGCGCGGACCCGGAGCCGCGACCCGGGTCGGCGGAGCGCCCGCCCGTCGCCCTGCTGGTCAGCGACCCCGTGGTGGCATCCCTGTACGGCCACGGCGTCGCCGCCGCCCTCGAGGCGGTGGGCTTCCGCGTGGCCCGGGCGGTGGTGCCCGCCGGCGAGGAGGCCAAGTCGCTGGCCTGGGCTTCCGCCCTCTACGACCGGCTGGTGGAGGCCGGCGCTGGGCGCGACGCATGGGTCTTCGCCCTGGGCGGCGGCGTGGTGGGCGACCTGGCCGGGTTCGTCGCGGCCACCTACATGCGCGGGATCGCCTTCGCCCAACTGCCCACCACGCTGCTGGCCCAGGTGGACGCCAGCGCCGGCGGCAAGGTGGCGGTCAACCACCCGCGCGCCAAGAACCTGATCGGCGCCTTCCACCAGCCGCGCCTGGTGGTGGCGGACCCGGCCACCCTGGCGACCCAGCCGTGGCCCGCCTACCGGGGCGGGCTGGCCGAGATGGTCAAGCACGCGCTGCTGGACGGCGACCCGCACCTGGCCGCGCTGGAGGCGGCGGTGCCGCAGCTGCTGGACCGGGATCCCCAGCAGCTGGCGCCGCTGATCGCGCGCTCCGTCGCCGTGAAGGCGCGGGTCGTCGCCCGCGACCCGGAGGAACGCGGCCCCCGCGCCGTCCTCAATCTGGGCCACACCGTGGCCCACGCCCTGGAGGCGGCGGCGGGCTATCGGGTCCCCCACGGCGACGCCGTGGCCGCCGGCCTCGCCGTGGAACTGGAGCTGGCCAGCCGGCTGGGCATGGCGCCGCCCGCCCTGGCCGACCGGGTGCGGAGCCTGCTGGGCCGGCTGGACCTGCCCCTCACCCTGGCCGAGGCCTGCCGGGCCTGGGAGGTGCCGCCGCCCGACCCCGAGGCCGTCCTGGCCCGCCTGCGGTACGACAAGAAGAACCGGCGCGGACGCGTACGGTTCGCCCTGCTGGCCGGCCCGGGCGAGGTGACGCTGCGCGACGACGTGCCCGCCGCCCTGGTTGAGGAGCTGGTGCGGCGTTCCCTGGCCGGCGCATCGCGGGTCTGATCGCGCCCGCGCCCCGGGTGCGGCCCGCCGCCCACGCCCGGGGCGCGGCGCCGGGTGGCGGGGCGGCGGCGGGCGACGCCGGCGCCGACGGCCAGCAGGGCGCGCAGGCCACCGGGCCACGACGTCAGGGTCCGGCTGACGCCCGGGACCCGGCAGCAAGGAGGAGGGTGCCATGGCATCGGCAGCATCTGGGGCATCGGGGGCCTCGGCCGGCGCGGGCCCCCGCCCGCCCCGCATCCTGGTCCTTCACGGTCCGAACCTGAACCTCCTGGGCCGGCGCGAACCCGAGGTGTACGGCACCACCTCGCTGGCGGCCATCGACGCCGCCCTGCGCCGGCGGGCCGCGACGTCCGGCGTAGAGGTCGACACCTTCCAGAGCAACCACGAGGGCGCGCTGATCGACCGGCTGCACGAGGCCCCGGGCCGCTACCGCGGCGTGATCCTCAACCCCGGCGGCTACGCCCACACCAGCGTCGCCCTGCGGGACGCCGTGGCGGCCGTGGTCGGGCTCGGCGTCCCCGTCATCGAGGTCCACCTGAGCAACGTCCACGCCCGCGAGCCCTTCCGTCACCGCCTGTTGACGGCGGGCGCCTGCCGCGGCGTGATCAGCGGCCTGGGGGTCTGGAGCTACCTGCTGGCGCTGGAGGCCCTGCTCGCAGCCGACGGGCCCGGCGGCCTCCCCGCGGAGGCCGCGGCGCCGGCGTCGTGACGGCGCAGGACCGAGGTGGCCGGCAGAACCGCGGCGCGCCTCCGGCGGTCCCGTCGCCGCGACCCCGTCCCGCGAGGCGCCTCCGGCGATCCCGCCGCCAACCCGTCCCCGGGGCCGCCCCGGCGTCCGTCGCCGTGGCGGCCGCTTCGCCATCCCCCGCCCCCGCGCCGCCTCGCGCCGCGGCGGGGCCGGACTCCCTCAGCGCTCCCCCCGGTCGACCCAAAGGCGCGAGGCCACCGTGCTGACCGCGCTGACCAGCAGCGAGCCCAGCAGGGCGGACACGAATCCGTCGACGTCGAATCCCGGCACCACCGCCGCCGCCAGCCAGAACATCAGGGCGTTGACCACGAAGGTGAAGAGCCCCAGGGTGAGGCACCCCAGGGGCATGGTCAGGAACAGCACCACGGGGCGGATCACGGCGTTGACGAGCCCCAGGGCCAGCGCGGCCACCAGGGCCGTCCCCGGCCCGCGGACGTCGATGCCCTCCAGGAGCCATGCCACCAGCAGGATCGCCCCGGCGTTGATCAACCAGCGGATCAGCAGGCTCATCCATCGCCCTCCCTCATGCGCCCCCTGGCTCCCGCCGCCGGGACCCGCGGCATCGTCACTCCCCCGTCCGCGGTGGGACCGCCCCGGGCAGGGGGTCGTCGCCCTCCAGGTGCAAGAGGGCGTCCACGGGCGCGTAGGCGTCCCGCAAGACCGGCACGTCGTCCACCCGCACGGGCCGGTCGTAGATCCAGGCGGCCGCCGCCCGCAGGGCCTCCAGCTCCGGGTGCCGTCCCGTCCATGTCGTGATGGCGCGGGCCAGCTCCGCCGCCGACAGGGGACCCGGGGCGTCCCGGTCGTCGCGGGCGACCAGGATCACGTTCTGCAGGGCCTCCGGTCCTTCGGGGAGGACCGGCAGCAGGTAGACCTCGCCGAACACCTCCCGGTAGGTGCGGTAGAACGCCCGCAGCAGCGCGCTGCGCGGCCCCTCCAGGGCGCCGATGACGTTGGCGACCACCACGCCGCCGGGTTCCAGGCGAGCCCGGACCTCCTCGAGGAATTCCCGGGTCGTCAGGTGGAAGGGGATCTCGTCGGCGTAGTAGGCATCGAGCAGCACCAGGTCGTAGCGGCCGGGTGCCCGCCGGACGAACCGGCGCCCGTCCTCGACGTATACCCGCAGCCGCGGGTCGGAGGGCAGGGCGAAGTAGCGGCGGGCCACGTCGACCACCACGGGGTCGAGCTCCACCACGTCCACCGTCACGTCCGGATAGGAGGCGAGGATGCGCTTCGGGATGGACCCGCCGCCCAGCCCCACCAGCAGCACCCGCCGCGCCCCGGGGTTCAGCGCCCAGCCCACGTGCATGACGTCGGTGTACGCGAAGCGGGCCCGGACGGGGTCGTCCAGGTACATCCCGCTCTGCCAGGAGTCGTCGAAGCGGAGGAACCGGCTGTCGCCGCGGTCTTCCACCCGCAGGTGGTGGTAGAGGGTGTTGCGCTGGAAGACGACCCGCGCCCCGTCGGGCGTCACCGCGGCGGGCGCGGGCGGCGGCACCACGGCCAGCCCCAGCAGCGCCGCCGCCGGCAGGGCGACCGCCAGGTGGCGCCGGCCGGCCAACAGCAGCCCCGTCGCGGCCAGGACGGCGGCCAGCGCCTTGAGGATGGTGCCCGTGGCCAGCCAGGGGATGAGCCAGAAGGCGGTGGCCAGGGTGCCGACGATGCTGCCGGCGGTGGAGACGGCGTAGAGGCGGCCGGCCACCCGCCCCACGCGCTGGGCGGAGGGCGCCGAAAGCCGCACCAGCCAGGGCGAGATGCCGCCCAACAGCAGCCCGGGCAGCAGGAACAAGGCCGCGGCCGCCGCCAGGGGGGCGAGCCGGGGTCCCGGGACCCGCTCCGCCAGGGCCGCCACCCACGCCTCGCCCCGGGCCGCCAGCACCAGGATCCACGCCGCCGCCCCGACCAGCACCAGCGCCGGCCCCGCCCGGGACGGCCAGCGGTCGGCCGCCGCGCCGCCCAGGGCGTAGCCGGCGCTCAGGGCGGCGAGGACCACGCCGATCAAGCTCCCCCACACGAAGATCGAGCTGCCCAGGGTGGGCGCCAGGATGCGACTGCCCAGCAGCTCCAGGGCCATCAGCACGGCACCGGCGAAGAAGGCGGTCAGGGCCACCATGGTCGGTCCGTCCTCCGTCCCGCCGTCCCGCCGGCGGGGTCCCGGGATACGGGAGTCTTCGCCACGGGGGTGGGCGACCCCCCCTTGGGGGAGGCTCCCCGACGCCGGGACGGCCGGGGGAGGTCAGCGCGGCACCGCGACGGGGCGCAGGCGGGCCGCCGGCACCCCGCCGCCCCAGCCCGGCTCGTCCCACTGGAGCCGCAGGGCCGGCGCCGCACGCCGGAAGAACTCGGCCACGTCGGCCGCGGGAGCGGCGCCGAGGGCACCGTTCCCGGGCCCCGCCGATGCCCCGTCGCGGTCGAGGCGGACCAGGATCTCCAGGTCGAGCCCCAGGGGCGCGATCCAGGGCAGGACGGCACCGGCACCCCACAGGCCCGCGGGCGTGGTCACCGCCCGGGCGGGCCGACCCGTCGCCCGCGCCGCCCCCCATGCCGCCGGGATCGCATAGCCGGCGATCCCCAGCCGCACCGGCAACAGCAGCGAGCGAGCGCCGGCGACGGGCAGGGCGGCGGCCTCGGCGACGCTCAGCGCCTCGGGCTCGGCGGCGGTCAGCCGCGGCTCCAGGGCGGACAGCCACCGGTGCCCCTCCGCCGCCGGTCCGTCCATCGCCTCGGCGCCGGCCCGCTCCTCGGCCAGCTCCTCCTGGAGGCGGGCCACCGCCTTGCGCCGCTGCTCGGGGCCGGTGGCCCCCAGGTAGACCTCGGGCCCCGCCGGCCGGGCCATCTCCGCCTCGACGCGGCGGACCAGGGCCGCCAGGGCCGGCGCCGCGTCCGCGGGCAGCGCCATCCAGACGGGGACGTTGCGGCCGAGGCGCTCCACATCCCGGTCCACCTGGATCACCCGGCCCTTGAGGTCCAGGTCGCCGTGCTCGGCGGGCGAGAGGGTGGTGCCGACCACCAGGACCACGTCGGCCTCCTCCAGCCAGCGGCGGGCCGGAGCGGCCGCCAGGCCGTTGATGGCCAGGGGGTGGTCGGCGGGCAAGAGCCCACGGCCGGCCAGGGTCAGGAACACCGGGGCGCCCAGGTCCTCGGCCAGCCGGCGCAGGCTCTCGCCGGCGCCCGCCGCGCCGCCGCCGGCGACGATGGCGGGCTGGCGGCAACGCACCAGGGCCGCGGCCACCTGGTCCAGCCAGCGGCGGTCGATGGCAGCCTCCTCGGACCGGCCGGCGTCGACCGTCGAGCCGGGGAAGGGGATCACCCGGCCGTTGGCCGTGGCACGTCCCGGCACGGCCGGCAGGGCCTCGTCGGCCAGCTCGATCAGCAGCGGCCGCGGCCGCCGCCGCGCCAGGTCGGTGAAGGCCGCCTCCAGCACGAGCTCGACGTCCTCGGGGCGATCGACGCGGGTGTTCCAGCCGGTGAAGGGCTCGGTCAGGCGCAGGGCGTCGGGCAGGGACCCGGCGCGCTCGCGCCCGGCCTCCAGGTCCGCGGCGGTCCCGCCCCGGACCAGCACGACGATGGGTACCGAATCGGCGTCCGCCATCACCAGCACGGGCAGCATCGCGTTGAGTTCGGCCCCGGAGCCCGCCACCAGCACCGCGGGGCGCCCCGTCGCCCGCGCCGCCCCGTCGGCCGCGGCCGCGGCCTGGGCCGCGGGCAGGGGCGCACCGGCGGCCAACACCACCGCGGGGCGGTAGCGGCTCACCAGCGACGCCGTCGCGCGCTGCCAGGAACGTTCCATGGCCATCGCCTTCCCGATGCTTCCCTCCTTGACCTCGACCTCGGCACCTCGGCACCGCGCGCCGTCATCCGCGCCGTCCTCCCGGCGGGCTCCCGCCCCGCCGGACCCCCGCCGTGGCCCGCCGGAACCGGCACCGGCGCCCGTGCCGGCCGCCGCTCCGGCCGCGGCCCGCCTCCCTGCCGTGGGCGGCGGGCCGTCCCGCCGGCCGCAGCAGGGGGCCGGGGTGGCGGCGAGCCCCGACGGCGCCCCGACGGCGCCTTGCCGTTCCCACCGGGCTGCCGTCGGCGCCGGAGGTCAGTCGTCGCGCCCCTCCGTCGCCGGCAGCCGGTGGAACGCCCGGTAGACGGCCTGCGCCGCGGCGCGGTTCATCCCCGGCACCGCGGCCAGCTCGTCCTCGCTGGCCCGGGCGATGGCCTCCAGCGAGCCGAAGGCCTCCAGCAGCGCCTTGCGCCGGCGCGGACCGATGCCCGGGATCTCCTCCAGCACCGAGTGCAGGCCGGCGCGCTGCCGCAGCTGGCGGTGGTAGGCCAGCGCGAAGCGATGCGCCTCGTCCCGGATGCGCTGGAGGAGGTGCAGGGCCGGGGAGTCCCGGGGGATGACGATGGGGTCCGGCCGGTCGGGGGCGAAGACCAGCTCGAACCGCTTGGCCAGGGCGAACACCGGGATGTCCACCAGCCCCAGTCGGTCCAGCACCTCCTGGGCCGCCGAGAGCTGACCCTTGCCGCCGTCGATCAGGATCAGATCCGGCAGGTCGCCGAAGCCGCGCAGGGCTTCGCGCCCCCCCTCCCCGTCGCCTTCCGGCACCACCCCGCCGCCGTCGTCGGCGGAGCCGGCCCCATCCGCCGCCTCAGCCGGGGACGCACCGCCTCCCAGGGCCACCTGGGGCGCGGGGGCGGCCGCCGGCCGCGTCCCGCCCAGCGGCTCGCCGAGTTGGGCCGCCCCGGTACCGGCGGCCCGGGCACGCGGACCCTCCTCCACCGGGATCCCCTGCGCCTCGAGGCCCCGGCGCAGCCGCCGGTAGAGGACCTCCTGCATGCTGGCGAAGTCGTTGGGCGCCTCCACCGTGCGGATGCGGAAGCGGCGGTACTCCGCCTTGGCGGGTTCGCCGTCGATCATCACCACCATCGAGCCGACGGGCTGGGCGCCCTGGAGGTTGGAGATGTCGTAGCACTCGATGCGCCGGGGCGGCTCGTCCAGCTCCAGGTAGCGGGCCAGTTCCTCCAAGGCCCGGCGGGCCCGGTCCTGGCGCACCCGCTGGTCGGTGGTGGCCTGGGCCAGCAGCAGCCGGGCGTTGTGCTGGGCCAGTTCGACCCAACGGCGCTTGGTGCCCCGCTGGGGCCGGTGGAGCCGCACCTGGACGCCCCGCCGCTGGCTGAGCCAGCGGGCG
Organism: Thermaerobacter sp. FW80; assembly: GCF_004634385.1. Lineage (NCBI taxonomy): Bacteria > Bacillati > Bacillota > Clostridia > Eubacteriales > Clostridiales Family XVII. Incertae Sedis > Thermaerobacter > Thermaerobacter sp. FW80. Next base: position 1,074,447 of record NZ_CP037895.1, on the reverse strand, counting down.
ATCACCTCGGCCTCGCCGGGCGGAAGCTCCACGGGGAGCAGGATCTCCCGGGGCACGAAGGTCGCCCGCCCGTAGTACTGCGTGAGGAACGCGGCCAGCAGCTCGCCGTCCTCCAGGCCCTCGACGCCCGTCATGGCCAGCTGCTCGCGGCCGATGACGCGGCCCTCGCGGACGAAGAACACCTGGGCGTGGGCCCGGTCGCCCTCCCGGGCGATGCCGATGGCGTCCTCCTCGCCGCGCCGCGGGCTGGCCACCTGTTGCTGCTCGAGGACCTGGTGGAGCGCCCGCAGCTGGTCCCGCAACTCCGCGGCCCGTTCGAACTCCCACCGCTCCGCCGCCGCCTGCATCTCCGCCTCCACGCGCTCCAGCACCGCCCGCGACCGGCCCTCGAGGAACGCGATCAGGTCGCGGATCATGGCGTCGTACTGCTCGCGATCGCAGAGGCCGGCGCAGGGCGCCAGGCAGCGCCCGATGTAGTGATGCAGGCACGGCCGCCCGCCCCGACGCAGACGGTGGTCGGAGCAGCTGCGGTACGGGAAGACCCGCCGGATCAGGCGCAACGCCTCCTGCAGGGAGGCGGAGAAGGTGTACGGCCCGAAGTAGCGGGCGCCGTCGTCCTGGACCTGGCGCACGATGCTGACCCGCGGCCAGTCCTCGTGGACGTGCACCTTGAGGTACGGGTAGGTCTTGTCGTCCCGCAGCCGCACGTTGTACCGCGGCCGGTAGCGCTTGATCAGCGTGTTCTCGAGGACCAGGGCCTCCACCTCGTTGCGGGTGACGATGAACTCCAGGTCCGCCGCCCGCTGGACCATGCGCTGGATCCGGGCGGGCAGGTGGCGGGCCGCCTGGAAGTAGGACCGCACCCGCTGCCGCAAGGACCGCGCCTTGCCGACGTAGAGCACCTGGCCCTCGCGATCCTTGAACAGGTAGACGCCGGGTTGCTCGGGCAACTCCGCCGCCTTCTGCCGGAGGCCGGCGGCGGCCGGTTCGGCCGGTTCGTCCGTAGGCCCGGCCGCTGCCGTCGCCTCCTGCGCCGGGGAGCCGGCGTCAGGCGTCTCGGCCTCGGCGCCCGGGGCCCCGGGTGTGCCAGCGTGCACCCGCACGGCGGTCCGCTCCGCGTCACCGGCCCGGCCGGGACGGGGCGGGGCAGCGGCCACCGCCGCGGCGCCGGGGACGTCCGCGGAGGCCGGGCCGGGACGGCGGTCCGGAAGGGAGGGCGCCCTCCGGGACCGCCCGGCGACGGCCTCCACCGGGGAGCCGCTGTCGGGGTGGCGATCCGCCTGCCGGCCGCTGGCGCGCGGGCGCGTGCTGTCCCCCGGTCCAGGGGCGGCGCCCCGCCCCTGGCGGGCAGGGACGGCACGGTCCCCGCCGGACGTCGCCCGGTCCTGGCCCGGGCGGGACGTCTGGATGGCTTCGCCCGCGCCCTGGGATCGCTCGCCGGTGGTCACCGCCGTCGCCTCCCTCCGTCCCGTCCCTCCGGGACCGCCGCACGCGAGTGCCAGGGACCGGGGTCGGGGGCCGCGGCCCGCGGCCCCCGACCCCGTGCGGTCCCGCAACCCGCATCGATCATAGCACGCCGGCCAACGGCTTGACCGAACGGCCATTCCCCCCTACAATCCCGGTAGGGAACACGTGTTCGATACCGGGGGGTGAGCCCGTGCGTCCCCGCGCCCGGCGCATCCAGTACCGCTGGTTGCCCTGCAAGTCCCTGATCAATCGGGTTCCGGAGGGCATGCCCTTCCGCTGGAGCATCAACCCCTACCGCGGTTGCACCCACGGCTGCGTCTACTGCTATGCCCGGGCCACCCACCCGTACCTGGGCCTGGATGGCGGCGTCGACTTCGAGTCGGTGATCTTCGTCAAGGCCGGCGCCGTCGAGGCGCTGCGCCGCGATCTAGCGCGGCGCAGCTGGGCGCGGGAGCTGGTCGCCATCGGCACCGCCACCGATCCGTATCAGCCCATCGAGGGCAAGTACCGGTTGATGCGGGGCATTCTGCGCGCCTTGATCGACGCCGACACCCCCTTCTCCATCACCACCAAGAGCACCCTGGTCCTGCGGGACCTGGACCTGCTGATCGAGGCGACGCGGCGCGCCGGGTGCACGGTCAACCTCTCCATCCCCACCGTCGACCCGATCCTGTGGCGACGGCTCGAGCCCGGCACCCCCCATCCCCGCCAGCGGCTGCGGGCCCTGCGGCGGCTGCGCGAGGCCGGGATCCGGGCCGGCGTGTTCCTGGCCCCGATCCTCCCGGGCATCACGGACGATCGCGACCACCTCGAGGCCGTGGTGCGCGAGGCGGCCCGGCACGGCGCGGCGTTCCTCTGGCCCGGCGTGCTCCACCTGGGTCCCGGCGTCCGCGAGTGGGTGTTCCCCGCCCTGGCCCGCATCCGCCCCGATCTCATGCCGATGTACCGCGCCCTCTACCGCGGCCGGGACGCCGCCCCGTTCTACCGCGAGAGCGTCCTCCGCCGCGTCGAGGCGTTGAAGGTCCAGTGGGGATTGCCGCGCCAGGCTCCGGATCGGCCCCAGCCCGCCCGCCCGGCCGCGGCGGCGCGTGGCGGCGCGGGCCCGTCGACGGCTGCGGCGAGCATGGGCCCCACGGCGCCCGCCCCTTCCCAGGTCGACCGGTGGACGAACCGGCCCGCCGCCGGGCCGCCGGCCCCGGAGGGCGGACGGACCGCCGGCCTCCCGGTGGGCGATGCCCCGGGCCGCGATGGGGCGGCCCCCCAGCGGCGGGGCCGTCGCCGGGGAGCGGTGCCGGACAGCCAGCAGCTGGCGCTGCCCCTCCCCGGCGCATAGCGCCGGGGGACCGGGGCCCCGGGACCCCGGTCCCCCGGCCGCGGCCCGGGGCCGCGCACCGCGGTTGGGGGCCGTTAACAGCTTGCCGAAATATAGTCAGACATAGGCAAACATCTGTGCTACATTTCCAAGATGAAGCTCTCCGAGTGGGCCAAGCGTGAAGGAATCAGTTCCATCACCGCCTGGCGTTGGTGGAAGGCGGGGCGGTTGCCCGTTCCCGCCCGGCAGGCCCCATCCGGGACCATTCTCGTGGACCTTCCGGCTCCGGCGAAAGGGGAGACGGTGGTCTGCGCTTGCGTTTCCTCGCACGACCAGAAGAACGATCTCGACCGCCAAGTTGCCCGGGTCACGGCATGGGCAACGGAACACGGGTTTCCTGTGGACCAAGTGGTGACGGAAATCGGGTCCGGGCTGAATGGGAAACGGGCGAAGTTTCGCCGGCTTCTGGCCGACGCATCGGTTGCCACCATTGTGGTGGAACACCGCGATCGGTTGGCCCGCTTTGGGGTGGAGTACCTGGAAGCCGCTCTCGCGGCCCAGGGGCGGCGCATCGTCGTCGTGGATCCGAGCGAATCAACAGAGGACCTTGTGCGCGACATGATTGAAGTGCTGACCTCCTTCTGCGCTCGGCTGGATGGCCGACGGGGAGCGCGGAATCGGGCCCTGCGGGCCCTGGCTGCAGCCCGCCGGGGCGATGCCGAATGAAGGTTCTTCAAGCGTACCGCTTCGCCCTGGACCCCACACCCCGCCAGGAACGGGCGCTGGCCTCCCACGTGGGCGCCCGCCGCTTCGCCTTCAACTGGGGCTTGGCGCTGGTGAAGGAGCGCCTGGAAGCCCGTGCCCGGGGCGAGGACGTGGAGGTGCCATGGACCCTTCCCGCCCTGCGGCGGGAGTGGAACCGGCAAAAGCACCGCGTCGCCCCCTGGTGGCGGGAGAACTCGAAGGACGCCTACGCCTCCGGGCTGGACGGGCTGGCCCGGGCCCTACAGAACTGGTCCAAAAGCCGCAAAGGTGAACGTAAGGGACGCCGGGTGGGGTTCCCCCGGTTCCGGAAGAAGGGCCGCGGGCGGGAGTCGGTGCGGTTCACCACCGGCGCGATCCGGGTGGACGACAAGAGCCACGTCGTCCTGCCCCGGATCGGGCGGGTGAAGACCCACGAGCCGACCACGGCCCTGCTCCGACGCATCGAAGCGGGGACAGCCCGCATCCTGTCCGCCACGGTGTCACGGGAAGGGGGCCGGTGGTTCGTCAGCTTCACCTGCGAGGTGGAGCGGCAGACGGGCCAGCCCCGGTTCCCCGGGCGGGTGGTGGGCGTGGACGCGGGGGTGAAGCACCTGGCGGTCCTTTCGACGGGTGAGAAGTGGCCGAACCCCCGGTCCCTTGAAAAAGTGCTCCGGAAGATCGCCCGGTCCAGCCGCGCCCTGGCCCGGCGCCAGAGGGGCAGCCGGGGGTGGCACAAGGCCCGCCGCCGGCTGGCCCGGCTCCATGCGCGGGTCCGGAACCTCCGCCAGGATGCCCTTCACAAGCTCACACACCACCTCGCGAGCACCTACGGTGTGGTGGTGGTTGAGCAGCTGCACGTGGCGGGCATGATGAAGAACCGGCGGCTGGCCCGGGTGCTGGCCGATGCGGCCCTGGCGGAGATCCGCCGCCAGCTCCGCTACAAGTGTCCCTGGCACGGCGCGGTCCTGGTCGAAGCGCCGCCCTTCTATCCCAGCAGTAAGCGCTGCTCACGGTGCGGCGCGGTCAAGCCGTCGCTGCCGCTTTCGCAGCGCGTTTTCCGCTGTGAGGAATGCGGGCTCGTGCTTGACCGGGACGAAAACGCGGCCCGGAATCTCGCGGCCCTTGTGGCCGCCGTCGCCGGGAGTGGCCCGGAGACGGAAAACGCCCGTGGACGGGATGGAAGACCTGCCGCAAGGCAGGCGGTCCCGGAGGAAGCGGGAAGCCGGCACCGGCGCATCGCCGGGTAAGACCGGCACCGCTGATCCGCAAGGATCAGCTGCCTGAAACAGATGACGATGTTTCAGGTAACGGTTCCGGCCCGTTCCCCGTCATGTCCCGTCGGCCGTCATATCGGCAGCGTGCGGCGACCATACCGTCTTAGGGGTCGAGACCGGGTCGGGCCGGGGGCCGGGTCGAGCCGGTCTCCGTCGATCCGGACCGCAAGGATCGGTCGCCGCCGACCGCGGGTCCCGTCGGACCCGCCGGACTGGGCCCCGGAGCCGTCGGGGCCCCACCGGGGAGCCCGCGGCGCTCGGCCGACCGCAGGCGGCGCCCCGGGCCAGGCATGACGGCGGTCGCCTGGCCCCTGGCCCCGCGGCACGGCCCTGGAGGCAGGGGCGGCTCGCCAGGAGGGAACGGACCGGCCCGCCGTCGAAGATGGCCCGATGGCCTGGAGGCCCGGCCTGCCGGCCGATGCGGCCCGATGCCGCCCGCCGTGCCTGGGGACCGGCGTCCCCCCTGGAGGGATCGATGTGACCACCGATCCGTCGCCGCCATCGACGCAGCCGCCGAGCGAGGCGCGGGGTGGCCCCGGTGGCCCGGCGCCCCCGCCCGCCCCGGCCCCGACCTGGTCGGCCCTGGTGTCGCTGGCGACCGTGCTGGCCGCCGCCGGGGTGGCATGGCTCGTCTGGTGGGTCCTCTCCCACTTCGCCCGCACCTTGACCCTCCTGGGCCTGGCGGGGATCCTGGCCTTCCTCCTGGAACCGGCGGTCAGCTTCCTGGAGCGGGGCATGCGGAGCCGCGCCCTGGCGGCCCTGGTCCTGTACCTGGCCTTCGTCGCCCTGGTGGCCCTGGGCGTGGTCTACCTGGCGGGTCCCATCAAGGAACAGGCCCAGGAGCTCTTCTGGGCGGTGCCGCGGTATCGCGAGCAGGTCGAACAGGCGGTGCCGCTGCTGCAGTCCTACCTGGCCGCGTTGCGGGAGTACCTGGCCCGCTACGGTGTCAGCCTGGAACCCCACGAGCTGGCCGGCCAGTTCCTGGAGCGGGTGGCAGGCAACACGAACCGGATCCTCGCCGGCGTCACCGCGCTGATCACCGGGGTCGGCACCACGCTGGCCAACGCGCTGCTGGTCCTGGTGATCTCGATCTACCTGGTGGTCGACGGGTCGGGCCTCAACCGCCAGATGCTGGGCTACCTGCCCCGGCGCTACCGCGCCCCGGTGCGCCGGGCACAGGCCGTCGCCCTGCGGGTCTTCGGCGGGTACGTGCGGGGCCAGTTGCTGCTCGGCCTGATCATCGGCCTCGCCGTGGGCATCGGCATGAGCGTCCTGGGCATGCCGTACCCGGCCCTGCTGGGCGTCATCGCCGGCGTCATGGAGCTGCTGCCCATCATCGGCGCGGTGCTGGGCGCGATCCCGGCCATCCTGGTCGCCCTGTTCCAGCCCTGGCCCACGGTGCTCTACGTCACCCTGTTCTTCGTCGTGGTCCAGCAGCTGGAAGGCAACCTCCTGGTGCCGCGCATCACCGGCCAGGCGGTGGGCATGCACCCCCTGGCGACCCTGCTGGCGCTGATGGCGGGCTATGAGGTGGCGGGCATCGTGGGCGCGATCCTGGCCGTCCCCGTGGCGGCGGTAGCCCAGGCGCTGCTGCGCGAGTTCAGCCCGCCGGACCCCGACGCCCCCGGCGCCGGCGGCCCACCGGGCCGCCGGCGCCGGCCGGGGCCCGACCAGCCCTCCACGGGGGGCGACGGCTCCCGGCCCGGGCCTTCGGCCCGGCCCGCGCCTTCGGCCGGCCAGGCGCAGCCCACCGCGCAGCCGGAGTCGCCGCCGGCGGCTCCGGCTGCGCCCGCCGCCCCGCCGCAGGCTCGCCCTGGCGGCGATCCCCCCGCCGGACCGCCGGCCCGCACCACCGGCCTCGACCCCGCGGGCGGCACCGGCCCCGCCGGGGGCACCGCCTCCGCCGACAGCCAGACCTCCGCCGGCGCCAACCCCGCGCAGGGCGGGGCCGCTGCCTGTGGCGTCGCCGCCGGCGATGCCGGCGACCCTGCCGGCGGCCGCGGCCCCGCCGCCCACGGCGACGGCGCGGCCCGCGGTGCGGGCGGCGGCGGTCGCCCGCACCGCGGGCCGCGGATCACCATCACACGGCGGCCGGCTTGAGGTGGGAGCGGACCCGCGAGCGCTGGCGCTCCAGGTGCTGGCGCAGGAACCGGCCGGTGTAGGAGGCCGGTTCCTCCATGATGGCCTCCGGCGGGCCCTCGGCCACCACCCGCCCGCCCTCGTCGCCGCCCTCCGGACCCAGGTCGATGACCCAGTCCGCCACCTTGACCACGTCCAGGTTGTGCTCGATGACGATCACCGTGTCGCCGGCGTCCACCAGCCGCTGCAGCACGTCCACCAGGCGGTGGATGTCGGCGAAGTGCAGGCCGGTGGTGGGCTCGTCCAGGATGTACACCGTGCCGCCGTCGGACCGGCGCGAGAGCTCGGTGGCCAGCTTCACCCGCTGGGCCTCGCCGCCCGAGAGCTCGGTGGCAGGCTGCCCCAGGCGGATGTACCCCAACCCGACGTCATAGAGGGTCTGGAGCTTGCGCTGGATGCGCGGCACCGCCGCGAAGAACTCCAGGGCCTCTTCCACCGTCATGTCCAGCACGTCGGCGATGGACTTGCCCTTGTACTTGATCTCCAGCGTCTCCCGGTTGTACCGCTTGCCCTTGCACACCTCGCAGGGCACGTACACGTCGGGCAGGAAGTGCATCTCGATCTTGATGATCCCGTCGCCCTTGCAGGCCTCGCAGCGCCCGCCGCGCACGTTGAAGCTGAACCGGCCCTTGGTGTAGCCGCGCATCCGCGCCTCGGGCGTCGCGGCGAAGAGCTCGCGGATGAAGTCGAACACGCCGGTGTAGGTGGCCGGGTTGGAGCGCGGCGTACGGCCGATGGGCGACTGGTCGACGTTGACCACCTTGCGCACGTACTCCAGGCCCTCGATGCCGTCGTGCGCCCCCGGCCGCGTCTTCGTGCCGTAGACGTGCTGGGCCAGCCGCCGGTAGAGGATGTCGTTGACCAGGGTCGACTTGCCGCTGCCCGACACGCCGGTCACGCACACCAGGAGGTTGAGGGGGAAGCGCACGTCGATGTCCTTGAGGTTGTGCTCCCGCGCCCCTCGCACCACCAGCCAGCGGCCGTTGGGCTGCCGCCGCCGCTCGGGCACCGGGATCTCCCGCCGGCCGGAGAGGTACTGGCCGGTGACAGACTCCGGGCAGTTCACCACGTCGTCCAGCGTCCCGGCCACCACGACCCGGCCGCCGTGCTCGCCCGCCCCGGGCCCGATGTCGACGATGAAGTCGGCCGCCTCGATCATGTCCTGGTCGTGCTCGACCACCACCAGCGTGTTGCCCAGGTCGCGCAGTCGCTGCAGGGTGGCGATCAGCCGCGCGTTGTCCCGCTGGTGGAGGCCGATGCTGGGTTCGTCCAGGATGTAGAGCACGCCCACCAGGCCCGAGCCGATCTGGGTGGCGAGCCGGATCCGCTGCGCCTCGCCCCCCGAGAGCGTCCCCGCCGGCCGGTCCAGCGTCAGGTAGTCGAGGCCCACGTCCGCCAGGAAGCGCAGCCGCGCGCGGATCTCCTTGATCACCTCGCGGGCGATGGTGGCCTCGCGCTCCGTCAGCTCCAGATCGTCCAGGAAGCCCAGGAGCTGACGCACGGACATGGCGGTGATCTCGGCGATGTTCTTGCCACCCACGGTGACCGCCAGGGACTCCGGCCGCAGCCGGGCGCCCCGGCAGGCGGGGCAGGGGTGGGCGCTCATGTACTGCTCGATCTCTTCCCGCTGGGCGTCGGTGGTCGCCTCCCGGTAGCGGCGCTGCAGGTTGGCCACCACGCCCTCGAAGGTCACGTACCGCTCCCGGACCCGCCCGTACCGGTTCTCGTAGCGGAAGCGGATGGGCTCCGGCGTGCCGTAGAGCAACACCCGGATGAACTCCTCCCCCGCCTCCTCCAGGGGCGCCTCCCAGTCGACCCCGAAGTGGCGCGCCACCGCCATCAGGAGCTGCGGGTAGTAGTTCGAGGAGCCGCGGCTCCACGGCACCACCGCCCCGTCCGCCAGGGACTTGCGCCGGTCCGGGATCACCAGCTCGGGGTCGATCTCCAGTCGGCTGCCCAGACCCGAACAGACGGGGCAGGCCCCGTAGGGGCTGTTGAAGGAGAACATGCGCGGGCTCAGCTCTTCCAGGCTGGTCCCGCACTCGGGGCAGGCGAAGCGCTGGCTGAAGAGCATCGGCTCCCCGTCCAGCACGTCGATCAGCACCAGGCCGTCCGCCAGGCCCAGGGCCGTCTCGATGGAGTCGGCCAGCCGACCCCGGGCGCTGGGGCGCACCACGATGCGGTCGACCACCACCTCGATGGTGTGCTTCTTGTTCTTCTCCAGCTTGAAGCCCGGTGGCAGCTCCGCCAGCTCGCGCACCTGGCCGTCGATCCGGATCCGGACGAACCCGGCCCGCCGGGCCTCCTCGATGACCTTCTCGTGCTCGCCCTTGCGGCCCCGCACCAGCGGCGCCAGCACCTGCACCCGCGTCCCCTCGGGCAGCTCCAGCACCCGGTCGACCATCTGCTCCACCGTCTGCTGGCTGATGGGCCGGCCGCAGTCGGGGCAGTGGGGATGGCCGACGCGGGCGAAGAGCAGGCGCAGGTAGTCGTAGATCTCCGTCACCGTGCCCACGGTCGACCGCGGGTTGCGGGTCGTGGTCTTCTGGTCGATGGAGATGGCCGGCGACAGCCCCTCGATCAGGTCGACGTCCGGCTTGTCCATCTGCCCCAGGAACTGGCGGGCGTACGCCGACAGCGACTCCACGTAGCGCCGCTGGCCCTCGGCGTACAGCGTGTCGAAGGCCAGCGAGCTCTTGCCGCTGCCGCTGAGGCCCGTGATCACGATCAGCTTGTCCCGGGGCAGCTCCAGGTCGATGTTCTTCAGGTTGTGCTGCCGCGCCCCGCGGATGACGATCCGATCCTGTCCCATCGCGTCACCTGCCGGCCCGGCGGGACCGCTCCCGGCGCCGGGTGCCGGCTCCGTCGCGGGCTGCCGTCGCCGCGGCCCGCAGCTCCTCGCGGCCGACGGGCTGGCCCAGGCGCCGGGCCTCGAGCTCCAGGATCATGTCCCGGAGCAGCGCCGCCCGCTCGAACTCCAGATCCCGGGCCGCCTGCTCCATCTCCTTGCGGAGCCGCTTGACGATGTCCGGGATCTGGTGCCGCGGCAGATCCGAGAGCCGCTTCCCGGCCAGGTACTCGGGCGGCCGCTCGGCGGCATGGGTCGCCTCGATCACGTCCCGCACCGCCTTGCGCACCGTCTGCGGGGTGATGCCGTGGCGCCGGTTGTATTCTTCCTGGATCTTGCGCCGGCGGTACGTCTCCTCGATGGCCTGGCGCATGGAGTCGGTGATGGTGTCGGCGTACATGATCACCTTGCCTTCCGCGTTGCGGGCCGCCCGGCCGATGGTCTGGATCAGCGCCGTGGACGACCGCAGGTAGCCCTCCTTGTCCGCATCCAGGATGGCCACCAGCGAGACCTCGGGGATGTCCAGGCCCTCGCGCAACAGGTTGATCCCGACCAGCACGTCGAAGACGCCGAGCCGCAGGTCGCGGACGATCTCCATGCGCTCCAGCGTGTCGATCTCGGAGTGCAGGTAGCGGACCTTGATGCCCATCTCCCGCAGGTAGTCCGTCAGGTCCTCGGCCATGCGCTTGGTCAGCGTGGTGACCAGCACGCGGTGGCCGCGTGCGACCCGCTGGCGGATCTCCCCCAGCAGGTCCTCGATCTGCCCGCGGGTGGGCCGCACCTCGATCTCCGGATCCAGGAGCCCCGTGGGCCGGACGATCTGCTCGACGATGACGTCGGAGACCTCCCGCTCGAAGGGACCCGGCGTCGCGGAGACGAACAGCACCTGCCCGACCCTCTCCCAGAACTCCTCGAACTTCAGCGGCCGGTTGTCCCGGGCCGACGGCAGGCGGAAGCCGTACTCGATCAGCGAGTCCTTGCGCGACATCTCCCCCTCGTACATCGCCCGGAGCTGGGGGATCGTCACGTGGGACTCGTCGATGATGCAGAGGAACGGCCGCGGGAAGTAGTCCAGCAGCGTGTAGGGCGGCTCGCCCGGCGCCCGCCCCGTCAGATGCCGCGAGTAGTTCTCGATGCCGCTGCAGTACCCGACCTCCCGCAGCATCTCCAGGTCGTACCGCGTCCGCTGCTCCAGCCGCTGCGCCTCCAGGAGCTTGCCCTGGGCCCGCAGCTCGGCCAGCCGCTCCTCCAGCTCGCGCTCGATGGACTCGATGGCCCGCTTCAGCTTCCACTCGTGGGTGACGTAGTGGCTGGCCGGGTAGATGGCCACGTGATCGCGATACGCCAGCACCTCGCCGGTCAGCGCGTCGATCTCCGTCAGCCGGTCGATCTCGTCGCCGAACAGCTCCACCCGGATGGCCCGCTCGGCCATGGAGGCGGGGAAGATCTCGATCACGTCGCCCCGGACCCGGAAGCAGCCGCGCTGGAAGTCCACGTCGTTGCGGGTGTACTGGATGTCCACCAGCTTGCGCAGGATCTGCTCCCGCGGCATCTCGTTGCCCACCCGCAGCGACAGCACCAGGTCGCGGTAGTCCTCGGGCGCGCCCAGGCCGTAGATGCAGGACACGCTGGCGACGACGATGACGTCCTTGCGCTCGAAGAGGCTGCTGGTCGCCGAGTGGCGCAGCTTGTCGATCTCGTCGTTGATCAGCGCGTCCTTCTCGATGTAGGTGTCGGTCTGCGGCACGTAGGCCTCCGGCTGGTAGTAGTCGTAGTAGCTGACGAAGTACTCCACCGCGTTGTGGGGGAAGAACTCCTTGAACTCCGCGGCCAGCTGGCCTGCCAGGGTCTTGTTGTGGGCGATGACCAGGGTGGGCAGCTGCAGCTGTTCGATGACCCACGCCATGGTGGCCGTCTTCCCCGTGCCCGTGGCGCCCAACAAGGTCACCACCCGGGCGCCCTCGCGGAAGGCCCGGGTGATCTCCGCGATGGCCTTCGGTTGGTCGCCCTTGGGCTCGAACTCCGAGACCACCTTGAACGCAGGCACGCGCCCCACCTCCCGGTCCCGCGCGCCTCCAGTGTACTGCGGGCGTCAAGTCCCAAACAAGCGTTTGCCGCCCAGGTCGATCACCGGCTGGGCCGGTTCGTCCGGCGGGGGCACCAGCAGCAGGCCCAGCGGCGCCGCGGGGTCGAACCGGTTGGTCTCCAGGGTCAGGGACCGCGAACCTCTGCGCACCTCCAAGCGGAGGTAGTGGGCATACGGACCGCTGGCGTCGCGCAGGTCAGCCGGCCGCCGCACCGGCTGCCCGTTGACCGTGAGGATCACGTCGCCGGGCTCCAGGCCCAGCCGGGCGGCCTGGGAGCGGGGCCCGACCCAGAGCACCCGCAGGCCGTCGGCGGCCGGCCCGAAGGCGGGACGTCCCCACCGCTCCCGGGCCAGACCGGCGAAGATCATCGCCTCGTGGAGCAGGGGAGAGGCCAGGACGGCGGGCCAAGCCCAGAGGGCGTGCCGCTCCGCCAGCACCGCCATGGCCATCAGGGCCGCCCCGTAGCCCACCAGCCCCAGGGCCATGCGGCGGGAGCGGACGCCGGGGGGCGCCGTCAGGGCGACGTCGGTGTACCCGAGGGCGGCCAGCAGGGGCAGGGCCGCCACCGCCACCGCCGCGGGGTCCGCCGCCTGCAGCGGCGCCGGCCGCACCAGGGGCCACCAGTCGGGCATCGCGATGCCCTGACCGGGTGCCGGCATGTGGAGCAGCACCAGGATGGCGGCGGGAACCGGCCAGAAGCGCTGCATCAGGTAGCCCCCGACCACCTCGCCCCGCCCGTTCCGGGCCAGCACCGGCGTCGCGCCCTCGGCGCCGTCGATGTACACCAGGATCGCCTCGGCCAGGTGCAGCGCGCCGACCAACGCCACCAGCCCGGGCACGTGGACGTCGGGCCATCCCACGAGGAGCGCGCTGACGCCGATCACCCCGGTGGCGTACGCGAAGCACATGAAGCGGGGGCGGATGAAGGCCAGGGCCAGGGCCACCGGCCACAGCGGGAGCGCATCGCGGGGCTCCAGCACCACCCCGGTCGCCATCATCACCATCGCGCCGACGAACCCGCCCACCAGCCCCGCGGCCAGCGCCGTCAGCACCCGGTGCCAGGTGGGCACCAGCGGCTGCCCGTAGAGCCCGGCCTCCATTCGCGCGATGCGGGCGTACTGCAGCGCCACCAACCCGAGCACCAGGAGGAACAGGGGCGTGTAGGACGGGTAGATCACGGCCGCCGGCAGCGTGTCCTGGAGCCACTGGCGCGCCAGCTCGAGCAAGGGAAGCCCCCACGGTCCGCTCATGTCCGTCCCGCCACCATCTGCCGCACGCGCTCGTAGCCCGCCTGGAGCTGGGGATCGCGGCCCAGGTCCCCCATCGCGCTGAGATCCTCGAGCTCGAAGGGTACCTTGACGTCGGGTTCGATGCCCTTGCCCATGACGATGGGGCGCTCCTTCGGCGTCAAGTAGCGGGCGACGGTGAGCTTCACGCCGGCCCCCGCCGCTTCGCCGCCCAGGCTCCTCCAGCTCCGGCCCTCCAGGGGCCAGACAGTCTGCACCGTGCCCTTGCCGAAGGTGTGCTCGCCCACCAGCACGCCGACGCCGTAGTCCTGGATCGCGCCGGCCAGGATCTCCGAGGCGCTGGCACTGCCCTGGTTGATCAGCACCACCAGGGGCAACCCCAGCGCCTGGGCGTCGGACGAGTGGGTCTCCCGGCCCCGGTTGCGGTATTCGATGTGGACGATGGGTCCCCGCGGCAGCAAGCGGTCGGCCACCTGGACCACCGCCTGCAGCTCGCCGCCGGGGTTGTTGCGCAGGTCCAGGATCAGGCCGCGCATCCCCTGGGACCGCAGCTCCTCCAGCGCCGCCTCGAAGTCGCGGGGCGTGTCGGGGAGGAACTGGGTCAGGTGGATGTAGCCGATGCCGCCCTCCAGCATGTGGGCCTGCACCGAGGGCACGTCGATCTGACGCCGGGTCAACACGAACCGCAGCGGCCGGTCGTGCCCGCGGCGCATGACCTCCACCGTCACCTGGGTGCCCTCGGGGCCGCGGATCATGCGCGCCACCGCCTCCACCGACTCGCCCGTCACGTCCTTGCCGTCGACGGCGACGATCACGTCCCCGGGCCGCAGGCCCACGGGATCGCCGGGCTTGGCCCCCTCGAAGGGCGTGGTGGCACCGGGCGAGCCCTCGAACAGCGACTGGACCACCACGCCCCCGTCCTCCGCCTGGGACACGGTGACGCCGATGCCCGTGTAGTGGCCGGAGACGTCCATGCGGAACTCGCGGAACTCCTCGGGGTCGAAGTAGGCCGAGAACGGGTCTCCGGTCGCCGCCACCACGCCCCGGGCCGCCCCTTCGAGCAGCTGATCCAGGGGCAGCGGATCCACGTACTGGGTGCGCACCAGCTGGATCACGCGGAGGAACCGGTCGAACTCGGGGGATCGCACCAGCTCGTCCAGCAATTGCTGCTTCTCGGCGTCGCTCAGCGCCACGCTGCGGGGAAACAGGCGCAGCCAGAGGCCTTCCACCCGGTCGGCGACGGCCAGGGTCGCGACGGCCGTCAGCAGGATCAGCACCAGTGCCCCGGCGACGGCCTGGCGCAATGTCAAGACCGGGCGGTCACCCTCCCGCCCGGCTGGCCCCGAGGGGAACGAGGGTCCGAAGGTCGTCATGGTGATCTCGATCCTCCCAGCCGGAGCGAGGCCGAAGCCCCCACCAGCCTATGCCCCCGGTCCCGGGAGCCGAACCGAGGGACGGCGCGGGCGGGGCGGGCGCGGCGCGGGCGGCGGCGGACAGGGTGCGCGCCGCCGCCGGGTCCTCCAGCGCCGCCGACGGGTCCCTCCCGATGGGACGACCACCACGGGCGACGGCGGCGTAGACTTGCGACCGCGCGGGTCCGCCGCCGCGCGGGCCGATGACCGCGCGTCGTGGGATCTCCATTCAGGATAGCACAACGTCCCGAGCGCCCCGGTGCGCCCCGGGCGCCCGGTGCGCTCCGGGTGTGCTCCGGGTGCACCCGGTGCGCTTCGGGCACGCCCGGTCCGCTCCGGGTGCGCTTCGGGCGTGCCGGGTGCCCTTCGGACACGCCCGATACGCTCCGGGTGCCCTTCGGGCGCGCCGGGTGCGCCGGGTGCGCCGGGTGCGCCGGGCGCGCCGGCTGTGCCACTGAACGCGGGCCGGGCCCTGGGCAGGGCCCGGCCCGCGTTCAGTGGGGCGAGGCGGAGGCGACGCGGCGCCCGGCCCGTCGAGACGGGCCGGGCGCCGCGAGGCCGACCAGCGAGGCCTACCGCAGATACGGCATCGGGTCCACCGGCTGACCGTTGACCCGTACCTCAAAGTGTAAATGGGTTCCGGTCGACGCACCCGTCGACCCCACGAGGCCAATGACCTGCCCGCGCCGCACCACGTCACCCTCATTGACGTAGCGGCGGCTCAAGTGGCCGTACAAGGTTGACAATGTGTCGTCATGGGCGATGACGATGGCGTTGCCGTATCCTGCCATGCACCGGGACGCGATGACGATGCCATCAGCAACGGCCACCACATTGTCCCACGTCGATGGCGGATCATCCCTGCCCGCCGACGAGCCGCATGGCCACTGCGGATCTTCGAACGGCCCCTCGGCGTCGATGTCCACCCCGGTGTGCATCCGCACGGAGCCGTAGATCGGGTGATTGCGATAGCCGAATCCCGAGGAGATGTAGTACTCACCAGGCACCGGCCAGGCGAAGCGGCCACCCCCTCCGCCGCCACCGCCGCCGCCTCCGGCCACGGGGCCGCCCCCGCCCTGCCGCGGCCCGCGGCTGCGGTTGCGCTGCAGCGCCTCGAGGCGCCGCTTCAAGTCCGCCTGCAGGTTCTTGAGCATGCGCTCGACCGCCTGGGAGTCCGCCTCGAGCGCCGCCAGGTGCCGCTGGATCTGGCGGCGCTGCTCGGCCAGCTTCGCCAGCTCGTCGCGGTGGCTGGCCACGGTGGCGTTCAGGCGCTGATGCTGGCGCTCCACCTCGGCCTTGAGGGCCGCGAGACGGCGCCGTTCGGCCTCGAGCTGGCGCTTCTCGGCCAGCAGGCGCTCCCGCTCGGCCTTGACCTCGGCCATGACCTCCACGTCATGGCGCAGGATCCGGCTGAGAAGGTCCAATCGCGTCAGGAAGTCGGCGAAGCTGTTCGCCTCGAACAGGACCTCCAACACCCCGACGGTCCCGTTCTCGTGGATGGCACGCAGCCGGCGGGCCACGTAGTCTTCGCGTTGCTCCAGCCGGCGCGTCGCCTCGTCGATCTCCCTCTGCTTGGCCTCGACGCGGGCCTCGGCCTCCCGCACCTGTTCCGTCAGCTCGGCCAGGCGGACCCGCGTGGCGCGGATCTGCTCCTCCCGGATGCGGACCCGCTCGGCGATGGCCGCCTCGTCCTGCTTGAGCGCCTGCAGCCGCCGCTGCGCCTCGGCCTGCTCCTGCTCCAGCTGGCGCAAGGTCGCGTTGGCATCGTCGATCTGCTGACGCAACTCACCGATCGAGCTGGCCGCCCGCGCGGGCGCCGGCAACGGCCCCACCGCGCCCGCCACCAGGCCGGCGACCAGGACGAACCCGGCCGCCGCGGCCGCCGCCCGCCGATACCCGCGCCACCGGGGCCGGCTGCCGGCGCCCGGCGAAGGCCCGGCGCCGCCTGCGTCCCGTGGCACACGCCCGCCGACGCCGTCGTCCGACCCATCACCTCGGCCATCCGCGGTCGAAGGGGTCTGCGCCGCCTGATCGGAACCCTCCCCGGCGGACCGGGGCTCGTCCCACCCCGGCCCCCCCGCATCACGCCATGCCATACCAAGACGCCCTCCCCGGCATCGTCCTTCCGTCCTGTGGCATGTCGCGCTCCCATAGACGGCCATGCCGCCGGCCTGGGATGCCTCCCGACCGCCGCGGAACCCCGCGCGCCGGCCCGGGTGCCCACCCCGCCCCGGCGCGCGCGACGGCCGGTTCGTCCCTTGGCAACCGCCTTCAACCCTTCACACCCGCAGGTGACGACGCACCGACATGGAGCTGCCCAAGGCGCCCAGCAGGGTCCCCCCCACCAGCAGCGCCTGGGCGACCTCGCCCAGCAGCGGCTCCTTGGGCACCAGCGGCACGAAGGGGATGGCCTCGGTGACCTCCAGCATCAGCCGGTCATACCCCCACCAGGCCAGGGCCGCCGCGGCGCCCGCCCCCACCAGGCCGAGCAGGATGCCCTCGATGATCAGCGGCCAGCGGATGAACCAGTCGGTGGCGCCCACCAGCTTCATGATCTGGATCTCGCGCCGCCGCGCGTACACTGTCAGCCGGATCGTGTTCGAGATGAGGAACAGGGTGGCCACCGCCAGCAGGCCGACCAACACCGCCGAACCGAGCCGGATCGCATCCCCGATGCGGCGGATCCGGTCCGCCAGATCCCGCCGGAACTTGACGTCTTCGACGCCCGGCCCCTGGCGCAGGGCGGTCACCACCTGCTCGCCGTAGCGCGGATCCGCCAGCCGGACCTCGATGGCGTCGCGCAGGGGGTTCTCCTTCTCGACCCCCTCGAGCAGATCGGCCCGATCGCCGAGCAACGCCTTGAGGTCACGCAGGGCCTCTTCCTTGGTGACGAACCGGGTCTCGGCCACGCCGTCCATGGCGGCGATCCGCCGTTCCAACGCCCGGCCCTCCTCGCGGGAGGCGTCCGGCGACAGGAAGGCCACCACCGCCACCTGCGACTCCACATAGCCCGCCAGGTGCCGGATGTTGGCCGCCACCACCAGCAGCAGACTGAGCACCACCAGGGACACGAACACGGTGGACGCCGAGGCGAAGCTCATGAACCCGTTGCGCCGGATCCCCGTGATCGCCTCGCGCAGGAAGTAGCCGAGCGTATCAAATCGCACGCTCGTACACCCCCTGGGCGTGGTCGGCGGCGATCCGGCCCCCTTCGAGCCGGACCACGCGGCGCTTGAGGGCGTTCACGATGGTCTGGGCATGGGTCGCCACCAGCACGGTGGTCCCCCGGCGGTTGATCTCCACCAGCAGCTCCATGATGCCCCAGGCCGTCTCGGGATCCAGGTTGCCGGTGGGCTCGTCGGCCAGCAGGATCTTCGGGTGGTTGACCACGGCCCGGGCCACCGCCACCCGCTGCTGCTCCCCCCCGGAGAGCTCCGAGGGCAGCGCGCCGGCCTTGTCCCGGAGGCCCACCAGCTCCAGCACCTCGGGCACGCGCCGGCGGATCTGGCGCGGCGTGTGCCCGGTGACGAACATGGCGAAGGCGACGTTCTCGTACGCCGTGCGGTTGGGCAGCAGCTTGAAGTCCTGGAACACGACGCCCATCTGGCGGCGCAGGAAGGGCACGTCCCGTCGCCGCAGGCGCCCGACGTTGAGCCCGTCCACCATGACGACGCCCTGTGTGGGCGTCTCCTCGCGGTAGATCAGCCGCACCAGCGTGGACTTGCCCGCCCCGGACGGCCCCACCAGGAAGACGAACTCGCCGCGCTCCACGTGCAGACTGACGTCTTCCAGCGCCGTAACCCCGTTGGGGTAGACCTTGCTCACGTTGATGAACTCGATCACGGGGGGTGCCACCTCTCGACAATTCCCGCGCCCGGCGTACTTCGACGGCCCGGGGACAAACCCTGCCCCCGTGCGGTGGAAATGGCTCCAGGCGGGGGCACGGCGAGGGGAGGCCGGACGGCACCTCCCGTACAGTGATCGATGGGACGGTTCGGGAGTTGACCGGCAAGCCCTTCCGACGCCGGACCCCGTCGGCAGGCGCCGCACCAGGCGGCCGCGGGGGAGCGGGCCCGGCCGGCCCTCAGCGCCCGCTCCGGCCCGCTCCCTCGGACGAACCGGCCCGCGCCTTGCCTGCGACGCCGGCCCGCCCGTCGCGCCCGCCGTCGGCGGCGCCGTCCCCGGCAGCGCCCGCCCCTGGGGACGGCGGGATCGCCCCGGCGGCCTGGTCACCCGCGGCGACCCCCTTGTCGCGGCCGTCGCCGGCGCTGCCGCCGCGGCCCAGCTTGCCCGTGCGGGCGGCCTCCCAGCGGAGGTAGGCGTTGATGAAGGGGTCCAGGTGGCCGTCCATGACGGCCTGCACGTTGCCCACCTCGACCCCGGTCCGGTGGTCCTTGACCAGGGTGTAGGGTTGGAAGACGTAGGAGCGGATCTGGTTGCCCCAGGCGATCTCGCCCACCTCGCCGCGCAGGGCGGCGATCTCCTTCAGCCGCTGCTCCTCGTAGTAGCGGGCCAGGCGCGCCTTCAAGATCTTCATCGCCGTCTCCCGATTGGCGTGCTGGGACCGCTCGTTCTGGCAGGTGGCGACGATGCCCGTGGGCAGGTGCACGATCCGCACCGCCGACTCCGTCTTGTTGACGTGCTGGCCGCCGTGGCCACCGGCCCGGAAGACGTCGATGCGCAGGTCCTCCGGCCGGATCTCGATCTCCGGGCTGTCGCCCAGGTCCGGCAGCACGTCCACCGAGGCGAAGGACGTGTGGCGCCGGCCGGCGGCGTCGAAGGGCGAGATGCGGACCAGCCGGTGGACGCCGTGCTCGCTGCGCAGGTAGCCGTAGGCGTTGGGCCCACGGACGGCGAAGGTGACGCTCTTGATGCCCGCCTCCTCGCCCTCCAGCAGGTCCAGCACCTCGACCTGGTAGCCGTGGTCCTCCGCCCAGCGGGTGTACATGCGCCAGAGCATCTGGGCCCAGTCCTGGGACTCCGTCCCCCCGGCGCCAGGGTGGAGGGAGACGATGGCGTCGTAGCCGTCATAGGGCCCGGTGAGCAACAGGTCCAGCTCCAGCTGGCGGAGCCCCGCTTCGGCCTTGGCGATGCCCTCCTCGATCTCCGGGACGACCGACATGTCCGCCTCCTCGGCGGCGAGCTCGGCCAGCACCTGCAGGTCGTCCAGCTGGCGCTCCAGCTCCTCGTAGCGCTCCACCGGCCCCTTGAGCAGCTTCAGCTGGCGCACCTGCTGCTGGGCACGGGCCGGATCGTCCCAGAACGAGGGATCCGTCATCGCGGTCTCGATGCGCTGGATCTCCCGCCGCTTGCCGGCGAGGTCAAAGATCATCCCTCAATTCTTCCAGCCGCGGACGCAGGGCGCGAATGCGGCGCAGCAGTTCGTCCCACATGCCGATGCGTCCCTCCTCCCGCTTCCTGCCAGGGCCGGCGGCCCCGCGGGCCCTGGACGGGCCGCGGCCCTCCGGGCGCTCACGCCGTGCGACCACAGCATTTCTTATACTTCTTCCCGCTGCCGCATGGGCAAGGGTCGTTACGCCCCACCTTGTGGACGCGGACGGGCTCGCGCCGCGCGGCGGCTGGGGCCGCTCCCGCCCCGGCCCCGACGGCGCGCCCACGGCCCGCGACGGCGGCGGCAGGCCCGGCGGCCCCACCGGCCGCTTCGCCGGCGTCCGCGCCCTCCGCGCCGCCGCCCGTCGCGGCCAGCGCGAAGACGGGCACCCGGCCGGCCTCCTCCCGGGCCCCCACGGCGACGCGCCGCCGCTGGGGCTCGGCCTGCCCCGGCCGCACCTCCAGGTGCATGAGAATCCGCACCACGTCCTCCTTGATGCTCTGGATCATCTGCTGGAACATCTCGTAGGCCTCGAACTTGTACTCCAGCAGCGGGTCGCGCTGACCGTAGGCGCGCAGCCCGATGCCGTCGCGCAGATCGTCCATCGCCGCCAGGTGGTCGACCCACTTCTGGTCCACCACCCGCAGCAGCACGACCCGCTCCAGCTCGCGCATCGTCGCGCTGCCGACGGCCTTCTCCTTCTCCTCGTAGAGGCGGAGGAACGCGGCCTTGATCTGCTCGGCCAGGGCGTCGCGGCCCATGTCGGTCAGTTCGTCCGCGCGGAGGGTGCCGGCGGGGAGGAAGTTGCCCTCGAGATACTCCACCAGCCCCTCCAGGTTCCACTCCTCCGGGTGGGCGTGTTCGTTGCAGTAGTTGTCCAGGGCCGCCCGGATGATGTCGTCGATCATGCCGAGGATGTGTTCGTGCACGTCCTCGCCGTTGAGCACCCGCCGCCGCTCGGCGTAGATCACCTCGCGCTGCTTGTTCATCACGTCGTCGTACTCGAGGACCTGCTTCCGCAGGGTGAAGTTGCGGTGCTCCACCTTGCGCTGGGCGTTCTCGATGGCGCGCGTGATCAGCGGGTGCTCGATGGGCTCATCCTCTTCCACGCCGAGCCGGTCCATGATGCCGCGGATGCTGTCGGAGCCGAACAGGCGCAGCAGATCGTCCTCCAGCGACAGGTAGAACCGGGACGAACCGGGATCCCCCTGGCGGCCGGCGCGGCCGCGCAGCTGGTTGTCGATGCGCCGCGACTCGTGGCGCTCGGTGCCGATGATGTGCAGACCGCCGAGTTCGACCACCCGACGGTGCTCGGCCTCGGTCTCCCGCTTGGCCTCTTCCAGGAGGCGCAGGTAGTCGCGGCGCGCCTGGGCCAGCTCGGGGTCATCGGGGTCGAGCTGACCCGAGACGGCGCTGATGACCTCGGGCGGGTATCCCAGCTTGCGCATGCGCTGCCGCGCCAGGAACTCCGGGTTGCCGCCCAGCAGGATGTCCGTGCCGCGGCCCGCCATGTTGGTGGCGATGGTCACCGCGCCGACGCGGCCGGCCTGGGCGATGATCTCGGCCTCCCGCTCGTGGTACTTCGCATTCAGCACCTGGTGCGGGATCCCCCGCCGCTTGAGCATCTCGCTCAGCCGCTCGGACTTCTCGATGGAGACCGTGCCCACCAGCACGGGCTGGCCGCGCCGGTGGCACTCCACGATCTCCTCCACCACGGCACGGAACTTGGCGGCCTCGGTCTTGTAGATGACATCGGGGTAGTCGCGCCGGATCATCGGCTTGTTCGTCGGGATCACCACGACGTCGAGGCCGTAGATCTTGGAGAACTCTTCCTCCTCGGTGGCGGCCGTGCCGGTCATGCCCGCCAGCTTCTCGTACATGCGGAAGTAGTTCTGGAACGTGATGGTGGCGAGCGTCTGGGTCTCGCGCTCGATCTTCAGGCCTTCCTTGGCCTCGATCGCCTGGTGGAGGCCGTCGGAGTAGCGCCGGCCGAACATCAGGCGGCCGGTGAACTCGTCGACGATGATCACCTGGCCGTCCTTGACGACGTAGTCGACGTCGCGCTTCATCAGCTCCTTGGCCTTGAGCGCGTTGATCAGGTAATGGGCGTAGTCCACCGGGTTGTCGGGGGCGTAGAGGTTCTCGACCCCCAGCATCTGCTCCACCCGGTGGACGCCCCCCTCGGTCGGCGCCACCGTGCGCGCCTTCTCGTCCACCGTGTAGTCCCGGTCGCGTTCGAGCTTGCGCGCGATCTCGGCGAACCTGTAGTAGAGCTCGGTGGGCTTGTCGGCCATGCCGCTGATGATCAGCGGCGTCCGCGCCTCGTCGATCAGGATGCTGTCGACCTCGTCGACGATGGCGTAGTGCAGCTCGCGCTGGACCACCTGCTCGGGATACAGCGCCATGTTGTCGCGCAGGTAGTCGAACCCGAACTCGTTGTTCGTCCCGTAGGTGATGTCCGCGGCATAGGCGCGCCGCCGCTCTTCGAAGGTCAGGCCGTGGACGATCACGCCCACGCTCAGGCCGAGGAACCGGTAGACCCGGCCCATCCACTCGGCGTCGCGCTTGGCCAGGTAGTCGTTGACGGTGACGATGTGGACGCCGCGCCCCGTCAGGGCGTTCAGGTAGGCGGGCAGCGTGGCGACCAGGGTCTTGCCCTCGCCGGTCTTCATCTCGGCGACCTTGCCCTCGTGGAGCACGATGCCGCCCATCAGCTGGACGTCGAAGGGCCGCATGCCGAGCACGCGCCTGGCGGCCTCCCGCACGACGGCGAAGGCCTCATGGAGGAGGTTGTCCAGGGTCTCTCCGTCGGCCAGGCGCCGGCGAAACTCGTCGGTCTTGGCGCGCAACTCGGCGTCGGTCAAGCGCACCATCTCGGGTTCGAGGGCGTTGATCCGCTCGACCTCCCGGGACAGCCGGCGGATCTCCCGCTCGTTGTAGTTGAAGAGGTTGCGGAGCAACCCGAGCATCGCTCTCATCTCCTGAAGAAAAAACCGGCGTCGCGCTCGCGCCGGGGAATGCTCGGCACCTGGGCCCGCCACCGGGGCGCCGGGAGACGCCCCGGGTCGACCGCGTCCGGGCATGGGAACACGGGCACGGCCGATCGGCCAGCGACCGACCGGCCGCGCGTCCTCCTTATTCTAGCATGGTCATGGGGGGCATTCCACGCGGGCAGGGGGGCATTCCACGCAGGCGGCGACATCGGCCCACCCGGGCGGCGACGTCGGCGCGTCGCGTCGGACACCCATCACCCCAGACGCCGCGGGCATCCATCACCCCGTCCGCCGCGGGCCGCCCGGGCCCCTTCCCGCCGCACGACCCGGTCGGACCGCTGGACCGCTTCCCGCTTCCCGCCGCTCGCTCCTCGCTGTCCCCGTCCATCCGGCGCGCGCTCCGCCGCCCTGCGGCCCCTTCCGCCCGCGCAGCCGGACGGGGGCGGGCTCCCTGCGCAGCGGCTGCCTGCGCGACGGAACGGGGATGGACGGCATCCCTGGCATCACCGCCTGCCCCTGCCGGTCCCGCCGACAGGCGCCACGGGTTGCCCCGCCGGGTGCCTCGTCCCCATCGCCGCGATCACGAGCCACATCAGTCCCACGGCGATGAGCACGTCCCCGACACTGGCCACCGAGGGGAAGGGAAACGGCCGGGGCAGGGGGATGATGTCCGCGAGCCACGGCAGCCGCGTCTCCGGCCCCAGCAGTTCATGGGTCAGGCTGTCGCCCCCGGCCAGCCTGGCGACGGCGGCGGCCCGCTCGAGGTCGTGGGCCGCCACGTGGATCGCCCATTCGCTGACCGGCATGCGCCCGCCGTTGGCGGTGATGACCAGCGCGTTGGCGAGGCTGCCGCCGATGAGATAGCCGGAGCCCGGTAGGTGGCGGTTCACCATCGCCAACACGACGAGCAAGGCATAGGCGACGAACTGGAGGATCTCGGCCCCTTGCACCACCCACGGGAGGTGAACGGACGATGGGTGTTGCAACATCGAACGCAGGACGAGCGGGACCGGCAGGAGGCCCACCCACCGCAGGGGCAGCCGCCCGATCCGCTTCACCGAACCGCCCCGGATCCACCCGATGGCCACGGCCAGCAAGAGACTCGCCAGGAACACCCTCCAACGCCTCCGCCCGACGCCCTCGCTCCGGGACGCCGCCCATCGAGGGGGCTCCCCAACTAGACTACCCCGGCGGATCCACCGGTTCCTCCGCGCCCGCAACCTCCTCGACCACCAGCGGCCGCTCCCGCCAGCCCGGGACGGGGGGCCTCAGTCCGTAGAGCGACGCGAGCCGCTCCACGAACCGGACTTCTGGAGGCCGCGTCAGCTCCGCCACCCGCTGGGGACTGGACATCAGGTCCAGGACCACCCGGACGATCCGCGGATCGAAATGGGTCCCCGAACACCGCTTGAGCTCTTCGATCACCTCGGGCAGCGGCCGCCCGGCCTTGTACGGCCGGTCGTAGAGCATCGCGTCGAAGGCGTCGGCCACGGCGAGGATCCTCGAACCCAGGGGGATGTCCTCTCCCCGCAGTCCGTCGGGATAGCCCGTGCCATCGAAGCGCTCGTGATGGTGCCGGATCCAGAGCGAGACCACGTCCAGCGACTCGATGCCGCTGACGATGCGCGCCCCGATGACGGGGTGCCGCTTCATCTCCTCGTATTCATCCGGCGTATACCGCCCCGGTTTGTTGAGGATCTCGTCCCGGACGCCGATCTTCCCGATGTCGTGCAGGATCCCCGCGTACTCCAGCTGCTCCAGCTCGTCGTCACTGAGGTTCAGGGCCTTGCCGATCTCGACCGAAAGCCTCGCCACCCGATCGGCGTGACCATACGTGTAGCGATCCCGAGCCTCCAGGGCCAGGGCCAGGGCGCGGATCGTCCCCAGGAACATGTGACGCACGTCGAGATACCGCTTGAAGGAGAAGCGAGCCACGACAAGGGGGAGCAGGAAGAGGACCATCCCGATGGGGCCGACCCAGCGATGGATCGCCGAGATGAGGTAGGCCAAGGGCATGAGGGCTACATAGTTGACCATACCCATGGTCTTCAAATGATGGACGACGCCGGCGAGACGAACCCCTTTGAATCGACATACATATGAGCCTGTTTCACGAACCCAGGTATTTCCGCAGGATTGCACCCACGTGGGTTTAAGTGAGGCCATGGATTGGAATTCTCCGTCGCCCGAGGTGTCCCTATGGCCTACAACTTCCGCCCGGTGAACCGTGACCAACTGTACCTGCTTCCACCGAGCCTTCGCGACTGGCTGCCTGAGGACCATCTGGCCTGGTTCCTGATCGATGCGGTGGAGCAGATGGACCTGCGGGCCTTTTACGAGAAGTACCGCGCCGACGGCTGGGGTGGAGAGAGTTACGACCCGACCATGATGGTGACGCTGCTGCTGTACGCCTACTGCGTCGGCGAGCGGTCGAGCCGGCGGATCGAGCGGTTGTGCCTCGAGGACGTGGCCTTCCGGGTGATCACCGCCAACCAGAAGCCGGATCACGTGACCATCGCCCGCTTCCGCCAGCGCCATGCGCGGGAACTGGCCGAGCTGTTCACGCAGGTGCTGCGGCTGTGCCGCGAGGCGGGGCTCGGGAAGGTGGGCGTGGTCGCCCTTGACGGGACGAAGATGAAGGCCAACGCCTCGCTGGCGGCCAACCGAACCTACGATGCGATTCGCCAGGAAGTGGAGAAGATGCTCCGGGAAGCGGAGGCCACGGACCGAGAAGAAGATGAGCGGTACGGCCCCGGGCGTCGTGGGGACGAGTTGCCGGAGGAGCTGCGCCACCGTGCGAGCCGGCTGGAGCGGCTAAAGGCATGCAAGCGGCGGCTGGAGGACGAGGCGGCCCGGGAAGCCGCCCGGCAGCAGGCCCGCATCGACGAACGGAAGGCCCAGGAGCAGGCGACCGGCAAGAAGCGGCGGGGGCGGAAGCCGAAGGCGCCGGATCCCTCGGTGGATCCGGCAGCCAAGGCCAACATCACGGATCCGGACAGCCGGATCCTGAAGACCCGGCAGGGCTTTGTGCAAGGGTACAACGCCCAGGCGGTGGTGAGCGAAGACCAACTCATCGTGGCCGCGGCGGTGACGCAGGACGCCAACGACGTGGGCCAACTGCACCCGATGCTCCAGCAGGCGCAAGCCAACCTCCGGGCCGCGGGCGTGGACGAGCCCATCCGGGCCGTGGTGGCCGATGCGGGGTACTGGAGCGAGGCGAACGTGAAGCAGGCGCCGGCCGAAGGGCCGGAGCTGTTCCTGGCGACGAGCAAGGAGTGGAAGCATCGTCAGGCGGTGAAGGATGCACCCCCTCCGCGGGGCCGGATCCCCAAGGGGCTGAGCCTGCGGGAGCGGATGGAACGCAAGCTGCGGACCCGGCGAGGGCAGGCGATCTACGCCAAGCGCAGCCAGACCGTGGAGCCGGTGTTTGGGCAGATCAAGGCCGTGCGAGGCGCCGACCGGTTCCTGCGTCGCGGTCTGGCGGCGTGTGACAGCGAGTGGAAGCTGCTCTGCTTGACCCACAACTTGCTGAAGCTCTGGCGAAGGGTGACGGAGAGATCCGCGTCCTTACCCTTTCGTTGCACTGCTGCGGCGCCGGCGTAGAAGGGCAGCGACCGGGGCCCCCTCACCGACGCGATGCTGACCGCCAACCCATGCGATGTTGCTGTATAGGCTCAGTACCTTCCAGCCCGTCCCGATCAAGTCAGTGTCCGTG
Source organism: Thermaerobacter sp. FW80 (assembly GCF_004634385.1). Classification (NCBI taxonomy): domain Bacteria; kingdom Bacillati; phylum Bacillota; class Clostridia; order Eubacteriales; family Clostridiales Family XVII. Incertae Sedis; genus Thermaerobacter; species Thermaerobacter sp. FW80. The sequence continues at coordinate 1,047,877 of NZ_CP037895.1, read as the reverse complement.
AAACAGGCTCATATGCGCTAAACATTCCGACGTTTACAATGAAGTAGACCAGAGCCGCCAGAAGGAAACCAGCAATGGATTGCCGGCTTGTTATGTCGGCTCCATTTGCAAGCGCATGGTACACGTGACCAGCAATGAAAGCGGATAGGCCCAACTGGAATCGGTTATATAGGATGCCACGGAGTGGAATGCGGCCATCAAAATCGATTGGGCGGATGGTGCCCAATGCTGCGATCAGCGTTCCCCATAACGGCCCTTCGGACAAGATCGCAGCAAATATGGCGACGAAACCGAGCGATATGGATCCCTTGAGCGGCGGAACCGGAATGGGGAATGCTTCGGCGGCTACCGCAAAGAAGTAAAAGGACAATACATCAGACAGGTCCGCAGGCGCGATCGCCCGTTCCAGAGCCACCACAATGGCGGCCGTGATGACGATGTATGCGAAATAGCCCGGACGCCACCGCAGCTGCGGAACGACCATCGTCTGACCTCGCTTCACCGAGCAAAGAAAGGAGGTTACTGTGACCGGTGAGGCGGTCAGAAGCTGACCTGGTAGTTCGACCCAGCCGCCAGAACCAGGGTCGCCAACAGCAGCAGAACCTTGATCGCACGGGCCATGATCAGATCGCTCCACCGAATCTGCCCCGCGGCGATCGCTCGATCGCCCGGTGGCAGCCTCCGCTCATGGCCACGCTGCTTGGATCCCGGTCACAGTAACCGAAACCTTTGAGAACCCTTTTGTTGGCCGTCACCACCGTCCGCGGAGGGGTCGCGGCTGGGGTCGGAGCCCGAAGCCCGAACGGACCGTGCCTCGACGCCCATCCCTTTGTGAAGGGTTCACCGACCCGGCAATCCATGCCAATTGCGTGCTTTCTAGACATTCGTGCTCTGTCCGCCAGTTCCTTCTGGTGCCATCTGGCCTGCCAGGGCGAAGAACCGGTTGACCCCATCCAGCACCGCCCGGCAGGTGGCCTCCGTCTCATCGAGCTTGATCAGCACCGCGCCTACGTACTCCTGCGGCGACAGGATGCCCCCGCCGGCGGTGATGCCGACCAGCGCGACGCTCCGGTGCCCCAGACGCACCCGCTGCACCGAGAAGACCTCGACCTCCACCATGCGGTAGAGGGCGGCCACCACCGCCCGGGCGGTCGCCACCGCCGCCATCCGCAGCAAGGCCGTGGGCGACCGGTTCCCGCGGGCCTCCCCCCGGAAGACCTGGTCCCCGTTGCCGAGTTCGACCACCACGCCGACCTGCGTCCCCTCGGACTCCAGCCGGTGACGCAGCAGCCGCAGGCGCGATTGCCCGTATTCGTCGCCGCCGCCCACCCGCGTGACCTGGACGATCCCGCGCTCCACCTCCTGGCCAAAGCTGATGGCCATGAGCGACTGGACGTCGCGAAGCAGCTGGTGCTCGGCGCGACCCGGTCCCGCCAACAGGTGGATCGCTTGCACGCGGCCCTCGGCGTCGACCTCCACGTGGGACGAGAGGACGCCGGGTAGCCCCAGCAGCGCCGACTCCATGGCCTTGGCGGTGTTGTCGAACCACGACGAGGGCTGCGACACCTGCAACATCCTCCCGTTGGCCGCAAGGACGGCCCGCATGTCAGGAAAAGTCGGTTCTTCCTTTCCTCACCTTAACCTGCTCCTGCGCCAACGGCCCAGTCCCATTTTCCATGGCCGAGTGGCGTCGCCCTCGTCCGTTCGCGGCCTTGCGGCCCGACACCGTTCGACACGGGATGGCGGGGGTCGGCTGGGCAAGGGATCCCAGGGTCGCTGGAGGGGGCTTGTCCCGACGGCGGGCCGGTCCTCGGACCGGCCCGCCGACCGCAGGGCGATGACGCCGCCAGGGCCCCGCTAGGCTTCCGGCTCGATCAGGCCGTACTGCCCGTCGCGACGCCGGTAGACCACGTTGACATCGCCCGTGGCCGCATTCGCGAACACGAAGAAGTCGTGTCCCAGCAGATCCATCTGCAGGATCGCCTCGTCGACGGTCATGGGCTTGAGGGGGAACCGCTTGGTCCGGACGACCCGTCCCTCCTCCTCGGCGTCGGCCGGGGCCGGTTCGTCCAGCGAGGTCTCGGATTCGGGCAGGGCTTGGCCCGTGGTCGCGTCCAGCCGACGGGCCTTGCGATTGAGGCGGGTCTTCAACTTGCGGATCTGGCGTTCCAGTTTGTCCACCACCAGGTCGATGGAGGCGTACATGTCCTCGGAGTCTTCCTCCGCGCGGATGAGGAGGCCGTTGTTGGGGAGAGGGATGGTCACTTCGACGATGTGGCGGTCGCGCTCGATGCTCAGGGTGACCTGCGCCTGCAGGGGGGTATCGTTGAAGTACCGGGCCACCTTGCCGACCTTCCTGCGGGCGTACTCCTTGAGGGCGTCGGTGACGTCGAGGTTCTTGCCATAGATGGCAATGTTCAACGGCCCTCACTCCTTCCCCTGAACGTATAGAAGAGTTCCGCGTGGGATCGGTCTCTTCCTACCGTTGCCTGCCCGTGGGTCGCCGCCGCCTCCCGGCCCGCCGGCCGGGCGCCGGCTCGCCGCGCAGGGCCCGTTGCACCACGACGGCTGCGACGACGTCGTCCAGGGGATGGAAGCGATCGCAGGAAGGGACCTGCGCCGGTGTGGATAGTGTACCCGTCACGGCATGTGGACAATGTGGATGACCTGTTGATAACCGCGCCTTCTCCTGCGCCATGACGGCCCGTGGTGGACTCTCGCAGTGTTCATAGGGTTGGGGATAACCAATCATCCTGCCCCTTCCATCCCGTCGCCGCTCCCATCCAACCTTCGCGATCGCCAGGGCGCCGGGCGCCATGGGTGCCGAGAACATTCGAGCACCACGAGACGGCGAGGGGGTCCCGCGTGACCGGGCCCCCTCGAATCGAACCTGTCGAATCGAACCTGGTCGGACGAACCGGCTCCCCGCCCCGCGCCGGCTGTCGATGGAGGGGTGTGCCGCCGGCACCGTGCCTCCGTGCCCCCGCCGCCTGCCTGCCGCCGCGGCCGGACGCCGTCCGGCACGGGGCTCGAGGCCGCAGGCTCCCCGCGGTGCCGCGGGGCCGCGGAGGCCCGACGCGGGGGCTCCACCCCGCAGGTCCGACGCGGTGGGCGCGGCGCCGGTGGCCAGGTCGGCTCACGCCCCCGCGACGGCGTCGACGAAGCGAAGGCCGTCGGCCAGCAGGGCTTCCACGGCCTCCGGCGACTCCGCCTCGGCGTAGACCCGCACCACCGGCTCGGTGCCCGATGCGCGGAAGAGGATCCAGCGGCTGGGTCCGAAGATCAACTTGTAGCCGTCCAACGGGTCCACCCGCTCCACCGGCCACCCTGCCAGGCGAGACGGCGGGTCTTCCGCGAGGCGCCGGAGCAGCCGGTCCTTCCCCTCCGCCGACAGGCGCAGGTCCCTGCGCTGGAAGTGGTGCGGTCCGATCTCGGCCATCAGGGCGCGCACCTGTTCGGCCAGGGTCCGGCCGCGGGTGGCCATGATCTCCGCCAACAGCAGGTTGCAGAGCAACCCATCCCGCTCCGGCATGTGGTTCTTGATGCCGATGCCGCCGCTCTCCTCGCCGCCGATGAGCACGTCTTCCTTGAGGGCGTGCTCGCAGACGTGCTTGAAGCCGATGGGCGTCTCGCGGAAGGGGAGGCCGTAGCGAGCAGCCAGCTTGTCGACCATGCGGGTGCCGGCGAAGGTCTTGATCACCGCCCCGCGCCAGCCTCGCACCTCCACCAGGTGCTGGAGCAGCAGGGCGAAGATCCGCTGGGCGTCGACGACCTCGCCCGTGGCATCCACCGCCCCCACGCGGTCCCCGTCGCCGTCGGTGACCAGCACGGCCTGGGCTTGAAGGCGTTGCACCGCCTCGATGGCCGGTCCCAGGTTGCGGGCGATGGGCTCGGGCGCCAGCCCCCCGAAGCCCGGGTTCCACTCGCCGCGGATCTCGGTGACCTCGAGGCCGGCCTCCCGCAACAGCTGCGCCAGGATGCCGCGGGCGGCCCCGTGCATCGGGTCCACCACCACCCGCAGGCGGGCGGAGCGCAACCGCTCCCAGTCCACCAAGCGGCGCAGCTGTTCCACATAGGGTCCGATCAGGTCGGCCTCTTCGACGCGGCCGAGGCGGCGGGCCTCGTCGAGGTCCATCCCCCGCGGGGGCTCCTGACCCGGTCGGCGGGCCGCCTCCTGGCGGGCGAGAATGCTCTCCAGCTGCTGCGTCTCCTCCGGCAGGGCGGGGCCGCCGAACCATCCCTTGAGCTTGAAGCCGTTGTATTCCGGGGGATTGTGGCTGGCGGTGATCATCACGCCCGCCCCCAGGCGCCGCGAGACCACCGCCCAGCTCAGCGCCGGGGTCGGGCAGGCCGTGGGAGAGAGGATCACGGGGATGTCCGCCGCGGCTAGCACCGAGGCCACGGCGGCGGCGAACCGGTCGGAGAGGAACCGGCAGTCGTAGCCGACGGCGACGCCCTGTCGGGCCCGGCCGCTGGCCTGGAGGTGCTCGGCCAGCGCCCAGGCCACCCGACGCACGTTGGCAAAGGTGAAGTCCTCCGCGATGACGGCTCGCCAGCCGTCGGTCCCGAAGCGGATCGACACGTCGCTCACCCGGCGCTCACCTCGGTGGAACCTTCGCAACCGGCGCGGGGGTTCCTCCCCGGCCGAGGCGGCGAGCCGCCGGGCCCTGAGCCGGCCGCGCGTCGGACCGGGGCCGGGGCACGGAGCGGGCGGCCGCCCTCCGCAGCGAGCCGCCGCGCCGTAGGCCGGCCGTCCGTTGGCCGGCTGTCAGCGGAGGAAGTCCATCAGGGTGGGCTGGACGATGCGGGCGCCGGCCATCAGGGCGGCCCGGTAGGCGGCCTCCGACACCGCCAGGCGCATGGCGGTCTCGGCGATGTCCGCGTCCTCCACGTCGCTCAGGAGCCGCTCGGTGTCGATGCGCACCTCGTCGAGCCGGTTCAACCCCAGCTCGATGCGGTTCGCCTTGGCCCCCACCGCGGCCCGCCAGCGCAGCAGGCCGTCGAGGGCATCGTCGAGGGCAGCGACGGCCGCGCCCCCCACCGTGTCCAGGTCGCGGGCCGCCAGGGCCGTCGCCAGCTGGGCAAGGGCCGCGAAGGCCGGGTCGAAGGCCGCATCGCCGGGGACGTTGACCGCCAACGTCACCCCCGGGGCGATCTCCCGCTCGATGGCGCCGCCATCGCCGTTGTAGGCCACCCCGGTCGGGCTTGCGGGGTCCACGGCATAGGGGGGCTGGTTCGTCCGGTAGCCGCCGAAGAGATAGACGCCGCCCAGGGTGCTGTTCGCCACCTCCAGCAAGTGGTCGCGCAGCTGCTGGACCTCGGCGGCGATGGCGTCGAGGGAGCTGTCGGGCAGCGTGCCCGATGCCGCCCGGATCGCCAGCTCCCGCGCCCGCTGCACGATCTGGCCCGCCCGGTCCAGGGCGCCGTCCGTCATCTCCAGCCAGTCCCGGGCGTCCTGGGCGTTGGCCCGCAGCCGCTCCACCTCCGCCAGGCGAGCGCGAAGCCGCAGGCTGTCCACCGTGGCGACGGGGTCGTCGGAGGGACGCTGCACCCGCTTGCCCGAGGCCAGCCGGTTCTGGTACGTGCTCAGCCGCTGCTGGGCCCGGCGCAGGTCGGCCAGCAGGGTGGTGATCATCATGCCGCCGGTGATGCGCACCGGGTTCGCCTCCCCGTCCCTCGCTCGTTGTCGCTCGTTGGCGGGATCCCCTAGCGGCCGACCACGCCCGTGCGCTCGATCAGGATGCCGAGCATGGCGTCGACCGCCGTGACCAGACGGGCCGCGGCCGCGTAGGCGTGCTGGTACCGGATGAGCTGCGTCATCTCCTCGTCCAGGGAGACGCCGCGGACGCTCTCCCGCTGCACCGTCACCTGGTCGAGCAGCAGCTCGGTGGTGCGCTGGCCCTCCTGCGCCTGCCGACCGGCGATGCCCAGCTCGGCCACCACGCTCTCCAGGTAGTCCTGGGCCGTGGCGTTGCCCAGCTGCGCGAGGGGCTGGTTCCGCAGCTGGGCGAGCTGCAGCGCGATCCGCCCGTCGCCGGGGGCGCCCGGCTCGGCCGCCGCCGCGAAGTTGGCCGGATCGTCCAGCGCGGGGTTCACCACCACCGCGTGCAGGTCGTCGCCGGCCCCGAGGAGGAACACGTCCCGGCCCGCTCCGCCACCGGCTCCCGCCGAGTCGTTCAGCCCGTAGCCCTGCCGGTGGATGGCGTTGACGGCCTCGGCCAGGCCGAAGAACAGGGCCTTGAGATCCTCCCGCAGGCCGGCCACCAGCCCGTCCCGCGCCTCCAGCAGCCCGTCGATCTCGCCGCCCTCCAGCAGGGTCGCGTCGAGGGGCTGGCGCGTCGTGGGATCCTGCGCCCCACCGCCCGAGCCGCCGCTCCCGGGCGCCGGCTCCCAGTACAGGCGCACCGCCGTGCCGTTGCCGGCCGGTTCTTCCTCCGCGACCAGCCGGTGGGCCACCGGGCCGTCCACCAGGACGAGCCCCGCGACGTCGACCCGCACGCTGCCGTCCGCCCGCTCGGTGACGGCCACCGGGAGCAGGCCGGCCAGTTCCTCCACCAGCCGGTCGCGCTCGTCCAGCAGGTCGTTGGGCTGCTGCCCCGCGCCCGTGGCTACCCGGATCCCGTGGTTCAGGTCGGCCAGCTGGGCGAGGATCTGGTTGACCCGGTCGGTTCGGGCCACAAGGCTCGCATCCAGGTTGGCCTGCAAGTCGGCCAGCTGCCGATCCGCGGTCTGGAAGCGCTCCAGCAGCGTGTGCGCCTGCTGGACGGCCGCCGTGCGGGCCGGCAGGCTGTCGGGCCGGTTGGCCACGACGGCCAGCGCCTCCCAGAAGTCGCCCAGGCCCCGGGCCAGCCCCGCGTCCGAGGGCTCGCCGACGATGGTCTCCAGCTCGGCCAGCGTCCGCGACCGCACCGACCACCGCCCCAACTGCCCCTGGAGGTCGCGCACCTGCCGGTCCAGGAAGAGGTCGCGCACCCGCACGATCGCCTCCACCTGCACGCCGGTCCCCACCTGCCCGGTTTCCACCGGCAGGGTCCGCGACGGCGGCGGGTAGGGCGGGGTGGGCGTCAGGCGGGCCACCTGTCGCGAGTACCCCGGCGTGTTGGCGTTGGCGATGTTGTGCCCGGTGACATCCAGGGCCCGCTGCTGCGCCCACATGCCCAGCCGGGCGAGTTCGAGGCCGAAGAACGTGCTCCGCATGATCGCCATCCCTCGCTGGATCGCGGCGGGCCGCGGCCCGGGCCCGGCCCCGGGAGCCCGCGGCGTGCCGGTTCATCGCCTGCTTTCTTCGACGGGGCGGCTTGCGCGATGGATCGCGCGGGGGCCGGAGCCGGCCGGCAGCGTCAGTAGGCGCGGTCGATCAGCGCCGGCGGGCGCCACGGGCGCTGTCCGTCCCGGCCGTAGGCCGGGGCGGTGTGGGCCGACGCCCCGGCCACGCCTTGCAGGACGAACCGGCTCCACGCCAAGCCCTGCTGGGCCAGGGCGCGGTTCCGGCGGTTCTCCGCCTCGACCCCTTCGATTCGCGCCCGCAGGGCATCCCGCACCCGCCGAAGCTCCGCCCCGAGTTCCGGACGGCGCCGGGCCAGCGCCTCCCACGTCAGGGCGGAGGGGGCCAGGCCCCAGGCCGAGGCCAGTTCCTCCTGGAGCCGGTAGCGCCGTCGCTCCAGCCGGTCGATCACCCCCAGCCAACGCTCCTGCTCGACCACGGCCGCCTCGATGGCCGCCGGGTCGCCGGCCACCAGCGCCTCGCCCAGGGACCGGGCCGCCTCCAGGAGGCGTGACCAGGGCTCCAGCTGTGCCGCCGTCCGGGCGACCAGCTCCCGGCACAGCGCGTCCGCCCGCGACAGCATCGGCTCGCGCCCGTCCATGGCCTCCGCCCCGGTGGTCCCCGACGCCTCCCCCGCCGAAGGCGATCGGGGTCCCCCCGCCATGACGGGCCGCGACACGGCGGCTGGATCCCGCGAAGACCCGGTCGTCGACCCACCGGGCTCCGCCGGGGACGACGCGGGGCTGGCCCCGCGGGCCGCGGGCAAGGCGCTGCGCCCCTCGGCGGCCACGACTACCGCCCCTCCTGGGCGCGGTCCACCAGCAGCCGGCGCAACATGCGCTCGGCCACCTGCTCCGGCGGCACCTGGTACGCACCCCGGGCGATCCGCTGGCGCAACGCCTCGACCCGCTCCTGGCGCACGTCGGGCAACGCCCGGGCCTCGGCCACCAGCCGCTGGACCGTGGCGGCGGCGGGCGAGAGATCGACGCGATCCCGTGGCGGCCGACCCGGCCCCTGGGAGCCGCCGACGGCCGCCGCGCCGGACGACCCGGCGGGGCCGTGGACGGAAGGCGTCGGCGCCCCCGCGGACGCGTCCCTGCGGCGGAGCGACGAAACCGACGACTCGTCCTTCCCGCCGCCTTCGCTGCCGCCAACGCCCCGCACCGGCGCCTCGGCGTTCGGCCCGCCCGCCGCCGGGGGTCGGACGCTGCCGTTGGGCGCCACGGGAGCAGGGCCACCCGCCCCGGGCGTGGCCGGTGGCTGCATCGCGTACGCCTTCAGCGCGCTCAGCACCTGTTGCCGCGAGATGATCATCGCCCCGCCCTCCTCCACCTCAGGCCCGCCGCAGGCCATCCACGGCGCAGCGTCGTCCGGTCGGTCCGCACCCCGAGCCGCACCGTCTGGCGGGCTGCGCCCTCCTCGCACCCGGGAGCCGGGTACCCGCGCTCCCGAAGCCGGGCGGGCCTGCGTCGCGAGGGGTACACCCGTGTTTTCGGGCAAACCCCCGATGCCATTCATAGCGGATGACGCGCATCAGGAGTGGTGCCGGCCCGGCGCGAGGGGCGTCACCGCCGCCGTCAACCCGTATACGGGCCCGGCCCCCGCCGCCCGCAGGGCGGCGCAGACCGCAGCCAGGGTTCGGCCGGTGGTCAGCACGTCGTCGACCACGAGCACGGGGCGGCCCGCCAGCCCCCGGCGGCGGGCGCCGCGGGCCGGGGCGAAGGCGCCGGCCACGTTGGCCCGCCGGCCGGCGGCGCCCAGGGCCGCCTGGGCGCCGCCGGCCTCGGCCCGCACCAGCAGCCCCTCTGCCAGCGGCCGGCTGCTCGCCCGCGCCACCGCGCGGGCGAGCAGCGCGGCCTGGTTGTACCCCCTCTGCCGCAGCCGCTCCGGGTGCATGGGCACGGGCACGACCACCAGGTCCCGGGGCCAATCGTCCGCCCGCGCCGCCATCCTCCGGCCCAGCAGCTCGGCGACGTAGGGCTCGTCCCCGTACTTCATGCGCAGGATCAATCGCCGCATCAGACCCTCGTAGGTCGCCACCGCCCGGACCGCCACCCACGGCGGCCCCAGGTTGCGACACTGGCTGCACGGCCCCTCGGCATCGGCCAGCCAGGCGGGACGGTCGCAGGTCGGGCACCGGCCTCCGGGTCCGTGGGCGAGCCGGACGCCGCAGGCGTCGCAGAGGGCCGGTTCGTCCCGCAGCCCATGGGGCAGGGCGACGCCACAGCCTAGGCAGTAGGGCGGCCAAGGGAAGAGCCAGGTCAGGAGCTCCTCGCGAAGGAACGCCCAGAGCCGGTGAGCCCCTCGCCACCCCGCGGCAGCGGCCGGTTGCCAGAGCCCGCCCCCCACCGGTCTCGCCTCCTCCACCCGTCGGCGGGTGCGGACACGTCCCGCCGCACCCGCGGCCGTCCACCTCCCTCAGCCGTCGACGCGAACCGGAACGCTCCAACCACCGGCAACGGCGCTGCCCGTCGCCGTCACCTGTTTCCAACATTATACACTCGCCGGCGCTCGAAATCCAGATATTGGATCATAAGTACGGCCAGCAGCCGCCGGGAGTTCCCCGCCCAGCAGCCGGTGTGGTCAACGACGAAGGGGACCGCAGGCCCGCCCCGAGCGGCCCGCCCCCGCCCAGCAGCGGTCACCGGAACGTCGAAGGGCAGCCCACCCCACCTGCGGACAGCCGCGGGGAGCCCACGCCCGGCAACGGGCGCCGCAAAACCGCAGGGCGCTAGACGCCCCCGCGGCCGGCCACCCCCCGCCCCCGCCCGCCAGCCGTCACCGGACGCCGAAGGGCAGCCCACGCCCTCGCGGGCAGCCGCCCCCGCCCACAACCGGCCCGGCAACGACGAAGGGGACCGCGAGTCCGCCCCGAGCGGCCGGCCCCCGTCCAGCAGCCGTCACCGGGCCCACGGGCCCCCGCGGGCAACCGCACGCCCGCCGCCCCCTCGTCAGGCGTGCTCCCGACGGTCCCGCTCCCGGTGGTGCCGCTTCTCGCGGTACATGTTGCGATCCGCGGCGGCGATCAGGTCGTGCTCCGAGGGGCCGTCGAAGGGGTAGACCGCCAAGCCCAGGCTGAAGCGCAGGGTGAAGACGATCTGGCCGGTGACACCGGTGAAGGGGTGCCGCAGGACGGCCTCGCGGATGCGGGCCGCCACCGCCTCGGCCTCCTCCCGCCCGGCGCCGGGGAGGATGGCGACGAACTCGTCGCCGGCGTACCGCGCCACCAGATCCTGCTGCCGAACGGCGCTGCGCAGCACCGCGGCGAACTGGCGCAGGACCTCGTCGCCGGTCGGGTGGCCGAACTGGTTGTTGATCTCCGAGAAGTTGTCCAGGTCGATGAGCAACAGCGACAGCGGCTGGCCGGCGGCGCCGGCCCGGCGCAGCGCCTCCCGCAGGCGCATGCTGAAGTAGCGGTAGTTGTAGAGGCCGGTCATCGGATCGGTGTGGGCCAGGGTCTGGGTGCGGCCGTAGACCAGGCCGTTCTGGATGGCCAGCGCCATGGGCGAGGCCAGGATCGACAGCAGGCGCCGCTCGCGGTCGCCGAAGGCGCGATCCCGCCGGGCCAGGCAAAGGCACCCCATCAGCCGTTCGTCCGTGGCCAGGGGCACGGCCAGGACGCGGGTGGGTCGAAACCCGGCGGTGTGCAGGGTGGGCTCGCCCTCTTCTTCGACCACCTGGCGGGTGGCGGCCGCCCGGCGCACCGCGCCATCGCCGGCCACCCGGCCCAGGATGGCGGCCGCGTCGGGGTGGCTGGCGTGCTGGAGGCGCAGGACCTCGTCGTCCTCCGCCAGGTACACCGCGAAGGCATCGGAGGGCGCCAGCTGCCCGACCGCCCGGGCGATCCAGCAGTAGGCATCGTCCAGCTCCAGCACCCCCGCCAGCCCCTTGGTGATCTCGTACAGGGACTGCAGGTCGTGGTGGGCCTCGACCAGGCGCATGTGCAACCGCAGCAGGTAGTTGACCATCAGGAACAGGGTCAGCCCGACGGCCATGCCCATCACGCCGTAGACCTGATAGGCGATCATCACCACCGTGTGGGCGGCCACCGCGATGGCCGTGCTCAGCGCGTCGACGGGAAGCCAGCGCAAGAAGAGCCGCAGGAACTCCCGCGGCGGATGGGCCTGGTGGTAGTAGAGGGCCATCCCCACCAGGGCGTTGTTGATCACCCAGTAGACCGCCACGAAGACGAACACCAGGTGGAGCGGCGGGACGGTGATGCCGGTGGGTGCGGGCCAGGGATGGAGGCCCAGCGCCGTGGCCACGGCGCCGGCCGTCAGGATCGCCAGGGCGAACTGGCCGGCGTTGAACAGGGTGCGCTCCCACGGCCGCCGGTTGAGCAGGCCGTAGCCGATGAGGTTGCCGAGGACGTTGACGACGACGGCGGGTAGCGTCCCGTAGAGGAGCTGGGCGGTCAGGGTCACGCCGAAGGTCAGGGACATGGCACCGCCGCCGGGCATGGGGAGGGGGAAGGCGTCCATGAGGATCGCGGCCCCGAGCATCATCAAGAGCGGAAGGGCGGGAACCGGCTCCCACCGTCGCAGCGCCAGGACCAGCGCCACCATCCCGCTCACGCCGACGAGGAGGATGTACAGGCGCTGCGGGTTACACCACGACCTCACGGGCCATCGCGCCCCCCACCCCGTATCGCGTCGCTGTATGATTCTCAGCCTGTCATGCTTTTCCTGCCGGATGCCGCCGCGTCCAGCAGCCGGAGGAGGGGGGATCGCAAATCCTGCCACCGGAAGAGGCCGGGATTCGTCAGGTCCAGGGTCACGGCCAGCGGCGCGCCCGTCACGAACAGCGCCGCCTCCAGCGGGCTGGGCCCCCCGCCGCGGTCGGCGGGCCAGCACAGCACCTGCAGCGTCGGCACGCGCTGGCGCATGCGCTGCACGATGCACGGCGTCTCGTCGGTGGAGCCGCAGTCGACCACCACGATGGGCGAACCCGGCGCCAGGGCCGCCAGCTCGTCGACGATCCCCTCGATGAAGGCAGCGGCGTCGCGCACGAGGACCACCAGCGGCCAGGGCTCGCCCTCCCCGTCGCCCGACGGGCGCTGCGGGCGCCGGCTCCAGGGTGCACGCCCGGGCCGGACCCCGCCGACGACCCCGGCGAGCCCCGCCGCCAGCCCCAGCGCCAGCAACCACCAGACCGCCCCGTCCCCCATGGGCCTCGACACCCCCGCGGAGGCGGGAGCCGAACCCCGCGCAACCCGCGCTTCCTACGCCCCACCCGCGCTTTCCATCGGTATGCGGCATCCGCGCCCGCGGTCACCGGTCGTCGCCCGCCGCCACCGGTCGTCACCCGCGGCCGCCGGTCGTCGCCCGCCGCCACCAGCGCGGCCACGAGCCGTCGCCCGCGGTCCCCGTCGGTGCGCCGCCCCCGGCCGCCCCGCAGGGCTTCGAACCCCCACGAAAGCGAGCGCCCGGGCGGGTTCGTCCCACCCGGGCCGTGGTCGATCTCCCAGACGGTCCCGCCGGGCTAGAGCGTCACCGCCACCTCCGCCAGCGGGGCGGCGGGCATCGGGCCAAGCCCCGCCGCCTCCCGCAACTCGGCGGCGCGGTCGATCCGCTCCCACGGCAGGTCCAGCTCGGGCCGCCCGAAGTGGCCGTAGGCCGCCACCTGCCGGTAGATGGGCCGGCGCAGGTCCAGCGTGTGGATGATGGCCCCCGGTCGGAGGTCGAAGTGCCGCCGCACCAGCTCCTCGATCTCCTCGTCGGGGATCACGCCGGTGCCGAAGGTGTCCACGCGGATCGACACCGGCTGGGCCACGCCGATGGCGTAGGCGACCTGGATCTCGCATCGCTCCGCCAGGCCCGCCGCGACGATGTTCTTCGCCACCCAGCGGGCGGCGTAGGCGCCCGAGCGGTCGACCTTGGTGGGGTCCTTCCCGGAGAAGGCGCCGCCGCCGTGCCGGGCGTAGCCCCCGTAGGTGTCGACGATGACCTTCCGCCCGGTCAGCCCCGCGTCGCCCTGCGGCCCGCCGATCACGAACCGCCCCGTCGGGTTGATGAAGATCCGCGTCCGCTCGTCCAGCATGGGGGAGGGGACGACGGCTTCGATGACGTGGCGCCGGATGTCCTCTTCCAGCTGGGCGCGGCTGACGTCCTCCCGGTGCTGGGTCGAGACGACCAGGGCGTCGACCCGAACCGGCCGCGTCCCCTCGTATTCGATGGTCACCTGGGCCTTGCCGTCGGGGCGCAGGTAGGGCAGCAGACCCGACTTGCGCACCTCCGCCAGCCGCCGCGTCAACCGGTGGGCCAGGGTGATGGGCAGCGGCATCAGCTCCCGGGTCTCCCGGCAGGCGAAGCCGAACATCATGCCCTGGTCGCCCGCCCCGATGCGGCTGAACTCGTCGGACGGCGCCTGTCCGTGGCGGACCTCCCAGGCGTCCAGCACGCCCTGGGCGATGTCGGGCGACTGCTCGTCGATGGCGGTCAGCACCGAGCAGGTGTCGGCGTCGAAGCCGTACTTGGCCCGGGTGTAGCCGATCTCCCGCAGCACGTCGCGGACCAGGGCGGGGATGTGGACGTAGCACGTCGTGGAGATCTCGCCCATCACCAGCACCATGCCCGTGGTCACCGCCGTCTCGCAGGCGACCCGGGCCTGGGGGTCCTGCTCCAGGATGGCGTCCAGCACCGCGTCGGAGATCTGGTCCGCGATCTTGTCGGGATGCCCCTCCGTCACCGACTCGGAGGTGAACAGGTGGCGGCCCTTGGCTCGCGTCACGCGGGGTTCCCCCTTTCCGCGAGATACAAAGAACCCCTTCTCCCGCGGTGAAGGAGCCTCCATCCCTGCGGCTGCGGCCCCGGCGGAGCCGCGGCGGGCGGACCCGCCGGCCCGCCGGTTCTTCCACCCGGACGAACCGGCCCGCGCCGGGCAAGCCACCGCCGGCGCTCCCGGGCGGGCGTCGACCGGCGGCGGGGCCATCCTGGGATCAACCCGACACGGACCGCGACGGTTCGACCCTCCGTTGTCACCGGTCGGACGTCCGCCGCATCCGCCGACCGGCGAACCGACCCGGAAAACCGGCGGGAACGTGAACCCTGTGCAAACCTAGGTTAGTCTAGCAACCGCCGAACGGCGGTGTCAATTGGCGTCGCGCGGGATGCGGGATGGACGAGGGTCCGTGGATGGCGGGGGTACGTGTCGCGCGTAGGCGGCCACGGCGCGGCGCGCCTGTTCGAGGAAGCGGGCCCGCTCCCCCAGGGCCTCGTGACGGACGGCCAGGGCCAGGCGAAGCTGCCGATCGGCCTCAAGGGCCTGGCGGAGGTGCTCCTCGAGCTGGGCCAGCCACTGCCGCGCGGCGGGGCTGCCGGGCAGCCTGTGCCCCTCCGCTCCGACCCCGGCCTGCAACCGCTGAAGCCGAGCGCTGACCTGTTCCTGGAGGAACCGGCGCGCCTCCAGTTCCGCGCGGGCGGCGTCCCAGTCGCCGCGGCCGGCGGCCGCCTGGGCCCGCCGGCCGCGTTCGATCCACCGGTCCAGGTCCTTGCGGGTCTCGAGGATCAGCTCCCAGAGGTCGGACTCGCTCACGGCCGGACCCCCCAGCGGGCATCGGCGATGCCGCCGTGGGCGGGCGACCGCCGGGGCGGTCGCGGGGGCTCGGGTTCGGGTGCCGGCGAGGGCGACGGCGCGGGCGCCGCGGGCGGCGCGTGCGCTGCGGGCGCTGCGGATGCTGCGGGCGCGGTGATGCCCGCCGGCGCGCCGAGGGCCTCCGCCTCCTTCGGGGGCGGTGTCGCGGGCGGCGTCGTGGGCGAGGTCATGGGCGGTGTCGTGGGCCGTGTCGGAGCCGGTACGCCGGCATGTCGGCCTGGCGACGGGGGCGGCGCCTGCAGGGGCTGCAGGGGCTCCGTGGGATCCGGGGTCGTCGACCGGCTGCGGCCGGTCGGCGCGACGCCGCGGTCGTTGCGGTCGTTCAGGGCGGACGCGGGAGCGGCCCGATCCGGGCCACCTGCGGGCTCACGGGAGCCGGTTCGTCCGGAGCAGAGGGCCGCCCAGGCCTCGCGGATGGGGACCAGCACCCGCACGGCGTCAGCCGCCAGGCGGGCATCGCCCTTGACGTTGGCCTCGATGAGCCGCTCCTGACAGAACAGGTAGAGGGCGCTCAACCGGGCGGCCAGCTCGCCGCCGCGCTCGTGGTCGAGGGCCAGCATGAGCTCCCGCAGGAAGTCCTGGGCGCGGGTCAGGGCCCGGTGGAGGCGTTCGCGACCGCCCCGCGCCTTGACGTCCACCTGGAGCGCCCGCGCCACCTCCCGCAGCACCCCGTCCATGAGCATCAAGACCAGCACCTGGGGCGGCGCGGTCAGGACCCGGGTCGCCACGTAGGAGCGGGCGGGGTGCGCCACCGCCCGCCGTGGCATGCCCAACGGCTGGGAGCGGGGAGCCAGGGCAGCCGACGGACCCGGGACGGCAGCCCCCGCGACGGCCGGCGACGCCGCCAGCCGCCCGGGGCGGACGGTCGCGCCGTCGACCGGCCCGGTGCCGGATGGCCGTGGATGGGAGGAGAGGTTGGGTGTCCGCACCGGCTCGGTCCCCGCGGTCGACGCCGCCCCCGCGGGTCCCGCCGTCCTCCCGTTCGGCCGCGTCTTCGGGTTCTGGTGGTCTTCATCGGGTCGCATGGGGCTCTCCCGCCCTCCTCGGTGGCAGCGAGGTCGTCACTGCCGTCACTTCCTGGGTCGCAACGACGTGAGCTGGTTGATCTGCTGGATCAACCACTGCTCCTGGGACTGCAGCGTGGCGATGAGGCTCTCCAGCGCCTCGAACTGGCGCATCAGGTTCTGCTCGCGGAGCTGGAGGCGGTACTCCATCCGCTCCATCTGCTCGGCGTAGTCGCGCACGCGGTCGTCCAGGGCGTCGATGCGCCGGTCCAGGAGCCCGGTGTTGGTCTCGAGCCACCGGTCGACGGCCTTGCGCAGGCGGACGAACACGCCGTCGTCGCTGGAGCCGGCGGCGTCGGGATCGCCGGCCAGCAGGCGCTGGACCGCGGCCCGGTCGGCCGCCAGCGCCTCCCTGAGCTTGGCCTCGTCCAGCTGGAGGGTGCCGGACTTGTCCTGGGTGGTGATGCCCACCGCCGCCAGCCGGTCCAGGTCGGAGCCCGACAGCGCCTCCACGGGATCCGCCACCAGGCGGCGCAGCTCGCCGCGCAGCATCGTGAGCAGGACGTCGCCGCCCAGCTTCCCTCCCCCTGCGGCCTGGTAGTCCTGCTGCTGGTTCATGAAGGAGAGGGTGCTGTTGTACTGCTCGACGAACTTCTTGACGGCATCGACCACGGCGTCGTCATCCCAGCCGACGGTGATGGTGACGGTTTGGCCGGGGCCGGCCTGGTGGAGCTCCAGGGTGACGCCCTGGATCACGTCGCTCACCGTGTTGGACGAACGGGTGAACCCCACACCGTTGACCTTGAACGCCGCATCCTTCCCCTCGGTAACAATTCGCTCGGCGCCGTTTTGGTTGAGCAACTGCAGTGCCCCGGCTGCCGACCCTGAGACCTCAATGGTGCTCGCCCCCGTCTCGGTGCGGCTGATCACGAGGTGTCCCCCGATGATCTCCGCGCGCACGGCGTAGGGCTTCAGATTCGGGTCGGCGGCGACGGCTGCGTCGACGGCGGCGTTGATCTTGTCACGGATGGCGTAGAGCGAGTCGGCGGGGTCGATCATGACATGGAAGGATGCCATGGTATGCCCGTCCACCGTCGTGACGGCCAGGGTGAGGTCGCCGTCCACGTTTCGAGCAACCGATGGATCAACCTCGACGTAGGTCGCGATGGCGTGAGCGGTGGCCAGCTGCTGAACCTCGACCGAGTAGGTGCCGGGGACCGCGGCGCTGCCCGCCTGGGCGGTGACCCGGGCGGCGTCGCTGCTGGTGGCCTCGACCCTCTGGAAGAGATCCGCAGCCAGGACCGCGGCGATGCGATCCCGCAGGTTGCTGACCCGCGTGCGGATGTCACTCCAGGCGTTCTTCTCGGTCTCGATCTCCAGCTTGCGGCGCTCGAGCAGGAGCAGCGGCCGCCGCTCGATCTGCATCAGCTGGTCGACGAGCTGCTCCCAGTCCAGGTTGCTGGCCAGGCCGCTGATGCGCATGGGGTCGCCTCCTCCGCCGGGTTCCGCCACCCCTGGCGTTGCACCTGCGCTCGGGGGACGTCGCCGAGCCGCGGTCTGAGCCGCGGTCTGCCGAGCGACTGCGGCCAGGGTCACCACCGGTGATCCAACAGCCTACCCATCAGGCACTCTAGGTACATGGCGATCCGCAGCACGTGTTCCGGAGGAACCTGCCGCACCGTCTCGCCCGTCTCCCGGTCCACCACCTGCGCCACCAGGCGGCCGGTGGCGTCGTCCACGTGGAATTCCAGGCGGTAGGCGAAGGCTTGACTGGGCAGGTCCTGCAGGGGCGGCATCCAGGGGTCGATCCCGGCTGGCCGGGCCGCCGGGGTGGGGCCCAGCTCGGCGGGGGCTCCACCGCTCCCACTGGCCCGGTTGCCCCCACCGGCTCCCCCCGGCAGCCGCAACGCATTTCCCGGTATCGTTGCCATGAGCCCCGGGCCCGAGCCCGGGAGACCGCCTCCGGTCACCGGATCCTGGGGTCGGATGGTCAAGGTGCTCACGTCTCCCGCCCATTCGTTCTGGTTCGTTGTTGGTCGGGGATGTCTCGCGGCGCACCGGCGCAGGGATCCCTCCGTGTGCTGGCCCTGGCCAGGGCCCGCACCGCACGGAGTCGTCGCTCCCCCGTCGCGGTCGCCCCGCCTCGTCGCCGGTGGAGCACTCTGTCCGTCATATCGGATGAGGACCGGGCGTCGTTAACCGGACCCGGGTCCCAACTGCCCGGGTCGGTTGGTGGTTTCGGCAACCTGGACAACGACGCAGGCCCAGTGCTGCACAGGCGGTTCGGCTGCCGTCAGCGGCACCGGGTGTCGATGGGAAACCTCGGTGATCAAGCACGCAAAGCATGGGCGGGCCGGCTGTCGTCGTGACAGCCGGCCCGCCGCGGGCTTTCCGGCCGGTCCGGTGAGGGGGAGAGCACCCTGGACCTGCGGTTTGGGGTAGCGCACCCGTGGGGGAAGTGGGTTACTCAAGCGGAGACCCTGTACTCGGTCCCGGAGATCAGCTGCCCAGGAGCTGCAGCACTGCTTGCGGCATGGCGTTGGCCTGGGCCAGCATGGCCGTGCCGGACTGCAGCAGGATCTGGTTCCGCGTGAAGTTAGCCATCTCTAAGGCCATGTCGACGTCGCGGATGCGGGATTCCGCAGCCTGCAGGTTTTCGACGGCAACGCCGAGGTTGGCAATAGTGTGCTCGAGGCGATTCTGGACCGCGCCGAGCCGGGCCCTCTGGACCGATACCGTGTTAATAGCATTATCGATGGCACTGATGGCGTTGGACGCGCCGGACCGGGTCGAGACGTCTACGGTCTTGACTCCCAGCGCCTGCGAGCGCATGTCGTCAATCGCAACACTGAGACTCTGCCCAGTGTTGGCACCAATCTGGAATGTTAGTGCACCGTTAGTGCCCACCGTGATTGTGGGATCGTCTAAGTCGCTGCCGTCAGCGTACGTCCCGCTCGCGTCGACCGTGAACGACAGCCCCTTGGCCGGACCCGAAAGGATCGTGATCCGGTTCCCAACGGCTTCGTAATTGACGGGAGAGCCGTTTACCCCAGCACTGCCTAACTCGGCATCAGTACCGGTGTCGGTCGCCAAGTTAGTATCATTTCCCGGGTCAGTGCCGTTTGTTGACAAGTTAAAGACATCGCTGGTCTCGTTGATTGTTACGGACACCTGGTGGGCGCTCCCAACGTCCGTGGTACGGAAGCGAATCGCATTGGCATTAAAGTCCGCCTCTACGCCGGTTAACGCAGAGTCTTCGTTGACCGTGTCGATGACATCCTGGACCTTTGTGCCGGCGGCGAAGAAATACCTGCGCCCATTAACGGTAATATCTAGATCGTTCGCCAGGGTGTCATTTACGTCGCTAAATGTGCTCCACGTGCCGGCACCTGCTTCCGCCAGCCAGACCTCACCACGGGTTGCAGAATTCTTGATGTCGATCGTATAGGAACCAGCCTGCGTGTCTCCTGTTGCAGACACGTTTAGAGCCTTCCCGCTGGTAACTGCGGTACTTACACCGGCGCTGCCGTCGAGGAGCTTCTTAGTGTTGAACTCCGTCGTGTTGCCGATACGATCGAGCTCGGCGATGAGCTGTTCAACCTCCTTCTGGAGGTTGGCTCGATCTGCATCCGTCATGGAGTCGTTGGCCGCCTGAACCGCCAGCTCGCGCATGCGTTGCAGGATGCTGTGGACCTCGTTCAGCGCGCCCTCCGCCGTCTGGATCAGCGAGATGGCGTCCTGGGCGTTGCGCTGGGCCGTCTGCAGGCCGGCGATCTGGGCCCGCATCTTCTCCGAGATGGCCAGGCCCGCCGCGTCGTCGGCCGCCCGGTTGATCCGCAGGCCCGACGACAGCCGCTCCAGGCTCTTGTTGAGCAGGCTGTTCGTCTGACTGAGATTCCGCCACGCGTTGAGCGCGGCCACGTTGTGGTTGATCCGCATGAACTGCAGCCCTCCCTTGCCGGTTCTTCCCCCGCCGGCGACATCGCGCGCCTGCCGCCGCCGGGGGCCAGGGATGCCCCCGTCTCCGCCGGAACGGCTGGACCGACTCACCGCAGGTCCTCGACTCCGCTCAAAGGTCCCGGGCTTGGCTCGGCCGGCCCAACCGGCCCGCGGGCTGGGGTGGTCTCCCTGCCGTTGCCTGCGGCTATCCGGAATATCGAAGGGAGGGGGCTTCCTCGTTAGGCCTGGGATGGGTCCCAAAAACGGGGCGCGCCCCGGCCCGGCGTCTCAGCGCCCGACCTCGGCGCCCCCGCCCACGCCGCCGCCGACTCCCCCCAGCAGCTCCTCCAGCACCACCGCCACCCCGTCCTCGTCGTTGCTGACGGTGACGCGGCGGGCAGCGGCCCGGGCGGCGGGGGAGCCGTTGGCCATGGCCACGCCCAGGCCGGCGAACTGCAGCATCTCGATGTCGTTGTCCCAGTCGCCCATGGCGACGACGCGCTCGACGGGGATCGCGAGGTGGGCGGCCAGGCGCTCCAGGGCCCAGCCCTTGCACACGGGTGCGTCGGAGACCTCGACGGCGTAGATGTCCGGTTCCAGGTCCGGTCCGGTCAGGACGCGGACGGCGTCGCCCCACCGCGCCTTGATCCACTGGTGGAAGGCTTCGGCCCCCTCGTACCGGTCCCGCACCAGGATCCGGACGGCGCCCACTTGGAGCCACGCCAGGAGGTCGGGCACCTCCTGGGTCAGCCGGCCCGCCTCGAAGAACCAGGACGCCCTGGGCAGCCGGGCGCCGGGTTCGTAGAGCATGCGGTCGCCGTGGGGGTGTTCGAGATCGTGGACGAACAGGGACACCCCGAGCTCCCGCGCCTTGAGGATGGCCTGGCGGACGAACTCGGTGGGCAGCGGCTGCTTCCAGACCGGCTGGTCCGTGAGGGGGTCGACGGCCACCGCGCCGTTGTGGACGATGCACGGGGCCCGCAGCCCGAGGTCCCGGGCGAAGGGTCGCGTCGCCACCCAGCGGCGGCCGGTGGCCAGCACCACGTGATGCCCCGCCGCCACGGCCGCCCGGACGGCGTCGCGCACCCGGGGTCGCAGCGTGCCGCGGCTGTCCAGCAGGGTCCCGTCAACGTCGAGGGCGATCAGATACGGGAGCAAGGGGCATCCTCCTCCGGATCGAACCGTCCCTATTATAGGCGCTGGGGACCGCCGATGGCCGAAGGGCGCTGGGGACCCGGTGGCCGAAGGGGGCCGCATGCCGGCGGCGGCCCAGGAGCGCAGAGGGGCGCCGCCGGCCCGTGATGCAGCCTTGTCGCACGGGCCTGCGACGCCCCGAACCGCCTTCGTTCAGCTTGGTGCGACCTTCCGAGCGCGACCTCCGCGTGCAACCTTCCGATGCTGGACGGCGTCAAGCCCCGGGGCCTCGCGGCCTCGACGCCCGCAGGATGCACAGGCCCACCCGGAGCGCCGGCCCGCACTGCCTGACCGGCTTCCTAGGCCGAGGCACCGGTCCCCGCAGCCAGTCGTCTTCCGGCGGCCTCCACCACCTGGAGCGACCGATCGGCTCCCTCAAGGACCTGGGCGAGGACCGCGGCGACCCGAGCGGCACCATGCGCCTCGACCAGTCGGTCCAGCTCCTCCCGCGCAGCGGGGGAGACCTCCCCGACATGCCGGTGGAGCAGCTCCAGCAGGCCGGCGGCATCGATGCCGGTGGCCGCCGCGGCGGCGTGCGGCATGGCGTGCGGCACGGCTCCCGACGCGCCGGCCGCGGGGGCACCCGGGACGGCCTCTCTGACCCCGTCGTGGCCGGTTCGTCCGGAGGATCCCACCTGGCCCGTTCCCGCCGCGGTCCCCCGGCGCGGTGGCTCGGACCACGACTCCACGACCGGGCGGCCGTGGGCGGGCCGTCGGCCGGGGGGCCGGTTCGTCCGCGGGGGAGCCGTCGGCGCCCCCCAGGGCGTTCCGTGCGCCTCCGGCCCGTCCCCCAGCCTACCGGCACCGGCCCCCCGAGGGGCCGGGCGCCGGCCGCGGCCCCGGGTCCACGGGGAGGTGGGGGATCCGCCCACGCCGTGCCGATGGAGCTCGAGCAGGCGGTCGGCGTATCGGTTGGCCAGGGGCTGCTTGCCGCCGAGCCGCCGGGTGGAGAAGGCGTACTTGCCGCTGGCGGGGTCGAAGTGCACCACCTCGACCTGGACCCGTTCGCCCTTGTAGAAGTAGTCCTCCGCCCGCTCCACGTACCAGTCGGCGATCTCGGAGATGTGGATCAGCCCGCGGCGGCCGTCGTCCGTCACCACGAAGGCGCCGTAGTCGACGATGCCGGTGATGGTGCCGTGGACGCGGGTCCCGGGCGCCAGGGGCACGAGCCCCGCGCGATCCCGGACCTGGCCGGTCGCGGCCGGCGAGCCGACGGCGCCGCGGCCCGCCCCAGGGCGGGCGGCCGGCGCATCGCTGCGGCGGTTGGCCGCCACGCCAGCACTTTGCCGCGCCCGGGCGGGCCCGGCACCCCCGCCGTCGGCACGATCGATGCCCCCGCCGCTGGCACGACCGGCACCCCCAACGCCGGCACGACCGGTTCCCCCGACGCCCGTCGGCCCGGCACGCCGGCGAGCGTCGGCGCCGGGGGTGGCCGGCGCCCGCCCCCCGGCCCTGGCCGCCCCCCCATCCGCCGTGGGGCTCGCCGCCCCGCCGCTTGCAGCGGGCACGCCCGCCATCCCCCCGGGCCGGGCATCCGCCGCCTCAGCGGGACGAACCGGCTGCGGCTGCCGGATCGGGGGCGTCGCCTCCCCGTCCGGTCGCAGCGCCTCCATCGAAGCATCCGCCATGCCGAAAGACGCCTCCTCCGTGCAGGGTCGCCCGGCCCAGGGGTGTCCGGCGCCCGCAGCCGGACACGCCATGTACCCGTTGCATCCTGCATGTAGGTTATGGAATGGGCATCCGCGTTATCCAAAGTCCGCACAATCCGCAGCCCGGCCCCCCGGTCGCAAGGCCAGCTCGCAGGGTCGACCCCTCCGGTCGCCGGGGGTTCGGACCCGCCTGCCCGGGGACGGCGACGGCACGCCGGGTTGGTGGGCGCGTCGGCCCCCGGACGGGACGCCCGCGGGCCGGAGGCTGCGGCGACGGGCGATCCCAGCGGCGGAGGTCCCCCGGGACGTCACCCGTGGCAGCGGGCGACGGTCGATCGAAGCCGAGCGATCGCGAACGGCTTCACGCCGGTCGCAGGGCGAAGCTCAGCTCCGCCTCCGCCGCCAGTTGGCCGTCGACGGTCGCGCGGGCGCGCCCCTTGCCCACGGGTCCGCGCACGGCGACGATCTCCACCTCGATCTCCAGGCAGTCCCCGGGGACCACGGGCCGGCGCCAGCGGACGCGGTCGGCGCCGGCGAACAGGGCCAGGCGGCCGCGGTTCTCCGGCAGCGAGAGGACGGCGCACGCCCCCACCTGGGCCATGGCCTCGAGGATCAGCACCCCCGGCATGATGGGGCGGCCCGGGAAGTGTCCCTGGAAGAAGGGCTCGTTGGCGCTGACGCACTTGCGCCCGACCGCCCGGCGACCGGGCTCCAGGGCCAGGATGCGATCGACCAGGAGGAAGGGATAGCGGTGGGGGAGCACCTGGAGGATCTCGTCGATGGCCATGGCCCCGGGGCGGTCCGTGGCCCCCTGAGGGCGGTCCTGCTCGGTCACGGGCGGTCCATCCTCCCCGTCGCCATGAAGGTCGCGCAGCTCGATGCGCCCGAGGCATGCAGTCGCCACGGGCGCCACGGGCGGGCCGGCTCGTCCCGCGGCTCGTGCGCCCAGAAGCCGCCAGCCGTACCCGCCCCCGATCCGCCGACGGTCCCCCCTCGCCCCCGCACCCGGGATGGGAGCCGCGAGGAATCCCCCCGGCGTCCGCGAGGGGACCGGCGGTGCGACCCCTACAGATTCGCCGTGGGACCGTGCCCGCCCTGCCAACCCACCTTTTGGCGCCTCCGGTGGCCGGCGCCGGCGGCGCCCCTCGTCCCGCGTCGCCCATCGGGCTGCCCAAGGCGCCAAGGGCTCGCCCCGCAAGCCCCAAGGCGGTAAAAAAGGGGGAGCCGGAGGAACCGGCTCCCCACTGCGCCCATTCCCATGCCGCAATTCCGCGGGCCGAGCGGCGCACGATCCGCACGCTTCCCGGCAGGCGCTTCCGGCCCGGCCCGGCCGGCCAGGCACCGGGGCGCGCCGGCAGCCGACGCGTCGACGCCTTCCCGCCGCCTGCCGGATCAGCCGCGGGCCTTCTCGTAGCGCCGGGCGACCTCGTCCCAGTTGACCACGTTCCACCACGCGGCGACGTAGTCAGGCCGCCGGTTCTGGTACTTCAGGTAGTAGGCGTGCTCCCACACGTCCAGGCCCAGGATCGGCGTGTGGCCCTTCATGTAGGGGCTGTCCTGGTTCGGCAGGCTGTACACCTGCAGGTCGCCCTTCTCGTCCACCACGAGCCACGCCCAGCCGCTGCCGAAGTGGGTCGTGGCGGTCTTGGTGAACTGCTCCTTGAAGGATTCGAAGCTGCCGAAGGCCTTGTTGATCGCCTCGGCCAGGGCACCCGAGGGCTGGCTGCCGCCGCGCGGGCTCATGATCTCCCAGAACAGCGAGTGGTTGGCGTGGCCGCCGCCGTTGTTCCGCACGGCGGTGCGGATGTCCTCGGGAACCTGGTCGATCTGGCGCAGGAGCTCCTCGATGGGCTTGTTCTGGAGCGCGGGATACTTCTCCAGGGCCGCGTTGACGTTGTTCACGTAGGTGGCGTGGTGCCGGTCGTGGTGGATGCGCATGGTCTGCTCGTCGATGTGCGGCTCGAGGGCGTTGTAGTCGTACGGCAGGGGCGGCAGTTGGTAAGCCACCGACGATCCCTCCTCGGTTGGGCAGATCGGGCGGGGCCGTCGCCACCGGCAGAAGCACGGAGCGTCCCTGGCCAGGCCGACCGTCCCGGCCGCCGACGGGGCCGGTGGCCCAGGCTGTCCCGCGCCCGAATACGAGTATATACCAACGTCCGGAAGCTTTCATGCGACGCCCCGTGACGGCCCCGCGACGGCCCCGGCGACGGCCCGGCGCCGGACGAACCGGCAACGCGCCCGGGGCGGGCGGCAGACCGCCGCCCGCCCCGGGCGCATCAGGGGGGAGGCCCATGCGGGCCTTGGGGGGAAGAGGACAAACCAAAGGTCACGGGTTCCCGCGGTTGATGGCCGTCCTCGCGTCTCACGGCCGCAGGCGGTTGATGGCGCCCATCATCTCGTCGGCGGTCAGCACCGCCCGGGCATTGAGCTGGTAGGCCCGCTGCGCCGCCAAGAGGCGCGTCATCTCCGCGGCCAGGTCGACGTTGGACTGCTCCAGCATGCCCTGGCGCACCCGACCGGCCCCGCCCTGCCCCGGCGGCAGGGCGATCAGCGGCTCGGGTCCCGGTGCGAACAGGCCCTCGCCCCGGCTCTCCAGGGCGTCGGGTGCCGCCGGCACCACCACGGCCAGTCGTCCCGCCGGGACCTCGTCGCCGTCGGCCAACACGGCCCGGATCTCGCCCTCGGGCGAGACGATCCACGTGCGGCTTCCCGGCGGCAACACCACCGGCTGCCCGTCGTCCCGCAGCAGGGGCCGCCCGGCGCCGTCGGTGACCACCAGCCCCTCCCCTCCGTCGGGCCCGCCGGCCGCCGGCGGGCCCCCGGGCCAGGGGCTGAGGGTGAAGGCGCCGCCCCGCGTCAGCAAGACCTCCCCCGTGGCGGGTTCGACCACCTGGAGGAAGCCGGCCCCCTCCAGGGCCAGGTCCCACGGCGAGCCGGTCTCGCGGAGCGGCCCCTGGTGCCAGAGGCGGGGCGTGGCGGCGAGGCGTACACCGTGCCCCACCTGCACGCCGCCGGTCGCCGCGGCGAGGGGCGCCACCGGCGCCTGCACGGCGGCGTAGGCCAGGTCGGCGAAGTCCGCCCGCGACGCCTTGAAGCCGGCGGTGTTGACGTTGGCCAGGTTGTTGGCGGTGACGTCGACCTGACGGGCGGCGGCGGCCATGCCCGCGGCCGACGACCACAGGGCCCGCTGGATCACGTCACCCGCCCCACTTCCTGGATGGCCAGACCCAGGGTCTGGTCATGGGCCGCCAGCACCCGCTGGGCGGCCTCGAAGGCGCGGAAGTTGGCCAGCATGGCCACCACCGTCTTCACCGGGTCGACATTGGACTGTTCCAAAACGCCCTGGCGCACCGGCGTGTCCACGGGCACCGCCGCGCCCGCATCGCCCAGGTTGACCAGCAGGTTGTCGCCGGCCCTGCGCAAGGCGGCGGGGTTGGCGAAGTTCACCCGGGCGATGGTGCCCACGGCGAAGCCGCCCACCTCCACCTGACCGTCCGGCGTCACGGTGAAGTCGGCGGTGCCCACCCACAGGGGCTCCCCGTCGATGCCGAGCACGGGCCAGCCGTCGGGCGTCTGCAGGTAGCCCTCGGGTCCGACGGTGAAGTTGCCCGCCCGGGTGTAGGCGGGCCCATCCGGTCCCAGCACCACGAAGAAGCCCTCGCCCGCCAGGGCCAGATCCTGGGGGCGACCGGTCTCCACCCACGGACCGGGGCGGACGTCGAGACCGGCCTCGGCCACCACCACCCCGTTGCCCACCGGGCCGACCGGCGCCGCACCACGGCCCTCCAGCCGGGAGACGAGGAGCTCCGGGAAGGCCTCGGTGACGTTCCAGCTAGCCCGATAGCCGGGGGTCTCGACGTTGGCCAGGTCCGTGGCCAGGCGCTGCTGCACCACGACCCGGGCCATCATGCCGCTGGCGGCGGTGTAGAGTCCTCGCAACAAGGCCCGTCTCCCTCCACTGACCGGCGAGCCACGGCCGCCCGGGACCCCCTGGGGCCCATGGCCCCGCGATGCGAGGCCGGTGCGCGCCTGCCGCCGGCAGCGAACCGGGCGCGAACCGGAGCAGCGAACCGGGGTCCATCAAGGGCACCAAATGAAAACCCCCGGCGGCTGCCGGGGGACGAGAGCCCAACCTATCCCTCCGCCCGCTGCCACCGTGGCGAGGCACCGGGACCGGGCCCGCGGCCCGGAGAACCGTCCTACGGTGGGTCGGGCGGTACGGGATGCTCCACCCGTTCGGCAGCCCGGCCGTCGTGGCCGGCGGACGGCGCCCCCGGGCCCCAAGCCCGCTCCCCTCCCCCTTCGGAGGGGGGATCCTCGTCGGCCCTCGGTCGCCCCCGCCGCGCGGTAGACCCGTGGCTTTGCGCCCCCGCCTTTCGGCGGGTTTGCCCTTTCGCGGCGTGTCGAACCTCGACGGGAACCTCGTTTTGGAAGGCATGTTCGGCGCCGGTCGCGCCATTCCTGCTGGGAGCTCGGATCGTCTTCGCGGCGGGTCGCGCGCAGCGTCCGGCGGCCTGCCATCGAACCGCCCAATGGCCGCCCTCCCCGGCCCGCACCGGGCGGCGGTCGCCTGTCGCGTCGGCTTCGGGCCGGCCCTGGGCCGCAGCCGGGTGCAGCTCGTCGAGACCGCAGACATCCTCCGCCCCGCGGGCCGGTGCGCCCCGGCCCGCGGCCTCGCCCCCCATCCTTCGTGATCCGGCCCTCGGCCGGTCCGGGGCCACGGCCGCCCGAGCGCGGACGCGAGGGCACCGAGGTCGGTTCCGGCGTGGACGGTGGGGCCCAAGGCCGGTGTCACCCGGCGACGACGACCCCCGCCAGGCGATCGAGCATGCCCAGGGCCGCCCCGGTCCCCAGGGCCACCGTCAGCAGCGGCTCCTCCGGCTGCACCACGGGCAGACCGGTGGCCTCGGCGATGCGCCGGTCCAGGCCCCGCAGCAGCGACCCGCCGCCGGTGAGCACCATCCCGCCCACCACCAGGTCGGCCGCGAGCTCCGGAGGAACCCGCTCCAGGGCGGCACGCAGGCCGGCCAGCAGGGTGCCGATGGGCTCTTCCAGCGCCTCGTGGATCTCGGCGGCGGTCAGGTGCAGGGTCCGGGGCAGGCCGGTGACCAGGTCGCGGCCCCGCACCTCGAAGCGCTCGTCCGCGTCGGGAGGCACGGCCGTGCCGATGGCGATCTTGGCCTGCTCCGCCGTGCGCTCGCCGATCAGCACGTTGTACCGCCGCTTGACATGGCGGACAATGGCCTCGTCGAAGGCGTCGCCGCCGACCCGCACCGAGGCGCCCACCACCACGCCCCCCAGGGAGAGCACAGCGATGTCCGTGGTGCCCCCGCCCACGTCGACCACCAGGTGGCCGCCGGGCCGGTGGATGTCGAGCCCCGCCCCCAGGGCGGCGGCGACCGGTTCCTCCACCAGGTAGACCTTGCGGGCCCCCGCCTCGTAGCCCGCCTCGATGACGGCCCGCCGCTCCACGGTGGTGACGCCGGCGGGGACGCACACCACCATGCGGGGCCGCAAGCCCAGCCGGTGGGGCATGGCCCGTTGCAGCAACGCCTTGAGCAGGGTGGCGGTGGCCGTGAAGTCAGCGATGACGCCACCGCGCAGCGGGCGCGCGGCCACGATGTGGCCCGGCGTCCGCCCCAACATCCGATGGGCCTCGGCGCCCACGGCCACGACGCGCCCCGTCTGCCGGTCGACGGCGACCACCGAGGGCTCGTTGAGCACGATGCCGCGGCCCTCCACGTAGACCAGGGTGTTGGCGGTGCCCAGGTCGACCCCCAGGTCCCGCACGAACCCGACCATGTCCCCTCCTCCCTCCTGCCCGTGGGACGGCCGCCACCGCGGCCGACGGCCGTCGGTCGGCGGGCGTGGAGGCGGTGTCGACGCCAGGGCGGATTTCTTTGCCATCGGGTCGGGTTCCTCTTGACGCACAAGATGGCGGGCCGGGAGGGGATGGCCTCGGACCCCCGCTCGTCGCCGCTGGGAATGGGTTGTCCATCGAATGGGTTGTCCGCCGCGCGTCCAGGCGGGTGCCGCTCGCCGCCGCTGGGAATGGGTTGTCCGCCGCGCGCCCAGGCGGGTGCGATGCGGACCGACGCCGGGGAGGGGTCGTCCGGGGCAGGGGAAGGAAGGGGGCCGGGCTGCAGGCCGCTGACACCGGGTCGCGCCCGGGGGCCGCCGCCACGGCCGCGTTCGTCCGGGGGCCAGGGCCGGTGCCGGCAGGGACAGCGTTCAGGCCCCGACGGAGGGCTCCGAGGGGGGTTGCTTGCGCACCGGGCCCCGCTGCTCCTGCAGGTACTTGAGGCGGGTGGCCTCACCACCCCGCAGGTGGCGCTCCGCCTTGTTGGTCGCCAGGACCTGCTGGACCTTCGCCGCCAGCTGGCTGTCGATCTTGGGCAGGCGCTCGGTTACGTCCTTGTGGACGGTGCTTTTCGAGACACCGAACACCTTGGCTGCCTCGCGCACGGTGGAGCGGGTGCGAGCGATGTACGTGCTCACCTCCACCACGCGCTTCCAGATGTAGTCCTTCACCGACCTGCCCCCTTCGCCCTGGTCTGTTACCATCTATATGAGGGCGTTAGGCAAACATACCTTGACCGCAGGGCCGCGCACGGCCGCGCACGGGCGGACAGGCCATCGGGCTGGTCGACGGGGTCCCACCCGGGGGACGAACCGGCTTCGCCGGAGGGCCGTGGGACGGGGATGGGCGCGGTGCCTGGGGCGAGGGGAGCGGTGCACGGGGTTCGGGGGCGAGGCGCGCCCGCCGCCGGTTGGGCGGGAGGGGCCACGATGGGGGACGCGGCCCGCGTCGCGGCCCGATGCCATCGGGCCGCGACGCGGGCCGGTGCGCATGGCGGGGGCGGCTTGGGCGGTGCGGACGCCGTGGATCCGCGTCGGACGCAGGTGAGCCGATGCGTCGGACGCAGGTGAGCCGATGCGCCCGGGGGGATTGCTGCGGACGCGACCCCGGACGGCGATGGCCGCTGCGGGGAAGCGCGGGCCGGGGCGGCCCGCGCTTCCCTGGCCGACGGGCCACCGGACCACGCCCGGGGGAGGGCCCGCCGGCTGGTTCGGCATGGCGAACGGCCGGGTCGGCGAACCCTGCCGGGCGCACCGGGAGCGACCTTGGCCTGGGCCGGGCGGCTCGCAAGGGGGGCGGACGCGGGAGGGCCGCACCGCCCGTCGGCGGTGCGGCCCTCCCGGGCGCAAGGGGCGCTCGTCACCCCTGTCAGGTCCGGCCGGTCCGCGGCGGGCCGGCTGCCGAGGTCCGGCCCGGGGCCGGGGTTTGCCGAGGACAGCGAACGGTGCGGCTGTCCGCGGCTATCCGATGACCGTGTTGGGATCGACGGCCTCGTCCCCCCGCCAGATCTCGAAGTGGACGTGGACGCCGGCGGCCGACTCCACCCGCGCCGACGAACCGGCCTTGCCGATGGCCTGGCCGCGACGCACCTGCTGCCCCGCCTCCACCGAGGCCTCCGCCAGGCTGGCGTAGACGGTCCGGTAGCCGCCGTCGTGCTCGATGGTGACGGTTAGCCCGCGCTCGGCGTCGCGCTCGACCCCGACCACGCGGCCGTCTGCGGCGGCCAGGACGTCCGTGCCCTCCGGGACCGCCAGGTCGACGCCCGGATGCCAGCGCCAGTCGCCCATGGTCTCCGAGTACTGCCAGCCGAAGCCCATGGCCGTGCGGCCGTTGGTCACGGGCCAGGCCAAGGCGGGCGTCGTCTCGCCCGCCACCTCGCGGGTGGGCACGTCGTCCCGCGGCTCGGACCGCGTGCCGGTCTCGGCACCGGCGGCGGCCCCGGCCTGGCTGGGAACGGGCTGCGGCGTCGCCGCGCTGGGGGCCGACCCCTGGTCCGCGCCCGCCGGGGTCGTCGGCTCCTCCACGGCGGACGGCTCGGGGCCGGAGAGGCCCGGCCAGCCCTGGAAGTAGAGATAAGACCCGACGAAGACGGCCACCAGCACGATGAAGCCCAGCAGCGGCCGCAGTGCCGGCCAGCCGCGGAGTTTGGCCATCCAGTTGGCCAGGCGGCCGGGTATGCGGCTCTGCCCGCTCTGCGGGTTCTCCTGCATGTGGCACCACCTCTGGCCGGTAGTGTTGCCAGGGCTGGTGCTTTTATGCAGGAGCGCGCGTGCAGGAGCGCGCCGCGGCCTCGTGCCGCCGCCGTCATTCCGCGAAGATGGGCCGCAGCGTGGTCCCCGGGTAGTAGTGGCGGAGGATCGCCTCGTAGGTGTGTCCCTGGCGAGCCATACCCTCGGCGCCGTACTGGGACATGCCGACCCCGTGGCCCCATCCGCGGATCGCGAAGACCACGCGGTCACCCTGTCGCTGGCAGCTCCACCACGTGGACGGCAGCTCCAGCCGCTGGCGGAGCTCGGGGCCGGTGAACGTCCTGTCGCCCACCGTGGCCCGGCCCACGCGGCCGCCGGGCGACGGCTCGATGCGGGCGAAGCACTGCCCCTGGGGCAGCTGGCGCACCACCTTGGCGTCGACCTGCAGGCGGCGGGCGAAGTCCGCCAGCGACATCGCCTTCGTGCTGCGCCAGTGGGGTGAGGCGGTCTCCCAGGGCGACTCCACGGGCCGCAGGTAGGGGACGTCGTTGCCCCACACGGCGGCGGCCGCCTCGGTGCGGCCGCCCGACGTGGAGTGGTAGACCGCGTCGATGGGCGCGCCTTGGTACACCAGGATCAGCCCGGCCGTCTCCCGGACCGCGTCCTGGATCTTGCGGGTGAAGCGCCAGCCGTCGAGCAGGCCCCACTCGCGTCGCCGCGCCGCCAGGGGCTGCCACGCCTGGCCCGTCTGGGGGTCGCCGCAGACGTCGGCGTCGGGGTGCTCCCGGCAGCCCGGCCCGCCGAAGACCCGCATCTGGCGCACCGCAAAGGTGCGGGCGGCCACCGCCTGCGCCTTGAGGGCCTCGGGGTGGAAGGTGGCGGGCATCTCGGCCGCCACCACCCCGGTGAGGTAGACCTCCAGGGGCAGGGTCTCCACGGCCTGGGTGCCGGGCACCCACACGCGCACGGGCAGCTCGCCCGGGTCGAGGGGCACCAGCGGGCTCTCGGGCCCCTCGATGCGCAGGCCCCGGCTGATCACCACGAGGAACGGCAGCAAGACCGTCAGCGCCAGGACCAGGAGGAACCAGCCGGCCACCGGACGGCGCCATGCCGGCCGCAGGGCCACGGGCCACCCCTCCCCGCCGCGCGGCCGTGGCCGCACTGTCAGCCACGGCCAAGTCTCGGCGCGGCCTCCGCCGGGTTGTCCGCCCGCGGCTCCCGCGGTCCCGATCCCCGGGAGGATGCGCGGGCGGACCCGACCCACGTGAGGATGTCTATGTGGGGACGACCGGGGACATGCCTTGAGCCCCAAGCCCCCGGGGCCGGGCGGGGCCACCCGGCCCCGCCCGGCCCCGCCCGGCCCCGTGAGCACCCCGGGGGCTCGCGCGATGGCGCCCGTGCGCCATCGCGCGAGCCCCCGGGCATGCACCTCGCAGTGTGCCATCTGCATGGGGCACCGGCGGTCCGCCGCCTGCGGAGGGCACCGGAGGTGTCCGGCCCGCCATGGGCCCGGCCCACGCTGGGCAGCCCGTCAGCGCCGCCCGTCAGCGGGCCAGCAGTTCGGCGACCACCGGGTCGTCCTCCGTGCTCAGGCGCTCCACGTCGGCTCCCAGCCCCCGCAGCTTCTGCTCGATGGCCACGTAGCCCCGGTCGATGTGGTGGACGCCGCTGACCTCGGTGATCCCCTCGGCACCCAGGCCCGCCAGCACCAGGGCGGCCCCTGAGCGCAGGTCCGTGGCCGTCACGGGAGCCCCCTGCAGCCGCTCGACGCCGGTGACGATGGCGGTCTGGCCCTGGATCTGGATGTGGGCGCCCATCCGGCGCAGCTCCGGCACGTGGGTGAAGCGGTTCTCGAACAGGGTCTCGGTCACCGTCGCCGTGCCCTCGGCGGTCGCCAGCGCGGCCATGGTGGGCGCCTGCAGGTCGGTGGGGAAGCCCGGGTACGGCAGGGTCTTGATGTCGACGGCCCGCGGCCGCCCGTCCATGGCCACCGTCAGCTGGTCCCCGTCCACCACCACCTCGGCGCCCATCTCCCGCAGCTTGGCCAGCAGGGACTTGAGGTGCTCCGGCACCACGCCGGTGGCGGTCACCTGGCCGCCGGCGATGACGGGCGCCAGCAGGAAGGTGCCGGCCTCGATGCGGTCGGGGATCACCGCGTAGGTGCCCCCGCCCAGCGCCGGGACGCCGCGGATCTGGATCACCTTCGTCCCCGCGCCGCGCACGTCGGCACCCAGCGTGTTGAGGAAGTTGGCCAGATCGACGACCTCCGGTTCCTCCGCCGCGTTCTCGATGGTGGTGGTGCCCTCGGCCAGCACCGCGGCCATCATGATGTTCTCCGTGGCCCCGACGCTGGGCACGTCGAGGTAGATCGACGTGCCGCGCAGGCCGTGGGGCGCACGCACCTCCACCTGGCCTCCGCTGACCTCGACCTCGGCACCCAGGGCGGCGAAGCCCTTGAGGTGCAAGTCGATGGGCCGCTGGCCGATGGCACAACCCCCGGGCATGGCCGCCCGGGCCCGGCCCAGGCGGGCCAGCAGCGGACCCAGCACCAGGATGGAGGCCCGCATGCGCCGCACCAGCTGGTACGGCGCGGCGTAGGCCAGTTCGTCGGCCGGCTGGACCGCCAGGCCGCCGTCGGCGGCCGGCCCCACCACGACGCCCAGCGCCCGCAGGAGACGGATCATGGTGTCGACGTCGTCCAGCGCCGGGATGTCGTGGAGGAAGCACGGTTCCTCCGCCAGCAGGGTGGCCGCCAGGATTGGCAAGGCCGCGTTCTTGGCACCGCTGATCCTCACCTGACCCTTGAGGGGGCGCCCGCCGCGAACCACGATCCGTTCCACCGTCTCAACCCCCTCCAGGGCCACGCCCGGCCGGCGGGTGGCCGCCAGGACCGCGGCGGCGTGCCGCCGCGACGCCGCCGCGGAATCGCAACCCGTCCGCCCGGGCGCGCCGCCGATATGGGATTCGCACACCGCGGCCCGCTTGTGCCCGGACCCGCGGGCACCGCCCCGCCGGCCGTCGCGTGCATCCCCATGTATGTTATCGCCTCCGGCCCCCGCGGGGTTCCAGGCGACTCCCGGCGGCCACCCCCGGCACGACCCCGGCCCGGCGCGTCGGCCATCGCCGGACCGGTTCCGCCGTCCGGCGCCGTCAGACCAGGTCGCCGGTGTCCGCCCCCGCGGCGCGCAGGCGGTTGAGGGCGCGGTGCAAGGCGGCGCGGGCGCGCTCGAAGTCCCAGTTGGCGTCCCGCTCGGCCAGCCGGCGCCGGGCCCGCTCCGCGGCCGCCCGCGCCCGCGCCACGTCGATCTCTTCCGCGCGTTCGGCGGCGTCGGAGAGGACCACCGCGTGGTTGTCCGCCACCTCGAAGAACCCGCCGGCCACGGCCACGCGCCGCCGCTCGCCGCCCTTGCGGTAGCTCAGGATGCCGATCTTCAGGGTCGCCACCATGGGCGCGTGGTCGGGCAGCACGCCCAGCAGGCCCTCGGACCCGGGCACGATCAGCGAGTCGACCTCCTCGCGGAAGACGACCCGCTCGGGCGTGATGACCTCCAGCGTGATGGCGCGCTCCGCCATGGTGTCGCCCCTCTCAGACCAGGGTCTTGGCCTTCTCCACGGCCTCGTCGATGGTGCCCACCATGTAGAAGGCGGCCTCGGGCAGGTCGTCGTGCTTGCCCTCGAGGATCTCCTTGAAGCCGCGCACCGTCTCCTCGCGGCTGACGTACTTGCCGGGCGTGCCGGTGAAGACCTCGGCCACGAAGAAGGGCTGGGACAGGAAGCGCTCCAGCTTGCGCGCCCGCTGGACGATCAGCTTGTCCTCCTCGGTGAGCTCGTCCATCCCCAGGATGGCGATGATGTCCTGCAGGTCCTTGTACCGCTGCAGGACCTGCTGGACGCCGCGCGCCACCTCGTAGTGTTCCTGGCCCACGATGTTGGGGTCCAGGATCCGGGAGGTGGAGGCCAGCGGGTCGACGGCCGGGTAGATGCCGCGCTCGGCGATGGCGCGCTCCAGGCGCACCGTGGAGTCCAGGTGCGCGAAGGTGGTCACCGGCGCCGGGTCGGTGTAGTCGTCGGCGGGGACGTACACCGCCTGCACCGAGGTGATGGATCCCTTCCGCGTCGTGGTGATGCGCTCCTGCAGGTTGCCCATCTCCGTGGCCAGGGTGGGCTGGTAGCCCACGGCGCTGGGCATGCGGCCGAGCAGCGCCGACACCTCGGACCCGGCCTGGGTGAAGCGGAAGATGTTGTCGATGAACAGCAGCAGGTCCTGGCCCTCTTCGTCCCGGAAGTACTCGGCCATGGCCAGGCCCGTCAGGCCCACCCGCAGACGGGCGCCTGGCGGCTCGTTCATCTGACCGAAGACCAGGGCCGTCTTGTCGAGGACCCCGGACTCCTTGAGCTCGTGGTACAGGTCGTTGCCCTCGCGGGTGCGCTCGCCCACGCCGGCGAAGACGGAGAAGCCGCCGTGCTTGTAGGCGATGTTGTGGATCAGCTCCATGATGATCACGGTCTTGCCCACGCCGGCGCCGCCGAACAGGCCGACCTTCCCGCCGCGGGCGAAGGGGCAGATCAGGTCGATGACCTTGATGCCCGTCTCCAGGATCTCCGTGGCGGGGTTCACGTCGGCCACGTCGGGCGCCG
This sequence comes from Thermaerobacter sp. FW80, assembly GCF_004634385.1. NCBI lineage: Bacteria > Bacillati > Bacillota > Clostridia > Eubacteriales > Clostridiales Family XVII. Incertae Sedis > Thermaerobacter > Thermaerobacter sp. FW80. The sequence goes on along the minus strand of NZ_CP037895.1, from coordinate 1,012,547 downwards.
GCCGGTGGATGGGATAGCGCTTCTTCGTCTTGGGCGGCTCCTTGCCGTCGATGGGCTCGCCCAGCACGTTGAACATCCGCCCCAGCACCTCGCGGCCCACGGGCACGGTGATCGGGCCGCCGGTGTCGACGGCGGGCATGCCCCGCTGCAGCCCGTCGGTGGAGGCCATGGCGACGCACCGGACCACGTTGTTGCCCAGGTGCTGCGCCGCCTCCACCGTTAGGTCGATCTCCACCTGCTCGGTCTTGGCCTGGATCTTGATGGCGTTGTAGATGTCCGGCAGCTTGCCCTCGGGGAACTCGATGTCGACCACCGGGCCGATCACCTGGACGACCCGGCCCACGTTCTGCTCGGCCATGGCAGTCTCCCTCCGGTCCGCGGCGCCTCGGGACGGGCATCGCCGCCGTCCCACCGCGCCTGCCCCCGGCTTGCTCCGCCGCTCCTCCGCCCGCCGCCGGGCCGGCGGTCCCGGGGTGGAACCGCTTCCGCCCCCGGCGGCTCGGGATGGCGCATCGGACGAACCGGCGCCCGCGCCGGCCGCGGGCCGGCGACGCTCCCGTCGGCCCCGGCCCGCCGAAGCCCGCAGCGGGCCGCGGGGGACGGCGGCGCGGGATCAGCCCTTGAGGGCCTCGGCGCCGCTGACGATCTCCGCCAGCTCCTTGGTGATGGCCGCCTGGCGGGCGCGGTTGTACGCCAGGGTCAGCGTCTCGATCAGCTCGGCCGCGTTGTCCGTCGCGTTCTTCATCGCCGTCATCCGCGCCCCGTGCTCGCTGGCCTTGGCCTCCTGCAGGGCCCGGAAGACCAGGATCTGCACGTACTTGGGCAGCAGGGCCTCCAGCACCGCCCGCTCCGACGGCTCGTAGATGTACTCGCGCACACCCTGGGGACCGCTGCCCGCCGGGCGCTCGGCTGCGACCTGCGGACCGCCGGCCAGCGCGCCGCTCGCCGCCGCGCGCCCGGACGCCCCGCCCGGCGCCGCACCCCGGTCCGCCGCCGGGCCCGCGGCCGCGCCGCCGGCCGGTTCGTCCAGCCCGGCGACGGGCAGGAGGCGGGTCACCACCGGCCGCTGGCTGATGGCCGACCGGTACTCGGTGTAGACCAGGCGCACCTCGTCGACGTCGCCGGACAGATAGCGGTCCACCAGCCACCGCGCCAGGTCCCGGGCGGTGGCGAAGTCCACGTCCTCGCCCAGGCCGGTGAGCTCCCGGGCGAAGGCGTGGCCGCGGCGGCGGAAGTGGTCGCGTCCCTTCCGCCCCACCGCCACCAGGACCGGCTCCACGTCCGGCGGCAGCTGGCGCAGCTCCTGCTCGGCCCGCCGGATCACGTTGGCGTTGTAGCTGCCCGCCAGGCCGCGGTCGCCGGTGACGATCACCAAGCCCACGCGGCGGACGGGTCGCGGCGCCACCAGCGGATGCTGGCGCGCCTGCTCGGATCCGGCCAGGCGGGCCAGCATGGCCCGCAGGGCGTTGGCGTACGGCCGGCCGGAGCGGGCGGCCTCCTCGGCCCGCTTGAGCTTCGCGGCGGCGACCATGTACATCGCGCGGGTGATCTGTTGGGTGTTCCGCACCGCGCGGATGCGACGCCGGATGTCCCGCATCGAGGCCATGGCGAATCACCCTTCCCGGCGTCCGTCACGACGCCCGCTGCACCTGCCGGGCGGGCTCGGCCGCGCCGGAAGCCCCCTCCTGCCCCTCGCCCAGGAAGCCGGCCTTGAACTGCTGGATGGCGGCCTGCAGCCGCTGCTCGTTCTCCTGGGTGATCTCCTTCTCGGTCCGGATCGACTCCAGCACCTCCGGGTGGAACCGCTTGAGGTACTGGAGGAACTCGCGCTCGAACGCCCGCACGCGCTCGACGGGCACGTCGTCGAGGTAGCCGTTGACGCCGCAGTAGATGGCGACCACCTGTTCCTCCACCGGCATCGGCTCGTGCTCGCCCTGCTTGAGGATCTCCGTCACCCGCTGACCCCGGGCCAGGCGGGCCTGGGTCGCCTTGTCGAGGTCCGAGCCGAACTGGGCGAAGGCGGCCAGCTCGCGGTACTGCGCCAGGTCGAGGCGCAACCGGCCGGCCACCTGCTTCATCGCCTTGATCTGGGCCGCGGAGCCGACGCGGGACACGGAGCGGCCGACGTCGATGGCGGGACGGATACCGGAGTAGAACAGGTCCGACTCCAGGAAGATCTGGCCGTCGGTGATGGAGATCACGTTGGTCGGGATGTAGGCCGAGATGTCGCCGGCCTGGGTCTCGATGATCGGCAGCGCGGTCAGCGAGCCCCCGCCGATCTCGTCGCTGAGGCGGGCCGCCCGCTCCAGGAGCCGCGAGTGCAGGTAGAACACGTCCCCGGGGTACGCCTCCCGTCCCGGCGGCCGCCGCAGGAGCAGGGACAGCTCGCGGTAGGCCCACGCCTGCTTGGTCAGGTCGTCGTAGATCACCAGGACGTCGCGGTGCTCCTCGTACATGAAGTACTCGCCCATGGCGCAGCCGGCGTACGGGGCGATGTAGAGCAGCGGCGCCGGCTGCGAGGCGGTCGCGGAGACCACGATGGTGTAGTCCATGGCGCCGTACTTCTTGAGGGTCTCCACCACGCCGGCCACCGTCGACGCCTTCTGGCCGATGGCCACGTAGACGCAGATCACGTCCTGGTCCTTCTGGTTGATGATGGTGTCCACCGCCAGCGCGGTCTTGCCGGTCTGGCGGTCGCCGATGATCAGCTCGCGCTGCCCGCGCCCGATGGGGATCATGGAGTCGATGGCCTTCCAGCCCGTCTGCAGCGGCTGGTTCACCGACTGCCGCATGATCACGCCGGGCGCCGGCGACTCGATGGGGCGCGTGCGCTTGGCGTCGATGGCGGGACCCCCGTCGATGGGCTGCCCCAGGGGGTTGACGACCCGGCCCAGCAGCTCGGGCCCGACGGGGACCTCGATGATGCGGCCGGTGCGCCGCACCTCGTCGCCTTCCTTGATGTCGGTGTACGGCCCGAGGACCACGACGCCGACGGAGTCCTCCGTCAAGTTCAGGGCCATGCCGTAGACCCCGCTCTTGGGGAACTCCACCAGCTCGCTGGCCATGACCTTCTCGAGCCCGTACACGGTGGCGACGCCGTCGGCGATCTGGATGACGGTGCCGACGTCCTCCAGCTCGGCGCGCCCCTCGAAGTTCTCGATCTGCTGCCGGATGATGGCGGTGATCTCCTCCGGACGAATGCTCACCGGCCCGTCCCTCCTACGCACCGCCGCCGGTGGCCAGCTGCCGATGCAGCTGCAGCAGCCGCCGGCGCAGGCTGGCATCCAGGCGACGATCGCCGACCTTCACCACCAGTCCGCCCAAGAGCTCCGGACGAACCCGCACCGCCAGGCGCACCCGGCGGGCTCCCAGGGTGCGGGCCAGCTCCTCCTCCAGGCGCTGGCGGGTGGCGGCATCCAGCTCTGCCGCCGCCTCCACCTCGGCCTCCACCACGCCCGCCTCCCGGTCGCGCAGGGCAGTGAACTCGGCCACGATGTCCGGCAACAGGGCCTCCCGCCGGCGGCGGACCAGCAGGCGCAGCAGGTTGCCCACCCAGCGGTGGACCCGGTCCCCGAAGACCGAGGCGATCAGCTCGAACTTCTCGCGCGCCGGGACGGCCAGGCTGACGAAGCGCTGGCGCAGCTCCGGGTGCTCGTCGAAGACGTCCAGCACCCGGTCCAGGTCGGCGGCCAGGCGGTCGAGTTCACTGCTCTCGCGGCCGAGGTCGTAGAGCACCCGGGCGTAGCGCTGGGCCAGGGGACGACGCCTCATCGCAGGTTCGCCACCTCTTCCACGGCCTCGGCCACCAGGCGCCGTTGATCTTCGGCGTCCAGGGCCCGGCCCAGCACCCGCTCCGTGGCGAGCAGCGTGAGGTCGGCCACCTCGCGCCGCAGGGCGGCGATGGCCTGCTCCTTCTCCCGTTCGATGGTCGCCCGCGCCCGCTCCAGCAGCTGCTCCGCCTCGCGGCGCGCGGCCTCGAGCCGCTGCTGGCGCTCCTCCTCGGCCAACTGGGTGGCCCGCTCCAGGATGCTCTGGGCCTCGCGCTGGGCCGCCGCCAGGCGCTGCCGGTACTCGGCCTCGCTGCGGGCCGCCTCTTCGCGGGCCCGTTCGGCCGCCGCCAGGTTGGCCTCGATCTCCTCGCGGCGCCGATCCAGCAGCTCCATCACCGGCCGCCAGAAGAACTTGCCCAACACGGCGACGAAAAAGAAGAAGTTGATGAACGACCAGATCAACTCCGGAGAAACGTGCACGGGTTCTCCCTCCAGCCCCGGGCGGCGCCGGCATCGCCCGGCGCGCCCGCCCTTCGCCGGGGGCTCGCCATCCGCCCCAGGACGCCATGGGGGGGCGGTCCGACGCGGCAGACCCTGACGGGCGGCCGGCCGCCCCCCGCCACCCCATCCGCCTCGCCGCCGGCAGGGGCCGTCCCTCCGTGCCCCTGCCGGCGTCCCATCAGCCGGCCACCCGGCCGGCGAACAGGAAGGCGAGGGCGAAGGTGAACAGGGTCAGCGACTCGAGGAAGGCCAGCGACAGGATGAGCACCGTCTGGATCCGGCCGGCCGCCTCGGGCTGGCGCCAGATGGCATCCAACGCCGCGGCCGCAGCCCGGGCCTGTCCGGTGGCCGAGCCGATCGCCGCGATGGCCAGACCGATGACGGCCAACGCGGAGAAGAAAGCAATGCCGGTGATCCCTTCCACCGCGTCTCCCCCTCCTTTCCCAAACCTCACCCGACGGGCCGCCGAAGCCGCCCGCGGGTCAAGTCAAAGGCGTAAAGGCTGCAAACCCAGGTCAAGACCGCAAAACCCTTGAGCACCCCGAAACCCTGAGCCGCGCGGCGGCGTATGGGCTCCCTCCCTGGTCGGCGGCCGGTGCGACCCTCGGCCCCTCGTCCCCGTCCGCGACCGCTTCTGCCGTCCGGGCGCCACACCGGACCGCGTCGCCGTCGGCGCACCGCAGCCGCCGCGCCGCGCCGGCCCGCAGGCGGCCCGTGGCGGATCCGCGCTGGAGGGGATCCCTTGCAGCGCCCCCGCGCGGACCGCTCAGTGCTCGTGGTGGAACTCGGCCGTGGCCGCCTCGATGTACAGGGCGGACAGCATGGTGAAGATCAGGGCCTGGACGAAGCCGGCGATGACCTCGATGAACATGACGCCGGCCGGCACGAGCCACGGCATGGCCGCCAGGAGACCGGACAACACCGCCTCGCCGCCGAAGATGTTGGCGAAGAGACGCAAGGACAGGGAGAAGGGCTTGATCAGCTCCTCGATCACCGCCAGCGGCACGGTCAGCGGCCACAGGAACACCGGCCCCTCGAGGAAGCGACGGAAGTAGCCCAGGCCGTGGTGCGCCAGACCATAGGCCTGCACCGCGACGAAGGTGAAGATGGCCAGGCCGCCCGTCACCCCCCAGCGGCTGGTCGGCGGCTGGAACCAGCTCTCATGGGGCAACACCGGCAGGAGGCCGGTATAGTTGCTGAGGAGGATGAGCAGGAAGAAGGAGCCCAGGAGCGGCGTGAAGCGCCGGGCTCGCTCCCGTCCCATGATGTCGGCGACGAACCCGTACAGCGCGTCGACCGCCCACTCCACCGCCGTCTGGAAGCGGTTGCGGGGCACCTGGTGGAGGCTGCGGGCGGCGAGAACGCCGAAGAGGATGAGGACGCCCATCACGATCCACATGGTGACGATGGACTCGTGCACGGGCAGGCCAAACAGATGGAAGACCACGTGGGCGCCTTCCTCGGCCCCGTCGGCGCCCCCCGCCGCCTCGCCGCCGGCGGCGGCCAGCTGCAGCCATGGGCTCAAGCCCGCTCCCTCCTCGCTCGCGTCGAGAGGAAAAGGGGGACGTCACCGGCGACGAGCAGACCGGCCAGGGCCGAAAGGATGGCCACCGGCCGGCCGGTGACCCAAAACACCATCAAGAGTGAAGCAAAACTCAGGACCATGCGCAACAAGTAGCGCCCCAGCACGCGCTGTTGAAGTGTGGCAATCTCCGCTCGATCCACCGTGGATGCCATGCGCCGGACCGGCCCGGCCACCAGTCCATAGTTCACGGCTCCGCAGAGGAGCCCCCACAACCCGGCGGCCGCGCCCAGCGCCACATCCGGCCAATTTGTGAACTCGTTCACGAAGGAGGGCCGCCCTTTCCGCCCGATCCCTGTCGTGGGGCTGGGTCGTCCTCGACCTGGCGCTGCAACGTCCGCCAAAGCACGCGAAAGGCGGCGACGACGCCCAGCAACAGGCCGAGCAGCTGCAGCCACGGATCGGTCCCGAGCCCCCGGTCGAGCCAGCGACCGCCGTAGTAACCCACGGCCATGCCCGCCAGGAGGGTCCCGGCAAAGGTGAAGGCCAGTTCGAAGAGCGTGCCGACCCCGCGGACGTCACGCCCCGACCGCCGCGGCCGGTCGGCCCCGCCGCGCCCACCCGTCCCGCCGGGTGCGGGGGGACGAGGATCCGGTCCCACCGCTGGCGCCACCTCCCCCCAGGCGCGGCTCCGCCGCGGTGCGATAGCCCCCCTCCGGCGGCAGCCGGGGTCCCCTCGCCCGGGGTGCACGGCCGAGGTCGACCGCAATCGGGGCCGCCCTGGCCGTCGCGGGCGGCCCCGCATGGGAGCATACCAGCCGTAGCTTAACAAAGGGGCGCGGGACGGGCAACCGGATGCAGGCCCGACGCGCATCGGGTCCCCGCGCGATCCGCCTCCCCCCGGGGTTCAACCCTCGGGATTCCACGGCTCGGGCGGGGTGGGTCGCAGGCCGAAGGCGTATTCGATGGCGTCCGCCGTCCGGCGGGCGGCACGCCCATCCCCGAAGGGATTGCGGGCCCGGGCGACGCGCCGGTAGGCCTCGGGGTCGCGAAGCAGCCGCTCGGCCTCGCGCAGGATGGGCTCCTCATGGGGTCCGACCTGGAGCACCGTGCCGGCCGCGATGGCCTCGGGGCGCTCCGTCTTGTCCCGCAACAGCAGCACGGGCAGCCCCAGCGCGGGCGCCTCCTCCTGCAGGCCGCCGGAGTCGGTCAGCAGGAGCGTGGCTCGCGCCATCAGGTTCGCCCAGTCCGCGTACTCGGGAGGATCCAGCAAGGCGACGCGCTCGACGCCCTCCAGATGCCGGCGGATGGTGTCGGCCACCACCGGGTTGGGGTGCACCGAGTAGACCAGCTCGACGTCGGGGTTGCGCTCCACCAGCCGGCGCAAGGCGCGGGCCACCTCCTCCAGGGGCGCCCCCCAGTTCTCCCGGCGGTGCGCCTCGCAGAGGACCAGGCGCCGACCCGGGCTGGGGAAGCGGGCCAGTTCGTCCCGTCGGAAGCGGTAGTCCCGCTGGACCACCGCCAGCAGGGCATCGATGGCGGTGTTGCCCGTGACGAAGATGCCCGCCGGATCGATGCCCTCGCGCAGGAGGTTCGCGCGCGCCGTCGGCGTCGGCGCGAAGTGGAGGTCGCACAGGGCGTCGGTGAGGCGGCGGTTGATCTCCTCGGGAAAGGGCTGATACTTGTCGTAGGTCCGCAGGCCGGCCTCCACGTGGCCGATGGGCACCTGGCGGTAGAACGCGGCCAGCGCCCCCGCCAGGGTCGTGGTGGTGTCGCCGTGGACCAGCACCAGGTCGGGCCGAGCCTGGGCCAGCACCGCCTCCAAGCCCCGCAGGGCGCGGGTGGTGATGTCGGTCAGGGTCTGCTGCGGCCGCATGATGTCCAGGTCGAAGTCGGGCCGGATGCCGAAGAGGTCCAGCACCTGGTCCAAGAGCTCCCGGTGCTGCGCCGTCACCGCGACCTGCACCCGGACGCCGGGGCGCCGGCCCAGCTCCTGGATCACCGGCGCCATCTTGGTGGCCTCGGGGCGGGTGCCGAAGACGGCGAGGACGGTCAGCGGGTCGCCCGGCCGCCGGGTGCCGGCCAGGCGGGAGCGCAGCCTCTCCCGTGCGGACCGGCGGTCGTCCTCCCGGGAGGCGCCGGCCCCTTCCCCGCCGGCCGCCGGGCGAGGGGCACGATGGGTGGACTCCATGGGATCGGGAAGCACTCCTTCAACTTCCGAGACGCCGCGGGCGCTGCCGGTTCCACTCCAGCAGCTTGCGCGCCACCAGGTGCACGGACGCCGCCAACGTGACGACGATGAGCAGGCCCTGCAGCAGGTTGCCCTCGGCGACCGCCACGGCCCCCAGGGCCAGCCAGGCGGTGATCAGGTACATCACCAGCACCGCATCGCGGTGGCTGAAGCCCATGCGGATCAGCCGGTGGTGCAGGTGGTCGCGGTCCGCCGCCATGACCGGCCGCCCGGCCTGCAGGCGCCGCAGGATCGCCAGGGCGGTGTCGGCGATGGGCAGGGCCAGCACCATGATGGGGACCGCCAGCGCCACGGCCGCCGCGCTCTTGAGGAGGCCCACCACCGAGACGGTGGCCAGCGTGTAGCCGATGAACAGGGCCCCCGTGTCGCCCATGAAGATCTTGGCGGGGTTGAAGTTGTAGGGCAAGAAGCCCAGCGTGCTGCCGGCCAGCGCGGCCATCAGCAGCACCACTTCCATGGGCTGGCCGGTCTGCAGCGCCGCCACCAGCACCGTCAGGGCCGCGATGGAGGCGATGCCGGCGGCCAGCCCGTCGAGCCCGTCGATCAGGTTGATGACGTTGCTGACGGCCACGATCCAGAGCACCGTCAGGGGGACGCCCCAGGCGCCCAGCACCAGGAGGTCGTCGGCTCCCGAGGCGGTGAACAGGCCCAGCGGATTGGTCAACACCTCGATGCGGACGCCCGCCGCCACCGCGGTCAGCGCCGCCGCCACCTGCCCGGCCAGCTTGACCAAGGGCGGCAGGTCCCACAGATCGTCGGCCAAGCCGACGGCCAGCATGACCACGCCGCCGAGCAGCACCGCCACGACGTCGCGGTCTTCCCAGCCCAGGCTCACGGCCACGGCCGCGACGAACCCCGCGAAGATGGCCAGGCCCCCCACGTGGGGCACCGGCACCCGGTGCATGCTCCGCGCCGTCGGCCGGGCGACGACGCCCAACCGCACCGCCAGCGCCCGCACCACCGGCGTGGCCGAAAGCGCCACCAGGGTCGCCACGGCCAGGACGAACCAGTGCGACTGGGGATGGAGCCACGACGGCATGACGGCCCTTCCTCCCGTCCTCTCCCGCAAGGCGGGCAGGACGCCTCTCCCCCGACGCCGCCCGCACGGATCCGGCGGGCCGGACGGCCCGCCGTCCCCCAGGATTGTAGAGCCCGCCGCCGACCGCCGTCAAAGGAACGGACCAGGCGCGCTGCGATCCTTTGCCAGCCGGCGTCGGCCCGTCATCCCTCGCGCGCTGGGCTGCCGGGCGTCGCCTGCGGATGCGCGCCGGCGCCCGCGGCGCCCGTGAAGCCCTCCCCTTGCAGGAATTCACGCTCCATCGTCGCGATCTTGTCGAGGCGGCGCTGGTGGCGCCCGCCCGCGAAGGGCGTCTCCAGCCAGGTGGCCACGATCTCCCGGGCCATGCCGGGGCCCACCACCCGCGCGCCCAGCGTGAGGACGTTGCTGTCGTTGTCCTGCCGGGTGAGCCGCGCGGAGTACGGTTCGGTGCAGCACGCCGCCCGGATGCCCGGCACCTTGTTGGCGGCGATGGCCATCCCGATGCCGGTGCCGCAGATCAACACGGCGCGGTCCGCCTCGCCCGCGATCACCTTGGCGCAGGCCGCGCGGGCGTAATCCGGGTAGTCGCAGGAGGCGCGATCGTGGGTGCCGACGTCGATCACCTCGATGCCGCGTTCCTCCAGGAAGGCGATGAGCTCGCGCTTGAGGTCGAACCCGGCATGGTCGCTGCCGATGGCGACCCGCAGCGGCCGCCCGCCGACCGCCGGGGCCGGGATCGGCTGCGGGATGGCCTGCGCCTCCTCGGAGGACGCCGATCGGCCCTCCGCGGCGTCCAGCGCGGCCCGGGGACCCTCCCCCTCGCTCCCGGTCCCCCGCCCGCCCGTGGCCGCCGCGGCGATCCGGCGGGCCAGCATCGCCGCTTCGCGCCGCAGCTGGCGGGCCAGGATCTGGTAGTCGGCCAGCCCCTGGCCGATGGGATCGGGGACGTCCGCGTCGGCCAGCGGCGAGCCGGCCGCCCATTCGCGCCAGAGGGCCACCCGCTCCGCCACCGCCGGGAAGCGGCGGCGCAGTTCGTCGGCCTGGGCGCGGGTCATCGCCAGGATCAGGTCGGCTGCGGCCACGGCCGCCTCGTCCAGGGGACGGCTGCGATGCTCCGCCAGGGACAGCCCGTCCCGCGCCACCGCCTCCTGGGCCTCGGCCGCGGCGGGCAGGCCGGGCACGGCATGCAGCCCCGCCGACTCCACGCGCACGCCCGGGGCGCCCGCCTCGGCCAGGGCCTGCCGCAGATAGGCCGCCGCCATGGGACTGCGACAGGTGTTGCCGCTACAGACCACCAGCACCGTGTCGATCCCCACCGCCAGGCACCTCCCCTCCTGCCGCCGCCTTGCGCAGGCGGTTCATGACGGCGCGGCCCAGCCCCACCTCGGGGACCGCCAGGGCGAGGACGCGCGTCGCCCCGACGGCGTCGGCCGCGCGCAGCGCCCGGAACAGGCGGCGGGCCTGCTCCTCGGGGCGGCGGCGCGGCCCCAGGTCCAGGGCGACGACCTCGCCCTGCGGCGGTCGGGTCGCGGCCGTCGTCTCGCCTGGACCGCCGGTCGCGCCGTCCGATCCCGTCGCCCCGCCGGCGTGACGCCCGGAGCCCCCCTCCGTCGCCCCGGCACCGCGAACCCGCCGAGCCGCGGCGGCCTCGCGGCCCGCCCCGCCGGCGGGCGCCGGTTCCTCCCACGGATCGAGCACCGCCGCCGCCACCCGCGCCTCCGCCAGCAGCGCCTCCAGGTCCTCGCGGCAGCCGATCACCGCCACCCGCTCCCCCTGCCCCAGCCAGCGGCGCAGGGTCGACACGGCCGCCCCGGGCCCCTCCGCCAGCACCAGCGGGGCCTCGGGTGCGTAGTGGCGGTACTTCATGCCCGGCGCCGGCGCCGCGGCGCCGGCGGCCAGCGCCGGGGGCGGGGCGAGCCCGACCCCGAGGACCTCCTCGATCGCCTCCACCGGCAGCCCGCCGGGGCGCAGGAGGCGGGGCGGCCAGACGGTGACGTCGACCACCGTGCTCTCCACGCCCACGGGCACCGGTCCCGCATCCAGCAGCATGTCCAGGTGCGGCCCCAGGTCGGCCCACACGTCGTCGGCCCGGGTGGGGCTGGGCCGCCCCGAGCGGTTGGCGCTGGGCGCCGCCACGGGGGTGCCCGCCGCCGCGATCAACGCCCGGGCGACGGGGTGGCTCGGGCACCGCACCGCCACGGTGGGCAGCCCCGCCCGCACCGCCGCGGGGACCGCCGGCCCCGCGGGCAGCACCAGGGTGAGCGGACCCGGCCAGAACCGCACCACCAGGCGGCGGGCGGCCTCGGGCCACCGGGCGACCACGGGGGGGCCCGCCTGTTCCGGTCCCGTCACGTGCACGATCAACGGGTTGTCCGGCGGCCGGCCCTTGGCGGCGAAGATCCGCGCCACCGCCTGGGGGTTGAGGGCGTCCGCCCCGAGGCCGTAGACCGTCTCCGTGGGGAAGGCGACCAGGCCGCCCGCGCGCAGGAGCGCCCCGGCCCGCCGGATGATGGCCGCGTCGGCCTCCGCGTCGGCGCCGAGCCGCACCCAGGCCGCCGGCCTGCCGCTCATCCCGGCCATCGGGCCGCCACCACCCGCGGGATCCCGGCCAGGTCGGGCCACTGGCGGACGCACCGGCCGCCCGCCGCACCCAGCAGCTCCTGCACGGCGGGCGCCTGCCCGGCACCCACCTCGAGGAAGATCCAGCCCCCCGGCGCCAGCAGCCGGACGGCCCCCGGGATCAGCCGCTGGTAGGCCTCTAGGCCCGTGGTCCCGGGGGTCAGGGCCAGGTGCGGCTCGTACCGACGCACCTCCGCCTGCAGCCGCGGGAGCTCCGCGGCCGCCACGTAGGGCGGGTTGCTGACGACCGCCGCCAGCTTGCCCGCCCAGCCCGCCGCCAGCAGGGGTTGCGCCCAGTCGCCCAGGTAGAGGCGGACGCGGTCGGCCACGCCGTGGTGCGCGGCATTCTCCCGCGCCACCTTGAGGGCGGCGGGGGCGCAGTCCGTCGCCAGCACCGTCCAGGCGGGCCGCTCCGCCGCCAGGGTCACCGCGATGACGCCGGTCCCCGTCCCCAGATCCGCCACCACCGCCGGCTCGGCCGGCAGCGTGCGCAGCACCGCCTCGACCAACACCTCGGTCTCGGGACGCGGGATCAGGGTCGCCGGCGTCACCCGGAAGGTCCGGCCGTAGAACTCGCTGCGCTGCAGGATGTAGGCCACGGGTTCGCGCCGCGCCCGGCGCAGGACGTACTGGACGAACCGGCACCACGCGGCCGGCGGCAGGAACCGCTCGGGCTCCGCCAGCACCCGGGCGCCGGGGAGGGCCAGCGCCGCACCCAGGAGGACCCGGGCCGAGGCCCGGGCCTCGTCGGCGTCGAGCCCGGCGTGCACGAGGAAGCCCCGGGCCCACGCCAGGGCCTCGCCCACCCGCTGCGGGCGGGCCGGCGGCAGCCCCGGCGCCGGGGGACCCTCCCCCGAGGCACCGACGGGGCTGGCCCCTCCCGCCGGCCGCCCACCGGCAAGGCCGCCGTCGCCCTCGGACCGCGGCGCCGGCCTGGGCGGCGCCGCGGGTGCCGCGCCCGCGGGCGCCGCGCCCCGCCGCCCGGGGCCAGGGGACGCCGGTTCGTCCGGGTTCGCCGGCATGTCAGCTCACCGCCTCGCCCAGGCGCACCTGCTCGTCGTGGGCGGCCAGGGCGTCCAAAAGCTCGTCCAGGTCGCCGTCCATGATCTCCTGCAGCCGGTAGAGGGTCAGGCCGATGCGGTGGTCGGTCACGCGGTTCTCGCGGAAGTTGTACGTGCGGATCTTCTCGCTGCGCTCGCCCGTCCCCACCTGGGACCGCCGCTGCTGGGAGAGCTCCTCCTGCTGGCGGCGCGTGTAGTGGTCCAGCAGCCGGGCGCGCAGGATCTTCATCGCCCGCGCCCGGTTCTTGTGCTGGGAGCGCTCGTCCTGGCAGGTGACCACGATGCCCGTGGGCTTGTGGGTGATGCGCACCGCCGACTCGGTCTTGTTGACGTGCTGCCCCCCGGGGCCGCTGGCCGCGAAGGTGTCGATCTCCAGGTCGTCGGGGTCGATCTGCACCTCGACCTCCTCGGCCTCGGGCAGCACCGCCACCGTCGCCGTGGAGGTGTGGATGCGACCCCCCGCCTCCGTCACCGGCACGCGCTGGACCCGGTGGACGCCGCTCTCGTACTTGAGACGGCTGAAGGCGCCGCGCCCGCTGACGGCGAAGATGACCTCCTTGAACCCGCCCAGGTCGCTCTCGGTGGCGGCCATGACCTCGGTGCGCCACCCCTGCCGCTCGGCGTAGCGCTGGTACATGCGGAAGAGATCGCCGGCGAAGAGGGCGGCCTCCTCGCCGCCGGCGCCCGCCCGGATCTCCATGATCACGTCCCGCCCATCCCGCGGGTCCCGGGGCAGCAGCAGGCGGCGCAGGGTGCGCTCCAGCTCCTGGCGTTCCGCCTCGAGGCGCTCCACCTCACCGCTCAGGTAGGCGTGCTCCTCGGGGTCGTCGGTCTCCCGGAGGAGGGCCCGCGCCGCCTCCAGATCGGCGTGCACCGCCTGCCAGCGCCGGTAGGCCTCGACCAGCGGCTCCAGCTCCCCCCGCTCCTGGGCCAGCGGCTGCCACCGGCGCGGGTCGGCCGCCACCTCCGGGTCGGCCAGGTCCCGCTCCAGCCGGTCGAACCGGTCCAGACGCGCGATCAGCGCCTGCCGCAGAGCGCCGGGCAGGTCCGGCAGCGGCCGTCCCTCCCGCTCGGCGGCGGCGCCATCGGCGCGATCGGGCCGGGACCGTTCGCGAGCCGCGTCGGCGTCCATGGCGACTCACCTCGGGGCAGCGCCCGTCGAGACCGCCGATGCTCCGCCCGGTGCGGCGGCGCCGGCGGCAGCCGGCACCGCCGCCGGGACGTGGGCCGCGGCGGGCAGGCACGCCTTCAGGGCCGCCAGCGCCACCTCCAGCTGGTCCAGGCTGGGTTCCGCGGTGGTCAGCCGCTGGAGCCAGAGGCCGGGGGCAGCCATCCACCGCGCCCAGGCGCGGTCGCTCCGGGCCGCCCATAGGATCCCCTCGTAGGCGAGCCCCGCCACCACCGGCACCGACGCCAGGCGCAGCAGGGTCCGCTCCCAGAACCCCGGCCAGCCGAAGAGGGTGTGGACCAGCACGGCCACCACGGCCACGAAGAGCAGGAAGGCCGTGCCGCAGCGGGGATGGAAACGCGAAAAGCCCTGGGCGACGGCGGGCTCCAGCGGGGCGCCCGCCTCCAGGGCGTGGATCGCCTTGTGCTCGGCCCCGTGGTACTGGTAGACGCGCCGGATGTCGGGGATGCGGCCGATGGCCACGAGGTAGCCCACCAGCAAGGCCAGCCGGACGATCCCCTCCACCACGTTGCGGGCCACCTCGCCCGTGGCCAGCCGCGCCGCGACCCCCGTGGGCAGCACGACGAACAGGCCCAGGCCCGCCGCCACGGCCAACCCGTTGACGGCCGTCACCCACCACGGGTCGCCGACCGCCCTGCCCCGGCTCGCGCCCGCCGCGGTCGCGGCCGCGACGGCTGGGCCGCCCGCGGAATGGCACCCGCCCTGCCCCGGGGCGGAGGCGGCGGAGGCGGGATCCCCCTCGCGCGCCGTCGCGGCGGAGGAACCGGCCCCTGCGGGGGCCGGTTCCTCCGCCAGCCGGGCCGACTCGTTGAGGGCCTGGATGCCGATCACCAGCGCCTCCGCCAGCGCGGCGGCGCCCCGGATCACCGGCCACCCCAGCCAGCGCCGGCGCGCCGCGTAGGCCGTATGGGAGCGCACCGTGACGTGGATGGATCCGTCGGATCGCCGCACGGCCAGGGCGATCCGCCCGGCCCCCCGCATCATGACGCCTTCGATCACGGCCTGGCCGCCGAAGCGCTCGCGCAGCTCCATGCGTCTCAGCGCCGACCGGCGCCGGCACCGGCCCGCTCCTGGGCCTGGTAGCGCTCGTACTTGCGGCGGAACCGCTCCACGCGACCCCCGGTCTCGACGATGCGCTGCGTGCCGGTGTAGAAGGGGTGGCACTGGGCGCAGACGTCGACCCGCAGGTTCTCGCGCGTGGAGCCCACCTCGTACACGGCTCCGCAGGCGCAGGTGATGGTGGTCCGCTTGTACTCCGGATGGATGCCCGGCTTCATCGACGTCACCCCATTGCCCCGGGTCGGGTCGCCCCGTTGCCCCGGGATCCGAGCCCGTGGGACGGCGGCGCCGCGGCGTTCCCCCTGGCGGCGCACCGGGGACACACCAGCAGATTATAGCACCAAGGCCGCCGGCCCACCACCGCACCTTGCACGGGCCGCGCAGGGTTTCACGCGCCGGGCAGGTCTCCTCTCCCCGAGGTGTCCGCCCTCCGGGTGCACCCGCCGGTTCCCCCGCCGCACCCGCCAGCCGGCATCGCGCTCGGGCGCGGGCACGGGCGAATCGCAGGCGTCCCCGGGTGGCGTCCCCGGGTCGGGTGCCCTCCGTCGACCCTCAGCAGGTGCACCGTCCGGTGCACGTCCAGCGGGCGTCCCAGCGGATCCCCTCACGGGGCGCGTCCCAGCAGGTCCCCTGACGGGATGCACCGGCCATGCCGCGAGGCCGAGGGGGCCGCTGAGCCCCTCGGGTCCACCCTCGGGTGCGCCATCCCGCGGACCCGATGGGACCAGCCGCCGATCGCCCGCCTACGGGATCAGGCGTCTACCGCCCGCCTGCCACGGCGCCGTCGCCCCGCGCCGCGCCGGGACGCCCGTTGCCGCCCGCCGCGGCCGGCGCCCCTCGGTACCAGGACGGGTCCAGCCACGCCAGCGGGTCGTGGAAGCCTCCCGGGACGCGGACCTCCAGGTGGAGGTGGGGTCCGGTGGCGTTGCCCGTCGCCCCGACGCGCCCGATCCGTTGGCCGCGGTCCACCCGCTGGCCGGGTTCCACCGTCACCGCCGCCAGGTGCCCGTAGAGGGTGCTCCATCCCCCCGGGTGCACCACCTCCACGGCCAGCCCGTAGGCGCCGCGCCAGCCCGCCTGGACGACCACGCCCCGCCAGACGCTCCGCACCGGCGTCCCCTCGGGGACCGCCAGGTCGACGCCGTGGTGCCAGCGGCCGTCCCGGGGGCCGAACCGGGAGGTCAAGGTGGCCACCGCCTCCAGCGGCGGCGCCCAGCGGGAGGGCGGGGGGATGGCGGCGCGGGACGAACCGGCCCCGCGGCCCTCGCCGGCCGCGTCGGCCGCCGGGGGTCGGCCGGCGGCCGACGCGGGCGCCACCGGCGGCGACGGGGGCGACCTCCGCCGGGCGTGGAGAGCAACCTCCTCCCCGGCGGCAGCCGGCCACCGGGCGACCACCATGCCGAGCCACGCGGCCAGGAGCACCGCGTTGATGCGACGCAACCAGCACTGGGCCGCTGCCAAGGCCACCACCTCGTGGGCCAGGACACGAGGGGGAGTTTGGCTGACGGCGTCCGTGCCTATGCGCCCTGGCCTATGCGCCCTGGTCAGGCCCGGTGGTGTTCCTTGATCTGGGCGATGAACTCCGCGTTGGAACGGGTCTTGCGCAAGCGCTCGATGAGCTTCTCGAGGATCTCCGCCGGGTCGCGGTCGCCCATGGAGCGCCGCAGCGCCCACATGATCTCCTGCTCGTCCTTGCTGAGCAGCAGCTCCTCGCGTCGCGTCCCCGACCGCTTGATGTCGATGGCGGGGAAGATCCGCCGCTCCGCCAGCCGGCGGTCCAGGTGCAGCTCCATGTTGCCCGTGCCCTTGAACTCCTCGTAGATGACGTCGTCCATCTTGCTGCCCGTGTCGATCAGGGCCGTGGCGATGATGGTCAGGCTGCCGCCCTCCTCGATGTTGCGCGCCGCGCCGAAGAAGCGCTTGGGCTTGTAGAACGCGGCGGGATCGAGGCCGCCGGAGAGGGTGCGACCGCTGGGCGGCGTCACCAGGTTGTGGGCCCGGGTCAGTCGCGTCAGGCTGTCCAGCAGGATCACCACGTCGCGCCCGTGCTCGACCAGCCGCTTCGCCCGCTCCAGCACCATGTCGGCCAGCTTGACGTGGTTCTCCGGCGTCTGGTCGAAGGTGGAGCTCAGCACCTCGCCCCGCACCGAGCGCTCCATGTCCGTGACCTCTTCCGGCCGCTCGTCGATGAGCACGACCATGAGGACCACGTCGGGGTAGTTGTGGGCGATGCCGTTGGCGATCTGCTTGAGCAGCACGGTCTTGCCCGCCTTGGGCGGGGCCACGATCAGGCCGCGCTGGCCCTTGCCGATGGGCGCCACCAGGTCGATCAGCCGCTGCGCGATGCTGCCGCCCGGCGTCTCCAGGGTCAGGCGCTCGTTGGGGAAGATGGGCGTCAGACCCTCGAAGTGCAGCCGGTCGCGGGCCAGCTCGGCGTCCATGCCGTTGACGGCCTCGACCCGGAGCAGGGCGAAGTACCGCTCGTTGTCCTTCGGCGGGCGCGCCTGGCCGGAGACCATGTCGCCGGGTCGCAGGTCGAACCGGCGGATCTGGGACGGGGAGACGTAGATGTCTTCCTTGCTGGGCAGGTAGTTGATGGGCCGCAGGAACCCGAACCCCTCGGGCATGATGTCCAGCAGGCCCTCGGCCCACAGGAGCCCGTCCTTCTCCGTGCGGGCCTTGGCGATCTCGAAGATCAGCTCCTGCTTGCGCATGGAGCTGTAGTAGGGGATGTCCAGCTCGCGCGCCAGGGCGTACAGCTCCTTCAAGGTCATCTGCTCCATCTCGCGGATGTCGAGGCGGCCGTTCCCCTGCCGACCGCGGGCGGATGCGACCTGTCCGCGCGCACCCCGGACCGCCGCCTCGCCGTCGGCATCGGCCGCGGTCGCCGGCCCCGGCCCCGTCGTCCCGAGCGATTCCGCGCCCGCGGCACCGTCCACGCGCTCCCCCGCGCTGGCGGGCGTCGGGGGCGCCGCCTCGACGGCCGTCGCGCCGACACCCCTGGGCTCGCCGGCGCCGGCATCCCCCTCGCCGGAAGCGGCCGGCTCCAGGGCGCCTCTTGACGGTGGCGACACCTCCACCCCTCCTTCGCGCGCCTCGCGCACCACCCGCCGGTCCGCCGCGGCGTCACCGGTCCCCTCGGCGCGGCGACGCCCCCGGGCGACGGCGCCGGCGGTCCCGCCCACGCCGCCCGATCCCTCGGACACCGCCTGGGCCGCGCCCGCCTGGAGGCTGCCGCTCTCCGTAGACGCCGCGGTTCCCCGCCGCCAGGACCGGGCCCGCGGCGAAACGGCGCCCGTCGCCCGGCTCCGCCGCCCCGCGTCCGGCCCCTCCGCGCCGCGCTGCAGCGTCCCCTGGGCGCGCTGCGGAGCCCCCGCGGCCGCGGTCGCACCCTCCCTCTGGCCGAAGGGCCGCGTCGCCTGGGCTGCCGCGGCGTCGCGCACCGCCGAGGGGGAGGGGGAAGGGGCAGGCCCAGAACCCAGCCGCTGGTGGTCCCCCGGCACGGTCCGGGCGTCGGATGCCATCGCCGCCCCGGGCACCGGGCCCGTCTCCACCGCCGGGATCGGCTGCGCCGCCTCCGGCGCTCCCGCCGCCTCCAGCCCCTCCGACGGCGGCAGCGGTCCGGTCCCGGATCCGGCGACGGCCAGGTCGTCCTGGGATGCTGCGGTGGCCGCGCTGGGCCGGTCCGAGGCGGCGGCCGACGGCGCCGGCGGTTGCGGGTGGGCCGGAGGTTCCGTCCCCCCGGCGGCATCGGGCCGGTCTCCGCCGGGTATCGCCGCCGGGCCCGTCGGTCCCGGGGCCGCCTCGTCCGGCCCGCCTGCCGATGGTGCCTCCTCCGCCGGGGTCGGGCTGGCGGCCGTCGTCCCCGCGGCCGGCGCCGGCGACGCCTCGGCGGCCACCTCTCCGGCAGCCGACGGCGCGGGGGCGGTCGTCTCGGCGGCGGCCGACGCCCCCCGGCTGCGCCGGCCGCGGCGGGTAGCGGTGCTGGCCGCGCGGCGCCGCCCCCCGGTGCGCCGGGTCGCCGGCTCCGGTCCGGCGGCGGTGTCGGCCGCGTCCCCCGTCGCGGCGGTCTCGGGGGCGGCGGACGCAGCCCCTTCGGTCCGGTCCGCGGCGACCCGCCCCGCCTCCGCCGGCGCCCCCGGCGTCGCGGCCGCGGCGTCGGGCGCCCCTGAGGGCGGCTCGCCCTCGCCGGACGAACCGGCTCCACCGGCCGGTTCGTCCCGCCGGTCGACGGCTCCGTCGCCGGTCGCCGCGTCGGGCTGCGCCGCGGCCGGGGTGCCCACCGCCTCGCCCGCGGCGGTGCGCGTGCGGGATCTACGCGTACGGGTTGAGCGAGAACGCGTCGTCGAACGGGATTCGGCTGTGTCCGACAAAGAGGTCACCTTCCCTTAGGCGGGCATGGACCCTGGCTGGTGAATCTTGGGCTGCGTCTGGGGGAGGAGGAGGCCAACCATAAGGATTGCGTCGGCGGTGACGGCCTATGCGCCGCTCCTGGCGCCCACGCTGCACCCCGCATGGCGCCTTCACCGCTAGCATGCGCCAAGAGTATAGCAGCGACGCCGCTCGCCGTCAAGGCGACCAAGCCGCCGCCCGGGCCCTTCGCCGCCCCGCGGGGCGGCGAAGGGCCCCGATCTGCCACCCTCTTCGGCCCGGGGCCGGCACCGGCGGCACCCCGCGGGGCCGCTCGGCCGCGGCCGCCTGCACCCCTTCCGCGGCGCGCCGCCGCCAGCCGGCGCCATCGCCATCCCGGCGCCGCCCGCCCCCCGCTCACCGGCGCGCGGCCGCCGCCTCGGTCTCGCCCTTGCGCGCCGCCTCCCAGTCCGCCAGGAAGCGGGCCAGGCCCGCGTCGGTCAGCGGGTGGCGCATCAGTTGCTCCAGCACCGCCATGGGCATGGTGGCGATGTCGGCGCCGACCCGGGCCGCAGCGATGACGTGACGCGGATGGCGGATGCTGGCCGCCAGCACCCGCGTGCTCAGCCGCTGGGCCCGGAAGATGGCGACGATCTCCTCCACCAGGCCGATCCCGTCCTCGCCGACGTCATCCAGCCGTCCCACGAAGGGACTGACGAAGGTCGCCCCGGCCCGCGCGGCGAGCAGCGCCTGCCCGGGCTGGAAGACCAGGGTGACGTTGACGCGGATGCCCTCGCGGGCGAGCCGGTGCGTCGCCTCCAGCCCCGCCGGCGTCATCGGCACCTTGACGACGATGTTGTCGGCCAGCGACGCCAGATGGCGTCCCTCCCGCACCATCCCCTCGGCGTCGGTGGCGATCACCTCGGCGCTGACCGGACCGGGGACCAGCTGGGCGATGGTCTTGAGCACCGTCTCCGGGTCGCCCCCGGCGCGGGCCATCAGCGTCGGGTTGGTCGTGACGCCCGTCACCACGCCCCACGCCGTGGCCCGCCGGATCTCGTCGACCTGCGCGGTGTCGAGGAAGATCTCCATCGGTGATCCGCTCCTTCGCGCTGATGCTTCGGGCTCGCTCCCCGGCTTCCTGCCGACGCGGCGCCTCTCCCCGACCGTCGGCCCGGCGGAGACGCCGCCCCCGGCGGCGGGAGGCGGCCCGGCAGGTCCAGGTGCTGCACGCTCTCCTCCTGCGCTCCCAGCACGCGCACCGTCAGGGTGCCGGCGCGGCCGTCCCACGGCACCGTCACATGGCCTCCCGCCGTGGTGTACAGGCGACCGTCGACGACGAGGCTGGCGTCACGCCACCTCCCATCGGTGCGGTCGCGCACCACCAGCGTGATGCCACCGCCCTCCCCGCCGCCCGGGGGCGGTGACACCGCCGTCACCACCAGGCGGGGCGGGCCGCGGCGCACGTGGACGGGCAGCGAGCCGGCGATGCCGCCCCCTTCGTCCAGCAACACCAGGTAGCCGGTGGGCTCGCGGCTGCCTGGCGGCACGTCGACGCTGGCGACGAGGCGCGTCGCCTCGCCCGCCGCCAGGTCCACGGAACCCGCCGGGACCCGCAAGGACCCGTCGGCGGTGAATCGCCGCACCACCAGGGGGATCGCCATGGGCTCCGCGCTGGCGCCCACACCCTCCGCCTCCTCGCCAGGCGGCGCGACGCCCGCCGCCTCCAGCTCCACCACGGCATAGTACCGTCCCGGAGCCGGTTCGACCACCGTCACGGCGGTCCCGCCGCCGTCGCCCACCGGCTCCGCCGCCCCGCCGTCCAGCCGGTAGAGATAGAGGCGGGGGCGCCACCCCGACCGCGGCGGCGGCCCGACCTCCACCGCCAGCAGCGCCGTGCCCTCCGCCACCTGGAGCCGATGGGGCTCGGGCTCGCCAGCCTGCACGGTCACCCGCGCCCGCTCCTCGACAGGCGGCACCGCGGCGGCTGCGGCGGGGTCCGCAGGATCCGCAGGCCCCGGCGAGGCGGTCGCCCATCCCAGGCCGGCCACCCGTCCCCGCACCGCGCGGCCCAGGGCCTCGACGACCACCGGCTGCCACAGCCGTCCCCCACCGGCCGATGCCGCCAGCTCGAGGGCGGCCGGGTGCCAGCGGACCCCCTCGGCCGTCACCGTGACCCGAAAGCCCATGGGATCCCCTGCCGCCGCGGCGGGCGAGAGGGTGGAGAAGGACAGGTCCACCTCCCAGACCCCCGGTGCAGGCGACGGGACGGACACGGTCCACGCCGGCAGCTGGCGCCCCCCGATGAGGCGGCCCACATCGCCGGCGCTGTCCCGCACCCGGGCGCCCCCCGGCGCGAAGACCCACGCGTTCAGGCTGCCGGCCTCCTGGGCCACCCCTTCGGGTCCGGGGCCGTCGACCGCGGTGGAGGCGGCGCCTTCGCCGACCCCCTCGACGCGGAACGCGAGCCGGGTGATCCCGGGCGGCACCTCGACGAAGACGCGCTCCACCTGGCCCGGGGCGACGGCGCCCTCGACCTCGAGGTGGCCGCCCTCCAGCCGGTGGGGGCGGACGAAGGCCTGGAGCACGCCCAGGGGCGGTCCCTCCCCGCCGTGGAGCCGGGCCAGCGCGTCGTACAGGCCGGGGCGGTCGGGCAACCGGTAGGCGACGGGCAGATACAGCCCTTGGCCGCCGGGATAGGGCATGGGGCCGGGGAACGAGGCCCACGGGGGGACGCCGGCCCAGCGCCCCTCGATGGGGCGGGCCCCCTGGTGGCGGACGACCAGGTGCAGGACCCCCGGCGGGACGCCGTCCCAGAAGATGCCGCGGTACGGCCTGCCGCGATGGACCCACTGCACCGACCAGCCGGACGAACCGGCCCCCGCCGTGGCCAGCATCGCCGCGGCGCGAAGGCCGTCGGGCCGCCCGAAGCCCTGGACCGTGGCCGGTACGCCGGCCAGCGGGCGGGCCGTGGCCTGGAGGATGGGCCCGAGGCGGGCAGCCGTCAGACCGGGCACCTCGCGACGGCCCCCCTCCAAGAGCAGCGCAGCCAGGCCGGCCACGTAGGGCACGGCGACGCTGGTCCCCTCGTCGGGCGCCAGGCCTGCAGGCCAGCGGTGCGCCTCGCCGGAGGGAACCAGGGCATACGTGACCCCCGGGCCGACCAGCGAAGGCGCCGGCGTCCCGTCGGCCGCCGGGCCCGCGGCGCTGTAGGGCAGCGGCCGCTGCCCCGCCGCGTCGCCCAGCAACGCCGCGGCGGCCTCCGGCAGGTAGGCCCCGACCACCAGGCCGGCGTCCGCCGGCAGCGGCAGGGCGGTGTGCAGCCCCGGCCCGCCGTTGCCGGCCGCCAGCACGGGCAGCACCCCGCGTGCCATCGCCTGCCGCAGCAGGCGTTCGGTCACCGGCAGTTGCTCGACGGGGGCGGTGCTCTCCGCGCTCAGGCTGATGACGTCGGCCCCGTGGGCGATCGCATGGTCCACGGCGGCCAGGATCTGGCTCCAGTCACCCTGGCCGCGGCCGTCCAGGGCCTTGAGCACCAGCAGGCGGACGTCGGGCGCCACGCCCTGGTAGGCGGCGCCGCGGGCCGCCAGGATGGACGCCATGCGCGTCCCGTGGCCGTGGGCGTCGAAGCCGAAGTTCACCAGCCGCCCCTGCGGATCGACGGCCGTGACCACCAAGGCCGCCCCCCGGGCGCCGCCGGCCGCGGCGGACGAACCGGCCGACGCCGGGCGGTTCCCATCGGCCGCGGGCGGGGCAAGCCGCGCTACGCCGCCGCCCTGGGTCAATGGCCGCAACACCGGCTCCTCCGCCAGGTCCAGGTCGCCGTCGGCGTCCACCACCACGGCCAGGGTGGCGGCCTCCGCCGACGTCGGCGAGGCATCGCCCGCGCGGCGGTCGGTGATCCCGGGTCCATCCACCGTCCCGGCCCCGGTCGCAGGGTCGCGCGCCGGCGCGACGCCGTCGGCCGTGCCGGCCACGGCCGACGTGGTGCTGGGCAGCGACGCGATCGAGTCGCGCGCCGGCGCGACGGCGACGGCCGTGCCGGCCGCCCCGGCCCGAGGCGGAGCCGCAGCGGTGTCGGGGCGCCCGGTCGCCGGGTCGGTGCCCGGGCGGGCAAGGCTGGACTCCCGGTGGATGCCGTCCTCGGCCCGGCGGCTGGCCTCTTGCCCGACCGCCCCGGCCGCCATGGCGGCCGGGGCGGCGCCGGAGCCGCCCTGCCCGGCCGCCTTTCCCGCGCCGCCGGACGGCGGCGCGGGAAAGGCGGCGACCAGCCAGCGCTCCGTGGCCGTGCCACTGCCGTCGAGATCCGCGCCCGCGGGGCCGGCCTGCGCCTCGTCGAGCCAGCCCAGGTGAACCGGGTGGCCGGCGGCCGCCGCGGGCAGCCACACCTCCAGGCCATCCCAGCGCAGCCGAACCGCCGTGGCCCCGTCGCTTCGCATCTCCGCGCCGCCGGCTCGCCCCGCGGCACGCAGGAAGACGTCCCCCTCCGCGGCCCATGCCGGCCGCCGGCCGCCCTCCACCGCCGCCCCCGCGGCCTCCGCCGCCCCCGCCGCCCGCTGGGCGAAGGGGACCGGCGAGGTGAGGTCGACGTAGTCGACGATCTTCCCCCGTGGCCCGCCCACGGGTTGCAGCGCCGCCAGACCGGGGTCGACGCCGGTGTCGATCACCGCCACGGTCACGCCACGCCCCGTGAGGCCTCGGGCGGTGCGGAGGGCGGTGGCACCCAGGGCGTCCTGGTTCGCGCGGTGCAGGGCGAGCTCGAAGGGGAGGGGGCGGTCGCCTGGATCGACCGCGGCAGGCGGCGTGCTCGGGACGGCCACTGCCGCGGGCCCGTCGGCCTGGATCGCGGCGACCCAGGGCAGGAGGATGGGGACCGCCGTCGCCGGCACCGAGGCCACCAGCGCCTCGCTGGCCCCACCCGCCCACACGACCCGGCCGCCGTGCCGCCGCACGCCCTCGACCAGCTCCTGCGCCCTCCCGGGGCGCGGCCAGAGGATCAGCCGCAGCTCCCTCCCCTGCTCCAGCGCCTCGAGCCACCGCGCCCGCAGGCCGTCGCTCCAGCCCGCGGGCTGGGCGGCGGCCGTCTCACCGGCCGCGGCACCGCCCCATGGATCCCCCGGCCCCCGCGCCCTGAGGCCGCCCCCTGGGGCGGTCCCGCCGACGCCCTCGCGGGGCGGCAGCCCGGCGCCGACGGCCGTGGCCGTGACGGCAACCGCCAGCATCACCGCCAGCACCGCATGGCCGACGCGCCGCCCCCACCCGCTCAGGCCGGGGAGGTACGCGCACCGCCGGGTTCGAAGCCTACGGCTGCTCCGCACCTGGTGCACCCGCCCCCGCCTGCCCACGTCCCTGGATCTCCCGCAGCGCCGGGTCGACGGCAGCCGGGACCCCCGCGTCGCCCGGCGCGGCGGCTGCGGCGGTCCCCTGACCCCACGCCTCCACGTATCCAGCCACACCCGGCCGCCGCTGGCCGAGCGCTACGGCGTCACCGGGCCGGAGGTCGGCGAGCCGGCTCGGCCGACCATCCCGCAGGACCGCCGCGGCCGCGTCCACCGCCCACACCGTCGCGCCATGGGCCGTGCGCACCGCGATCACGCCGTGGAGGACGTCGACCCCTTCCACGATTCCCATCGCGGCGGCCCGCGTCGCCTGGAGGCGCCGCACCGCCCCCGTGGCGCGCCGGAGGTGGAGCACGACCCGGTCGCCTGGGCGCAGGGCGGCCAACCCCGCCGGCCGCGCGTTGAGGACCACCGGCGCATCGCCCTCCACCCGCAGCGTGACGGCCCCCGGCAGCCCACCGCCTGCGCCCCTTCTCCCCGGGCCAGACGGCGGTGACGGCGCCCAGGGGCTGGGCGGCCGGGTCAGCCCACCGGAGTCGGCGCGGGACAAGTCTGCATTCGAGGCCTGCTGCGGCCTTTGGCGTACCGCGGCGCCGGCCGCCCCGGCGGAAGGGGCGGTGGCGCCAGAGCCCGGCACCGCCCCTTCCGCCAGGGCGACGGCCACCGTGCGCGTCTCCCAGTCGACCCCTGTCATCGTCCCCGCCAGCACCCAGCGAAAGGCCTCGAGGTAGGACACCGAGACCATGGGCGCTGCCCCGCCGCCGCCGGGCTTGCCATCGACACCCGGGCGGCGGGGTAGCTCCGTCGGCGCCGCGCGCCAGCGGACCTCGTCGCCCGGCGTCAGGGCCCTCAAGAGGCTCGCCTCCCCGTTGCGGTAGACCGGTGTGCCGCGCGGCACCTCCAGCACCCACCGCAACGCGCCCGCATCCACCCACACGCGGCCGGCCTGCCGGTCGACCGCGGTCACGACCCCCTCGCCGTCGAACAGGCGTCCCGCACGCTCCAGCAGTTGGAGGTACCAGGTCATGGCCTCGCCGAGGGTCACGGCCTCCATGGCCTCGGCGGCACCGTCGCCGCCGGCACCTGCCGCGAGTCCCTCGGCGCCCGGCGCCCGTCGGCCGGCCGGCTCCGCCGACGCGCCATGCCCCGCGCCCTGGGCGGCGGTCCCCGTCGGCCGGGGGAACGGCGCCAGCACCGCCGCGGCGACGGCGTGCAGGTCGGCCCACGTCACGGCCTGGTCGGCGTTCACGGCGGTCCCCGCCGCGCCCCGGCCGGCGGGGACCGCCCAGGCCGGCGGGAGCCAGCCCATCCCCGCCGCCATCGCCAGGGCGATGGAGTCCGTCAACGGCTCGGGGGCGGGGCGCAGCAGCCCGCGGACCAGCCATCGCGCCAGCTCGCCGCGACGCACCGCCCGGTCGCGGGCACCGGCGGGCACCTCCCAGCCGCAGGCCCGCCACAAGGCGCGCGCCGCCAGCCACCGCCGGTCGTTGGCCGGCGACGGCGGAACCGGCGAGGGGGCGGCAGCGGGGGCATGCCCCACCGCCCGCTCCCCGCCACCGCCGCGGCCCGCCGGGTGCACGGCGGCCGCGACCGTGACCGGCGGTCCTGGGGGGCGCGGCAGCGCCGGCGCCTCTTGGTGCCGCGGGATGGCCGGCGAGGAGGGGCCCTGACCGGCGACGACGAGGGCGGCCGCCAGCACCACGAGGGCGGCGCCGATCGCGACGACCCGGGCCCGGCTCGCTCTCGCGCGTGAACACCGGTGGGTGACGCTCCGCCATCCCTGGGCCATCGCCCCCTGCCGTTCCGGCCGACGGGTACCGCGCACCGTCACCGTCCCTCTGGCGTCCTCCTTCGGGTCGTTGCTTCCTCCTGCGGACGGGTCGCCGGCAACCGCGTCACCTCCAAGGCGTTGTGCAAGGCGTTGCGCAAGGCGTTGCGCTGGCGTGCCGGCGACCCCCACTGCGCCGACGACTGGGGGGTGCGCCCGCCCCGCGACCTCGGGTGGCGTGACCGGCCGCCGCGGCCTGGTGGTCCCGCCGTCCTCTGCGCAGGCCGTCCCGCGCCGCGCTCGCGCGGGGTGCGGGCTGCGTCGCCCTGGGTCCCGTTTGGTCCGCCCCCGGGACGGGTGGCGCCGCCGCATCAAGACCGAGCCGTCGCGCCGCGGCGCCCGCCCCTGCGGCGCCGCTTGCGCCGTTGCCCGGCCCCGCCCGCGGGTGCGACCAAATGGTCGGACACCACGCGGCCGTCCCGGTCGGCAGCGGCCGGCGCAGGCCCGCCGCCGGCTGAGGCGGTCACACGGCCGCCGGGCGGCTGGTCGAGGGCGGCGCGGATGCGGGCCAGCAGCACGTCCAGGGCGACGCGGTTGAAGCCGCCCTCGGGGATGATCAGGTCGGCGTACCGCTTGCTGGGTTCGACGAACTGCTCGTGCATGGGCTTGACGGTCTCGAGGTACTGTCGGATCACCGAGTCCAGGGTGCGGCCGCGCCGTTCGATGTCCCGCACCAGCCGGCGCAGGATGCGCACGTCCGCGTCGGTGTCCACGAAGATCTTGATGTCCAGCAACCGGCGCAACGCCTCCTCCGCCAGCACCAGGATGCCCTCGACAACGATGACGTCGCGCGGTTCGACCCGCACGGTGTGCCGGGCGCGGAGGTGCTGGGTGAAGTCGTACACCGGGCGGTGGACCGCCTTGCCCTGTTTCAGGCTCCGCAGATGACGGACCAGCAAGGGGGTGTCGAAGGCCATGGGATGGTCGTAGTTGAGGCGCGCGCGCTCTTCGAAGGGCAGATCGCGGCGGTCCAGGTAGTAGGCGTCCTGCGGGAGGACGGCGACCCGCCCGGGGAGGTGCTGTACGATCTGTCGGACCAGCGTGCTCTTTCCCGACCCGGTCCCCCCGGCGATGCCGATGACCACGGGCGGCATGCCTCGGTCCCTCCGATCCCCTCGATGATAAAACAAAAAGCGGCCCCGCGCGCTCCGGCGCGGGGCCAAAAAGGCGTTCCGGCGGCGACCTACTCTCCCGGGCGGTGGCCCGCCCAGTACCATCGGCGCTGGAGGGCTTAACGGCCGTGTTCGGGATGGGAACGGGTGGGTCCCCTCCGCCATGGCCACCGGAACGGGGTGGGGGTTTTGCCCCTTGAGAACGGCACAGGGATGGGGTGGTGGGGGTGCGGGGCTGCGCTTGGCGATGGGCGGGGGGTGGGTTGGCGGGTGAAGGCCTCGACCGATTAGGACCGGGTCGCTGAAGACCTTGCGGTCCTTACACGCCCGGCCTATCGACCTGGTGGTCTACCAGGGGTCTTACTCCCTTGGCGGGATGGGAGACCTCATCTTGGGGTCGGCTTCGCGCTTAGATGCTTTCAGCGCTTATCCGGTCCCGACATGGCGTTCCAGCCGTGCCCCGGGCGGGACAACTGGGATACCAGCGGTCGGTCCTTCCCGGTCCTCTCGTACTAGGGAAGGCTCCCCTCAAGTCTCCTGCGCCCGCAGTGGATAGGGACCGAACTGTCTCACGACGTTCTGAACCCAGCTCACGTACCGCTTTAATGGGCGAACAGCCCAACCCTTGGGACCGGCTGCGGCCCCAGGATGCGATGAGCCGACATCGAGGTGCCAAACCTCCCCGTCGATGTGGACTCTTGGGGGAGATCAGCCTGTTATCCCCGGGGTAGCTTTTATCCGTTGAGTCACGGCCCTTCCACCCAGGACCGTAAGATCACTAAGCCCGGCTTTCGCCCCTGCTCGACCCGTCGGTCTCGCAGTCAAGCACCCTTGTGCCTTTGCACTCCGCGCACGATTTCCAACCGTGCTGAGGGTACCTTTGGGCGCCTCCGTTACCTTTTAGGAGGCGACCGCCCCAGTCAAACTGCCCACCTGCCACGGTCCCGGACCCGGCTGACGGGCCGCGGTTAGAACGCCCGCCGTCCAAGGGTGGTATTCCACCGTCGGCTCCCCCGAACCTGGCGGCCCGGGTTCGCAGCCTCCCACCTATCCTATACATGGCCGGCCGACGTTCAATGACAGGTTGCAGTCAAGCTCCACGGGGTCTTTCCGTCCAGCTGCGGGTCGCCCGCGTCTTCACGGGCCGCTCAATTTCACCGGGCCCCTCGCCGAGACAGTGCCCAGGTCGTTACGCCTTTCGTGCGGGTCGGAACTTACCCGACAAGGAATTTCGCTACCTTAGGACCGTTATAGTTACGGCCGCCGTTTACTGGGGCTTCGGTTCGGAGCTCGGGCTTGCGCCCTCACCCCTCCCCTTAACCTTCCAGCACCGGGCAGGCGTCAGCCCCTATACTGCGCCTTTCGGCTTCGCAGGGACCTGTGTTTTTGATAAACAGTCGCCTGGGCCTGCTCTCTGCGACCCCCCAAAGCTCCGGCCGCGTGGGCCTTCACCTCAGGGGGCACCCCTTCTCCCGAAGTTACGGGGTCAATTTGCCGAGTTCCTTAGCGAGGGTTTTCCCGCGCGCCTGAGGCTTCTCGCCTCGCCCACCTGTGTCGGTTTCGGGTACGGGCACCGGAAGCCTGGCTAGGGGCTTTTCTTGGCAGTGTGGGATCGGCCCCTTCGCCCCCGAGGGGGCTCGGCGTCGCGTCTCGGGACTCCCCGGGGGATTTGCCTCCCGGGGCTCCCTACCCGCTTGCACCGGCCCTCTCCAGCGGCCGGCGGTACCTACCCTCCTGCGTCCCCCCATCGCTCATAGCGGCTTCGCGGTGGTACCGGAATATGAACCGGTTGCCCATCGCCTACGCCTTGCGGCCTCGGCTTAGGTCCCGACTAACCCTGAGCGGACGAGCCTTGCTCAGGAACCCTTGGGCTTTCGGCGGGCCGGATTCTCACCGGCCTTTTCGCTACTCATGCCGGCATTCTCACTTGCCTGCGCTCCAGCCGACCTCACGGCCGACCTTCGCCGCCCAGGCAACGCTCCCCTACCACGGGCCTGCGCCCGTCCACAGCTTCGGCGCCGTGCTTCAGCCCCGGGTCATTTTCGGCGCAGGGTCGCTCGACCAGTGAGCTATTACGCACTCTTTCAATGATGGCTGCTTCTAAGCCAACATCCTGGTTGTCTTCGCGACCCCACATCCTTTCCCACTGAGCACGGACTTGGGGGCCTTAGCTGGTGGTCTGGGCTGTTCCCCTCTCGAGCACGAAGTTTATCCCTCGTGCTCTAACTCCCCCGGTGCACCGCGCGGTATTCGGAGTTTGCCTGAGTTCGGTAACCCGGGAAGGCCCCTAGCCCAAGCAGTGCTCTACCCCCGCGCGTCAGCCCGGAAGGCCCACCCTCAAGTGGTTTCGGGGAGAACCAGCTATCTCCGGGTTCGCTTGGCATTTCACCCCTACCCACAGCTCATCCGATGGTTTTTCAACACCAACCTGGTTCGGGCCTCCACGCGGTCTTACCCGCGCTTCACCCTGGCCATGGGTAGATCACCCGGTTTCGGGTCGACCGCCTGCAACTCGCGCCCTCTTCGGACTCGGTTTCCCTCCGGCTCCGGACCTGCGGCCCTTAACCTCGCTGCAGACGGTCACTCGCCGGCTCATTCTTCAATAGGCACGCCGTCAGGGCCTCCGCCCCTCCGACTGCCTGTAGGCACACGGTTTCAGGTTCTCTTTCACTCCCCTCCCGGGGTGCTTTTCACCTTTCCCTCACGGTACTCGTGCGCTATCGGTCGCTCGGGTATTTAGCCTTGGAGGGTGGTCCCCCCAGCTTCCCACGGGGTTCCACGTGCCCCGTGGTACTCGGGCACGCACCAACGGAGACCGCGAACTTTCGCCTACGGGGCTCTTACCCTCTCCGGCCGGCCCTTCCAGGCCCGTTCGGCTAGCCCGCGGTTTGCTCACTCCGCCGGGGCCCTGCCAAGCCCCGCTCGTGCGCCCCACAACCCCCGGACGGCAACGGTGGCAGCCTTTCCCACCGCCCGGGTTTGGGCTCCTCCCCTTTCGCTCGCCGCTACTCGGGGAATCTCGGTTGATTTCTTTTCCTCGCGGTACTAAGATGTTTCAGTTCCCGCGGTTCCCCTCCCGGACCTATGGATTCAGCCCGGGATGACGGGGCATTCCCCCCGCCGGGTTCCCCCATTCGGGCATCCCCGGATCGACGCCTGCTTGCGGCTCCCCGAGGCTTTTCGCAGCTTACCACGCCCTTCATCGGCCCTTCGCGCCGAGGCATCCACCGTGTGCCCTTCCTACCTTCATCCCGCGCGCCACCCGCCCGCCGCAGCGCCAACCGCCGCCCCGCGAGCAGGCACGCCTCCCCATCTTTCACACGCCCCTTCCCTATGCCGTTGTCAAGGTGCAAAACCCCCTGGCCTTTGCCCAAAGAACCGCCCCACCATGGGGGCGGTCTTGGTCCCATGTGGAGACGAGCGGATTCGAACCGCCGACCTCCGGCTTGCAAAGCCGGCGCTCTCCCAACTAAGCTACGTCCCCACAGGAAGGCCGAGGAAAAGGGACGGTGGGGATAGGTAGATTCGAACTACCGACCTCACCCTTATCAGGGGTGCGCTCTGACCAACTGAGCTATATCCCCACGCCCTTGACCGGGTTTCTATTATAGCACCGGTCGCCCCGCCGGCCAACCCGGCGCCGTGGGGCGCCCTGGTCCTTGAGAAGGGAGCGGCGCGTTTCCTCGAGGCAGGATCGACCTGGAGGGGACCGGGGCGGGCCCCGGTCCGGCACTCCTTAGAAAGGAGGTGATCCAGCCCCACGTTCCCGTAGGGCTACCTTGTTACGACTTCACCCCAGTCACCGGCCCCACCTTCGACGGCTCCCTCCCCACCGGAAGGGCTGGGACTTCGCGCTCCCGCCAAGCCCCACCCCTTCCGGCGGGGTTGGGCCACCGGCTTCGGGTGTTGCCGGCTCCCGTGGTGTGACGGGCGGTGTGTACAAGGCCCGGGAACGTATTCACCGCGGCATGCTGATCCGCGATTACTAGCGATTCCGGCTTCACGCAGGCGAGTTGCAGCCTGCGATCCGAACTGGGACCGGCTTTTAGGGATTGGCTCCCCCTCGCGGGTTCGCAACCCGTTGTACCGGCCATTGTAGCACGTGTGTAGCCCTGGGCATAAGGGCCATGATGATTTGACGTCATCCCCACCTTCCTCCGGTTTGTCACCGGCAGTCCCCTGTGAGTGCCCGGCCGAACCGCTGGCAACACAGGGCGGGGGTTGCGCTCGTTGCGGGACTTAACCCAACATCTCACGACACGAGCTGACGACAACCATGCAGCACCTGTCACCGCGCTCCCCAAAGGGGCACCCCAGCCTTTCGGCCAGGTTCGCGGTGATGTCAAGCCCAGGTAAGGTTCTTCGCGTAGCTTCGAATTAAACCACATGCTCCACCGCTTGTGCGGGCCCCCGTCAATTCCTTTGAGTTTCAGCCTTGCGGCCGTACTCCCCAGGCGGGGTGCTTAGTGCGTTAGCTCCGGCACGGAAGGGGTCGATACCTCCCACACCTAGCACCCATCGTTTACGGCGTGGACTACCGGGGTATCTAATCCCGTTCGCTCCCCACGCTGTCGCGCCTCAGCGTCAGGGCCAGGCCAGGCAGCCGCCTTCGCCACTGGTGTTCCTCCCGATCTCTACGCATTTCACCGCTCCACCGGGAATTCCGCTGCCCTCTCCTGCCCTCAAGCCCGGCAGTTTCGAATGCACCTCCCCGGTTGAGCCGGGGCCTTTCACATCCGACTTGCCAGGCCGCCTACGAGCCCTTTACGCCCAGTGATTCCGGACAACGCTCGCCCCCTACGTCTTACCGCGGCTGCTGGCACGTAGTTAGCCGGGGCTTCCTCTTCCGGTACCGTCAGCCGAGGGCTCCTCACCCCCGACCTTCGTCCCGGACGACAGGGGTTTACACCCCGAAGGGCTTCCTCCCCCACGCGGCGTCGCTGCGTCAGGCTTTCGCCCATTGCGCAAGATTCCCGACTGCTGCCTCCCGTAGGAGTCGGGGCCGTGTCTCAGTCCCCGTGTGGCCGACCACCCTCTCAGGCCGGCTACCCGTCGTCGCCTTGGTGGGCCGTTACCCCACCAACCAGCTGATGGGCCGCGGGCCCCTCCGGCAGCGACCGCCTCTCCAGCGGCCTTTCCTCCACACCCCATGCGGAGCGCGGACCGTATGCGGTATTAGCCCCAGTTTCCCAGGGTTATCCCCCACTGCCGGGCAGGTTACCCACGTGTTACTCACCCGTCCGCCGCTAGGAGACCGGAGAGCAAGCTCCCCAATCTCCCCGCTCGACTTGCATGTCTTAGGCACGCCGCCAGCGTTCGTCCTGAGCCAGGATCAAACTCTCCTCCGGAATGCTCACCCATCCCGCAGAAGAGCCTCCGGCTCCCCGCGTCGTCCGCGCCTCACCCCACCAAGACCCAGGCGCTCCCCGCACCCAGGCCCCGCAGAGTGAGACCTCCGGCTCGCAAGGCCTGCCTCTCCACACGCCACTCCCTTTTCAAGGACCAGGTGCGCCCGCTTGGGCGTCGCCGGTGTCGTACCGGCAGGTTTGATATTTAGCAGCTCCTCCGGGCCTCGTCAAGGCCCCGCCGCCCGCTTGGGCGGCACCGGTTCGGCGGCGCCTCGCCACCGCCGCGCCCCAGCCGGCCCGAACCGGCGGGGTCGCGCGCCTCGGCCACGCCCTCGGCGCCCGCGATGGCGCTCCGCCGACCGGCATCGGTGAGTATAGCGCCCGCCCCGCGGAGCGTCAAGCGGACTGGGGCCGAGGCGGACACCCGACGTACCCTGCAGGCGCCGCGGGACGTCCCGGGGCCATCGCCGCGGCAGCAGCTGCCCGGCGAAGCCGAACGCCGCCGGCCGATTCGACCGCCTTCAGTCCCGGGGGCGCATCAATGGGAAGAGGATCACATCCCGGATGGACGGGCTGTCGGTCAGCAGCATCACCAGCCGATCGATCCCGATGCCCAGGCCGCCCGTGGCGGGAAGGCCGATCTCCAGCGCGTGGATGTAGTCCTCGTCCATCTGGTGGGCCTCGTCGTCGCCGCGGGCGCGCGCCGCCAGCTGCTCCTCGAAGCGCCGGCGCTGGTCGTCCGGGTCGTTGAGCTCGCTGAAGGCGTTGGCGATCTCCATCCCTGCCACCAGCGCCTCGAACCGGTAGGCCAGGTGGGGGCGGTCCGGGATCCGGCGAGCCAGGGGCGAGAGCACCACCGGGTAGTCGTAGAGGAAGGTGGGCTGGATCAACCGCGGCTGCACGTAGACGTCCACCAGCTCGTCCAGCACCGCCGCCGGCGTCGGCGCCTTGGTCAGCTCCAGGGCGCGCTCCCGCGCCACGCGCTGCGCGCCCTCGTCCGTCAGCACGTCGTCCAGGCGCACGCCGGCCATGGTCTCCAAGGCCTCGGCGAAAGACAGCCGCCGCCACGGCGGCGCGAAGTCGATCTCCTGTCCCTGGTAGCGGACCACCGTGGTGCCGTGGACGGCGCGCGCCACGTGGCTGACCAGCTGCTCGGTCAGCTCCATCATGCCCTCGTAGTCGCTGAAGGCCTGGTAGAGCTCGAGCATGGTGAACTCCGGATTGTGCCGCGTGGAGATGCCCTCGTTCCGGAAGACCCGGCCGATCTCGTACACCCGCTCCATGCCGCCCACGATCAGACGCTTGAGGTGCAGCTCCAGCGCGATGCGCAGGTAGAGGTCCAGGTCCAGCGCGTTGTGGTGGGTGACGAACGGCCGGGCCGCCGCGCCGCCGTAGATCAGGTGCAGGACGGGCGTCTCCACCTCGTAGAACCCGCGCCGGTCCAGGAAGTTGCGGATCTCGCGGATCACCTGGGCGCGGATCTTGAAGGTCTCCAGCACCCGCGGGTTGACGATCAGGTCCACGTAGCGCTGGCGGTAGCGCAGGTCGACGTTCTGCAGGCCGTGCCACTTCTCCGGGAGCGGGTAGAGGGACTTGCCCAGCAGTACGAAGTCCGTCACCTCGACGCTGATCTCCCCGCGCCGGGTGCGGATCACCGTGCCCTCGGCGCCGACCCAGTCGCCCCGGTCCAGCTCGAGGAAGGCCCGGTAGTCCTCCTCCGGCAACGGGCCGACGCGCGCCAGCAGCTGGATGCGCCCGGTCACGTCCTGCAGGTCGGCGAAGGCCGCGCGCCCATGGCGCCGCAGCGCCATGAGCCGGCCGGCCACCCGGACCGCCTGCCCCTCCAGCTGCGGGAAGCCCTCCAGCACGTCGCGCGCATGGTGGGTGACGTCGTACCGCCGGCCGAAGGGATCGACCCCCCGCCGCCGCCAGAACTCCAGCTTGGCGCGGCGGGCCTTCAAGACCTCCTGGAGCCGGGCCCCCTCGGCCTCTGGAGCGACGGCCTCCCGGCCCGTCCCGGCCGCGTGCGCGTCGACGGACGCCGGCGCGACGGGCGCGCCGTCCCCCTCCGTGGCACGCTGCCCCGGATCGCGGCCCGGACGCGGGTGCGCCAGCTCCTCCATGCCACCCCGGCCCGTCCCGCCGTTCTCGCCCACGGGCACGTCCCTCCTGACGGCAAAGGAATGGCGCCGGCCCCTCCGGACCGGCGCGAGGCCAGCGGCGGGAAGCGCATCGGGCGGGCTGCGTTCCTCCGGGACGAACCGGCGCCCCTCCTGACGAACCGGCCGCCGCGCCGCCCACGGGGGCGCCGCGGCGCGCTCCAGTGGGCCCTGCCCCCCGCCGCCCGACCCCCGCGACGGATCGCCGTGCGAGGGCCCGTCCGGACGGGCCGCCGGTCCCCTCAGGCAGGGGGGATCCGGGCCACCTGCGGCCGCGGGCAGGCGGCCCGCCTCCGACCGCAAGCGACCGTTCCGCCCGACCCGCAGAGCGTCCCACGGGGCCTCCCCGCCCGGAGAGCGCCATGGTCACGGCCCCCGGCCGCCCCGGCGACGGATCGCAACCTCGGCCTCTCCGCCCCCGGGCCCTGGCCCGGGGACCGGGCGCGATCCCGCCCTCAGCCCGCCCGCTCGATGCGCACGATCTCGTAGCGCAGGGTTCCCGCCGGCACCTTGACCTCGACGACCTCGCCCACGGATCGGCCGAAGAGCGCCTTGCCCACCGGCGACTGGTAGGAGATGCGCAGGGCGGCGGGATCGGCCTCGTTGGACCCGACGATGGTGTACTGGACCTCCTCGCCGGTGTCCACGTCCTTGAGGTAGACCGTGGACCCGATGTTCACCTTGGTCGGGTCGATCTCGTCATCGTTGACGATGCGCGCGTTCCGCAGCATCTTCTCCAGCTCGATGATGCGTCCTTCCACGAAGGCCTGCTCGTTCTTGGCCTCTTCGTACTCCGAATTCTCGGAAATATCCCCGAACTCGCGGGCCTGCTTGATGCGCTGCGCCACCTCGCGGCGCTTGACCGACTTGAGGTACTGGAGCTCCTCCTCCAGCTTGCGCAGGCCTTCCGCCGAAAGCAGCAGCTCCTTGTCCGTCATCCCCATTCGCTCCTTCCAAGCCGGCCCTCGAAAGGCAATCGCCCCCCGGCGGGTGGGACCGCTGGGAAGCGGTCCCACCCGCCGGGCGAGCGGTGTTGAATTATATGAGGCCGCCTCGCCCCTGTCAAACCGTGCCTGCCGTCCCGGCGCCCCCAGGATGCCCTCCGGCCGCCGGAGCCGTCGGCAGCCGCCCTGGCTGCGGGCTCCTCCTTCCTGGGGAGGAGCCCCGCGCCCTCCCCAGGGCCCGCCGCCGAGGGGCGGTCGCCAGACCCCACGGACGCCTGGTGGAGACCCGAGCGCTCGAGGCCCGGGCCCCGGGGACGGGGGCGCCGCGCCCCGCACGACCGAAGTCCGAGCGCCGGCGGCCGGTGGGACACCCCCCGGGTCCGCGGGTTCGCCACCGCCGGCGCGCGCCGGGCGGGGACCAGACCTGGGTCCCCGCCCGGCGCGCACACCGGGAACCAGGGTTCCCCGCGGCGCCATCCCCCTTGCACGGCCCCGGCTCGTGGCCTCCCCTCGTCTAGCGACCCGGGCTGGGTCCTGACGACCGCGCCGCGGCAGCGCCGGCCGCCGCGTCCAGCCGCTCGATGCGCGGGCGGAAGCCCACGGCATCGAGCAGGCGCTCGTAGTCCGCCGGGCCGAGTTCGTCCGGTCGGCGGCCCGACAGGGCCACCAGCACCGCCTCCATCACGTTGGTGGCGAAGGATCGCCCCCCCAGCTCGGGCGTGGTGGTGATGAGCATCCGCGCGCCGCGCCGGCGCAGCAGCTCGACGTCCTCGGCGGTGACCGTGTTGGTGAGGATGACCTTCCCCCCCAGGGAGGGGGGCAAGTGCCGCCGGATGTAGTGCCAGTCCCCGGCGATGACGTCCGCCCAGGCGAAGAACCGGCCGTGCTTCGGCACGATCTGCTCCTGCCGCTCCCCGGTGGGGTACAGCACGCTGAGGGGCAGGCGCACCGCGATGGGCGCGATGATCCGCGCCAGCCGCTCCAGGGTGGCCAGGCTGCGGAGCGGGATGGGGATGCCCAGGGCGAAGATCAGATCGCCCAGGATCAGCTCGCACCCCGTCTCCGCCAGGGCCTCGGCCATGCCGAACCGATCGACCGCCACGGTCACCAGCACCCGGCTGCGGGCGAAGTCGACGACCCCTTCCCGCGCCAGCTGGCGAACCACCCGCCGCTCCAGGGTGTTCTTCAGCCCGCTCCCATCGACGATGGGCGTCTTCCGCGCCGCCCGGGCCATGGGGAGGGCGGCCCGCAGGACGTAGCGGCGCCGGCCTGCCACCAGGTAC
The DNA here is from genome assembly GCF_004634385.1 of Thermaerobacter sp. FW80. NCBI lineage: Bacteria > Bacillati > Bacillota > Clostridia > Eubacteriales > Clostridiales Family XVII. Incertae Sedis > Thermaerobacter > Thermaerobacter sp. FW80. Next base: position 975,173 of record NZ_CP037895.1, on the reverse strand, counting down.
AGGTCGGTACCGCCCATCCCGAAGGCGTCCACCTGGCCGTCCAGCTCGCGGATTAGCTGGACCGCCCTGCGGACGTCGCCATCCGTGCCGATGCGCTGGATCTCCACCGTCTCGCCCAGGAGCTCCAGCCGCACCGTGTGATCGCGCCGGGACGAACCCAGGCTCACGCTGACGACGCGCTTCAACCTGCGTTGCCTCCCGTGCCCGGCCCCCGACCGGCGACGGCCGCCGGCACCCGGCCGCTCGGGGCGCGGCCGTCGCCGGGCCGCGCACCCCCGGCACCCCCGCTGCCCCGCCCGGGGCGCCGCCCCCGGATCCCGGCGGTGCGCACCGGGCCGGGACGGCTCCTCGTCACTCCTCGGAGGAGTCGCCGGAGAGGATGTCGCTGCGGACGGCCGCCATCTCCAGGACCGGTTCGGCGACGTAGATCGGCGCGTCGGCCCGCAGGGCGATGGCGATGGCGTCGCTGGGGCGGGCGTCGATCTCCATGATCCCGTGCTCCGTCTGGATGTCGATCTGCCCGATGAAGGTCTCGTCCCGCAGGTCGTGGACCACGACCCGGACGATCTCGCCCTGCATGCGCCGGACCAGATTGACCAGCAGATCGTGGGTCAGGGGCCGGGGGGGCTGCAGACCCTGCAGCTGCAACGCGATGGCGCTGGCCTCGGCCAGACCCACGGCGATCACCAGCAGGCGATCCCCATCGGCCTCCTTCAGCACCACCACGTTACCGTCGGAACCCTGGACCATCCCCACACTGAGGACCTTCATCTCGACCAAGGCCCGTTCCCCCTCTCGGCCGGCCAACGCGGCCGGCACCCGGTTGCGCGCCCTCGCGGCGCGAAACCGGACCGCGACGCCGCCTGGCGGCATCGCGCGCATCGGCAGCCATTCCCTTTCGCGTGTACCGACACCCATTCGCCTCGTGGCAAGCGAATCCTTTAGCCAAATTATGCGCGACCTGGTCGCCCCCTGTCGCGGGCCGTCTCGCCCGGTGCGGGCCCGGATGCCGACGCGGCCGAGCCCGCCAGGCGCTGGTGGATCCACCGCAACCCCTTCAGGGTCAGGTGGGGGTCGACGTGCTCGATGCGCCGCGACTCCGGGGCGATCAGCGGGGCGAGACCGCCGGTCGCCACCACCGGCGCCGGTTGACCGAGCTCGTCCTGGATGCGGTCGACGACGGCGTCGATCTGCCCGGCGAAGCCGTACAGCACGCCGGCCCGCAGGGCCTCCACCGTGCTCCGCCCGATGGCCCTGTGCGGCCGGGCCAGCTCGATCCGCGAGAGGCGCGCCGCCCGGCGGACCAGGGCATCCAGGGAGATGGCGACGCCGGGGGCGATGGCCCCACCCAGGTAGACCCCGTCGGGGGAGACCACCTCCCACTTGGTCGCCGTGCCCAGGTCGACGACGATCACCGGGGCGCCGTACTCGGCCCGCGCCGCCACGGCATTGGCGATGCGGTCGGCCCCCAGTTCGCGCGGGTTCTCGTAGGCCACCGGCATGCCGGTGTCGGTCTCGGGCCCGACGACCAGGGGCTCCAGGCCGAGATCCCGCCGCACCATGGTCACCACCGGCACCAGCGCCGGCGGCACCACCGAGCAGATGGCGACGGCGGTGACCTGTCCGAGGTCCAGGCCCCGGCCCCGCATCAGCGCCGCCAGGGTGACGGCGAACTCGTCCGCGGTCCGCTCCCCGTTGGTGGACAGCCGCCAGCCCGCCACGTGACGGCTGCCGTCGTAGAGGCTCAGCTTGGTATGGGTGTTGCCGATGTCGATGGCCAGCAGCACCTCGGCCCCCGCTCCTCTCCCCGGCGCGCCTCCGGCGCGAACCCCGGGCACCGGCGCCGTGGCGTGCCCGCGGCCGCGCCCCCGGACCCCGGTCCGGCGCGACGGCGTCCCCTCCGCCACCGATGACGGCGCCGGGTTCTCGGCCGGCCCTCACGCCGGCCCCATCCCCGGACCGCGGCCCGCGGCGACGGCGGCGATGCCGCCGAGGGGCTCGGCGCGGAGGACGGCGCGCAGGGCGGCGGCGGCCGTCACCTGGGCTGCCGCCGCGGCCAACGCCATGCGGTCGTCCAGGGTCGGGACGCCGCCCCGCCGGCCCGTGGCCAGCGCGAAGACCGTGTCGCCGTCCACCCACGTGTGGACCGGGTCGACGACGCGGGCGAGGCCGCTCTGGGCCACCTGGGCGATGCGGTGGAGGTCGTCCCGCGGCAGCGCGGCGTCGGTGGCCACCACCGCCAGGGTGGTGTGCCGCCCCACCCCCGGGGAGCCCCCGCCCACGCCGTGGCCGCCCGGCCCACGCCCGGGGCCCCGACCCTCGCCCGCGTCGGCGCCGGCTGGATCCGCCGATGGGCGCCCGTCGGCCTTGGTCCCCGTCCGCCGCGGGCGACGCCCAGGCTCGGCGCCGGGCCAGCCAGGGGCCGTCGGTTCCGGCGGCGGGCCCACCAACCAGCGCCCCGTCTCCGGGTCCCGCACGCCTCCGTAACAATTTAGCACCACCAGGGCTGCCACCGTCCAACCATTGGGGAGGAACCGGCCCGCCGACCCGACGCCGCCCTTGCGCAGGCCGGCGGGCCCCATCACGGCCCCGACCACCGCGCCCGTCCCCGCTCCCACGCTGCCCTCGACCACCGGTTCCCGCGAGGCCGCCTCGCAGGCGGCGTACCCCATGGCCGCGTCGGGGCGCGCCCGCGGGTCGCCGACCGCCAGGTCGAAGAGGATCGCCGCGGGCACGATGGGCACCCGGGCGACCCCGGTGTCGAAGCCGTAGCCGCGTTCCTCCAGCCAGGTCATGACGCCCTGGGCCGCCGCGAGGCCGAAGGCGCTGCCGCCGGCCAGGCACACGGCGTGCACCTGCTGGACCAGCCGGCCGGGGCCCAGGAGGTCCGTCTCCCGGGTGCCCGGCGCCCCACCCCGCACGTCGACGGCACAGGTCGCCCCCTCGGGACAGAGCACGACGGTGCACCCCGTCAGGCCCTGCCGATCGGTGGCGTGGCCCACCAGGATGCCCTCCACCTGGGTGAGGGAGCCGGCCGTCCCTCCGCCGTCCCCGCGGCCCGCTGCCGTCTCCGTCGACACCGCACCCACCTCCCGGACCGGCACCGGCGTCCCCCCGGAATGCCGTGGACCGGCGTGGCCGGCGGGCCCCGCAGGGCAGGATGCCGGCGGCCCGCATCGGTCCCGCCTAGCCGCCCGCTCCCGGCGCCCCCGGGGAGGGCCGCTTCGGTTCCTGCCACCAACCGGGCGACGCCTCCTCCAGCCAGACGCCCGACCGGTCGATGGCCTCGGCCAACCGCCCCACGGGGCCGTGGCCGGGGATGACGGTGTCCGGCGCCAGCTCCGCCCACGGCACCAGCACGAAGGCCCGCTCCGCGGCGCGCGGATGGGGCACCACCAGCTGCGGGGGCCGGCGGATGACGAGGCCCGCGTACCAGAGCAGGTCCAGGTCCAGCGTGCGCGGCCCCCACCGGCGCAGCCGCACCCGGCCCGCCTGCCGCTCCAGCTCCAGGAGCCGCTCCAGCAGCCGGTCGGCCGGGAGCACCGTGTCCAGGGCCACCACCGAGTTCAGGAAGTCCGGCTGGTCGACGACGCCCACGGGGCGGGAGCCGTAGAGGGAGGCGACGCCCACCACCCTCACCCCGGCCTGGCGGTCCAGGGCGGCCACCGCCCACCGCAGCTGGGCGCGCCGATCGCCCAGGTTGGCCCCGAGCCCCACGTAGGCCCGCACCGGGGTCGGGGACGCGGGCTCCCGCTCCGGACCGGGCACCCTGCCCCGCGCGGCGCCGTCAACCGGTCCCGACGCGTCCTGCACGGGATCGCCACACCTCCACCGCCGCGCCCTCCGCCGGGCCGGGCAGGGGCGCCGCGGGCTTGGCGACCCGCACCCGCACCCAGTCCACGGGGAAGGCGTGCAGTAGCTCGGCGGCCAGCTGGTGGGCCAGGGTCTCGATCAGTCGCCGATGCGGCCCCTCGACGACGCGGGCCACCCGTCGATGGACCTCCGCGTAGTCCACGGTCAGAGCGAGGTCGTCCGCCGCGGCGGCCGCCGCCGTATCCAGGCCCAGGTCGACGTCCACGAGGAAGGGCTGCGGGTTCCGGTGCTCCTCGGGCAGCACGCCGTGGCGCGCCTCGAAGCGCAGGGCCCGGAGCTGGATCACGCTGCGGGCGGGCGGCGCCGGCGTCGGGTCCAGACGGCCCGTGGGTCGGGGGACGTCCGGGTCCGCCCCGGCTCCCGCCGCGGCCGGATCCGGTCGAGCCGCGTCCCGCACGGGGGCCGGTTCGTCCCCCTCGCGCCAGCGGGGGTGGCGGACCACGGCGTCCGCCATGCGCACTAGCCGCACCATGGGCGCCACGTCGTGGACCCGCACCACGTCCACGCCGCGGGCGACGGCCAGGACGACGGTGGCCGCCGTGCCCTCCAGGCGCTGGTCCACCGGCAGGTCCAGCACCCGGCCGATGGTGCTCTTGCGCGAGGTGCCCAGCAGCACCGGCGCCCCCAGCGTCCGCAGGCGCGGCAGCTGCCGGATGAGGTCCAGGTTCTGCTCCGGGGTCTTGCCGAAGCCGAAGCCCGGGTCGACGATGACCATCTCCCGCGGCAGGCCCGCGGCCTCGGCGCGCTCGATGGCGGCCCGCAGGAACCCCAGGATCTCGCCCCAGAAGTCGGCGTACGCCGTGTCCCCGTGGGGACGCGCGTGCATCGCCACCACCGGCACCCGGTGGGCGGCGGCGACCGCGGCCATGGCCGGGTCGCGCCGCAGCCCGCCCACGTCGTTGATCAGGGCCGCCCCCTCCTCCAGGGCGACGCGGGCCACCTGGGCCTTGTAGGTGTCGACGGAGATGGGCACGTCGAGCTTGGGCGCCAGTCGCCGCAGGACCGGCAGGAGCCGCCGCAGCTCCTCCTCGGCCGGCACCGGGGTCGCCCCGGGGCGGGTGGACTCGGCGCCCACGTCGATGATGTCCGCACCCGCCTCGGCCATGGCCAAGGCGTGCTCCTCCGCCGCGGCGGGGTCGAGGTAGCGGCCGCCGTCGGAGAAGGAGTCCGGCGTGACGTTGAGGATGCCCATCACGTAGGTCCGGCTTCCCCAGACGAACCGGCGGTCGCCCCACGCGAGGCCGCCGGGGATCACCCTCCAGGTGCGGCTCACGAGGCATCGCCCCCCGCGCCGTCGGGCGCCGAGCGGAGGTGCTCCGCGTCGGACTCCCAGCCGGCGCGTCCCTCGTCACCCGGTCCGCGTTCCCTGGCGGGCTCGGGCTCCGAGCCGACGCGCCCCGCGTCGAGTCCCGAACCGATGCGCTCCCCCGCGCCGCCGGGCCACCCCGCGTCCGGCACCGCGGTGAGCGCATCGGGGAGCCCCACGGCTTGGGGCAGGGGCAGGGGAATGCGGCGGCGCTCCAGCAGCCCGGCCAACCGGGCGATGTCGGGCGCCAGCTCGCGGTCGTCCCCCAGGGGCGGCACTGCGGCCCGCACGGCGCGGTAGACGGTCGCCGTGGCCGGCGAGAGCCCCTCGGGCCCTACCAGGTCCAGCGCCTGGGCCGCGCAGAGCAGCTCGATGGCCAGCACGTGGCGGACGTGCTCGACCACCCGAGCCAGCTTCAGGGCCGCGATCATCCCCATGGAGACGTGGTCCTCCTGGTTCGCCGAGGAGGGGATGGAGTCGACGCTGGCGGGCACCGCCAGGGTCTTGTTCTCGGCCACCAGGGCGGCCGCCGTGTACTGGGCCAGCATCAGCCCGGAGTGGAGCCCGCCGCGGCGGGTGAGGAAGGCCGGCAGGCCGCTGAGCTGGGGGTTGACCAGCCGCTCGATGCGGCGCTCGGCGATGTTGGCCAGCTCGGCCAGGGCGATGGCGGCGTAGTCCAACACCAGGGCCACGGGCTCGCCGTGGAAGTTGCCGCCCGAGAGCACGTCGCCGCCGACCCCTCCCCACCCGTCCCCGGCCTGCGGGACGGACGCCTCCGCCAGGCCCGCCAGGGCAGGGCCGGGGTCGAGTTCCCCCGCGCCGCCATCCGCCCGCGATCCGCCACATCCGACCATCCCCCGGCCGCCGGCGGACCCGTCGGGCCCTCGGGCGGCGTCGTCCCCTCCCCGGGCGGCCCCGGCGCCTGCGCCGGCGGCCGCGGGATCACCCTCCCGCCGAGCGCCCTCGGCCGCAGCCTCGGGGTCGGGGTCTGGGTCGGGGAAGATCAGGGGGTTGTCGGTGACGCTGTTGGCCTCGACGGCCAGCACCCGTGCGGCGTGGGCCAGCGCGTCCCGCACGGCACCGTGGACCTGGGGCATGCAGCGCAGGCTGTAGGCGTCCTGGACGCGCACCTGTCCCGGTTCGGTGACCAGCCTGCTGCCGGCCAGCAGCGCCCGCAGGTGGGCGGCGGCCGCCTGCTGGCCGGGGTGGGGCCGCAGGGCGTGGATGCGCGGGTCGAAGGCGGCGGGGATGCCGCGCAGCGCCTGCAGCGTCAAGGCCCCGGCCACGTCGGCCACCGCCGCCAGGTAGAGCCCCTCCTCCACGGCGAGCGCGCCCAGGGCGGTCATGGCCTGGGTGCCGTTGATCAGCGCCAGGCCCTCCTTGGGCTCGAGGGTGAGGGGCTCGAGATCCCGCTGGGCCAGGGCCCGGTCACCCGGCAGCACGCGCCCGTCCACCTCGGCCCACCCCCGGCCGATGAGCACCAGGGCCAGGTGGGCGAGAGGGGCCAAGTCGCCGCTGGCCCCCAGCGATCCGCGGGACGGCACCACGGGGTGGATGCCGCGGTTGAGCAGCTCCAGCAGTCGCTCGACCACCTCCGGCCGCACGCCGGAGTAGCCCCTGGCCAGGGCGTTGGCCCGGAGCAGCATCATCGCCCGCACCACGGGCACGGGCAACGGCTCCCCCACCCCGGCCGCGTGGCTGCGCAGCAGGTTCTCCTGGAGCCTGCGGGCCTGCGCCGGGGGGATCGCCACGTCGGCGAGCTTCCCGAAGCCGGTGGTGATCCCGTAGAGGATCTCCCCGCGGGCCAGGGCGGCCGCCACGCGCCCGCGGCTGGCTGCCATGCGCCAGCGCGCCCGCGGCGCGAGGACCACGGGACGCGCGGACCGCGCCACCTGGGCAATCGCCTGCAGGGTCAGGCCCTGGCCGTCGATCACCAGCGGGGGCATCCCGGACGCCGCCGGGGCGGCGGCGTCGGCGGCAGCCCCGCGGGGCGGCTGGCGGTCGGTCACCGGCCCTCCGCCCCCCGACCGCCGGCGACGGAGCGGCCCGGGTCCGGGACGTCGGCCGCGGATCGCGACGCCGATGGCCCCGCCGGCTCCGGGGGCTCCGGCCCCGGCGCCAGCCAGCGGCGGTAGCGGGTCAAGCTGACGGCGCCGTCGTCGGTGATCAACAGGTCGTCTTCGATGCGGACGCCGCCGATGCCCGGCAGGTAGATGCCGGGTTCGACGGTGAACACCATGCCCGGCTCGAGGACGGTGTCGTCGCCGGGGGCGATGTCGGGCGCCTCGTGGACGTCCAGGCCCAGCCCGTGACCGGTGCGGTGGGTGAAGTAGGGCCCGAAGCCCGCCTGGGCGATCCGCTGGCGGGCCGCCGCGTCCACGTCGCGGGCGCGCACCCCCGGCCGGGCGGCGGCGCGCGCCGCCGCCTGGGCCTGGTAGCACACCCGGTAGATCTCCGCCTTGCGGGCCGCCGCGGTGGGATCGCCGCCGGGTAGGAGGAAGGTACGGGTGATGTCGGCGGCGTAGCCGTCGACCTCGGCCCCCACGTCGATCCACACCAGGTCGCCCGGCTGCAGCATCCGGTCGCTGGTCTCGGCGTGGGGGACGGCGGAGCGGGGACCCGACGCCACGTGGATGCCGAAGGGGCTGCGGGTGCCCAGCTCCCGCAGGGCCTTCTCGATCTCCCGGGCGATCTGGCTCTCCCGGTACCCGGGCTGGACGGAGGCGCTGCCGTGGCCCAGGGCGGTCTCCACCAGCTCCGCCGCCCGCCGGATGGCGGCCACCTCCGCCGGGTCCTTGCGGGCCCGCAGGGCGGCCAGCAGCGGCTCGGCGGCCTGCCAGGCGACGCCTGGCAGGCCGCCGCGGGCCGCGTGCCACTCGAAGAGGCGCGCCACCCGCTCCTCCATGGCGGCCACCCGCGGCGGCCCGCCCAGCCCCGCCGTTGCCAGGGCCGCGGCCCTGGCAACGGCGGGGGCGGGATCGTCGCCGTCGGCGTACGTGCACACCCGCTCGGGCGCCAGGCCCAGCGCCGTGGCCAGCGGCGACCGGGCCACCCGCTCCGCCTCCAGCCGCGGCACCACCCATGCCGGCTCGCCTTGCCGCGGGACGAAGAAGAGCGCCAGCCGGCTGGCCAGCAGCCCGACCCCGGTCAGATACCACCAGCTGGTGCCCGGTGTCAGGACCACCAGGTCGACGCCGGCCGCCGCCATCCGCTGCTGCAGCGCCGCCAACCGGGCGCCGTGGCGCCCGGTGCCCTCGGGCTCCGCCGCCTGCCGGTTCGTCCGCCCGTCCACGGCCTCGACCTCCTACCCGCTCCGACGCTGCGTCCGGCACAGCCGCCGGGCGCCTCCGGCGCCGCCCGGCGCGGGAACCCGGCCCGCGCACCCCCGCCGCCGCGCCGGCGCCCACCCGCGCCGGCCGGGGCCCACCGCCCCCGGCGTGGGCGCCCGCTGTCGACGGACCCGCGCTGCCGACGGCACCGCCCCCGGCGTGCTGGCCCGCCCCCGACCCGGCCCCGCGGGACACCGCCCACCGCCCCCCAGCGTTGCTCGCCCGCCGCCGACCTGGCCCCCGGGCCGCGGGCCACCGCCCGCCGCCGACCGGCGCGCTCGCCCACCGCAACCCACCCGCGCCGGCCGCTAGCCACCGCCCGCCGTCGTGCTCGCCCGCCGCTGGCCTGCCGCCTGGGCCTCCGCCTCCTCGCGCAAGGCGGCCGCCCGCTCCATCAGCCAGTCGCGGCGGTTGCGGCTGGGGTCGTCCAGCACCTCCTCCAACAGCTGGCGGAGGATCCAGCCGATGGCCGGACCTGGGCCGAGGCCCGTGGCGGCCATGACGTCGTGGCCGTCGACGGCCAGGTCGTGGAGGCTGAAGGCGGCGTCCTGCTCGAGGATCCTCTCCATGCGGGTCAGCAGCCGCAGGGCGCCGCGGGAGATGGGGGCCCGCTTGGTGCCCGAGGCCGCGCGGTCCGCCACCCGCAGGATGATCAGGTCCTCCAGGTAGTCGAAGCCGATGCGCTGGATCAGCCGGCGGATGGCCGCGTCGGTCATGCCGGGGTAGTGGTGCAGCGCCAGGTGATGGCGCACCAGGTGGGCCACGTGCCGCACGGTGTCGTTGTCGTACCGCAGGCGCCGCAGCATGCCGCGGGCCATGTCGGCGCCCACCACCTCATGGTGGTAGAAGTGGCGCTGGCCCCGCTCGTCGACGGACACGGTGCGCGGCTTGGCCACGTCGTGCAGCAGGCCCGCCAGGCGCAGGCGCAGCACGGGCGGGGTGTACTGGCACGCCAGGAGGTTGTGTTCCCACACGGTGTAGGCGTGGTGGACGTTCTGGGGCACGCCGACGCCTTCCAAAAGCTCGGGCCAGATGGGCTCCAGCAGCCCGCTGGTCCGCAGCAGCTCCAGGCCCCACGCCGGCCGCGGGCTGACCAGCAGGCCGGACATCTCCTCGCGGATGCGCTCCCACGAGACGTGGCGGATCAAGGGGGCGCAGCGGGCCAGGGCCGCCTCGGTGCGCCGCTCCACCCGGTACCCGAAGCGGGCGGCGAAGCGCACCACGCGCAGCAGCCGCAGGGCGTCCTCCCGGAAGCGCGCCTCGGGGTCGCCGACGGCGCGCACCACGCCCTCCTCGAGGTCGGCGAGACCGCCCAGGGGGTCGTGGAGCCGGCCCTGGGCGTCGACGGCCATGGCGTTGATGGTGAGATCGCGGCGCTCCAGGTCGGCCCGCAGGTCATCGGTGAACTCGACGCGGTCGGGGTGCCGGTGGTCGCTGTAGCCGGCCTCCCGGCGGAAGGTGGTCACCTCGACGCTGAGGCCGCGGCTGCGCACGGTCACGGTGCCGTGCTCGATGCCCGTCGGGATGGTGCGGGGGAAGATCCGGCGCACCTCCTCGGGCCGCGCCGAGGTGGCGACGTCCCAGTCCTTGGGCGGCCGCGCCATCAGCAGGTCGCGCACGCAGCCGCCCACCAGGAAGGCGGCGTGGCCGCGCTCGTGGAGCCGCGCCAGCACCTCGCGCACGGCGGCCGGCACCAGGCGGTCGAACCGGCGCGCCAGCTCGGCGGGCCGCTCCGCCACCGGCACGGCCGCCAGGGTGCGGAAGGCCGCGGCCGCGGCGCCGTCCGGCGCCCGGCCCGCGGCCCCGTCCGGGGCGAAGCGGGATTCCTGGGACCAGAGGTCCGTCAGCGCCCGGGCGAACTCCTCGCCGGTGCGGCAGCGGCGGGCGATGGCCAGGAGCCGCCCCAGCGTCCGGCGCGTCGCCTCCAGCCGCTGGCGCTCCCGCTGCCGGCGGCGCAGCTTCTCCTCGCGTTGGGGCGTGGCGCGCCCCTGCTCCATGGCCGACCCTCCCGCCGCCCATGCCGGACCGCGTCCTCGCTCGACCGCGGCGGCCGCGGCTCGACCGCGCCCACGGCCCCGGTGCCCGCGGCCCGGGCTCGCGGCAATCCCCATTGTGCCGCACCGCCCGCAGCCTGTGAAGGCTGCGGGCGGTGTCGGGGCCACGGGCGGCGCGTGGCCCGCTGGGTGGGCCGCGTCGCGGGCGGCGCCACCCCGCCCGCGTCGCGGGCGGCGCCACCCCACTCGCGTCGTGGCCGGCGCCCACCCGGGACCGCATCGGGAGCGGTGGCGGCCGCCCGAGCCAGGTCGCGGGCGGTGGAACCGCGTGCGGCCGACCCCCTCCGACGCCCTGGCAGACGGCCGCCGGCAGGACCGGGCCGCGTCGGGGCAATGGCAGCCGCCGCCGGGCCCCCGCGCAGCGCGGCTCGGTCCCATGGGGCCGGCGGGCGTCACGGCGATGATCGGGGCGGGCGGACGACCCCGCGCTGCGCGGCTCAGTGCCATCGCCGGCGGGGGCCTACTGGGCCGTGGTGGCCAAGGTGCCGCCGCGGGGCGGGGCGGCGGCCGGTACCCCGCCGGCCGGTTCCCCGCCTCCTGAGCGGTGCCGGCGCCCCGCGCGGGCACCGCTCAGGAGGCCTTCTCGCCCGCGGCCGCGGCCGGTTCGTCCGCCTCGTCGCGCAGCAAGTCGTCCAGCTCCTCGGCCTGGATGGTCTCCTTCTCCAGCAGGGTCTGGGCGATCCGCTCCAGCTTGTCGCGGTGCTCGCGCAGCAGCCGCAGCGCCCGCTCGTAGCAGTCGTTGATGATCTCGCTGATGCCGCGGTCGATGGCCGCCGCCACTTCCTCGCTGTAGTTGCGCTCGCGGATCAGGTCGCGGCCGAGGAAGGGGGCGTCCATCTTGTGGCCGAAGGTCATCGGCCCCAGCTCGTCACTCATGCCGAACTCGGTGATCATCCGGCGCACCATCTTCGTGGACTTCTCCAGGTCGTCCTGGGCGCCGGTGCTCACCTCGCCGAAGACCAGCTCCTCGGCCGCCCGCCCCGCCAGCGCCATGGTCACCCGGTCCAGGATCTCCTGGCGGGTGATCAGGTAGCGGTCCTCCGTGGGCAGCTGCATCACGTAGCCGAGGGCCGCCCCGCGCGGGATGATGGAGATCTTGTGCACCGGGTCGGTGTTGGGCAACAGCTTGGCCACCAGGGCGTGACCGGCCTCGTGGTAGGCGACCCGCTGCTTCTCCTTCTCGCTCATGACCCGCGTCCTGCGCTCCGGCCCGCCGCCGACGATGCGGTCGATGGCGTCCTCGAAGTCCTGCATGTCGATCTGCTTCTTCCGCCGCCGCGCGGCCAGCAGCGCCGCCTCGTTGACCAGGTTCTCCAGGTCGGCCCCGGTGAAGCCCGGCGTGCGCCGCGCCAGCAGGGCCAGGTCCACGTCCGGCGCCAGGGGCTTGGACCGCGTGTGGACCTTGAGGATCGCCTCCCGCGCCACCAGGTCGGGCCGGTCGATCACGATCTGGCGGTCGAACCGGCCCGGCCGCAGCAGGGCCGGGTCCAGGACATCGGGCCGGTTCGTGGCGGCCATGACGATGATGCCCTCGTTGGTGCCGAAGCCGTCCATCTCGACCAGGAGCTGGTTCAGCGTCTGCTCGCGCTCGTCGTGGCCGCCGCCGTAGCCCGCGCCGCGCTGCCGCCCCACGGCGTCGATCTCGTCGATGAAGACGATGGCCGGCGCGTTGCGCTTCGCCTGCTCGAACAGGTCCCGCACCCGCGAGGCGCCGACGCCGACGAACATCTCGACGAAGTCCGAGCCGCTGATGTAGTAGAAGGGCACGCCCGCCTCGCCCGCCACCGCCCGCGCCATGTGGGTCTTGCCCGTGCCCGGCGGGCCGTACAGCAACACGCCCTTGGGGATCCGCGCACCCAGCTCGATGTAGCGGCGCGGGTTCTTCAGGTAGTCGACGATCTCCTTGAGCTCTTCCTTGACCTCTTCGTAGCCCGCCACGTCGTCGAAGGTGATGCGGCGCTTCTCGTCGGGCTGGTGCAGGCGGGCGCGGCTCTTGCCGAACTGCATCACGCGGCTGCCCGTGCCCTGGGTCTGCTGCAGGATGAACAGGAGGACGGCCACCACCAGGACCATCGGCAGGAGGTTGGTCAGGAGGGTGGTCCACCAGGGGGTCTCCTCGACGGGGCGGGTGTCGACCTCCACGCCCTTGGCGCGCCACTCGCGGATGGTCTCCAGGTTCAGCTCGGGCACGTTGGCGCGGAACCGGGTCCCGTCCTGCAGCTGACCGGTCACCACCCGGCGGTTCTCGTCGTAGACGAGGCGCTCGACCTGTCCCTGATCGATCTTCTCCAACAGATCGCCGGTGGGGATGTGCTGGACTTCGGGGGTCACCGGGCTCAGGCGCTGGACGATGGCGATGACGAAGAAGAACAAGATGACGTAGAACAGCACGTTCTTCAGGATGCGGTTCGGCTTCATCGTGGCCCTCCTTGCGGCCGCTCGGGGCGCGGCCCGCAGGCCTGCCCCCGGCCGGCGCCGGGTCAGGCCGGACCTCTCCGGCGTCTCCTCACGCTTTCACGCCTCCTGCTTGCCCGCAAAGGCGCCCTCATTATAACACGGTGGGTTTGGCGCCGCCATTCCGCGCCAGGCCTCGTCCCGCGCCGTCGGGCGCGCCCGCCCGTCCCCGGCCGACCCGGTCGGGTCGGGGTGACGCGGCCCGTCCGCTTCCCGGGGCAGCCGGGCCGTCACCTCGAGGCTCAACAGGCGCTCGGCATCGGGACGAACGCGGCCCGCCTCCGCGACCCGCACCCCCACCAGCCACAGGATCGTCCCCTGCGGGCTCCCGTCCCCCGCCCCGGCTCGCCCCCGCCCCTGGGGCTCGGGCCCGCCGTCCTCCCCGTCGTCCCGTCCCGTCGCCCCCGGGTCGCCGACCACCACGAGCCACGGCGGCAGGATCGCCCCCGTGCCCCGCTGGGGATCGATCACGTACAGATCCCCCCGGCGGACGGCGGTCCGGTAGAGCCGCTCCACCGGTCGGCGCCCCCGGGCGCCCAGGGGCTGCAGGGTCTCGCCGGGGCGCGGAGGGCGCACCAGCAGCACCGGGCGCACCGCCTCGCCGGCCCTCCGGTCGCCGCCGTCCTCGGGGGCCGCGGCAGCCCCTGCCGCCCCCGAAGCCGCGCGCGGTCCGCCGTCGGGCGCCTCGGCGACGGGCCACCCCATCAGGGCGCGAAAGGCGAAGCGGGCCCCCGCCCGGTCGCCCCGCCGGGCATCCGCCGCCTCCGCCGCGGCGAGGACCGCGTCGCGCGCCGCCCTCGCCGCCTCGCCCTCCAGCCACCGCGCCCGCAGCCACAGGCCGCAGCCCAGGGGCACGGCCCCCGGCACGGGCAGGCGCATCGCCGCCATCGCGGCCGGCTCCGTCGCCGGTGCCTCCGCGGGTGCCGTCGCCCCGGCAGGACCCGGCCCCCGGTCGACGCCCGCCCGCCCCGCCGACCGGCGGTCCGCCGCCTCCGGCCCCGTCCCGTCTCCGCCGGCCGTCGGCCCGGGCGTCCCCGCCACCGGCGCTTGGTGACTTGGGCGACCCCCCGGGTCCCCCGATCCGGTGGCGGCCGCAGCCGGCCCGCCAGCGAGCCCGGCACCGGCAGCATGACGCGGCACCGGCTCGAGCCACAACCACGTGCCGTCGCAGCGGGCCTGCCACCCCCCGGGCAGGTGGACGGGACCCTCGTCCCCGCCCCCCGCCGCGGCCCGTTGCGCAAGCTCCCGCACGGCCTCGCAGTGGACCCAGGGCAGGGGACGGCCCGTCCGCCGATGGTAGGCGGCCTGCAGCAGCCGCCGCTGGTCCGCCGGCGCCAGGCGCCCCAGGTCGCCCACGCGACACGCCCAGCCGCGCCCGGTCTCGACGCCCAGGCGAACCTCCAGGGCCCGGGTCCGGCGGGCGAGCCGATCCGCCTCGGCCGCCAGCGCCGATGCCACCCGGGCCAGGGTGGGGATCACCCGGGGATTGAACTCCGCCTCCAGCAGGGGCAGCAGCCGGTGGCGGACGCGGTTGCGGCGGATGGCCAGGTCGCGGTTCGTCGGGTCGTCGCGCCAGGACAGCCCGCGGGCGGCGGCATAGGCGGCCAGCCGGTCCGGGGTCACCGCCAGCAGCGGCCGGACGAACCGCCCGCGCCGGGGACGCATGCCGGCCAGGCCGTGCAGGCCCGCTCCCGCCAGCAGCCGGAGGAGCACGGTCTCCGCCTGGTCGCCCGCGTGATGGGCCAGCGCCACCCGGTGGGCGCCGAATTCCGCGGCCATGTCGACCAGGGCCCGATAGCGCGCCGCCCGCGCCGCCTCTTCCAGCGACCAGCGCCCGCGGGCGATGCGCACCCGGCGCAGCAAGAAGGGGAGGCCGCGGCCCGCGGCCTGCTCCGCCACCCAGCGGGCGTCGGCCGCGGACTCGGGGCGCAGGCCGTGGTCGACGTGGGCGACGCCCAGGGCGTCCAGGGCCAGGGACGCCCGCAGGCGCCACAGGCAATCCAGCAGCACCATGGAGTCGCGCCCGCCGGAGACGGCCACCAGGACGCGCTGGCCCGGCTCCAGCAGGCGGTGGCGGCGGATGGCGGCGAGGACGTCGGCGAGGAGGTCGTCGGCACCCCCTTGGTCGGCGGCCCCGGACGACGGCGCCCCGGGGTCCGTCCCGGGCGGGGTGGAGCGGGCCGGCGACGCCGTCCCGCCATCGCCCGCTGCCCCGGGGGCCGCCTTGGCGGCCTCCCCGGGCATCGACGCGGGCCCTGCCATGGGATGGCGTGGGAACCGGGGGGAGGTGTCCATCGCCACGGCTGCCTCCTTTCCCCCGGGTCCGCAAGGCCGGGTTCGTCCGGCGTCACGGGTCGCACGGGCCGGCCTGCTGGGGGATGCAGGGGGCCGGGCACGAGATGCCGTCGCCCCTGCCCGTAGCGTAGCGCATCGCCCAGGGCGCCGTCCGCCGCGAGGCGCCGCGCCTCCCCGGACTGCGGTCCACAGGCTGCACCGGGCCCAGGCCGCCAAGGCGAGCGCGGCCTGCCGCCGCCATGGGCGCGAGGCCGCGCTGGGGGAGGGGCGGTGCCGACGCGGCACCGCCACGGGGAGAGAGGGTGGGTTGTGGCTACCGCAGGCCGCCGGCGCCCAGGCGGATGCCCGCCGCGGCCGCCTGCGCCCGCGGCAAGAGTTTGCCGGTGACCACGGTGATGTCATCGGGGGCGCGGTCGCCCGAGCGCCGCAGGGCCTCCTTGACGATGCGGGCGGCCACCCGGCGCGGGTCGTCGTCCTCCACCCCGGCCAGGAAGCCGCGGATCCAGGCCGTGCCCGCCTCCACGTCGCCGAAGGCGGCCAGGACCCCGTCGGAGATCAGCACCACCAGGTCACCGGGTTCGAGGACGCCGACGACCGATGGCACCTCGCCGACCTCCACGGACCCGGCGGGCGGCGCGGCCTGGGCGACCACCTGGACGTCCCGCGCCCGGCGGACGAAGCTGGGCGCGGCGCCGACCTTCACGAACTCGATCCGCCCGCGGTCGAGATCCAGGGTCGCCAGGTCCACCGTCGTGTAGCTCTCGCGGTCGCGCAGGGCCAGGGCGGTGTCCAGCAGGCGGACCGCCGGGGCGGCGTCGAGGCCCGCGTCCAGCATGCGCTCCAAGAGCTGCAGGACGCGCCGCGACTCCTGGGCCGCCGTCCGTCCCGACCCCATGCCGTCGCTGATGGCCAGCACCATCCGCCCCCCGTCGGCGAAGGCGCGGCAGAGGTAGCCGTCGCCGGAGACCCAGCGGCCGTCCTTGGGCGTGCGCGCCACGCCGACCCGCATCCCGTAGCGCCACCCGGGACGACGCGGGGCGGCGGGGCGACCCGCCCCGCGGGCCACCAGCTCGGCCACCTCCCGCAGCTGCCGCGCCATCAGCCGCTGGTGCCGATCCAGGCGCCGCCGCCACCGCATCTCGACCCGCAGGACTGCGAGGCCCTCGGCCAGCGCCTGGGCGATGGCGGGCAACCGCGGACAACGGTTCCGCAGCGGCACCGGCACCACGTCCGGACGGAACCCCTCCCCGCGCTCGTGGGCGGCCAGGAGGTCGAAGAAGGCCTGGTAGGTGATGGGGAACTCGTCCCGCCAACAGGTGCGGGCCATGGGACACCGCTGGCACCGCTGGCGGGCCACGTCGTTGATCAGCTCCGCCACCTGCTCCCGCGGATCCCACGCGCTGGGGTCGGGCTCGACGAGACGCGCCAGCTCGCTCAACACGGCGGCCCAGGGAGGTGCGCCGGCCGTCTCGGCGGTCGGGGCGACCGGCCCGGCCCATCCGCCATCGCCCCCGGGGGACGCCCATCCCGCGGGCACCGCCCCGCCCGGGGCATCCGGGATGGCCGCCGGCCCGAAGCCGCCCTGGGCGACGGCATGGCCGTGGGGATCGGCCGGGGCCGCCGGCCCCCCGCCCGTCCCCCCACCGGGGGCGGCGTGCCGCCGGGGGCCGGTGTCGGCGGCCGGGGGCGCCGCCCCGGGCGCGGCGCCGACGCCGATGGGTGGCGCCGGGCCGCTGGCAGCAGCGCTAGCGGGCCCGGGCCACGTCGCCGCAAGCCGCCGGGCCAGCCGGGCCGGCCAGCCCGCGGCGCTGGCCGCCGCATACAGGGCGAGGGCGGCCAGGCTCCCGGCCACCAGCTGCGCCGCGGCGGCGGGGGTCGGCAGGGCGCCGCACACCACCGCCGTGGCCAGGACGAACCCGCCGATGGCCGCGCCCTGCCCATACCGCTGCAGCAGGCCCGCGGCCGTGCCGGCCATGGCCAGCCAGGCCAGCCCCGCCAGGGATCCCTGCCCACCCAGCAGCCCCAGCACGCCAGCCGCGGTCCCCACCAGGGCGCCGGCGGGGGCTCCGCCCACGTGGGCGGCCACCAGCACCGCCATGCCGCGCAGGGCCGCGGCCGCGTCGACCCCCAGCAGCCGGACCCCATCCAGCCCGCCGGTGGCCAGCACGGCCAGCAACGCCAGGGCCCGCCGGCCCTGCCGGGCGCTGACCACGGGCGGCCCCGCCGCGAGGGGGTCCAAGGCCACCGGCAGCCGCGGCAGCAACGGGATCCCCACGGCCACGGCCTGGCGCATCCAGGGCAAGGCGACGAGCACCAGCACGGCCGTCACCGCCAGGCCGGCCAGCCGGTCCAGCTCCCACCCGAGGGCCGTGCGGGGCCAGGCCCAGAGGGCGCCCGACAGCAGGACCGCGCCGGCTGCGGCACCGTCCAGGAGGCGCCAGGACGCGGCGGGCAGCGGCGAAGGCGGGGTCCCCATCGCCTCAGCCCCCTCCACCGGGGCGCGGTGGGTCGATCCGGCCGCCCGGGAAAGCCCACGCTGCACGCCCCGCACCAACAGGGCCGTGGTGCCCAGCACCGCCGCCCCGTAGACGGCCCCGGCCCCCACCGCGCCGGCCATCCCCACCGCCACCGTCCACCACCCCAGGCGCGGCGCCATGGTCAGGACGGCCAGCGCCAGGGGGAGGACCAACGGCGACGGCAGCCCGCCGGGCTGCACGCGGCCGGCCAGCCAGACCAGCAGGGCGGCCCCCGCCCAAGGGGGAAGCCCGGCCATCCAGGACCGGAGCCGGGCGAATCCCACCGCCAGGCGGGTCATCGCCGCCGCCCCCACGCTCCCCTCGCCCGCGCGCCGGGGAACTCCGGGCTCCGGGCCGGGTTGCGGACCTCCGTCCGGGCCCCGGAGCGTGCGGCGGCCCGGCGCGGCGCGCACCCCCGCCCTTCGGTATTGACGTTCCGCTTGACGTTCCGCGAGCATCACCCGGTCACCCCGCTCCCACCGGCGGCGCGCCTCCCGGGGCCCGGTGGACGTCGGGCGCCTGGTGGACGCCGGCCGGTGCTTCCAGTCCCAGGGCCCGTCCCGCGGGGGACAAGCCGTGGCCCGATTGTACAGGGGGTGCGGGTGGGAGCTTTGTCACAATGAGGGGGCGGCGGGAGGAAAAATTGCGACAAGGCTTGCCACAGCGCCCGGGTCGAGGCGACACGGCCCCCGCCCCGCGGCCTGCCGCGGCGCGGCTGCGGGGCGAGGGCCGGCGGACGCCGCGATGCCCCCATCCGTCCGCCCGAGGCCAGGACGGCCGGGGGCGGGTCGACGGGCGGTGCCGGGCTCCCCCTCAAGGGGAGCCGCCCTGGGGATCGCTGGGTTCGTCCCCAGGGGGCACGGGGGAGGCCTCCCCCGCGTCCGCCGAGGGGTCGCCGGACGCGGGCGTCCCGCGGCCAGGTGCGCTCGCGGGAGACCCGCTCCCCGGCTGGGCGTTGCGCCCACGGTCGGCGGCCCCTTCCCCCCGGTCCCCGGGCACCACCCGCCGCGCCGTGATCAGGAAGCCGGTGTGGGCCACCATGCGGTGCTCCGGGCGCACGCTGGCGGCGGTGACGTGCCAGGGACGCAACAGCAGCTCGATGGTCTCGATCAGGTCCCAGGCGGGGTGGCGGCGGAGCGAGGTCACCAGCTGCTGGACCTGGTTGGTGGTCGGCAGCCAACACAGCAACACGCCGCCCGGCCGCAACGCCCGGGCGGCGGCCTCCACGCAGTGGACGGGTTCCGGCACGTCGAGCACCACCGCGTCCAGGTCCCGTTCCTCGATCCCGGCATACACGTCGCGGATCTCCAGGCGCCACCAGGCCGGGCGACCGCCGAAGAACCGCTCCACGTTCTCCCGGGCCAGGCGGGCGAACTCCGGCCGGCGCTCGTAGGAGATGACCCGGCCGGACGGGCCGACGGCCCGCAGCAGCGCCAGCGTCGTCGCCCCCGAACCCACGCCGGCCTCGAGCACCCGGTCGCCCGGCCCCAGGTTCGACCGCACCACGATTTGCCCCAGGTCCTTGGGATAGATCACCTGGGTCCGCCGCGGCATCAGCAGGATGTAGTCCTCGAGGGTCGGCCGCAGCACCCGCAGGACGCCACCGGTGCTGGTGGTGACGGCGCCGCCCTCCGGCATCCCCACCACCGCTTCGTGGCGCACGACACCGCCCCCCGGCGCCTGGAAGACCCGACCGGGTCCCAGCCGCTGGAGGCGCCGCCGCTGCTTGTGGTCCACGAAGACCACCAGATCGCCCATGGCCAGCGGGCCCCGCTCCGTCCCCAGGGACGGCGGGACGTCCCCGCTGCCATCGGACGGACGAACCAGCCCTGGTTGGGTCCCTTCGTTGCGTTCCACCGTCTCCGTCTCACCCCGCACTCATGGGGACGCCGACGGTCCCGGATGGCCGGGTTCGCCGCCCGCGGCCGCGCGGCCGTCCATCACGGCGATCATCGGCTCCAGCCGCCGGTAGAGCTCCGCCGTCGCCCGCGCATCGGCCAGGCAGTAGCGGGCGATGTCGTCGATCCGGCCCTCTCGGTAGGCTGCGCCCACCGCCGAGCCGTCCATCGCCTGCTTGGGCGAGGCGATGCCGAACTGGTGGCACCAAAATAGGAAGGAGTTGCGCTGCCGCACACCGTAGAACGAGAGGACCTCGGCCAGGTCGCAGTGGTCCTGGAAGCTGTACCTGTAGGGAACCAGGTTGCGGGTGGGGGTCACGCCCAGGATCGCCGACCGGATCATCAGGAACGGGCCGTCGAAGGAGCGCCCGTTGAAGGTGACGAGGGTCCCGGCGTGCTGGCTCACGTACCGCCAGAACTCGGCCAGGATCTCCCGCTCGCTACCCCGGAAGATCTGCGCGTCGCCGTCGACGCCGGCGAAGGGTGTCCACCGGGGCTCCCGGACCGAGGGATCCGCCACCAGCACGCCGCCCCGGTCCTCGTAGGGGCGCCACAGGGCGATGGCGACCACCCGTCCCGTCCCCGGGTGGAGGGCCAGCTGGTCCTTGACCCGCTGCCGCTCGTCGTCATCCCGGGCGCGTCGCAGCAGGTAGTCCTGCACCTCGGGGTGCAGCTCGTCCCACTCGATGCCCACGGTCTCGATGTCGACGGCCAGCGGCGAAGGTTGCGCCATGATGCCTCCTCCCGGTGCCCTGGCCGCCGTGGCCTCCGCGGGGCCGCGGACCCGGGCCGCCGTCGCCGGCACGGCCAAGCTGCGGCGCCGGCCAGCGACCGCGGAGGCAAATCTCCCGGCAGGGCACCAGGAGACCATTCGCGGGACGAACAGGCCTTCCTCCTAGCGCCGCCGCCCGCCCATCCGCCCGGCCAACGACTCGAGTCCCTGGGGATCGGCGATGCCCTCCTCCTCCACCGTCCGCGCGAAGGCGCGGGCGCCGTCCAGGCACTCCGGCGGGAAGGAGAACAGGTGGACCACCCGGCCCGTGTCGACGATCACCAGGTGCTCCTCCACCTCGTCGCCGTCCCCGTCCCGAGCGCGGCCTCGCCGCCCGTCGCCGGAGACGACCGCATCCCGCCGCCGAGCCCTCAGGGTGCCCGGCCGCCGGACCACCGCCCGCACGGCGACCCAGGCGCGCTCGGCGCCTGCCTTGCCATAGGTCTCCACGCGATACCAACCGTTGGACAGCGGGAGGATGCGGGCATCGACCCCCAGCCTGCGCGCCTCGGCCGCGATGGTCTCTGCGAGGCGCCGGCCCGGCACGTCGACCCAGCCAAATTCTGCCAGGTCCCGCATCGCTGCCGAGATCCCGTCACCCACCACCGGATCGCCCGCCCTTTGGCCTCTCGGGCCCCCCGCGGGCCCGCTCGCGGCGAACTTGCGTCGCCTTTAGTGAATCCTACCACGCCTTCTAAGCGAAGGAAATACGCCGACGGCGTATCCGAGACCCCGCCGTTCCGTCGTCCCCTCCGCCCGGGGCGGACCGGCGTCCGTCCCGGTCGGCCCCGAAGGGGCCAAGGCCCCTCGCCTTCCCCCGCGGCCGCGGCGTGCGGCGCGGCGGCCGAACCGCTGGCCGCCTCGGCGTCGCATCCTGTGGGGACGTCGCCCAGGGCGAACCCGCCCGGCTTTATCGCCGCTTCCGGCGGTGCTAATGTTCTTCACGCCATGCAGTCCGATCCCGCAGCCGTCGGCAACCGCATCCGGCTCGCCCGCCAATCGGCCGGCCTCTCGATCAAGGAGCTGGCGCGGCGGGCCCACATCTCGCCGTCCCATCTCAGCGACGTGGAACGGGGTGTCAAGTACCCGTCGCTGCCCGTCGCCGCGACCCTGGCGCGGTTGCTGGGACGCAGCCTGGATTGGCTGGTGACCGGCTACGACGGGGCGCCGGGCCCCCTGGATCTACGGGTGCTGCTCCGCGACCCGGGCCGCACCGTGCACTACCAGGGCGTCCCCTTGACCGACACCGCCCGCGAATACCTGGTGGACCTGCTCGATGCCGCCTGGAACCTGGCCTGGCTGACCGGTGCCGTGGCGGTGCGGGTGGCCGGTTCGTCCCCCTTCGCGGCGGCGCAGCCGCCGCCTCCTGGCCGCGGGAGCACGCCGTCGCTGCCCCCACCCCTGAGATCGGGTCTGCAGGCGCCGCTTCCAGCCCCCTACCCCGACGATCCCGTGGCCCGCGAGTGGGTGCGACAGGTGGTGGCCGATGCCCTGGGCCGCTACCTGGGCGGCGGGCCCGTCGCCACGGGGCCTCAGTCGGCCTCGCCGCCCGGCGACGGCAACGGCGGCCCGACGGGCATCACGCAGCCGGGGTCGTCGTGACGCGGCGAGTTCACCCGCGGGGAGACGGGGTAGGCGACCATCGCCGACGCCGGGTACGGCTCCCACGCGGCCGCCAGTTCCTCCGGCGGGATGTCGGCGTCCAGCCATGCCGCCTCCCACTCCGGCCGCAGGATGACCGGCATGCGGTCGTGGACCTGACCGACCAGCGGGTTGGGCCGCGTGGTCAGCACGCAGCAGGTCCACACCGGACCGTCGGAGCCCTCCCAGCGCTCGTAGATCCCCGCCAGCGCGAAGGGGCTGCCGTCCCGCAGCCGAAAGAGCACGGGCAGGCGCGCCTTGCCGCGGCGCATCCACTCGTAGAAGCCGTCGGCGGGGATCAGGCATCGCCGACGGCGCATGGCCTGGCGGAACATGGGGCGCCGGGCGGCCGTCTCCGCCCGCGCGTTGATGGGACCCGGGCGCGGATCGTCGCTCCACGGAGGGATCAGGCCCCACCGCAGCCGCGCCGGTCGCCGCGCTCCCCCGGCCGCCACCACGGCGAGCACCTCTTGGCCGGGCGCCACGTTGTAGCGCGGCACGTGCCGGCCCTGGAGGTCGACCAGAAAGCGACGCTCCAGTTCCACGGCGGGCGTGGTCAGGGTGAACCGACCGCACATCGGGCTGCGCTCCCGCCTCCGTCATCGTCGTCGGCCGCTCCGTCGCGGACGCCAGCACCGAGTATACCAGATGCACCCAGATGGCATCCCCCGCCGGCGTCAGGACACCGGCCGTGCGACCGCGTGCCTGCCGTGGCCCCCGCAGGAGCCATGTCGCAGCAGGGGCCGACGTGACCGCACCGGGGACCCATGGGGCCGTCGGGCGGGTTCACGGCGCCTTCAGCGGTCCTCGCCCCCGAGGTGGCGCCAGGCGTGGATCAACCGGCCCAGCGCCAGGGCATGGGAGACGGTGGCCAGCAGGACCAGGGCAGCCAGCGGGGCACCGGCGAGCCCCGCCAGGAAGACCAGGAAGTAACGCCCGTCGCGGTTTCCCGGCACCCAGCGCAGCCAGGGCGGATCGTCGCGCAGGGGGTCGAACCGCCTCCCGGTGGCCTCGCGTAGGAGTTGCAACCGGTCCTTCATCAGCGCCGAGAGCGGCAACCCGGCCATGGCGGCCAGCGCCGCGGCCGCCGTCGTCGGCCAGCCGGCGCCTGCCCCCAGCGCGCCGGCCGCCAGACCCGCCACGACGACGGCGTCGGCATAGCGGTCCAGGACCGTGTCGAGGAACGCGCCGCGCGGCTGGGCCTCCAGACGAAGCCGGGCCAGCTCGCCGTCGCAGCCGTCCAGCACGGAACCCAGTTGGCAGAGGATCCCGCCGAGGACCGGTGCGCCGGCGGCGAAGGCCGCAGCTCCCGCCAGGACGGACGCGAAGGCCATCAGCGTGGCACCGTTGGGTCCCACCCCCGCCTGGGCGAGGAGCGCGGACAGGCGCCGCGAGAGACGACGGTTCAACCAGCGGGCGATGGGGCCGTCGCCCCCCGAGGCGGCGGCGTGGGCCAGCAGCCGCTGCCGAGCATGGTCCAGGGCGGCGGCATCGTCCACGTCGACCCACCACCCGTCGGTCACCCGCACGGCGCCCAGCCGCCCCTTCTCCGCCAGGCGACGAGCTCCCGCCGTCAGGGTCACCGGTTCGACGCCGGTCCCCTCGCCCGCGGCCGCCTGGGCGGCCGCGGCGTCCGCCAGGGCGGCCAGTTCGTCCAGGAGACCGGGCGAGCCGATGAAGACGCCCGTGTCCACGGCGTCGAAGGCGTCCAGGTCCTTGCCGATGGCCTCGATCCGCGTCCCGCCCGCGCTCGTGCGCACCTTGGTGGCCTCCGGCAGGTCGAAGACCTGCTCGAGCCGGGGATCCACCAAGAGCAGGGCGCCGCCTGCGGCCAGTTCGTCCCGCCGGGCCTCGGCGGCGGCCACGGCCTGGCGGGCCAGCTGCGGGTCCATCACGTGGTCGGCCATCAGCAGGAGGAAGGGGCCGTCCACCCGGCCCCGTACGGCGAGCAGCGAGGCGCCGTTGCCCCACGCCCAGTGATCGGCGCGAACCACCTCGACCCACGGACGACCGCTCGCCCGGATCGCCCGTTCGACCTCCTCCGCCTGCCAGCCGGTCACTACCCACACCCGTCGGCAGCCGGCCTGGCGCGCGATGCGCAGGGCCCGTTCCACCAGGCTGATGCCGAAGAGCCGGTGCAGCGGCTTGGGACAGGAAGCGGCCGTGCGCCGGAACCGCGTTCCGGCGCCGGCCGCCAGGACCACCGCGTCCACCGGTCAGTCGCCCGCCTGGGTCCGCGCCGCCACGGGCTCGCCCCGGATGAAGGCCTCCACCAGGCGGCGCGCCTCGTCATCGGTGTACTGCACCGGCGGCGACTTCATGAAGTAGGCGGAGACGGGCTCGATGGGACCGGCCAGGCCGCGATCCAGCGCCAGCTTGGTGCAACGGATGGCGTCGATCATCACGCCGGCGCTGTTGGGCGAGTCCTGCACCGAGAGGCGCAGCTCCAGCTCGATGGGCTGGTCGCCGAAGCCGACGCCCTCCATGCGGATCATGCAGATCTTGTTGTCGTTGAGCCAGGGCACGTAGTCGCTGGGACCGATGTGAAGGTCCTCGCCCGGCAGCGGCTCGCCCAGCTGGGACTGGACCGCCTGGGTCTTGGACTGCTTCTTGCTCTTGAGCCGGCTGTGGTTGAGCATGTTGAGGAAGTCGGTGTTGCCACCGAAGTTCAGCTGGTAGGTGCGGCGCAGCCGGACGCCCCGGTCCTCGAACAGCCGGGTCAGCACCCGGTGCACGATGGTGGCGCCCACCTGGCTCTTGATGTCGTCACCGACCACCGGCAGGCCCTTGCGGCGGAACCGCTCCGCCCACCGCGGCGACGAGGCGATGAACACCGGGATCGCGTTGACGAAGGCCACGCCGGCCTCCAGCGCCGCCTCGGCGTAGTAGCGGGTCGCCTGTTCCGAGCCCACCGGCAGGTAGTTGACCAGGATGTCCGCCCGCGTCTCCCGCAGCACACGGGCCACGTCCACCGGCGGCTCGTCGGCGAGGACGAAGGTCCGGTCCTCCGGGTAGTCGGCCATGTGCTCGCTGACGCCGTCCAGCACCGGACCCATCTGCACGGTGACGGGGATGTCCGGCAGGTCCGGGCAGAACACCGGCGTGCAGTTGGGCTTGGCGAAGAGCGCCTCCCGGAGCGGCTTGCCCACCTTCCTCCGGTCGACGTCGAAGGCAGCGACGATCTCGATATCCGCCGGCCTGTAGCCGCCGATCTCCGGGTGCATGAGGCCCGTGCCCTGGCGAAGCCGCTCGGGATCGGCGTAGTAGTAGATCCCCTGCACCAGCGAGCTGGCGCAGTTGCCGACGCCCGCAATGGCCACACGGATCTTCCCCATCGCAGCTGCCCTCCTCTCCCAATGCCAACCCGACGCCCCTCGGGAAATCGGGCGGAAGCGAGGATGCCCCTCCACCGCGTCTCCCCGCCGGTCTCCGCGCCAGCGGCTCCCGCGCAGCGGCCACCGTCCGCGGACGAACCGGCTCCGCTCCCACCACCGCAGTCACCGCGTTCCTCCACCACGCCACCGCGTGGATGCGCCCCCGGGATGCCCCTGCCCGCGGGGTCGCCCATCCGCCGCGCCGCGGCCGGCAGCCTCGTGGGCGACGCGCGGCACCCCCTGGGACACCGCCTCCGCCGCCGGCGGAGGCAGCCGCGCCGCGTCGGGGAGGAGGCCGGCCCACGCTCCCGCGGCCTCGCCCTGACCGGGGCCGACCCCGCGCGGGCTCGAGGGATCGTCGTGGGCGACGGATCGGCGCGCCGACGGGTCGGCGCGGCGGGCCGCCCGGGATCGGCCCTGCCCCTGGTCGACGGGCCCGCTCGACGCCGAACCGCAGCCGACGACGTGGTCCCTCGGACGGTGGGGTCTCCCCCGATGCACCGGTGTCGCCGGGAGGTCATGCGGTCACACGACCAGGACGCCGGCGAGACCGGGGATGCACGGGCGGCTCGGGACCCCGGTTCGTCGATCGGGTACAGCGACCCAGGCCCCCGGACCGTCGACCGGGCACGGGGCGCACCGCGGGCGCCGGGAACCGCAAACCCGCGCCGCCCGGCGATCCCTGGGTCCACCCTGGGACCATGGTGGACGCGCGATCCGCCCGTCCCCAGGACGCCTCGACGCCTGGCACCCCGCGGCCTTGCCGCACCCCGTCCCGCGGGGGTTTCAGATCCGGGCACGGGGCGAGCCACACCGGGGCGTGACGGCGGGCGGGCGAGAGCCCTTCGCCCCCGCGCCCGGCGGCGCAGGAACGCCTGGGCCGTGGCCGCGACCATGGTCGAGCGGGGATCGCACCACCCGGACGGGCCGATACCCCGACCCCTGCCACCCCCGGCGTCGGCACGGGGATGCCGCATCACAAGCCGCGCCTGCGCGGCCCATCGTCTTCATGAGTTGGCGGCATGGAACCGTCCGGCATCCCGCCGCTGAGGCGGTACCGGAGTAGCCTACCGGTGTACCATGGATGGACATCGGGCGGGGCCATTCCGCCGGCGCGACCGGCCATGGCCCACACCGCGAACGGGACGTGAGTGAGATTCGAGACGAATGGATCCCTTTCGGCCGGCCGAAACCGTGGGGAACGCTGCGCTCCCCGCGATCACCACACGACGAACTGGGAGGACGCGGTGGATGGTGGATTCATCCTGATCAGTCTATTAGCACTCATCATGGGCGGCTGTCAACAGGGCTTCCTTGGCCGACTCGCCCCTACGGGCCCACCACCGTCGTCGCCGGGCCCCGCAGGCCGGGTTCCTGCCCGGCCGCGGCGTCCCCTGCAGTCGTGCCCGCAGCCCGCGGACCGTGCGGGTCCGGGAGGTCGTGCCGATGGGCAAAGGCCTCCGCCAGATGGCAGAGGAGGCGGCGGTCATCCCAGGTGCGGGGCGCGAGCCCCGCCTCACCTGCCCGGGCGGCCAGGTGGAACGGTCCCACGCCGCACACCGGGCAGTACAGGAGCCACTCCGTCTCGTAGCCGCCCCGGGCCAGAACGTACTGCAGGCCGAGCACCGGGCGCACCTCACGGAACTGCTGGTGCGCCCACGCGCGCACGGCAGCGCGGAAGCCGGCCTCGTCCCAAACGGCCCGGGATCGGGCCGCCGGCTCCAGGACCGCGGCGACCACATCGGCCCGATCCATCACGAAGGCCGCACATTGGCGCGCGGCGTCACCAAAGCGGCCCAGTAGCACCCATCGCACGGAAGGCCCCCCTTGCGGCTCGTGACGACGGCATCGCAACGGCCCGACGGCATGCCCCCCGTTGCATCGAGGGGGTTCCCAGCGATCACGCCGCCCTGCCGCCCGGGCCGGGTGCGGTCTCGTGGAACGCAGACCCCCAACGGCTGGGATCGGGCTGCGCGGGGACCCGGCTGGGGCATGGACCGGGGCTGGACCGGGCGGGCCGCCGCGGTGAATCGAGTAAGCCACGGTGCGCTGCGAGGTGACCGCCCATCTGCGAACCCGGACGACAGGCCTCGCCGGCGCGACGGCGCAGTGACCAGCCGGGGTCGCGAAAGAGGCCATCCTCGGATGGACCCAGGATCGCATGGACCGCCCAAATCCCGGGAAGGGGTCTTTTTCCGAGTATTTTTCGGTTGCGCAGTCGGTTCCCTGCGCCAAGGGGAAGGGAATGGGCACCTTCGCCTGGGCCCGCAGCCGCAGGTCTCTGCGGATCGGCCGGCTGGTGTGCGGCGCGCCACCGGCGGGTGGAGGCAACGAGAAGAGCGGTTGCGGGCGCGACGGGACGACCGGTCGAACCCCGGGCACCCTAGGCCCTCGCGCTGGGACGACCGGTGATCCCCCGGCACTCCCGCGCGGCGCGGTCGGCCGCGCGTCGACGTGGCCCCCACCGGCGGTCGGAGGCCATGGGGCAGGCGGCAACGACGCCCTGGGGCCGCTTGCGCACCAGCGGCGGGAGTCCATATAATAGCGCTTGCGGACGCGGGGTCCCACGGTCGCGCAGAGGATCGACGTGGATCCGCGCCGGTGTGCCGGGCTTGCAGGGTTAAGGCGGCGTAGCTCAGTTGGTCAGAGCATGCGGTTCATACCCGCACGGTCGGTGGTTCGAGTCCACCCGCCGCCACCAGGGGAGCCGGTCGCGCCGTGAGGCGGTACGATCGGCGCCGTACGCCGGCGCGCGACGCAGCCGGGGCGGGCCGGGCGGCAGCGCAGGCGGTGCGGCGGCTGGTCGCACAAGCTGGGTCGCGACGGGCCAAGGCCGCCCCGGGGGCCCAGGCGAGCCGGTTCTTCCATGGCGACACGGCCGTGGAGGCCTGCGAACTCCCCTAGCGGGGCGGGCCATAGGATGTTATAATACGGCTGTGTCGCAGCTCGTTCGGGTGAGTGTTGGTCTGCGGTTCCCTGCGGTTCGAGGGTTGATAAGTCCGCTGTTGGGATGATCTCATCGTAGGCCGTTAGCTCAACTGGTAGAGCACCTGACTCTTAATCAGGGTGTTGTGGGTTCGAGTCCCACACGGCCTACAAGAAACCCGCGCGTATGCGCGGGTTTCTTGCTTGTTTGCATATCCCCGTAGCGTACCCCCCTGTCCCCCCACCGATTCGGACGCGGCTGCTGCAGGCCCCGGCCTTTGGCTGCAGTCCCGCGCGCCGGGCGGGGTGGTGGGGCAGGAATGGTGCCAACGGAAGCGAATCCCAGGGTTGTCGAATGTCGTCGAAGGAGAGGCGAGGGAATGCGAGGAGGCGCATCGGCGTGGGGCGACGGCGGCGAGCGGTGACGGCGGGGATCGCGGTCTTCGCGACCAGCCTGTGCGTCATCTTGGCGATCAGCCTGTATGGCTGGACGGCCCCGGCCGGCGCGGCGGCCAGGCCGGTCTACTACGCCAACCAGGTGGCGGTCCTGCTCTACCACGGCTTCGAACGCCCGCCGGATGGGCCCATCACCGTGACCCGCCGGCAGTTCGACGAACACATCCGCACGTTGAAGGCGGCCGGATTCCAGTTCGTCTCCGCCGAGCAGTTCCGCCGCTGGAAACGGGGCCAGGGGTCGATCCCGCCCAACGCGGTCCTGCTGACCATCGACGACGGCATGAAGGAGATCCACTCCGTGGCGCTGCCCATCTTGAAGCAGCACAAGGTGCCCGCCGTCGCCTTCGTGGTGTACTACCGCATCGACCGGGATCCCAACACCGTCAGCGGCCGGGCCGTGCGCGAGCTGGTGGCCGGCGGCGTCGAGGTGCAGTCCCACACGTACGACATGCACCGCCGCGTCATCCGCCAGCGCGACGGCGCCGACGTGGCGATGGTATGGGTGATGGACGAGGCAGAGATCCGCGCCGACATGGCCCGGGCGCGCCAGCGTCACCGGGAGCTCTTGGGGGACGAACCGGACATGCTCGCCTACCCCTACGGCGCCTACACCCCGGCCTTCGTCCGCGCGGCCCGGGCCGAGGGCATCCGCTTCGCCTTCACGACGAAGCCCGGTCTCGTCTCCCGCGCCACCCCCGACATGGAGCTGCCCCGGTTCAACACGGGCGTCCGCGGCATGACGGGCAAGCAGGTGGTCGACCTGCTGCGCCGCTACGCGCCGGCCGCCCCGGCACCGAAGCCGACCAAGCCCAGCGGATACTACGTCGGGGGAGATCTCTACCGGTCGAAGGCGGAGGCCCAGAAGGCCGCGCAGCGATTCACCCGCCTCACCGGCTACCGGATGTACGTCGCTCCCCACCCCAAGTACAAGCCGCACTACTGGGTGCAGACGGGACGCGTCGCCTCCAAGGCGCGCGCGGCGGAGCTGGCCCGGCGGTGGGCGCGTCTGGGGATCCGCTACGTCGTCGCCGCCTCCGGTTGAGGTGGTGTCGCCTGTCCTCGTCGCCTCCGTGCCGTCGTGGCCGTCTGCGATTGAGCCGACCCGGCCCGGCGGCCCGGTGGTGGACCGTGCCGCCGATGGAGGGGCCGGGGCCTCGTTGCCCCGGTCCCTCCTCGCCCGACCCAGCAGTCCCGGTCGCGGCCCCGGCCTCGCTTTCGCGGCGGCAGGTCCCCGGCCCCGTCGCGCCCCCCCTCGCCCCGCCCCACCGGAGTGCGCCCCGGCCCGCGGCGGTCGGGATGGGGTTCAGCCCCCCTCGTCGGGACCCGCAGCGGGGCCGCGCCAGCCCTCCCGCCCCCACGGAGCGTCGGCCACCCCTGCGCGGTGGTTCACCCAGCGCGCCAGCACGAACAGCAGGTCCGAGAGGCGGTTGAGGTACTGGAGGACGACGGGATTGACCGGCTCCTGGGCGGCCAGGGCCGCAACCCGCCGCTCCGCCCGGCGCGCCACGGTGCGCGCCACGTGCAGCAGGGCCGCGGGGACCGTCCCGCCGGGCAGGATGAACTGCCGGAGCGGCGGGAGCTGGGCGTCGTAGCGGTCGATGTGCGCCTCCAGCTCCGCCACCCGCTGTGCAGGCACCTGGGGCAGGCCGACGCCGCGTCGCCGGGCATCTCCCGGCGGCGTCGCCAGGTCCGCCCCCAGGAGGAAGCAGTCCCGCTGCAGCTCCTGCAAGAGCGGCGCCGGCTCCGCACCGCCCAGGTGGGCCGCGACGAGCCCGAGCAGGGCGTTGAGCTCGTCCACCGCCCCGTACGCCTCCACCCGGGGATGCGCCTTCGGCACGCGCACCCCGCCGAGGAGGCCGGTCTCGCCCCCATCACCCGTGCGCGTATAGATCCTCACGCCCACCCCTCCCCTTCCGTCGCCGGATCCCGTTCCGAGGCGCCCGTCCACTCCCACCCCGCTCCATCCCCCGGCCTGGGGCGGTCGCCGGGGCGCGCCTCGCAAGCCTTCAAAAGGGAGCCCCATCGCGGCGGTCCATCGCCCGGTCTAGGCCGGTCACCGGTGCGCATAGGGGTACAGGGGGTGTCCGCCATGAGCCACCGCCAGGCCGACCCGCGCTCCCCGCAGACGAACCGACCGCTCGCCCGCGGCCCGCGCTCGGAGCGCCCCGGCGACACCTGCTCGGCTCGCCCGCCATCGCCCATCGACGCCCAAGGCCCGTCCGCAGGCCCTGCCCCGGCCCACTCCCCTCGGGCTCCCGTGCCGGGCCCCGCCAGGAGCGAGCCGACGCCGCGCCCCGGCGAGCCAGGGGAGGGCGCCGGTGGTGCGGCCCGCCGGCCCGCGGCCGTTCCCGGCCGCGGGCCGGCGGCGTCCCTGGCGGCCACGCCGGGCGCCGGCCGCCACCGGGCGGCCGGCGCCCGGCCGGACCGATCCGCCCTGGCGTGGGCTGCCCTCGCCCTGCTGGCGTTGCTGGCCGGCCTCCCCTGGATGCTGGCCACGGCGCGCCTGGGGCTGCCGCCCGGCGCTCCCGTCGCCGTGCCCGCCCAAACGGGGCTGGGCATCGCCCTGGAGGGGGACACCGCCCCGGCCGTGTACGAAGAGGGCGGCCCGCCCGTCGCCGTGGGGTCGGCCGCCGACGCGCGGGTCTTCCTGCGCCAGTTCGCGCCGGAGCTGGCCCGCGCGGGCACGACGATCCTCGCCCAGCGGGCCCGCCGCGCGGGCTGGCCGGGCCGGCGCGTCACCCTGACCCAGCTGGTCCTCTTGCGGCAGGGACAGGTGGTCGCCCGCTACGACGTCTGGGACGGCACGGCCACCCGACCGGCCTGGATCCGCTACGCCCGCCTGGCGGGGCGGTGGCATCCGGTGGAGGTGGTGATCGGCGCCCCCGGTGAAACCCTGCCCCGCTCCCGTTGAGGCCGCGCGCCCCGGTCGGCGGCCCCGCGGGCCCCATGCGGGCGTGGCGTGGGAGGGCCGCCTTCATCGCTCATCCCGGCGGCGGCCGGGGCGAAGGGCGCCAGGGGCTGCCTCGCGCCCGACCCCGTCGGGTCCCCACCGGGTCGCGCCCCGGCGCCCGGCCCCGGACGCCCCGGGACCCCCGGCCGGATCCGCCTGCCCGATCCCCCGCGTCGCCGCCGGTTCGTCCCTAGCGCTGGCCCAACAGGATGGCGCGCTTGACCTCCTGGATCGCCCGCGTGACCTCGATGCCGCGCGGGCACGCCTCGGTGCAGTTGAAGATGGTCCGGCAGCGCCACACCCCGTCCCGCGAGTTCAGGATGCGCAGCCGTTCGTCCGCGGCCTGGTCGCGGCTGTCGAAGATGAAGCGGTGGGCGTTGACGATGGCCGCGGGCCCGACGTAGTCCGGGTTCGCCCAGAAGGAGGGGCAGGAGGTGGTGCAGCAGCCGCACAGGATGCACTTGGTCGTGTCGTCGAATCGCTCGCGGTCCTCGGGGGACTGGAGTCGCTCCCGCTCGGGCTCCGGGTCGTCGTTGATCAGGTACGGCTTGATGGCGCGGTAGGCCGCGAAGAAACCAGTGAAGTCGACGATCAGGTCCTTCTTCACGCGGAAGCCGCGCATCGGCTCGACGGTGATGGGCTGGGACAGCTCCTTGACCAGCGTCTTGCACGCCAGCCGCGCCTTGCCGTTGATGATCATCGCGTCGGAGCCGCACACGCCATGGGCACAGGAGCGTCGGTAGGCCAGGGTCCCGTCGATCTCCCACTTGACCCGGTTGAGCAGATCGAGCACCCGGTCCGTGGGATCGGCCTGCAGCCGGTACTCCTCCCAGTGGGGCTCGCGATCCCGCTCCGGGTTGTAGCGCCGGATCCGCAGCGTCACCTGCAAGGTCCTCACTCCCCGTGCGCCGCTGACATGAACCCGCTCGACCGGCCGGGCGCCGGCCCCTTCGCCGCCGCCCGCGCCATCGGCCGGGTCAGTACTTCCGCTCCTGGGGCTGGAAGCGGGTGATCACCACGGGCTTGTAGTCGATGCGGATCCGCCCGTCCTTCTCCCTGTAGAGCAGCGTGTGCTTCAGCCAGTTGGCGTCGTCCCGCTTGGGGTAGTCCTCCCGCGCGTGGCCGCCCCGGCTCTCCTTGCGGTTGCGAGCGGCCACCACCGTGGCCCGGGCGCACTCCAGGAGGTTGCCCAGCTCCAGGGCCTCCAGCAGGTCGGTGTTGTACATGGTGCCCCGGTCGTCGATGGCCGCCTCCTGGTACTGGGCGTCGAGCTCGTCCAGGATGGACTCCATCGCCGCCAGCCCCTCTTCCGTCCGGAAGACCCCGGCCTTGTCCATCATCTCCTCCTGCAGCCGGGCGCGGATGGCCGCGATGCGCTCGCCCTTCTCCCGCGTGCGGAAGCGCTCGATCTGCTGGCGCGCCCAGTCGGTGGCGTCGGCGGGCAGCGCCGGCCAGTCCGCCTCGCGGGCGTACCGGGCCATGTGGCGCCCCGCCCGCCGGCCGAAGACCACCAGGTCCAGCAGGGAGTTGGTGCCCAGGCGGTTGGCGCCGTGGACCGAGACGCAGGCGCACTCACCGGCGGCGTAGAAGCCCTCCACCGGCGTGTTCTTCGCGTCCCAGATCACCCGGCCGTCGACGTCGGTGGGGATGCCGCCCATCTCGTAGTGGGCGGTGGGCTGGATGGGGATGGGCTCCTCCACCGGGTCGATGCCCAGGTAGGTGCGGACGAAGTCGGTGATGTCGGGCAGCCGGGTCTCGATGACCTCCCGGCCCAGGTGGGTCAGGTCGAGGTGCACGTAGTCCTTGCCGTCGATGCCCCGCCCTTCGCGGATCTCCAGGTAGATGGCCCGTGACACCATGTCCCTGGGCGCCAGGTCCTTGATGGTGGGGGCGTACCGCTCCATGAACCGCTCGCCGTGGCGGTTGCGCAGGACGCCGCCCTCGCCCCGGGCGCCCTCGGTGATCAGGATGCCCAGGCGGTAGATGCCCGTCGGATGGAACTGGAAGAACTCCATGTCCTCCAGGGGGATGCCGTGACGGAAGGCGATGGCCAGCCCGTCGCCCGTCAGGGCCAGGGCGTTGCTGGTCACCTTGTACATGCGGCCGGCGCCGCCGGTGGCGAACAGCGTCGCCTTGGCGTGGAACACGTGCAGGTCGCCGGTGGCCAATTCGACGGCCACCACGCCGGCCACCCGCCGCCCGTCCATCACCAGGTCGACCACGTGGAACTCGTCGAAGAAGCGGACGCCGTGCTTGATGGACTGCTGGTAGAGGGTCTGGAGGATCATGTGACCGGTGCGGTCGGCGGCGAAGCAGGAGCGATGGACGGGCGCCTTGCCGAACTCCTTGGTGTGGCCGCCGAAGCGCCGCTGGTTGATGCGCCCGTCCGCGGTGCGGCTGAAGGGCAACCCCATGTGCTCCAGCTCGTACACGGCCTCGGGCGCTTCCTTGCACATGATCTCGATGGCGTCCTGGTCGCCCAGGTAGTCGCTGCCCTTGACCGTGTCGAACATGTGCCACTCCCAGTGGTCTTCCTCGATGTTGCCGAGGGCCGCGCCGATGCCGCCCTGGGCGGCCCCGGTGTGGGAGCGGGAGGGATAGAGCTTGCTGACGACGGCCACCTTGAGGTCGGGGTACTTGGCCAGCTCCACCGCCGCCCGCAAGCCGGCACCGCCCGCCCCGACGATCACGGCGTCGAATCGATGCGTGTGGATCCGAATCGCAGACACCCCCGATCAGGCCGGGAACGGGAAGGTCACCAGGACCACGGTGCCCAGCACCAGGAGGACGAAGGTCACCACGTAGAGCAGGGACAGCCAGAAGGTGCGCCACCCCGGCCGGTGGGCGTAGTCGTCGACGATGACCCGGATCCCGTTGGCCCCGTGGAACAGCGCCAGGACCAGCATCACCCAGTCGTAGGCGCGCCACCCGATGTTGGCCCAGCGCCGGGCCACGAAGTCGTAGTCGATGATCTCCACGCTGTTGAGGATGTGCATGATGTAGAGGTGTCCCAGGACGAGGAACACGAGGAGCAGGCCGGAGATGCGCATGAAGAACCAGGACCACAGCTCGAACCCGCCGGCCGGGCGCGGGCTCCCCTCACCGTAAGCCACCCCGCCACCCCCCTAGCCGAAGAGGCGGCCCAACATGATCACCGCCGCCGGGATGAAGAGCACGAGGAAGACGATGACCTCCGCCACCAGCAAGGGTTTGTGCCACCGCAGCGCGTTGGGCCAGAAGTCGATCAGGATCACCCGCAGGCCGTTGACGGCGTGGTAGACCACGCCGGCCACCAGCACCACCTCGAGCACCATGAATACCGGCGCCCGGTACAGGGCCATGACGTGGTCGTAGACCTGCGGCCCGAAGCCGGCCAGAAAGGTGTCGACGATGTGCATCATGAGGAACAGCATGATGCCCACGCCGCTCAGCCGGTGGAGCATCCACGCCCACTGGCCCTGGCTGCCGCGGTAGCCGCGGTAGAGGCCCATCCCCACCCTCCTCTCAGCCCCGCGGGCGGCACCCGATGCCGCGGCCGCCGGACGCCGCCCGCGGTTCGCCCCCGCCCGATGCACGGACCGATGCGCAGACCGTCACCGATCGGCCAGCAGTCCGTCACCGACAAGGAAAAAGTACGAACAGCGGCACGACGAAGTCAACGTGCGCCACCGGTACCGCGCCTCAGCCGCGGCGGAGGCCCTCCACCGTCGCCGCATCCAGCCGGTGCACCAACGCCACCAGCAGCCGCACCGTGTTCTCCACGTCGCCGAGGTGGACGATGGCACCGTGACTGTGGACGTAACGCGCCGGCGGACCGATGACCACCGCCGGCACTCCCCGCCCGTGGACGTGGAAGAACCCGGCATCCGTCGCCCCGCCCGGCATCATGTCGAACTGGTAGGGGATGCCCTCGGCCTCGGCGGTATCCGCCACCAGGTCCCGCAGGCGGCGATGGGGCACCATGCTGCTGTCGTACAGCAGCACCGTCGGACCACGGCCCAGACGGCTCTGGGCCTCGTCGGGCGTCACACCGGGCATGTCGCCGGCGATCCCCACGTCCACCGCCACGGCCACGTCGGGGTCCACGGCGAAGGCGGCGGTGCGGGCGCCGCCCCCGGTGCGGGCCACCTCCTCGTGCACCGTGGCCACCCCGTAGACGGTGTTGGGGTGCCGGGTCCCGGCCAGTTCCTCCAGCACCCGGACGACCACGGCACAGCCGACCCGGTCGTCCAGGGCCTTGGCCAGCACCAGGTCCGGGTCGTGCAGCCGGGTGAAGGGGCCGTGGGGCACCACCGGATCGCCGGGCCGCACCCCCCAGGCCTCGGCCTGCTGGCGACTGGAGGCCCCGATGTCGATGAACATGTCCTTGAGCTCGACGGGCTTCTTGCGCTCCTCAGGGGGCAGCAGGTGGGGCGGCTTGGAGCCGATGACGCCCAGGATGGGGCCGCGGCGGGTGTGGACCACCACCCGCTGGGCCAGCAGCACCTGGCCCCACCATCCCCCCAGGGGCTGGAACTTGAGGAAGCCTTCCTCGGTGATGCGTCGCACCATGAAGCCGACCTCGTCCATGTGGGCGGCCAGCAGGACCCGCGGCCGGTCGGCGTCCCCGCGGCGGCGGGCGATCAGGCTGCCCAGGTGATCCTGCTCGAGATCGGCCACGGGGGCCAGGTGCCGGCGCATCACCTGGCGGACGGCGTCCTCGGCCCCGGGGACGCCCGGAGCCTCCGCCAGCTCCGCCAGCAACTCCGCGGTGTCACGACGCGACGTCAAGGGCGGACATCCTCTCCCGGTTCGACCGCCGGGGTCCCACGCCCATCGGGCGCCGCCACGCTCCCCCGGCCCGCGGCGGGGGCGATGGCCGCGGGCCTCGCCGCCCCCGCCACCGACGGGTCGGGGCCACGTCACGGCCCCGCCCCGCGCGGGAAGGGGCGGATGCCGCGCGGCCTCGCGGGGCGGATGGCCCCGCCCCCTCGCGCCGCGCCGTCCCGCGGCCGATCGCTGCCCCGCGACGGTGCCGGCCCGGTGCCGCCCGACTGTCTAAAGTTTCGGTAGGTGCTGGTGGGGGAAAAGCGAAGGAGAGACCTCACCAGGTTGTCCCAAACGGGACAGCCGATCCTTCTGGCCAAGGATGGAGGTGAGGCCTCTCCATGAAGGACGTGATTCGCCGCATCGGGGAGATCACCCTGCAGCTTGCTCGGGTTGTGGAAAAGGCCCTGTGGGAGGCTCCGGACTTTCGAGCGCTGGAGGTGGCCGTGGTCCGAGGGGCGCAGGAGGCCGCGCGGCAACTGTTGGTCACGGCTTTGGAGGCGCTGGACCGGCAGCTGATGGAGCAGCGGGACCGGCGGCAACTGAAGTGCGTCAATCAGCAACCGCGGAGCCTGATCACGTGGGTGGGTGAGATCCAGTGGGAACGACGGTATTACCAGGAGCGGCCGAGCGGCGCACGGCGGTTCTTGCTGGATGAAGTGCTCGGGCTGGCGCCGCGGCAGCGATACTCGCCGCTGGTGCAGGAGTTCGGGATTCAGCTGTGCACCCAAGTGCCGTTTGCGGCGGCAGCGGACTGGCTGGAGCGGGTGAGCTGCGGGGCCGTGCGGCTGAGCGCCATGGCCTTGTGGGCGGATGTGCAGGCGGCCGGGGCCCGAGCGGACGAAGCGGCGAAGGCGCAGCGGGAGGCGGTGTTTGAGCGGGGCGAGATCCCGCCCGGGAGCCGGCCGGCGGCCGCCGTCGACTTGGAGTTTGACGAGCTGTTGGTGCGGGGCCGGCGGCGCGGGCCGGATGGGCAGAAAGAGCGGATTGCGCTGATGCATGCGCTGGCGTATGAGGGCAAGGCGACGGACGCGCGGGGGCGGACGGTGCTGAAGAACCGGCGGGTGCACGTGGCCGTGGGCGAAGGGACGGCGTCCATCGAGGAGGCGCTGGCGGCCTTTGCGGCGGAGTGGGACTGGGCCCGGGTGGAACAGTGCACGGTGGGTGGGGACGGGGCGCCGTGGATCCGCAAGGCCCTTGAGTACCTCCCACAGGCTTCGTATCGCCTCGATCCGTTCCACCTGAAACGGGCCATGCGGCGGGGACTGCAGCACGACGCGGAAGCCCACCGGCAGCTGGCGGCGGCCCTGGCCGAGGGGAAGCCGTGGCGCGAGGTGGAGACGATCCTGGATGCGGCTCGCCGGCGGGCGCGGGGTGAAGCGCGCGACCGCGTCCAAGAACTGAAGCAGTACTTGAAGAACCACTGGGACGGCATCGTGGCCGACGCGAACGCGCGGCGGCTCGGTGCGATCGAGGCGGAGAACTACCACGTGCTGGCCCGGCGAATGAAGCGGCGCGGGGCCGCGTGGAGCGAGCGAGGGGCTCGGCACCTGGCCCGGCTGTTGGCGGCTCGAGCGAACGGGGAGCTCGATCGCTACGCGCGTCCGGTCTGGCAGCGCCGCCAGGCGCCACCGGTGGCCCCGACCCCGCAAGGCCGGCTGTTCGGGCAGCGCCTGAGCCGGAGCGACGTGGAGGATGTCGCCCAGTGGCTGCGGGTGCGGATCCCGGCGCTCTACGGACCCCATGCGGACCGCGAGTGGGTGAAGGCGCTGCGGCATCTGGCCGGCCTTTCTGTGGCGTGACCGGAACATGGGTCGGGGGGATCCACCTACCGAAGCTTGATGCAGTCTGCCGCCCGGTGCGGGTTTGCCAGCCCCGGCATTTAAAAGTATTATAAATTGAGAACCGGCCATCAAAAGCCCCGGCCGCCGCCGCCCCAGGCGGCGGCGATTCGTGCCGGCTGACAAGGAGGGCACGCCGATGGCGTCGACGCTGGAGATCCGGGATCTCCGCTGCAACGTGGAGGACAAGGAGATCCTCAAGGGCGTGAACCTGACCGTGCGCCAGGGCGAGGTCCACGCCATCATGGGCCCCAACGGCTCGGGCAAGAGCACCCTGGCCTACACCCTGATGGGCCACCCGCGCTACGAGGTGACGGGCGGCGAGGTGCTGCTGGACGGCGAGAACCTGCTGGAGCTGCCGCCGGACGAGCGGGCGAAGCGGGGCCTGTTCCTCGCCTTCCAGTATCCCCAGGAGGTGCCCGGCGTCAGCGTCGCCAACTTCCTGCGCACCGCGGTCAACGCCCTGCGGGGCGAGGAGCCGACCGGCCCCGCGGGCTCGGGCAAGAACCTGGCGGCGCTGACGGCGCTGCAGAAGGAGATCGAGGCGGCCCTGGAGCAACTGCGGTGGGATTCGTCCTTCACCCGCCGGTACCTCAACGAGGGCTTCTCGGGCGGCGAGAAGAAGAAGGGCGAGATGCTCCAGATGGCGGTGCTCAAGCCCAAGTTCGCCATCATGGACGAGACCGACTCGGGCCTGGACATCGACGCCCTCAAGGACGTGGCCCGGGTGTTCAACAACCTGCGAGGCCCCGAGCTGGGCGCCATCGTGATCACCCACTACCAGCGCATCCTCAAGTACATCGAGCCCGACTTCGTCCACATCATGGTCGACGGGCGCATCGTCCGCTCCGGCGGCCGCGAGCTGGCCGAGGAAGTCGAGGCCAAGGGGTACGACTGGATCAAGGCCCAGGTCGGCTGAGTCGGCTGCGGCCGGAGAGGCGGGAGGGAAGGCCGATGGCGAAGTCCGTGGACAACCTGGACACGCTGGCGCAGGCGCAGGGGTTCACCGCCGAGCTGGTGGACCGCATCGCCCGCGCCCACGACGAGCCCGACTGGCTGGTGGAGCGGCGGCGGGAGGCGCTGCGCGTCTTCAAGGAATTGCCCCTGCCGTCCTGGCGCCACACCAAGGTCGACGACCTGAACCTCGACGCCCTGCGCCCCGTGGCTCCGGCGTCGGCGCTGCCCTCGTGGGCCGAGGCGTCGCTGCCGCCCGCGGCGGAGGCGGCGGCCGTCGCCGTGCAGGTCGACGGCCGGGTGGAGGTGCGGCACCTGGATCCCGCCCTGGCCGAGCGCGGCCTGGTGGTGACCGACCTGCACACCGCCGCCCGCACCCACGCCGACCTGGTGGAGAGGTACTACATGCGGAGCGGCCTCGACCCGCGGTCCGACCGCTTCGCGGCCCTGCACGCCGCCTTCTGGACCGGGGGCTTCTTCGTCTACGTGCCGCGCGGCCTGGTGGTGGAGAAGCCCATCTACCTGATCACGCTGATCACCGGCAAGGCGGCGGGCGCCTCGGTGTCCGGCCACGGGCTGGTGGTGGTGGACGAACAGGCCCAGGCGACGCTGTTCGACGAGAGCGACGCCCACGACCTGGCCGAGGCCGCCCTCTACACCGGCCAGGTGGAGATCCACGTGCAGCCGGCGGCGCGGCTGGACTACATCAGCGTGCAGAACTGGCGGGCCCCGGTGCGGGAGTTCTCGCAGAAGGCGGGCGTGGTGCGGCGCGACGCAACCCTGGTGGCCACCACCGGCTTCTTCGGCGGCAGCCAGACGCGGAACGTCTTCACCCTGGAGATGGTCGAGCCGGGGGCGACCATGGAGAACATCCTCGCCTACGCCGCCTCCGCGCGCCAGCACTTCGACCTCTTCACCCGCAGCCGGCACGCCTCCCAGAGCACCTTCGGCAACATGACGGCGCGCGGGGTGCTGACGGGGGCCTCGCGCCTGGTCTACCAGGGTCTGATCCGCATCGAGCGGGGCGCCCACAAGAGCGAGGACTACCTGAGCAGCAACACGCTGATCCTCTCCCCGGAGGCCAAGGTGCTGGACGACATCCCGAGCCTGGAGATCGAGGCCGACGACGTCAAGGCGAGCCATGGCGCCACCGTGGGCCAGATCGACCAGGAGCAGCTCTTCTACCTGCGCAGCCGTGGGCTCAACGAGCAGCAGGCGCGGCGGCTGCTGGTCAGCGGCTTCTTCGAGCCGCTCTTGGGCAGGATCCCCAACGACGCCGCCCGGGAGCGGATCAGCGAGCTGGTGCTGGAAAAGGTGGGCTGAAGCGGGCCGAGGGCGAGGGCGCGGGCCCGGCGGGCCCGAGCCCTCGCCCGTGCCGGGGGAAGTCGCCCTGCCCCCACGTGGCATCGCACCAAGGAGGCGTCGGGACATGTCGCCCTCTCCTCGACCGCCGCTGGATCCCGGGATCCCATCCCCGCCGGGGCCGGATCCCTCGCCCGCGCCATCGCCGACCCGCGCCCTGGACCCCGCCGTCCTCCGCCGCGACTTCCCCATCCTCCAGCGCCCGGTCCGCGGCCGGCGGCTGGTCTACTTGGACAGCGCCGCCACCTCTCAGAAGCCGGCGGCGGTGATCGAGGCGCTGGCGGCGTTCTACCAGCGGTCCAATGCCAACGTCCACCGGGGCATCCACACCCTGGCGGAAGAGGCCACGGCCGCCTACGAGGGTGCCCGCGCCCGCGTCGCCGCCTTCCTCGGCGCCCGGGACGACGAGATCGTCTTCACCCGCGGCACCACGGAGGCGCTGAACCTGGTGGCCTGGGGCTGGGCGGGCCACCGGCTGCGGCCCGGCGACACGATCCTGGTCACGCTGATGGAGCACCACAGCAACCTGGTGCCCTGGCAGCAGGTGGCCGCCCGCGGCGGCTTCCACCTGCGGGCGGTGCCGCTGACGGCCGACGGTCGGCTGGACCGGGACGCCTTCTCCCGCCTGCTCGCGGACCATCGGCCGCGCGTGGTCGCCCTGGCCCACATGTCCAACGTGCTGGGCACCATCAACCCCGTCGCGGAACTGGCCCGACAGGCACGGGAGGCCGGGGCGGTGGTGGTGGTCGACGGCGCCCAGAGCGTCCCCCACCTGCCCGTCGACGTCCGTCGCCTGGGGGTGGACTTCCTCGCCTTCTCGGCCCACAAGATGCTGGGGCCCACCGGCCTCGGGGTGCTGTACGGACGCCGCGAGCGGCTGGAGGAGATGGAGCCGCTGCTCACCGGGGGCGGCATGATCCGTCACGTGGAGCTCCAGCGCTCCACGTGGGCCGACCCGCCCCACCGCTTCGAGGCGGGGACGCCGCCGATCGCCGAGGCGGCGGCCTTCGCCTGCGCGCTGGACTACCTGGCCCGGCTGGGGATGGACGCCGTGGCGGCCCACGAGCGCGACCTGGTCCGCTACGCCTGGGAGCGGCTGCGGCAGGTGAAGGGCCTCACGCTCTACGGGCCTGAGCCGGAGCACCGCGGCGGCGTGATCAGCTTCACCGTCGCGGGCGTGCACCCCCACGACCTGGCCCAGGTGCTGGACGGCGAGGGCGTGGCCATCCGCGCGGGTCACCACT
The DNA here is from genome assembly GCF_004634385.1 of Thermaerobacter sp. FW80. Taxonomy (NCBI): domain Bacteria; kingdom Bacillati; phylum Bacillota; class Clostridia; order Eubacteriales; family Clostridiales Family XVII. Incertae Sedis; genus Thermaerobacter; species Thermaerobacter sp. FW80. The sequence goes on along the minus strand of NZ_CP037895.1, from coordinate 933,123 downwards.
GCACCCAGCCGCTGCACCGCCACCTGGGCGTGGTGGCGACCGCCCGCGCCAGCTTCTATGTCTACAACGACCGGGACGACGTGGACCGGCTGGTGGAGGGCATCGAGCGCGCCCGGCGCCTGCTGGCCGACGCCTGATGCTTGGCGCCGGATCGGTGATGCTCGGGCCCCAGGGAGGCGTGGATCCGTGGACAGCGACCTCTACCGGGAGAACATCCTCGACCACTACCGCAACCCGCGCAACCGCGGTACGCTGGCGGGCGCCCAGATCCGGCACCAGGACGTGAACCCGCTGTGCGGCGACGAGGTGCGGTTCGAGGTGCGGCTGGACGAGCGCGGCCGCGTCGAAGCGGCTGCCTTCGACGGTCGCGGTTGCGCCATCAGCCAGGCGTCGGCATCCATGCTCACCGAGGCGGTCCGCGGCAAGTCGCTGGACGCGATCAAGGCCATGGGCAGGGACGACGTGCTCGCCCTCCTGGGCATCCCCCTCAGCCCGGTGCGGCTCAAGTGCGCCCTGTTGGCGCTGAAGGTCCTGCAGGCGGGCATCCATCGCTACGAGGCCGAGCGGGCCGAGCGGGCGGGTGCCGCAGGGAGCGGGTCCGCCGCCGCGGGGGACGCCGCCGGCGCCGGCGGCGATGCCCCGGCCGGCGGGGCATGAGCCCACGGCAGCCGAGTTCGAGCGCTCGCCAGCTGGCGCTGAGCCGGCGATGCACCGAGCGCGCGGTGCCGACGGTCGGCCCGACCGGGCTGCCGTGCCCGCCGCCGGCTGCCGCACCCGCCGGCTGCCGTCGCGCCGCGGGCCTGCGCGCGCCGGCGGCGTCGGCATGCGCAGGGGCCCCTCGCCACGGTGCCCCCCTCAGGGATCGCCTGGTGATGGGCGCCCGCAGCGGTCGTCCGCGCGGGCGGACCGGCGGAGGCCGCTCCCGGGGCCGCGCCCGCCGCCCGCGTCAGCTCGGCCCGGGCCGGTGCCGCCGTCCCCGCCGCCACCCTGGTCCGCCCCGATCCCGTCGTCCCGACCGCGGCCGTGGTCCGCATCGAACCCGCCCGCGCCAGCCCCACCGCCCCCGCCCCCGGCGGGCTCCCCGACCACGCGCTGCACCGTCTCGACGAAGATGGCTTCCCCCAGCGTCAGGGCGTACACGTGGGCCAGCTGGGCGAAGAGCTGGTCCGGGGTGAAGTCGCAGAGCTCGATCAGCCGCCGGACGTCGTCCCAGGTGTAGGGAGCGTCGGCGGGTGGGAGCGTCCCGCGCGCCATGGCCTCCTGGATGCGCCGGTAGAGGGCGTCGGACCGCTGGGGATCGCGCCGCACCGCCTCCGGCACCCACCAGCCGGCCTCCAGGTACTGGCGCGGCTGCTGCAGGCCCAGCGCCTGCAACAGCCCCACCAGGCGGTCGAACGTCCACCCTCGGCGGGCGTCCTCGGGCAGCCTCCCCAGAAGCTCCTGGGCGCGCTGGGCCTTGGTCCACGCCAGGAAGGAATCGCGGCCGCCCCACGACGCGGTCCCGGCGCCCATGGGTGGGGTGCCGCCTTCGTCCATCGGCCGGTGCCTCCTCGGCGCCATGGGAGCGATCAACGCAGGGACGGGGTCGTGGTCGGCGAGGCCAGGCGGGCGTACCGGCCGCCGAAGAACAGCAGCGGATCGCCGCCGTAGACCTCGGCGTGCTCGACCTCGGCGAGGAAGATGGTGTGATCGCCGCCGGGCAACCGCTCCACCACCCGGCAGTCCAGGTAGGCCAGGGCGCCTTCCAGGCGCGGGGCCTTCGGCGGCTGCTGCACGAAGCGATAGGCGGGCTCCTGATCGGTCTGCCGGGCGAAGAAGCGCGCCACGGGTTCCTGCTCTGCCGCCAGCACGTTGATCGCGTAGCGGCCCGCCCGCTCCAGCACGCCGTGCATGGCCCGCTGGCGCCCCACGCACACCAGCACCAGGGGCGGCTCCAGGGAGACGGAGGTGACGGCGTTGGCGGTCATGGCGTGCACGGCGCCGTCCACCGCGGCGGTGATCACGGTGACGCCGGTGGCGAACTGCCCCATCGCCTGGCGCAACAGCTGGGGAGCGATCGGCATCTGGCGCCCTCCTTCCGCGGGCCCGAGCCCGGGGCGGTCGCGGCCGGCGGCAGGACGGCCGGGCCGCCCCGGCCGCGTCGGGCCATCCGGCCCCTGCCCGCCGGCATCCCGATGGGCTGCGGCCCGCTTTCCATCATATCCGAGGGTCGACGCCAGGGGCAAAAAGCAGCCCCGGGCGGCCCCCCCACGCCAACGGCCTCCCGTCGGCGGATCCGCGGGCGCCGCGCCCCTGCGGGCGCAGCCGCGGTCGTCGCCGCTCCTGGTAGAATGGCGAAGGGAAAGGCAGGTGAGACGCGATGCCCTCCCAACGGGTGGTCATCGTCGGATCCGGCCCCGCCGGCCTGACGGCGGCGATCTACGCCGCCCGCGCCAACCTGGATACCACCGTGGTGGCGGGATGGGAGGCCGGCGGCCAGCTGATGCTGACCACGGAGGTCGAGAACTTCCCCGGCTTCCCGGACGGCATCCTCGGTCCCGACCTGATGGCGCGCATGCGCCAGCAGGCCGAGCGGGCGGGAGCCCGGTTCGTCGATGGGGACGTGACCGCCGTCGACTTCCGGCGCCGGCCCTTCAAGCTCAAGGTCGGCACCAAGGAACTGGAGGCGGACGCGGTGATCATCGCCACGGGCGCCTCGGCCAAGTGGCTGGGCGTTCCCGGCGAGAAGAAGCTGATGGGCCGCGGCGTCTCCAGCTGCGCCACCTGTGACGGCGCCTTCTTCCGCGACCAGGACGTGGTGGTGGTCGGCGGTGGTGACACCGCCATGGAGGAGGCGCTCTACCTGGCGCGCATCTGCCGCTCGGTGACGGTGGTCCACCGGCGCGACCGGCTGCGCGCCAGCAAGATCATGCAACAGCGCGCCATGGCCAACGAGAAGATCCGGTTCGTCTGGGACACGGTGGTCGAGGACATCCTCGGCGAGGAGAAGGTCGAGGCCGTGCGCGTCCGCAACGTGAAGACCGGCGAAACGCGCGAGATCCCGTGCGCCGCCGTCTTCGTCGCCATCGGCCACAAGCCCAACACCGACTTCCTGCGCGGCCACCTGGATCTGGACGAACGCGGCTACGTGATCGCCGACGGGCCGCGCACCCGCATCCCCGGCGTCTTCGTCGCGGGCGACGTGCGCGACCACCGGTACCGGCAGGCCGTGACGGCGGCGGCCGAGGGGTGCAAGGCGGCGATGGAGGCCGCCTGGTTCCTGGAGGGCACCGCCGACGGGGCGCCGCAGGCGCAGCCGGCTGCCGGCGCGGTCGCGGCGCAGGGCGCACCCGCCGAGGGCTCCTGACTGCCAGCGCGGTCGCGCCCGGCCGCTTGGCGAGGGCCGGGGTCCAGGCCGAGCCCCTACGCCGCGCCCGGCTGCACCAGCAGCCGGGCGCGGCGCCGCTTCCGGTCGGCGCGCCACCGGCGACACGGATTCCCAGCGAGGCTCAGGCTCCGGGCGTACACGCTACCCCAGGGGTGGTCCCATGCGCTTGGCGATGCGCACCCGGGCCAAGACCCGCATCCCCAACTGGGTGATCTCGGCCGTCGGCGCCGCCGCGGCGATGCTGATCGCCAGGCTGATCCGGCGGTAGCTCGCCGGTCGCACGGCGGACGGGCCGCCAGGCCGATGGCCGGATCATCGGCAAGCCGAGGGCCGGTTGCGCGTGCAACCGGCCCTCGGCTTGCCCACTCGTGCTGGCGTGGCGGGCCCGATGTGCGTTGCACTGGACGGGCACCCTGGAGCCGGCGGTGCGGCGTGGGCCGGTGCCATGCGCACCAGGCAACGGCGCGACGTTGCGATGGGAACGTCTGCGGTCCCATAAACTGCAATGGGCGGCGTGCCGCCCCCCATAGACTGCGGGGGTGGCGTCCAGGCCTGCGGGGGTGCGTCGGCGCGCCTGTGCGGACCGGCCCGCCGCGCGGGCCCGCCGCGTGCGCGCCGCCCGTGGCCGGGACCGCGGGGCGAGCCAGTCGCCCCGCGGTCCCGGCGACACAGCGGCCACTCTTCCCGGTCGGCGGACCGACGGCCACCACCGAAGGACTGCCGGCGGTCCCGGGCGGACCGTCCCGGGTGGACCCCCTCGCCGCGCGGCGGCGGCCCGAGCCGGTGATCCGCGGGCCGCGCCAACGGGGTCCGCGCAAGGAGGTCGTCCCCAGGGTGACGGCCGTGGCTGGCGTCCCCGTGTTCCCCGTCGCCGCGAACCTGGCAGGGCTCGCCGCGGGCCTGGCCCTGACCACGTGGGGTCTCCGCCGGGCCGCGGGCGATCGGCTGCACCAGGCGGTGGAGCGGCTCCAGGACGCCGGCCCCTATCACGGCCTGGTGGCGGGGCTGGTGCTGACCGCGATCGTCCAGTCGTCCAGCACCTTCGGGCTGCTGCTCCTGGCGGCGGCCAGCGCCGGGTGGGTCCGCCGGCCCGCGGCCCGCGCCGCCCTGGTCGGCGCCAACCTGGGGACGACGTTGACGGCGCACCTGACGGCCGCCCCCAACCTGGGCCTGGCAGCCATCCTGGCCACCGGCGGCCTGGCCCTGGCGGCCATCGCCTGGCATCGCCCGCGCCTGCGCGCCGCGGGCCTCGCAGCCTTCGGCTTCGCGGCGGCCTTGACGGCCCTGGACGGCCTGGCCGGCGCCCTGGAGCCGCTGGGCGCCGGCTCGGCTGCCGCCCACCCGTGGGCCGAGTGGGTGCGCCGGCCTTGGGCGGGCTTCGCCGCAGGGCTCGTCCTCTCCGCGGCAGCCCTCTCCAGCAGCGCGGTACTGGCCCTGGTGCAGCGGGCCGTGGCGGCCGGGTTCCTCCGACCCGGCGAGGCCCTGCCCGTGGTCTATGGCGCCAACGTCGGCACCACCAGCGACGTGCTCCTGGCCGGCCTCCTCTTGCGCGGCGCCGCCTGGGAGCTGGCGCTCTTCCACTTGGCGATAAACGCGGCCACCGCCGTGGTGGCCGCGCCCCTGGGTCCGGCGTTGGCGGCCGTTGCCGCTGCGCTGGCGACGGATCCGGCGCGGCAGGTGGCGTGGGCCCACACCCTCTTCAACGCCCTGGGGGCGGTGCTGGTCTGGCCGTGGGTGGTGGGACGACCACGCGACCCGTTCCCGCCGTCCGTCGTCGGCAGCGTCGCGAAGGGCGGAGGAGACGCACGGATGGCGGCACGGCCGGAGCCACCGGTCGGAGAGGGAACGCGGCGGGGGCGTCGCGGTCCATCCGACCCGCGCCCATGATCCTGGGTACCAGGTCGCGACCGAACCGTGCACCAGGCCGCGCAGCGGCCGCCGCGCCCCCGGCGCGAGCGAACCAGCATGCACCTGGACCGGCGCGGCACCCCATGGACGCCGCCCTCCGCGGGCCGCAAGAGGCGGCAAGAAGCGGCAAGAGGCAGCAAGAGGCGGGCTACGGCCCGCCTCTTGATCGTCAACCGGCCGCCCAGGGCACCCCGTGCCCACCACACCTCCTAGGGCCGGCAGTTTGCGATCGCTGGTGATGACCACCGGGCTCCAGGAGCCCACCACGCCCGCGGGCGGCCCCCGGCGTCCCGCTGCCACGGCTCCGCGGCCCGGACCGGGCGGATCCGTCGTGGGTCATCCTCGGCCCCTTGCCCGCGACGCCCGACGCCGCCGGTCGACGGTTCGGACGACGCTGCGGGTCGCGGGTCATCCTCGGCGCGTCCCCGCGACGCCGCCAGCGATCCTGCGCCCCGCACCCGTCGATTCGCGCGTCACTCGGCCATGGCGGCCAGGATCTTCGTGACCAGATCGGGCTCGCCGAAGATCGTCACCAGGGCCAGACCGACGATGAAGACCACGGTGGCCACCACGCGGTTGGGCACCCGCAGGCTGCTCAGGGATCCCTGGATGAGGCCGGCCAATCCGACGAGCGTCAGCCCTCCGCCCACCAAACCGAGCACCAGCTTGGTCAGCAGCGTCCCCAGCTCACCGTCCACCTTCTCCACCTCCCACCGTCCCGATGGTAGCAGCCCGGTGGGCAGGCGGCCAGCCAGCCCTTGGCGCGACGGGTCCGGGCACCCGCTGCTGGTCGTCGGTGCGCCGGTGGGATCCCAACCAGACACCAAAACCGGCGTGTAGCCTCCGGCGGCCCATGCCCCCGGGGGTGAGGGCCGGCTTTCCTTTGCGCCATGCGGCTTTCTTCGGTGCCGGGGGTGGGCCTCGAACCCACACGGGCTACGCCCAGCGGATTTTAAGTCCGCCTCGTCTGCCGATTCCGACACCCCGGCATGCGGCCGCCCTGGCGACCCCGCGGCCCCGATGCGGTCCCGGGGTCAAGCCGGCGTCGCACCTGCACCGGCGGGACGGCGCCGGCGGGCGTCCGACGCCGCCCTCGGCTGCGGGCCGTCGCCAGGCTTCGGACGTGCCCCCTGCCGCGGACCCGCGCACCACGGCCTGGCCCGCCCCGCCATCGCCGACGCGCTCACACCCACACCGTCGACGCCATTGTAGCACGGCGGGGCGGGGCCGCAGAGCATCGGGTGGGCGGCGGGGCTCACGCCGTCGCGTCGGCGAGCCGGCGACGCCGCCCCGTCCTGAGGCGCTGGGTTCGCGAGGGTTCCCCCCTCGGAGCCCTCAACGCACCGCAGACGTCGGCGCCTCCCTTGCTTCCTCCTGGGCGGAACCCTCCGGCGCCACCAGCTGGACCACCGTCTCCCCCGGCTTGACCAGGCCGAGCCGCCGTCGCGCCGTCTCGTCCACGTAGGCCGGGTCGTCCACGCGGCGCACCGCCTCCTGGAGCTCCCGGTGGCGGGCGCGCAGGGCGGCCAGCTGCTGATCCAGCGCCCGCAGATCCTGCCGCGCCTGCCACAAGGCCCACTGCTGCAGGACGAATCCCGCCAACAGGTAGAGCGCGACCCCCGCGGCGACCAGCCGTCCCCAGCGCACCCGCAGGCGCCGCCGCACCGTCGCGGGCGACGGCGCCCCACCGGCATCAGGCCGCCCTGGGTCCCCTCCGGCCAAGGCGCGGAGGGGAGCCATGCGCAGCCCCGCGCGCAGCCCCGCGGTCGCCCCCCCGTCCCACAGGCGATCGCGCTTTCGCGCCGCGCCCTCCCTGCCGCCGCCGGATCGGCCGAGGTCCACCGCCTCGAGGACCGGTGCCGCTCGGCGACCGCCACGCCGTCCCGGTGCCACGCTGCGGGCCCGCATGCCGGCGACCGCGGCGGCCACGCCGCCGTTCCTCGAGGACGGGCCGCCCTCCTCGGAGAGCGGACCGCCCTCGGCGGGCGCGAAGGGCGGGCGCCAAGAACCGACCGCGGACAGCGGGCGCCGGGGGGTGGACGCCACCCCCTTGGTGAGCCGGTTCGTCACGCTGCGACCTCCCCCACCGACCACCGCAGAACGGGGATGTCTAGACCCCTGCCGCGGCGTCGGGATCCCCGCCGACGGGTCCGCCGGTGCTCCCCTCGCCCTCCTCGTCACCGTCGCCGCCGTCGCCAAACAGGCGCAGCGGATCCCCGTCGATGACGATGACCACCTCGTAGCCCTTGCTGCGCGCCCGGTTGTAGAGCGTGGCCACCGTCCCGGGAGCCAGGCCCAGGCGGCGGGCGATGGCCTCGGTGCTGTATCCCGTCTCCTTGAGCACGACCACCTGGCGCTCCCGGAAGCTCAGGCGCTCTGCGCCGCGGATCTCGATGCGCATGGACGACGGGAACCTCCGGCGGGGACCCGGCGGTTATCCACAGACTGCCCACAACCTGTGGACAAATCTTGTACAAGGCTTGTACACCCGACCGGTACCGGATGCGGTTCGCTGGAGGGGCGGGGGATTCCTGCCCGAGGCGAGCGATTCGCGGCCGCCCGCGGACGGCGGTCCTTCGACGCGAAGGGGGAAAGGGGCCCTCGCGCCGGCGCCGTCGGGGCGGCGGCGCGAGGACTCGCGCCCGGTCAGGACCGGGGCGGGGGCGGCTCCCCCTTGCCAGGCCCCAGCCAGGCCGCCATCGCGGCCCGCCACCGACGCCAGGCCGCGGCGATCCGCCGCCGGGACGGGACCCCGCGCCGCCATGGGTCCAGGACGAACCGGCGCAGCCGCGCCGCCACGGGCGCGATCAGCGCCCGATGGACGGGCGCCAGCAGCGGGGCGAGGAGCCACCGGAGGGGGCGCGTCACCGGCATCAGCAACCAGCCCACCAGCGTCCGCAGGCCCGCCATGCCGCGACGCACGGCGCGCGCCAGGGCGCCGGCGGCCCGCCGCGTCCCCCGCCCCAGCCGGATCACCCCCCCGCCGACGGACCGGTACGTCGCGGTCAGGGCCGGCAGGAGGACGGGGGATCCGAGGCCCGCGTACAGGCCTAGGCCAAGCGCCAGCCCGAGCAGGGTGAAGGCGCGCACCTGGCCCCAGTTGCCCAGGCCCCAGGCCAGCACGACCAGGGGGAGAGCGATCGCCCAGAAGGCGGCGTCCAGCAGCGCATCGAGCCAGGGCCGCCGGGTCGGGCCCCCGTCCAGGACCCGTCGCAGGGCCCGAAAGATGTCGAACAGGAAGCCGAGGATGATCCCCAGGGCCACGTCGACGGCCATCATGTAGGTCTGCACGGTCAGGGAGAACATGCCGGGCCTGACCCCGCTTCCCCCTGGCGCCCGACGGGGGGACGCCTCACTGGAAGAGCCGCTCCAGCAGGTGGCGGCGGTCGCGCCGGCGCGGGGTGGAGTCGTCGTACGCCAGCTGCGCCACCCGGCCCGTCATGCGCAGCCGGCCCTCCTCCAGGTTGAGCTCGTGGATGTGCAGGCCCTCGCCGCGGACGGTGAGCCGACCCATCACGGTATCGAGCACCACCGTGCGGTCGTCGAAGTTCTCCACCCGTTGCACGCCGTCCAGCTCCAGCCGTTCCCGGCCAACCAGCGTCAGGTTGTGGCGTCCCCGGTTGCCCGGCGCAGCCTGGCCCTCGGCCACGGCCCGGACCCCCTTCCTGCGGCCCCGGCGCCGGGCCCCCGCCGGCCGGGCCGAACCGGGGCCACCCCGTGGTTCGCCGGGACGGCCTCGAGGCGGCGGGGACCCCGCGGGATGGATCCACGGCGGTCTCGATCATGGATATGCCTGGACGGGGAGGCTATGTGCCGGGCCCCTGGCCGCACCGACCAGGGGCCCGGCCCGTGGACGCGGAGGCCCGGTTCGGGGCCCGGGGACGCCACGGCTACGGACCGCGTCCCGGGAGACGGCGGTCGCGTGCCCGACCCGAGGGTGCGGCGATGCGCGATGGCCCTCGGCCCTCCGGTGCGCCGCGCTTGGCGTGCGTGCGGCGACGCGAGGTCGCCTTCGGCCTCTCCGGTTGGGCGACGCGGGGTGGTCCTTGGCCTCGCCGGTGCGGCGACGCGGGGTCGTCCATTGGCCTCTCCGACTGGGCGACGCGGGCGACCACGGGCGGCAGACAGGACGAGCGCCGGCACCGGTCCCGCAGGGACCGGTGCCGGCGCTCGCGTGCCCCATGCCGCTGGCGCGGGTCGGCCGCCCCCTTGCTCCGCTCACGGCTTCGGGCAGCGGCCTCCGGCGCCCAGGGAGCCGACGCCCTACTTCACCATCTCCCGCAGCTGCTTGCCGGGCTTGAAGGCCGGGACCTTGGCCGCGGGGATGGTCAGCGTCTGCCCCGTCCGTGGGTTGCGCCCGGTCCGCGCCTGGCGCGTGCGCACCTCGAAGGTGCCGAAGCCCACCAGCGAGACCTTCTCACCCTTGGCCAGCGCCTCGCTGACGGACTCCACGAAGGCGTTCACCGCCCGCTCGCTGTCCTTCTTGTTCAAGCCGGTCTTCTCCGCGATGGCGTTCACCAGCTCGGGCTTGTTCACCCACGCTTCCCTCCCCTCGCGTCGGGTCGAATTCCGCTTGTGTGTTCTGCGGACGAGGCCTGAATCCTCCCGCGCTCCTGGGCCTTGGCGGCCTCCCACAGCCGGTCGAGCTCGGCCGGCGACAGCTCCGCCAGCGTTCGCCCCTGGCGACGGGCGTGCTCCTCCATGCAGCGGACGCGGCGGCGGAACTTGCGCACCGCCCCCAGCAGGGCCGTCTCGGCGTACACCCCCCAGTGGCGGCCCGCGTTGACCAGGAGGAACAGGACGTCGCCCAGCTCCTCCTCGATCCGCCGGCTGTCGCCCGTCGCCACCGCCGCGTCCAGCTCCGCCAGCTCCTCGTTCAGCTTGGCGCGCACCCCGCGGGCGTCGGGCCAGTCCAAGCCGATCCGGGCCGCCCGCTCCTGCACCCGATAGGCCTCCACCAGGGCCGCGGGGGCCCCTCGGGCGACGTCCGGCGAGGCGTCCTCGAGGTCGCGCCCCGGCGCGGCCGCCGCCTCGGCTGGGCCGGCCTCGGCCTGCGCCGCCTCGGCCTGCTTGATCGCCGTCCACAGCCGTTGGACCTCGGCCGGGCTCCGGGCCTCGGCGTCACCGAACACGTGGGGATGGCGGCGGATCAGCTTGTCCGCCAACGCATGGCAGACGTCGGCGATGGTGAAGGCCCCCGCTTCCGCGGCGATCTGGGCATGCAGGAGGACTTGGAGCAGGAGGTCACCCAGCTCGTCGGCCAGGTGGCGGGCATCCCCGGCGTCGATGGCCTCGACCAGCTCGTACGCCTCTTCCAGCGCGAAGCGCCGCAGCGACCGGTGCGTCTGGGCGCGATCCCAGGGACAGCCGCCCGGGGCCCGCAACCGCCGGACCAGTTCCACCACCCGGGCGAATCCGTACGGGTCGTTGGCGTCCCCGGCGGCGGGCGTGCCACCGGTTCCCGCGGCGCCGGGCCCTTCGCGACCTTGGCCTTCCCTCACGGCAACCCCCCCGGGCGGGGGTTGGACGCGCGCACCCGTCAATCCTCCATCTGCTTGCGCAGTACGGCGGCGGCCGTCTCGGCCAGCTTCAGCTCCAGCTCGCCCATCTGCACGGCGGGATCCTTGGAGGCCAGGATGACGGCGCCGATCACGTCCCCCGTGGCCAGGATGGGCGCGATCACGTACGCGGAGAATCGCTCGTCGGTCTCGTCGTCGGCCAGGAGGGTGCCCCCTTCGGGGTGCTGGGCCGGGCGGTTGCGCAGCACGGGCTGCCGCTGGGCCATGGCCGCCTCCACGGCGCCGCCGATGCGCTTCTCCATGAACTCCTTGCGCGGTGCGCCGGCCACGGCGATGATGGCATCGCGGTCCGCCACCAGGGCGATGTGGTTGACGGCCTCGTGCAGCGAGTCCGCCAGTTCCTTGGCGAAGTCGCCCAGCTCCCCGATGGGCGAGTACTTCTTCAGGATGACCTCGCCGTCGCGGTCCACGAAGATCTCCAGGGGGTCACCCTCGCGGATGCGCAGCGTGCGTCGGATCTCCTTGGGGATCACGACCCGGCCCAGGTCGTCGATGCGGCGCACGATGCCCGTCGCCTTCATCGTCACCCCTCCTCGCCTGGTTCGTCCGGTGGTCCGCGCGGTCGTCGTCCGGTGCCTCGTTCCGGCGTCGGGCCTGCGCAACCAGGCGCCGGGCCCGGGCCGGGCGCGGGGGGCCCGGTTCCGCGCCGGGGCGGTCAACGCTCTCCGGGATAGGTTCTTCGCACGCAGGCGTCCCTTCTCGAGGGACGATCATCGCGAAGACAGTGTGCCGCCAAGAAATTTCCGCTATTCTGCCACGCTGCCACCCGGTGGCCCCCCGCGGCCGCTCGCTGCCTCGCACCCCGCCGTGCTGGACCCACGGACTCAGGGAGGAGGGCTCCCGCGGACGGCTGCTCCGGCCGGGGTCCCGGCGGCCGGTTCGTCCCCCGGTCGGGAACGCCCGCCCGTGTCCCGGCCCTGCTCCTCACCCCCGGGACGGTCGGGACGCCCCCGCCGCCGTCGGTTGCGCCTCCCCGGCCTGCGGCCCGGCCGCCCCCGCGGACGCCGCGGCCCCCTCGCCGCCGCCCGGGGTGTGACGCCACAGCTCCCGCAGGATGCGCCGCAGCGCCGTCAGGACCTCGCGTTCCCCCAGTCCATCGGTGCGGAAGAACGCGGCCGGCCGGCCCCGCACCGGCTGGAGCCGCCGGCCCAGTTGGGGCCGCAGTGCCTCGCAGGTGCGCGCCAGCGCCTCCGCCTGCGGCGGCACCGCCTCCAGGTCGATGCGCGTCCCCTGCTGCTCGATGCGGAAGACGCCACAGCGCGAGGCCAGCTGCCGGATCTCGGCCAGCGCCAGGAGGTTGCGCACGGGCTCGGGCGGCGGGCCGTAGCGGTCCTGCAGGGCTTCGCGCACCTCGGCCAGCTCGGCCGGCGTCTCCGCCAGGTTGACGCGCTTGTAGAACTCGATCTTCTGGCGGGCGTCGCGGATGTAGCCGTCGGGGATGTGGGCGTCGACCACCAGGTCGACCACCGGCTTCAGCCGCGCCGGCCGCCGGCGGCCGCGCAGCTCGGCCACGGCCTCCTCCAGCAGCTGGGCGTACAGGTCGAAGCCGACGGACAGCATGAACCCGTGCTGCTCGGGTCCCAAGAGGTTGCCGGCGCCGCGGATCTCCAGGTCGCGCAGCGCCAGCTTGAAGCCCGCGCCCAGCTCGGTGAAGTCCTTGATCGCCTGGAGGCGCTTCTGGGCGTCTTCCGTCAGGACCTTGTCGCGCCGGTAGGTGAAGTAGGCGTACGCCACCCGGTCCGATCGCCCGACCCGCCCGCGCAGCTGGTAGAGCTGGGCCAGACCGAAGCGGTCGGCGTCCTCCACGATCAGCGTGTTGACGTTGGGCATGTCGAGGCCGGACTCGATGATCGTGGTGCAGACCAGCACGTCCGCCTTGCCCGCCATGAAGTCGACCATCACCCGCTCCAGCTCGCCCTCCGGCATCTGGCCGTGGGCCACCGCGAAGCGGGCCTCGGGGACCAGCCGCTCCAGACGCCGTCGTACCGCCTGGATGCTCTGGACCCGGTTGTGGACGTAGAACACCTGGCCGCCCCGCCGCAGCTCCCGCTGGATGGCGTCGCGGACCAGGGACTCGTGCCACTCCACGACGAAGGTCTGCACCGGGAAGCGGTTCTCCGGGGGCGTGTCGATGCGGCTGAGGTCCCGGATGCCCGCCAGCGCCATGTGCAGCGTGCGGGGGATCGGCGTGGCCGACAGGGTGAGCACGTCCACGTTCTGCTTCAACTGCTTGAGCCGCTCCTTGTGGGCGACGCCGAAGCGGTGCTCCTCGTCGATGATCAAGAGCCCCAGGTCCTTGAACCGCACGTCGGGCTGCACCAGCCGATGGGTACCGATGACGATGTCGATGGTCCCCTGGGCCAGGCCGGTCAGGATCTCCGCCTGCTCCGCCGGCGACGCGAAGCGGCTCAGCGTGCGGATGGTGACGGGGAACGGGGCGAAGCGCTCCTTGAAGGTGCGCTCGTGCTGGTAGGCCAGCACGGTGGTGGGCACCAGCACGGCCACCTGCTTGCCGTCCTGCACGGCCTTGAAGGCGGCCCGCATCGCCACCTCGGTCTTGCCGAAGCCCACGTCGCCCACCAGCAGCCGGTCCATGGGCACGGGCCGCTCCATGTCCGCCTTGACGGCGGCGATGGCGGCCAGCTGGTCCGGCGTCTCCTGGTAGGGGAAGGCGTCCTCGAACTGCCGCTGCCACGGCGTGTCCGGGCTGAAGGCGTGCCCGCGCACGGCCTGGCGCGCGGCGTAGAGGGCCAACAGCTCGCCGGCCAACTCGCGCACCGACTCCTTGACCCGCTGCTTGACCTTGTGCCACTCGCCGGAACCGAGCTTGGCCAGCCGCGGCTGGTGCCCTTCGGCCCCCACGTACTTCTGGACCAGCTCGATCTGGTCCGTCGGCACGTAGAGCCGGTCGCCGCCGGCGTACTGGATGGTCAGGTAGTCGCGGTGCACCCCCTGGATCTCCATGGTGCGCAGGCCGAGGAACCGGCCGATGCCGTGGTGCACGTGGACCACGTAGTCGCCCGGCTTCAGGTCCACCAGGCGCTCCAGGGCCTGCGCCTGGGTCTCGGCCCGTTCGGCGGCGGCCGTGGGGCTGCGACGGCGGGCCACCCGCCGGCCCAGCACCTCGCGCTCCGTCAGCACCACCCAGCGCAGGGCGGGCACCTCGAAGCCCTCGCTCAGGGCGGCCGGCGCCACCCGCACCTCCCCGGGGTCCGGGACGCCGAGGGCGGATGCGCTCCGCGCCGCCACGTCCCCCGCGGCCAGGGTCTGTTGCACCCGACGAGCCCGCTCCTCGTCGCCCGCCACCACCAGGACCCGGTAGTGCTGGCGCTGCCAGGTGCGGATCTCCTCTTCGAACAGATCCCACTGGCCGTGGAACATGGGCGCCGGCCGAGCGGTGATGGCAAAGACCTGCCGCGGCTCGGGGCCCTGGCCGGGCGCCCGCGCCAGCAGGGAGAGGTACAACACCGGCCGCGAGGCCAGGGCGCGCCACAACCCGCCCGCGTCCAGGTACAGGGATGCCTGGGCGGGCAGGATCTCCCCGCGGGCCAGGAGATCCGCCTGGCGCTCCTGCCACTGCCGCTCCCGGTCGGCCACCGCCTCCTCGAGGGCACGGGGCTCGACCCACACGGCCAGGGCGGGTCCCGGCGCGTAGTCCAGCAGCGTGGCCATCTCGGCCGCGAAGAGGGGGAGGTACCGCTCGGCCAGGTCCACCGCCCGCTCGGCCTCCAGGCGCGCCAGGTCTTGCTCCAGCCGCTCCAGCAACTGGCGCGCCGCCCCGCCGCGGCGCTGCCGGGTCTGCTCCCGCAGCCGCTCCAGCTCCTCTGCCAGGCGGGCCAGGCCGCGGCGCCAAGCCGGTTCGTCCAGCACCAGCTCGCGGGCCGGCACCAGCTGCGCCCGGTCCAGGCGCTCGGTGGAGCGCTGGGTCGTCGGGTCGAAGCGGCGCAGCGACTCGATCTCGTCGCCGAAGAACTCGATGCGCAGGGGCTCGCCCGCGGGCGGGTAGACGTCGACGATGCCGCCGCGCGCGGCCAGCTCCCCGGGGCGCTCCACCTGCTCGACCCGCTGGTAGCCCGCCGCGACGAGCCGGGCCAGCAGCGCATCGCGCTCGAGCCCCTGTCCCGGCTCCAGGTCGAGGAGACCGGCCGCCCACTGCTCGGGGTGGGGCAAGCGGCGCGCGACGGCGGCCACCGGGGCCACGACGATGCACGGCCCCTGCCGGATGCGGGCCAGGGCCTGGAGGCGGGCGGCGGCGAGTTCGGGGCTGGTCGCCAGGACCTCGAAGGGCAACACCTCGATGGCGGGGAAGACCACCACGCCGTCCGCCGGCACCCAGGCGCGCAGGTCGGCGGCGAGGGCGTCCGCCGCGCCCTGGTCCGCGGTGAGCACGAAGAGGGTCCGCCCTGTGGCGGCGGCCAGGGCCACCAGGAGGCTCGCCGCCGCCGGCCCCGCGATGCCATGGACCGCCTGGGCGGGCAGTTCCCGGCGCACCCCTCCCGCCAGGGAGGGGAACTCCGGCAGCTGCTGCCACAGGCGCAGGAGCTCGTCGGTGAGGTCTTGGGCCGGTCGCCCCGTCATGTCTCGCCTCCGCCTCCGACGGCCGGGTCCGCCCCCGCGGACGGCCACGGCGTAGGCCCGTTGTAGCGGGACATGGCCCGCTCGAGCCCCGCGGCCAGCACCGCCAGGATCGCCTCCACCGCCCGCCGCACCGCCGCCTCCACCAGCGGCCGTTCCATGGGGGCAAAGGGGGCCAGCACGTAGTCCGCGGCGTCGACCCCCCGCGGCGGGCGCCCGATGCCCACCCGCAGGCGGGGGAAGTCGTCCCGCCCCAGGGCGGCGATGATGGACGCCACGCCGCGATGGCCGCCCGCGCTGCCCCGCGGGCGCAGGCGCAGGTGCCCCAGGGGCAGGTCCATGTCGTCGTAGACCACCAGGAGGTCCCCCGGCGCCACCCGCCAGGCCCCCACCACCTGGCGCACCGCCTCTCCGCTGCGGTTCATGTACGTCTGCGGTTTGAGCAGGACCACCGGCTCGTCGCGCCAGGAGGCCTCGACCCACAGGGAGGCGAAGCCCCGGCGCCAGTCGGCCGCGCGCAGCCGCCGGGCCAGGGCATCGACCACGGCAAAGCCCACGTTGTGCCGGGTCCCTTCGTACTCGGGCCCGGGGTTGCCGAGCCCGACGACGATCCGGGGCACGGTGCCGCCCCTCCATCCCTCCGAAGATCGAAGCGATCCACAGGGCCCGGCGGGGCCGCCGCCGATCCCGTCCCCGCCGGCCCCAGCTCAGCTCGCGCCCCCGGCCGGCGCCGCCGCACCAGTCCCTCCCGCGGTGCCGCCCGCCTCGGACTCGGTCCCGGCCTCCGCCTCGGGCTCCAGCTCCTTGGGCGGCAGCAGGACCGCCACGATCTCGTCCGGTTCGTTGAGCACCCGCACCTCGGCCGGGATCGGCAAGTCCCGCACGCGCAACTCCTCGCCTACCGGCAGATGGGCCACGTCGGCCTCGATGGCCGCCGGCAGGTGCCGCGGCAGGCACTCGACCTCCAGCTCCGCCAGCTGGTGCTGCACGATGCCGCGCTTCTCGGCCTCCTCGACGCCCGTGAGGACGACCGGTACCTCCGCGCGCACCGGCTCGTCCTCCTTCACCTCGAACAGGTCGACGTGGAGCAGATCGCCCCGCACGGGGTGCCGCTGGATCTCCTTGATCACGGCGTTCAGCTGGCGGGACTCCCCGTCGCGGACGAGCTCGACCCGAAAGACGCCGCGGGCCTCGCCGGACGCCAGCAGCCGGTGGAACTCGCGGGCGTCCAGCCGCACGGGGAAGTTCCCGCTGGGCCCGTAGAGCACCGCCGGGATGCCGCCCTCCCGGCGCACCCGCCGGGCGTGGCCGGGTTCCCGGGGTACCGCACGTAGCACGGCTTGCACCAGGACGTCCCTCCCGACCGACAGGTTTGGCGCGCCGCCACAAGCCGGCGCTAGTTTAGCCCGCGGGCACCCTGGGTGTCAAAGGCGCGCGGTCGCACCCGCCGGAGCGCCGACCGGCCCGGGCGACGCGGGGCCGACCGCCGCGCCGGCACGACCGCGCTCCGCGATGGCCGCGATGCCCGTCCCGAGGCGTCGCGGCCGCTGGCCAGCGATCAGGTGAAGAGGCGGCTGACGGAGAGGTCCTCGTGGATGCGGACGATGGCCTCGCCGAAGATGGGCGCGACGGAGAGCACCTTGACCCGCGCCTTCTCCGCCCCCGGCGGCAGGGGGATGGTGTCGGTCACCACGATCTCCTCGATCGGCGCCTCGGCCAGCCGCTGCAAGGCGTTGCCCGAGAAGACGGGGTGCGTGCAGCAGGCGTACACCGCCTTGGCCCCCAGCGCGATCAGCGCCTCGGCCCCGTGGCGGATGGTGCCGCCGGAGTCGATGATGTCGTCGATCATGATGGCGGTGCGGCCTTCCACGTCGCCGACCACCGACATGACCTCCGCCACCCCCGGCTCCGGCCGCCGCTTGTCGATGATGGCGATGGGGACGCCCAGCCGATCCGCCAGCTCCCGGGCGCGGGTGACGCCGCCGTGATCCGGCGAGACCACCACCGGCCTCTCCAGCCGCTTGCGGGCGAAGTAGTCGGCCAGCAGCGGCACCGCGGTGAGGTGATCCACCGGCACGTCGAAGAAGCCCTGGATCTGGCCGGCGTGCAGGTCCATGGTGACCACGCGGTCGGCGCCGGCCACGGTCAAGAGGTTGGCGACCAGCTTGGCCGTGATGGGCTCCCGCGGCCGGGTCTTGCGGTCCTGCCGGGCGTAGCCGTAGAAGGGCACGACCGCGTTCACTCGCCACGCCGACGCCCGCTTCAAGGCGTCCAGCAGCACCAGGAGCTCCATCAGCGTGTCGTTGGGCGGGTGGCAGGTCGGCTGGATGACGAAGACGTCCGCCCCGCGGACGCTCTCGTTGACCGAGACCCGCACCTCGCCGTTGGCGAACCGGCCCAGCTCCAGGTCGCCCAGGGGAACGCCGATGTGCTGGGCGATGGCCCGCGCCAGGGCCGGGTTGGCGCTGCCGGCGAACAGCTTGAGCCGCCCGCTATCGTACGCCATCGCCGTTCCTCCCCCGTCCCCGCTGGCGCCAGCGGGCCGCCCACCCTTCCTTGTTGACCTGGCGCTCCCGGGCGATGGCCAGGGCGTCGGCGGGGACGTCCTGGGTGACGGTCGAACCGGCGGCGACGTACGCGCCGCGGCCGACCCGCACGGGGGCGACCAGGTTGGCATTGCAGCCGATGAAGGCGCCGTCCTCGATCACGGTGGCGTGCTTGCGGTGGCCGTCGTAGTTCACCGTCACCGTCCCGGCCCCGATGTTCACGCCGGCTCCGACCCGGGCGTCGCCCAGGTAGGAGTGGTGGTTGACCTTGGCCCCCTCGCCCACCTGGGCGTTCTTGAGCTCCGCGAAGTTGCCGATCCGCACGCCGGGGGCGATGCGACAACCCGGGCGCACATGGCTGAAGGGGCCGACGCGGCAGCCGTCGCCGAGCTCGCTCTGCTCCACCACCGAGTACCAGACCTGCACGTCGCGCCCCAACACGCTGCCGGCGATGTGGGCTCCCGGCCCCAGCCGGCACCCCTCGCCGATCCGCGACCCCGCGGCCAGCACGGTATTCGGGTAGATCACCGTGTCGCGGCCGATCTCCACGTCGTCGTCGATCCAGGTGCTGGCGGGATCGATCAGGGTGACGCCCGCCGCCATCCACCGCCGTCGGATGCGCTGGCGCAGGGCGGCCTCCGCCCGGGCCAGGGCCTCGCGGTCGTTGACCCCCTGGACCGGCTCGGGATCCGGCGCGGGGACGGTCTGCACCTCGAGCCCCTGCTCCCGCAGGAGGCGCACCACGTCCACCAGGTAGTACTCGCCCTGGGCGTTGGCGGGGGTCAGCCGCCGCAGGGCGGCGAACAGCGGCTCCCGCCGGTAGCAGGCGATGCCGGTGTTGACCTCCCGGATCGCCCGTTCGGCGGCGGTGGCGTCGGCCTCTTCCACGATCCGGACCACCCGGCCGCCAGCGTCGCGGACGATCCGGCCGTACCCCGTGGGATCGTCCAGCTCGACCGTCAGCAGCGTCGCCGCCGCCTGGGACCGGCGGTGGGCGGCGATCAGGCGCTCCAGCACCGGCCCCTCGAGCAGGGGCATGTCGCCATAGAGCACCAGGACGTGGTCGGCGTCCCCGACGGCCGCCTCGGCCGCCAGGACGGCGTGGCCGGTTCCCAGGGGCTGCGACTGGACCGCGTAGGCCACCCGCTCGCCCAGCCGGTCCCGCACCCGCTCCGCCTGGTGGCCGACCACCACCACGATCCGGTCGACACCCGCCGCCTCCGCGGCGCGCACCACGTGCTCGACCATGGGCCGGCCGGCCACCTCGTGCAACACCTTGGCACGCTCGGAGCGCATGCGCTTGCCCAGGCCGGCGGCCAGGACGACCGCACACAGCCGTTGGTCCACTTCGGCGCCCTCCCCGGGGCAACGACTCGACCCCAGCCGGGGACCCATCGGCCGGGGCGGCTGAAGGCCATCGGCCCACCCTGGGCGGCGGACCTACCGTCCCCCTCCGCGGGCGGCGGGTCCCGGTGCCTGCCGCCAGGGCGCCCACCGGATGGCGTGGGTCCCCGCGACGGCGTCATGCCAGGCACGCCGCGGCCGCCCCTCGCTCCCCCCCAGCAGCGGCCACCAGCCCGCGCCCAGGGCCACCGTCCCCGCCACGCGCGCGACGAACCGGACCAGGGCCCGCCGCGTCCCCGGCGGGCGGCCGTCGGCGCCGACGACGCGCACGCCCACCGCCAGCTTCCCCAACGTCATCCCCCAGCGGCCCTCGCCCACGGCGAAGTACCCCGCGGCGGTGGTCGCCATCACCGCCAGCCCCAGGCCCACGGCCGCCCCGCCCCAGCGGGCGTCGGCCACCGCCAGGACGGTGAGGCCCGTCACGTTGCCGAAGGCGCTCAGCAGCGCCAGGTCGATGGCGCCGGCGACCCAGCGCAGGACCACCGGGGCCGGTTCGTCCCGATCCCGTGGCGCCACCGCCCTCAGCCCTGGAGTTCGGCCAGGGTGCGGCGGATGGCCTCCTGGTCGGGGAGCACCTTGGGGTCGTCGGTCACCCAGCGGTAGCGGATCACGCCGTCCTTGTCGATGACGAACGCCGCCCGCTTGGCCACGCCGCGCAGGCCCATCAGCTCGTCGTAGTACACGTCGTACGCCTTGGCGACCTCCTTGTTGAAGTCCGACAGGAGCGGGAAGTCGAACCGCTGCTGTTCCGCCCACGCCCGCAGGGTGAAGGGGCTGTCGACGCTGATGCCCAGCACCTGGGCGTCGAGGCCGCTGAACTGCTGGTTG
The DNA here is from genome assembly GCF_004634385.1 of Thermaerobacter sp. FW80. Taxonomy (NCBI): domain Bacteria; kingdom Bacillati; phylum Bacillota; class Clostridia; order Eubacteriales; family Clostridiales Family XVII. Incertae Sedis; genus Thermaerobacter; species Thermaerobacter sp. FW80. The sequence continues at coordinate 912,916 of NZ_CP037895.1, read as the reverse complement.
TACGTATCCCGCAGGGCGCACATCTCCTGCGTGCAGACGGAGCTGAAGGCGAAGGGGAAGAAGTACAGCACCACGTTCTTCTTGCCGCGGAACTGCCCCAGGGAGATGGTCTCCTCGGGTCCCGTCGCCGGCAGCCGGAAGTCCGGGGCCTTGTCCCCCACCTGAGCGGCCATGGTCATCCCTCCCGTTGGGCTTGCGCTCGTGGCGCAGTGGCGCCCCACCCTCCACGCATCGGATGGCGCCCCACCCTCCGTGTATCAGATTCGCGGTGCCCGGGTAAAGGGCCGTGCCGCCCGCCCTCGCGGCGGACACGGTGCGCGGCGCCGGGACGGCCGCCGGGGGCCGGTCCCGTCCCCCTTCGCCGCCGGGCTCGCCGAGAGCGCCACGACGCCAGGGGGCGGCCACCCGCCCGCCCCCTGGCGTTACCGCCTCCGCCGGCTCCGGTCGGCGCCCCTCCTCGCCGCCCTCCCCGCCGGCGACTCAACCCACCTGCCCGGCGGCCATGGCCTCGACGTGCTGCCGGTAGGCCGCCAGCACCGCCTGCTGGATGCGATCCCGTGCCTCCGCGGTGATGGGGTGGGCGATGTCGAAGTACTCGCCGCTGGCGGCGCGCTTCGAGGGGAAGGCGACGAACATCCGCCCTTCCGCGCCCTCCACCACCTTCAGCTCGTGGACGACGAACTGGCCGCCGAAGACCACCGAGGCGAAGGCTCGCATCCGGCCCGCCCCCTTGACCGGGCGGATCCGCACTTCCGAGATGTCCACGGCGTCACCCCCTTTCGCCGGGGGGATTCGACCCGTGGGCAACCATTTCCTGCCAGAATCCCGAAAGATTCCTTCGCTCTCCGCAGACCCGCCCGCGCCGCCGGCCGTCGGCCTGGCGTCAGCCGCGGCGCGGGGCCGGTTCGTCCGCCACGCCGTGCACCACGTACCCGTGTGCCGCCAGGGCTCGGCAGATCTCGTCCACGTGCCCCGCGTCCCGGGTCTCGATGATCAGCTCGACCTCGGCCTCGCCCAGGGCCACCTCGTGTCGCAGGCGGTCGTGGTAGACCGCCAGGATGTTGCCCCCGCGGTCGGCGATCACCTTGAGCAGGGCCTGCAGGGAGCCGGGCCGGTCGGCCACCAGCGTGCGCAGCCGGATCAGGCGGCCGTCCTCCAGCAGCCCCCGCTCGATGATCCGCGCCAGCAGGTTGACGTCGATGTTGCCGCCGCTGACCACCACCGCCACGCGACCCGCGTCGGGGACCTTGCCGTGGAGCAGCGCCGCCAGGGCCGCCGCTCCGGCCCCCTCGGCCACCAGCTTGGCCCGCTCGAGCAGGAGCAGGATCGCGCGGGCGATCTCGTCCTCGCTGACGGTGACCATGTCGTCCACGTAGCGGCGGATCAGGCGGAAGGTCATCTCGCGGGGCGCCTTGACGGCGAGCCCGTCGGCGATGGTGCGGGCCCGCTCCACGGGCTCGAGCCGCCCGGTGGCGAAGGCGCGCGCCAGGGCCGGTGCCGCCTCGGGCTGCACCCCCACGATCCGCACCCCCGGCCGTCGGGATTTGACGGCCACCGCGATGCCGGCGATGAGCCCGCCGCCGCCCACCGGGACCACCACCGTGTCCACGTCGGGCAGGTCGTCCACGATCTCCAGGCCGACGGTGCCCTGCCCCGCCACCACCAGCGGGTCGTCGAAGGCGTGGATGAAGGTCAGGCCGCGCTCCGCCGCCAGCTGGCAGGCCCTCTCGTAGGCCCCGTCGTAGCCTTCGCCGTGGAGCACGACCTCCGCGCCGTAGCCGCGGGTGGCCACCACCTTGGTGGTGGGCGCCGTCGCCGGCATGACCACGGTCACCGGGATGCCCAGCCGCGCGCCCGCCAGGGCGACCCCCTGGGCGTGGTTGCCCGCCGAGGCGCAGATCACGCCCCGCGCCCGCGCGGCGGCGTCGAGGCGCGCCAGCCGGTTGAAGGCCCCCCGGACCTTGAACGATCCCGTCTTCTGCAGGTTCTCCAGTTTCAGGAAGACCTCGGCGCCTGCCATCTCCGAGAACGCCGCCGAGCTCAGCAGCGGCGTGCGGTGGACGAACCCGGCGATGGTGGCCGCGGCATCCCGGATCGCCGGCAGGTCCACCGCGGCGGGCCCATCGCCCGCCGGCCCCGCCGGCTCCCACAGACCGGCCGACCGCGCCGACCGTCGCGGCCCCGCCGCACCGTCCCGCCCCGCCGCGGTCCCATGGCCTCGGGCCCGGCCCGGCCCCCGGCTCGGGGACGTCTCGGGCCCGCCGGCCCCCGCCTGGACCGACGGGTCGCCATGGGTCCCTTCGGTCATCGCCGGCACGCCTCCCTCCTGCAGGTCCCCGGCGGCCGCCCGGCCTCGCGCGGACGGCGCCACCGCGGCCGGTGGGTCGCGGGTCTAGCGCCCCAGGCTGGGTCGGACCCGCACCTGCCGCCTCACGGTGTCCACGCCCTCCAGGACGACCACGGCGAAGTAGTCGTCCACCAGCTTGCGGGCCGGCTCGGCGGTGGCGATCACCACGCCCAGCCCCACCACCCGCGCCCCGACCTCCCGCATCAGGTCCATCATGCCGCGGGCGGTGCCGCCACCCTTCATGAAGTCGTCCACCAGGAGCACCCTCGCCCCCTGGGGTACCGCCCGCCGGGGCACGGACATGGTCGCAATGCGCTGCGACGACCCCGACACGTAGTTGATGCTGACCGACGGCCCCTCGGTCACCCGGCTGTCCCGCCGCAGCAGCACCAGCGGGCGCCCCAGGGCCCGGGCCGTCATCAACCCCAGGGGGATGCCCTTGGTCTCCACCGTCGCCACCAGGTCCGGCTCCTCGGCGCGGAAGCGGGTGGCGAAGAGGGCGCCGAGCCGTTCCGCCCAGGTCGGCGCGAACAGCAGGTCGGTCATGTAGAGGAACCCGCCCGGGAGCACGCGTTGGGGGTCCCGCAACGCCGCCGCCAGCTCCTCGGCCAGCTGCCGCGCCGCCTCCTCGCTCACCCGCGGCTCGTAGGTCACGCCGCCGGCCACGCCGGGGTAGGTGCGGATCGTGCCGAGCCCCTCCTGGTCGAGGACCGCCTTGATGAGGGCCAGATCGTCGCTGATGGTCGACTTCGCCGCGGCGAACCGCTCGGCGAACTGGCCCAGGGACCAGAGGTGCCCCGGTCGGTCGGCCAGGAGCTTGACCAGCGCGGCGATGCGCTCGCTCCGTCGCAGTTTAGCCAAGGGTTCGTCCTCCTCCGGGCGCCACCGCCCCCCACCCCCCTGGCCCCGCTCCCCGGGGCCCGTCGCCGGACGAACCGGCGGCCGCCCGCAGCCGGGCCTCCGCCTGGCGGTAGTCCGCCACCTTGTCCACGTCCATCACCAGCTCCGGATCGACCACCTCGACGGCGTGGCCCCGCAGCCCGGCCAGGCCGCCGAGGCGCCGCTCCAGCTCGGCCACCGTCGCCCGCCGCGTAAGGACGCGCCAGAGCACGGCGGGCCCGAACAGCAAGGCCAGCTTCCACGGCTGCTTGCGGGCGGCATACAGCGACTCCGCCCACCGCAGGGCCTGGGGAGCCGCCGCCAGCCGCAGGTACAGGGCGTTGCCGCCGGTGAACTCGCCGTCGCCCAGGCGCACATAGGTCCGGCTGGCGCCGGGGAAGCGGGCTTCGACCGTTTCCCGCCGGGCGATGGGATAGGCGATATCGGCGCCGGGCGGGACGGCCGCCAGGAACCGCTCCAGCATCGCGCCGGTGACCAGCGGCACGTCGCCCGTGACCAGCAAGGCCCCGACCGCACCGGGCAGCGCCTCCCGCAGGGCTTCGAGGCCGATGCGCACGTTGCCGAGCAGGTCCGCGCCCGGGCGGACCACCCGGAGCCTGCCCGCGGCGCGGGCGCCGGCCAGCTCCGCATCGTCGGATCCCGGATCCGGCCCCACCAGCACCACGGCGCCCAGCGACGGCGCGGCGAGGCACGCCGCCGCCACCCAGGCCGCCATCGGCCGGCCGGCCAGCGGGACCAGGCCCTCCCACTCCGCCGGGTGGATCGCCCGCAACGCCCCCGTATTGCGGCGGCCCGCCAGGATCACCGCCCCGATCCCGTGATCCACGCTGCCTTGCACGTCCTCCGCCCCTTCCGCCATCCCGCCCCCTGCGCCGCCTCCCCCGGCACCGCGGCCGGCGCGTCAGAGCGTCCGGACCAGGCGCACCCCGGCAAAGGCGTCGGCCAGGCGCTGGCAGGCCCGGCGCGCGGCCTCCTCCCGCGCGAAGATCCCCCACACCGCCGGCCCGCTGCCGCTCATCCGCGCTAGCACGGCCCCCTCGCGGTACAGGGCGTCGACCGCGGCGCCCACCTCCGGGACGTGGGCGGCGACCAGGGGCTCGAAGTCGTTCCGCGCCAGGCGGGCCAGGGCGTCCAGGTCGCGGCGGGCCACCGCCGCGGCGACGGCGCCACCGTCGGGCCGCCAACCGTCCTCGGCCGCCCGCGGCCGCCACCGGTCCCATTGGGCATACGCCCAGGCGGTCGACACCATCCGCTGCACGGGCACCAGCACCACCGCCAAGCCGGGCCACGCGGGCAACGGCTGGATCCGCTCCCCCTTGCCGCGGACCCGGGCCGCCCGGCCACCCACCAGGAAGGGCACGTCGGCCCCCAGCCGCTCCGCCAGCCGGCGCAGGGTGGCCGCATCGAGGGCGACCCGCCAGAGGCGCCGCAGGGCGCGCAACACGGCGGCGGCATCGGCGCTGCCGCCGCCCAGTCCCGACCCCGCGGCGATGCGCTTGACGAGACGGATGTCCGCTCCCAGGGAGAGCCCGCACGCCTCCTGCAGCAGGCGCGCGGCACGCCACGCCAGGTTGGCCGGTCCCGTCGGCACGCCGCCGCCCCCCACCTGGACCGCGGCGGCAGGCGACGCCCCGGCGCCCGCGGCGCGCGGATCGGCCTCCGGGACGGCGGCGTCGGGGGCGGGTTCGACCGCCAACCGGATCTGCCCGTCCCTCCGGAGCCGCAGCTCCAGATCGTCGTACCAGCTGATCCGGTGCAGGATGGAATCGATCTCGTGGTAGCCGTCGCCGCGCCGCGGCCCGATGCGCAGGTGGAGGTTGATCTTCGCGTACGCCCGGATCCGCAGCACCCCGGTGACGGCCGCCGTGCCGCACGCTGCCCGGAGTCCCACTGGCGTCCCTCCTGCTGGCGGGATGGCGATCGCGCCGCGACCACCGGCCTGGGCCGCCGCCCCGGGCCGCCCCGACGGCGCCCCGCGCGGCCGGCGGCAAGCCGCTATGCTCTTCGTTCCCCCCGCCGGCGGCTCCTCTCCCTGCCGCCGGGCAAAGGGGCTGGCAAAGAAAAGGAGCACCGCCTCCGCGGTGCTCGACGGGGTTGGCCGCCTCCGCATCGCCTCCGGGTTCGCTCCGCCTCCGGCGCCGACCGCCGCTGCGTCGGCCGCCGGCGAGACCGCGTCGCGCCGACCGGCATCGCCGTCCGGGCGCCCGTCAGCTGGCGGACGAAGCCGAGTAGTTCAGCTTCTTCCGCTCCTTGCCGTTGTACACGCTGACCTCGACCATGGCGGTCAGGAGGTCGGTGTAGGTGTAGGACAGCCTGCGGTTCTGGTACTCCTCGTCCAGCTTGACGACGAAGAGGTTGGGGTAGGTCTTCTCCAGGGTGCCCTCCCGCTCGACGATGCGCCGGCGCCCCTTGTTGGCGCGGATGCGGACCCGCTTGCCCACGTAGTTCTCCAGGTCTCGCCGGATCTCGGCGAGCACGTCCCGCGACTCGGCCACAGGAACACCCCTTTGCCCCGCAAGCTCACGGCCGATTATACCGCAAACGGGCCCGCGAGTCAAAACCGGTAGTCTACCAGAGCCCTTTTTCGAGTGTCAAGCGAGAATTTGTCGGCTGGCGCACGCGGCGCCGCGCGGATGCGCGGCGCCGTCGCCCGGGTCGCTGCGGCCCGGGCGCCCTCACTTGGTGTGGCGGTCGGCCACGGAGGAGGCCGCGTACGCCTCGGGCTTGATCTTGGCGTCGAAGCCGCTGCCGACCACCATCCCGACGATCTCGCGGATCAGGTCGCGGGTGTCCCCCTGCATGCCCACGTCCAGGTGGATCTCCACGTTGGGGAGCGTCCCGCCGCGCGCGGCGAGGCGCTCCGCCAGCCGCGTGGCCAGGGAGAGGCTCAGGCTGGCCTCGTAGAAGATCTTCTGGCGCAGGCTGCCGATCTTGCGCTGCTTGCGCGCCTGGTAGAAGTAGCGGGCCCCCTTGCCCAGCCGGTGCACCACCACGGCCGTGACGAACTGGGTCTGCTGCCGCACCTGGGAGTCCGTGCCGATGATCAGCTTGTACCGGGCGTCGGGATCGTCACAGATGTAGTCCAGGATCTCGGCGCACATGGCGTCGAAGCTCAGGGCGCCCCGCGTCGGACTGATGAAGGGCGTCTGCACGGCCACTCCCCCCGGCCGGAAGCCCGCGTCTTCCCGTTCTTCCGGGGTCAATTATATCCCAGGGACGTTCCCCTGCCGGAGCCGGGCCCTGCCGGCGAGGGGAACAAGTGGTTGGCCAAGCGGGCAAACCCTTCCAGGTCCACGTCCTCCGGCCGCGCCCTGGGGTCGATCCCCGCCGCCCGGCACGCCGCCTCCGCCTCCTGGCGGCCTACCGCCGGGTGGGCCGCCAGGGCGTTGGCCAGCCGCTTGCGCCGACGGCCGAAGGCCGCCCGCACCAGGGCGAACAGGGCGGCGGGATCCGCCACCGTCACCGGCGGGCGGGCGTGGGGCCACAGCCGCACCACCGCGGAGTCCACCGCCGGCCGCGGCCAGAAGGCCCCGGCGGGGACCGTGCCCAGCCGTTCCACCCGCGCGTGGTAGGCGACGAACACGGTCAGCGCCCCGTAGGCCGCCGTCCCGGGAGGGGCGAGCAGCCGTTCGACCACCTCCTCCTGGAGGGTCAGCACCGCCCGCTCCCACCGCAGCGGCGTCGTCAGCCAGCGCACCAGGAAGGGCGAGGTGATGGCGTAGGGGAGGTTGCTGACCAGCTTGACGCGGTCCCGGGGCCTGCCGGCCCCGGGTTCGCCCCCCGCCGCGCCGCCCTCCGGGGCGGCGACCAGTCGCGCCAGGTCCACGCGGAGGACGTCGGCCACCACCAGCTCCAGGTTGGCCAGCGGCCCCAGGCGCTGCCGCAGCGCATCGGCCAGCCGCCGGTCCACCTCCACCGCCACCACCCGGCCGGCCCGCCGCACCAGCCGCTCGGTCAGGGCACCCAGCCCCGGGCCCACCTCGAGCACCAGGTCGTCGGGCCCCGGTTCGGCCGCGGCCACGATCCGCTCGGCCCAGCCCTCGTCCACCAGGAAGTTCTGCCCCAACCGGCGGCTGGGCCGGACGCCGCAGCGCTCCAGCCACCGGCGCAACACCGCACGCCTGGTGATGGGCTCGTTCATCCCGGACGAACCCGCCTCCCCGGCCGCCTGCGCCTCCGGCCCGCCGTCGCCTGCCGGCCTGCCCGGGTCCGCGTCCCGGCATCCCTCAGCCCATGGGCGGGGGTGCCGCGCCGCCGACGCGAACCCCGCCCCCCATCGCCTCCGCCAGGGGCAACCGGAAGAGGCGGACGGCGTTGGCCGTGGTGCGGCGGGCCAGTTCGTCCAGCGGCATCCGCCGCTCGCGGGCGATGCGCTCGGCCACCAGGCGCACCCACGCCGGCTGATTGCGCCGGCCGCGGTACGGATGGGGTGCCAGGAAGGGCGCATCCGTCTCTACCAGGAGCCGGTCCAGGGGCACGGCGCGGGCCACCGCGCGCGCGTCCTCGCCGTTCTTGAAGGTCACGGGACCGTCCAGACCGACGAACCAGCCCGCCGCGGTCCAGCGCAGGGCCCATTCGGGGCCCGCGCTGAAGCAGTGGAGCACCCCCTCCACCCGCGGCGCCTGGGGGGCGGTGAGGAGCGCCCAGAGCTCCTCCACGGCGTCCCGCTGGTGGATGACCACCGGTAGCCCGCGCTCGGCGGCCAGTTCCAGCTGGGCCTGCAGCACCCGCCGCTGCACGGCCTCCTCCGCGCGGCCGCGGTGGAAGTCGAGGCCGATCTCGCCGATGGCCACCACCCGCGGGTGGTCCGCCAGACGGCGCAGCTCCGCCAGGGCCGCGGGGGTCGCCTCCCGGGCGCTGTGGGGGTGGATGCCCACCGCTGCGTACACCGCGGCGTGGCGCTCGGCCAGGGCCACCGCGCGGCGCGAGCTGGCGAGGTCGACGCCGATGGTGATCATCGCCGCCACGCCCGCGGCCCGGGCGGCCGCCACCACCTGTTCCCGGTCCGGGTCGAACTCCGGGAAGTCGAGGTGGCAATGGGTGTCCACCAGGACGATCCCCGCGCCGGCCGCCGGCTCCGGCGCCGGCCGGTCGCCGGCGGCCGAGCGCTGCCGCCGGCTGCCGTCCGTGCGGTCGCCGCCCGGGCTGGCGCCGGAGATCGCCTCGTCCCTCACCGGATCCGGCTCCCTTCCGCGATGGGCCGATCGGTGGTCAGCAGCGCCAGGCCCTGACCGTCCTCGGCCGCCAGGACCATGCCCTGGGACTCCACCCCGCGGATCACCCTGGGCCGCAGGTTGGCCACCACGATCACGGTCTTGCCCACCAGCTCCTCCGGGCGGTAGTGGGCGGCGATGCCCGCGACGATCTGCCGCCGCTCGTGGCCCAGGTCGACCTCCAGGCGCAGCAGGCGGTCCGCCCGCGGGTGCTTCTCCGCCTTCACGACCCGCGCCGTCCGCAGCTCCAGGCGAGCGAAATCGTCGATGGTCACCGGGTCGGAGGCGCCGTCGGGGCCGGGGCGGCTCGAGGCGGGGCCCGATGCGGGATCCGCCGCCGGCGTCGGCTCCGCGGACGGCCGGATGCCGGCGCCCGCTCCCCCCGGGCGCCCGGCAGCCGCCGCCCCCGGGGCGCTACGGCCGGCGACGGGACCGCCCGTCCCGTCGCCGGCCGTCGGCACCACGCCGCCCTCGCGGGCCGGTTCGTCCCCCGGGATGCGGGGGAAGAGGGGCTGGTCCCGCACCACGCGGGCGCCGCCGGGCAGCTGCCCCCACGCCAGCCCCTGCTGCCAGCTGGCCGGCCGGTACTCGGGGCCGAGCCCCAGCTGGGACCACAGCCGCTGCGGCGTCTCCACCAGGAAGGGCGAGAGCAGCACCCCCACCACCCGTGCCGTCTCGGCCACGTCGTAGAGCACGGCCTCGAGCCGCTCCCGGTCTCCCGCGCGGCGCAGCGCCCAGGGCGCCTGCTCGTCGATGTACTTGTTCGCCCGGCCGATCAGGTCCCAGATGGCCTGCAGCGCCGCCGGTAGGTCGAACCCGGCCATGGCCCGCTCCACCCGTTCCGCGGTCGCGCGCGCCGCGGCCGCCAGCACGCCGTCGCTGGCCGCACCGGGAGGCTCGGGGATGCGACCGTCCAGGAACCGCTGGATCATCCCCGTGGTGCGCCAGGCCAGGTTGCCCAGGTCGTTGGCCAGGTCGGCGTTGAACCGGCGCACCAGGGCCTCCTCGCTGTAGCTGCCGTCGTCGCCGAAGGGGACCTCCCGCAGCAAGAAGTAGCGCACCGGATCGACGCCGTACTTGTCGATCAGCTGCACCGGGTCGATCACCTGGCCGCCCGCCCGCGACTTGCCGATCTTGCCCCCATCGATCAACAGCCAGCCGTGGCCGTAGACGCAGCGCGGCAGCGGCTCGCCCAGGGCCATCAGCAGCGCCGGCCAGATGATGGCGTGGAAGCGCAGGATGTCCTTGCCGATCAGGTGGACGTCCGCCGGCCAGAAGCGGCGGTAGAGCTCGCCGTCGGGCCAGCCCAGGGCGGTGATGTAGTTGGCCAGGGCGTCGATCCAGACGTAGACCACGTGGTCCGGATCGAAGGGCACGGGGATGCCCCAGCGGAAGGAGGTGCGGGACACCGAGAGGTCCTGCAGCCCCTGGCGGATGAAGGCCACCACCTCGTTGCGCCGGCTGGGCGGCTGGACGAACTCCGGGTGCCGCTCGATGTGCTCGAGCAGCGGCTGGGCGTACTTGGACAGCCGGAAGAAGTAGCTCTCCTCCTGGAGCCGCTCCACCGGCGCCTCGTGGACCGGGCACCGCCCGCCGTCGAGGAGCTCGGCCTCGGTGTAGTATGCCTCACAGGCGGTGCAGTAGAGGCCCTCGTAGACCCCCTTGTAGATGTCCCCCTGCTCGTAGAGCCGCTGGAAGATCTGCTGCACCCGCCGCTCGTGGCGCGGCTCGGTGGTGCGGATGAAGTCGTCGTAGCTGATGTGCAGCCGCCGCCACAGCTCCTTGGTGGCCTCGACGATGGGGTCGATGTACTCGAGCGGCTCCTTGCCCGCCTTGCGGGCGGCGCGCTCGATCTTCTGGCCGTGTTCGTCGGTCCCGGTGAGGAACCAGGTGTCGTCGCCCCGCAGGCGGTGGTACCGCGCCAGGGCGTCGGCCGCCACCGTGGTGTAGGTGTGGCCGATGTGCAACCGGTCGTTGGGGTAGTAGATCGGCGTCGTGATGTAGAACCGTCCCCTCGCTGCGGACGAACCCGGCACCGTCGCTCACCTCCGAGAGAGCGCCAGCCCCCGCGTCCCTAGGGGCGCCAGATCCCACGAGAACGCCAGCCCCCACAGGGAGACAGGGCCAAGAAGAAAGAGCCCCACGCCCAGCAAGGGCGAGGGGCTCCCGCGGTACCACCTTGCTTCGCCCGCGCCTCGCGGTCGCGGGCCTCGGCCCCCCGCTCCCCCACCCGCAGGCGTTGCCGGGCGCCTCCGGTGGGAGGCATCCCTGGGCACTCGACGCGTCCCTCGGCGGAGGGGCGGAGACGCGTCCCCGGGTGGAGAGCGGGGTTTGCGCGATCACGGGCGCACCCGTCCGATCCTACTGCGCTGCGGGGGCATGGCGGAGCTCCGGGGCGAGCGCATCGACGCGATCCGCTGCGCGGCGGCCTGCGCTGCGTCGGCGGACGGTCCGCGCCACCTCGCGCCTGGGTGCTCCGGTGGCCGGCGCGCCCGTGGTCTGCGCGCGCGGGCGGTGGATCACGTCGGCCCTCGGCCCCCTTGCGACGCCGCGAAGCCCCTGCCCTTCGCCTCCGCAACGGTTCGGATGGCGGCTCCAGGGCCATCCTCGCCGGGCCGCGGAACGGGCTTCCACCGTCTCCCGCCTCGCTGGGCCGCGGGTACCCGGCGACGCCTCCCCTTCCTCGCCTTTGCTCAGATCGGTCGCCTTCGTGCGAGCGGTCGCCTTCGTGAGCGATCGCCTTCGTTCTAGGAATGCGGAATGCGCGTCAGGAACCCAGGACGGTCGCCTTGGCCTGTCGCCTTGGTACCAGAGGCGATGCGTCGCGCCCATGGATCGCGCCGCCCCTGGGACCCCGCCCTCGCGGCCGGCGCCGCCCGGGCGGCAGCCGGGGCCGCCCCGGCCGCGGACCGGATCCTCGCCTGCCCGGGCGCCCGGGCGCCCGACCGCCCGCTGGCCGAGGCCATCGACCCGCCGCCGGTGGGCTGCCCCAGGTCGGGTCCCGGGTGCTCGCCCGGCGCAGGTCCGAGGGCGCGCCGCAAGGCGTGCCTCGCGTCACCTTGCGCCGTATTTTGGCCCCTCCCGGCGGGGAGTGTCAAGGCGTGGGCCGGTCGTGAGTCCGTGTCACGTTCCGGTGGGTGCCCCCAGCGGTGAATCGGCTGTCAAGCCACCGGTGCGTGGACATGGGCCAGGTCGCGCAGCACCTGAACCCAGGGTTTGGTCGCATGCGGCCCGGTGAGCGCTGGGATGCGGGCACGCAGCCAACGGGCTGGGTCCTCCTCGAGCTGGCGCATCACGCGCTGAACGGCCTGGCGTGTCGCCTGCCGCACGCCGGGCGAAATCTGCAGGGGCCGGCCGCCGAGGACCGCGCGCCAGTGGGGGTCCACGCGTTCGCTCAAGAGCCGCGCCAAGTGGTCGGCGCCGCGTTCACTCCAACGCGCCCCATGCCGTTTCATCCGTCGCGCAAGGACGTGAAAGACCTCCGCTTCGATCGCCCCCAGCCGCGGCGCTTCCCCAGAAGCCACAATCCCGTCCCAGTGCTCCCGCAAGTAGCCGCGCAGCCGCAACAAGCGCTCCCGCGCCGGACCACGCCGCCCCCGTAGCGTCTGGCGAAGCGCCGACTCCACGCCCGCCCAATCCCCCGCTTCGATGGCCCGGCACACCTGGGCGTACGTCTCCTCGGAAGGCGATAACGCCTCCCGCAGGGCTCGCCGCAGGTGGAACGGATCCAGCCGGTAACACGCGCGGGGGAAGTACTGCAACCCCTGCTTGACCCAATGCGCCCCATCGCCTCCGAGGTAACAAGCCTGGACCGCGCTCAGATCCCAGTGCGTCCCCCAATAGGCGCTCGCCTGCTCCCAAAAGGCCGTCCCCGGCATCACCCCCGCCACGACCCGCCGCTCCCGCAGCGCTTGCCGGTTCGAACCCACGGCTTGCTTGCCTTCGTACGCGACCCCCAGCTTCAACACCACCGGTTGCCCTCGACCCCGCAGATAAACCTCGTCCGCTTCGGCATGCAGCTCGACGCTCCGGCGCCGGCCTTCCGGCACCTGGCCCTCCACGAACACCGACCGCCGCAGCCGCTCCGCCGCCTCCTTCAACCGGCGCCCCGCCCGTTGGGACGCCCGCCACACCGTCATCGCCCGCGCCGGTGCCTGCCCCGCCGTCAACTCCCGCAGGACCGCCGCCGCTCGGTGATACGGCATCTCCGTCGCGAGCCGCCGGCACAGCGCTTCCAGCCGCGGCGACAGTCGCCGCCGCGATTCCAAGCCCAGCGCTTCATCCAGCAAGAACACACCCTGGCCCGTCGCCCGGTCCCGGTCGTAACGTCGCTTCACCTGCAACTCGCCCAGCGGCGTGTCCAGGACCCGCTCCCGCGTATCCAGGCACTCATATCGGCTCGGGTCCCGCTCCTGCATCAGTCGCTCATCGATCCCGGCCAACACCCACTCCAGCAGCCGCAGTGTCAGCCGGCCGCTGAGCCGCTGAACGGCTTCCTCCAGTTCGCCAAACGATCGGTCCTCCGTCACCAGCTCCGCCAGTTCCCGCAATGTCTGGAGGAAAAGTTCGCGCACAGCGTGTATGCTGAGCATGGGGCCTCACCCTCCGACTGCCGCTGGGGAAGCCGTCCCGATGCAGGGACAGCCTCCGGGTGAGGCCTTTTCTATTTGCCTCGACCCTCACCTACCGAAACGTTACACGGACCCGGTCGTGACACCCTGGTGAGACCTCTCCTGCGCCTTCCCCCCGCCAGCGCCTGCCGATAATCCCCACCGAATAGGGTAGGCGTCGCCTAGCCAGCCGCCGGGGTCCCTAGGAGCCCGGACGGGTGTGCACCACCGGCTGGGACGAGGCGGCCCCCGCCCGGGCCGGAGCCGGGCGGGTCGGCTTGGCCCGGGCCGGGACAGGGCGTCCCCCGATGAGCTCTGCGATGAGCCCCCCGATGAGGGAGAGTGTGACGCCACCCGCGACGAGGCGAGCGTGACGACCAGGGTGATGCCATGGGTTCCGGCCCGCTCGGACCTGCGTGGTCGCGCTGCGCCGGGGTGGCGATGGCACGCAGGGCGCCCTGGCCCGGCACGGGTTCCGGTCGTCGCCGGCCCTGGGGTTGCTTGTCTCCGGCACTTCGAGGGCGGACCTCGCCCGCGCAGCCCGTAGCGTTGTAGCTTGTCTCGATCTTTCGGGTTGTCGAGCCGTGTCTTGACGTTTTTTGGTACCGGTGCTAGGGTCTTGGCTAGAGGGGCAGGAGAAACCGCTTATAAGGGGGCCTCTGGGTAGATGATGAAGTCCACGGGGATCGTACGGAAGGTGGACGAACTCGGCCGTGTCGTGATCCCCATCGAGCTGCGCCGCACACTGGACATCCAGGAGAAGGATTCCCTGGAGATCTACGTGGACGGCGACAAGATCATCCTGCGGAAGTACGAGCCGGCTTGCATCTTCTGCGGGAACGCCTACAACGTGGAGAACTTCAAGGGGAAGAACGTCTGCAAGAGCTGCATGGCCATCATGGCCACGCGGGCCAGCTGAGGGCAGGGCCCGCGCCGGCCGTCGCAGCCCCCGGGGCCGGGGGCACCCGCGACGGGTTCGGGGGCAGGAACCCGAGATGGTCCGCCGGAGCACGGGTGGCACAGGGGCAGGTCCGGCGGGACCAACCGGCACCACCGGCCGCGCCCGACGACGGAGGGCGCCGGTCGGGGGCGGTCGCGGGCGGGGTGCCCGGCCTTGGGGCAAGAGGGCAGGCCATGCGGAGTCGATTCGGTCTTCCACCCACGCATCGCGTCCAGGCGTGCGGCACAGCCGTCGTGTCGGGATGGACGAGGTAGAGCTGCGATGGGAAGGCATCCCTGCGCCCCGACCACGGGGAGGACCGTGGAAGCCACGGGTGCAGGGCGTTCTCTCGTGGATGCGGTGGATCGTCAGCGGCTGGGGCCATCGTCCCGGCCGCGCTTTTTCTCCTGGGAGGCTGAGGCCCCTTCCGGAACCGGGCCCGTGTCCACGGCCCCTGGTCCTGGGGGCGCACCGTGGTCCAGATAGGCGCGGTACACCAGGCTCCGGCGCAGCCCGTGTCGCCGCGCCACCGTGCGCGCCGCGGCGCTGGGGGAAGCGCCCGCGGCCACCTCGGCGGCGACCTCGTCGGCCAGCTGGGCCGGCGAGGGCAGGGACGGGGATGACTGCGGCCCCGCCTCGCCCGCCGGCGGCCGGGGGGCCGGTTCTTCCGGATCCGATCGGCCCGCGCTCCGGGAGGCAGGATCGGCTTCGGCCTGCGGCCCGGCGGACGGGCGGCTGCGCGGACCGTCGGGCAGGCCGGCGGGTGCGATCACCAGCGTGTACTCGCCCCGCGGCTCCTCCGCCTGGAGCACGGGCACCAGCTGCGCCACCGGTCCCCGTCGGATCTCCTCGTGCCGTTTGGTCAGCTCGCGGGCCACGGCGAGATAAGCGTCCGGCAGCAGCGCGAGCAGATCCGCCAGGGTCGCGCGCAGGCGGTGGGGCGCCTCGTAGACGATCACGGCGCCGTCCCAGCCTCGCCATCCCCGCATCCGCTCCCGCCGACGCTCGGCGTCCCGCGGCAGGAAGCCTTCGATGAGGATCCGCGTGGCCGGGATGCCGGCGGCGGAGAAGGCGGCCAGGGCCGCGCTGGGGCCGGGCAACGGGACCACCGGTCGCCCCTCGGCGGCGACCCTTGCTACCAGGCGGGCGCCTGGGTCGGCCACCCCGGGTGTGCCGGCGTCGGTCAGCAAGGCCACCACCTGCCCGGCCGCCAGCCACCGGGCCACCTGCTCCGCGCGCATCGCCTCGTTGTGCTCGTGGCACGAGACCACCCGCTTCCGGATGCCGTACGCGGCCAGCAGTCGACGGGTGCGCCGGGTATCCTCGGCCAGTACCCGATCCGCCCGGCGGAGCAGGGCGAGCAGCCGGAGGGTCACATCGCCCAGGTTGCCGATGGGCGTGGCGCAGACGTAGAGGGTTCCGGGCCGGATCCAGTCCGCCGCGCCCCCTTCTTCCCCCGCCGGGTCCGCGGGGCCCTGGTCGGCACCCTGGCCCGGGCCGACGCGGGCGGAAACGGTAGGACCGGTCGCTTCCGCGCTGCGGCGCTCGTCCACCGGCGTCACCGTCCCCTGGGCCGACCCCCGGCGCCCCGCCCGCCGGTGGTCCGATGCCCGGGCCGGCCCGCTCCCGCCGGCGCCCCGAGGCAGGGAGCCCTCCGGGCGATGGCCCAGCACCGCGCACAGAAGACCTCGAGGGCCAACGACCGATTGGCGTTGGCTTGCCAGGCGCGCCGGAAGTCGGCCAGCGCCCGGGTCCAGCCCAACCGCCGGGCGGGGTCGTCGCCGGCCTCCTGCCGCCGGAGGAGCCAGACCAGGACGTCCGCCGCCGCCTCCGCCTTGTCGCCCCATTCCGCCAGCCTGCGGGCCGCATCGAGGGCGTCGACCAGGCCGCCGTGGGCCAAGGCGGCCGCCACCTGGCTGAGCGCCTCGGCCTCGGCGGCGCAGGCCGGTTCATCCAGATACGCTCGGGCCTGGGGGGCCGCATCGCCGTTCACCCGCAAGGCCCAAAAGGCCGCCTCCAGGCTGGTTCCCGTGGCCTCCGCCAGTGCGCGGGCCCGGTCTTCCCGCGGCCGCGGTCGGAAGGGGACGATCCGGCAGCGCGAGCGCAGGGTCGACAGCACCGCCGTCGGGTGGTCCGTGGTGAACACGAAGACCACGAAGGCGGGTGGCTCTTCGACGGACTTGAGGAGGGCGTTGGCCGCCTGCGGCGTCAGGCGGTCGATGTCGAACCACAGGACCACCTTGCGGGATCCCAGCTGGGGGCGCAGGGGGAGCGCGGCCAGCACGCGGCGCACGGTGTCGATGCCGTGCCCCTCGGGCACGAGCAGATCCGGATGGGTCCGCGCCGCCACCTGCCGGCAGGCGGCGCACGTCCCACACGGCGCACCCTCACGAGGCTGACGGCAGAGCAAGGCGGCCGCCGCGGCTTGCGCCGCCTCGCGCTGCCCCGCGCCCGGAGGCCCCGCCAGGAGGTAGGCATGGCTCACGCGGCGGGACCAGAGGGGTGCCATCGGCGTTGCCGTCGCGCGGGCGGCCTCAGACATGTTCGAATCGCTCCACCTGGAGCACGAAGATGGTCGCCCCGCCGACGATGACCTCGACGGGATAGGGGACGTAGGTGTCCACGGCGCCGCCGATGGGCCCCAGAGGGGTCACCACCTGCTCCCGTGGCCGGCACACGCGCTTGATGATCGCGACCACCTCGTCGACCTGGGCGTCCTCCGCGCCGACCAGCAGCGTGGTGTTGCCCTCCTTGAGGAAGCCGCCGGTGCTGGCGAGCTTGGTCGCGCGGTAGCCCCGTTCGACCAGCTCCTCGATGAGGCGGCCGGCGTCCTTGTCCTGCACCACCGCCACCACCAGCTTCACCGTGGTCACCCGCCCCTCTCGTCTCGCGTCATCGCGCGCGTCGACGCCGTGCCCTGGGTGGCCCGCTTTGGCGTGAGGGCGTCGGACCGCCCGGCGGGCCAGGCCGCGCCGCGGGCGAGACGTCGTTCCAGGGCCCGGCGCACGTCGGCCGCCACCGCCGGCTCGGGGCGGCTGGCGTCCACCAGCACCACCCGGTGCCCCTCCGTGCGCGCCAGGGCCAGGTAGGCTTCCCGAACCCGTTGGTGGAAGGCGTCGTCACGCCGTTCGATGTCGTCCCCGGGCCGTCGGCGCCGGGCCCGGGCCACCTCCGGCGGACAATCGAAGACCAGGGTGAGATCGGGCAGAAGGCCTCGGGTCGACCAGCGGTTGACGCTCCATACGGCATCCCAGCCCAGGCCGAGCCCCGTGCCCTGGTAGGCGAGGCTGGAGTCGAGGTAGCGGTCGCAGACCACCGTCTCGCCGGCGAGGAGCGCCGGCAGGATCACCGTCTCGACCAACTGGGCGCGGGCCGCCGCGAACAGCAGCATCTCGGCCACGGGAACGGGGCGCCCCTCCCCGTTGAGCAGCAGCTGACGCAGGCGCTCGCCCAGCGGCGTGCCGCCGGGCTCGCGAACGAGGCGACACGGGATCCCGCGCGCCCGGAGCCAGTCCATCACCACGGCGGCCTGGGTGCTCTTGCCGCTGCCCTCGACGCCCTCCAGGGTGATGAACCACCCCCGACCGGCCTCCGAGTGACCGGACGGCTCCTGCGTGATCCGTCGTGCGGAGCGCTGCGCCTGGGGGGCCACGGCCTCACCTGCTACGGTCGACGGTGGCTTGGGATCCCTCGCGTCCTAGGGACCCCTCGCATCTAGGTTCGCCCTGCGGCCCGGCCGTCCCTCGCACCCGGCCGACACCGGTGGCGCCCCTCCCGCTCCGGGAACGGTTGCGAGCCGGCGGCAATCCCGGGCCCTCGCCAAGCCGGGGGTGTCCGCAGGCGGTGCGCCTGGCGGTCCCGCGGCGTGGCCTTCGAGCGTTCTGCGGCGCGGGCGCGCCACGACCGCGGCCGCGCCAGGGTCGACGCCACGGCGCGTTCTTCCCCCGCCATGCGTCGGCGAGCGGCCACGCCCCGTTGGCGCCGGCGAAACGACGAACGGGCGACGGTGATGGACCGTCGCCCGCCCTCGACGTCCTGGCTCCAGCGGCAGGATTCGAACCTGCGACCCCCCGGTTAACAGCCGGGTGCTCTACCGCTGAGCTACGCTGGAACGCTGACGTCCGCAATTATAGCAAAAAGGCGTTCCGGCGGCGACCTACTCTCCCGGGCGGTGGCCCGCCCAGTACCATCGGCGCTGGAGGGCTTAACGGCCGTGTTCGGGATGGGAACGGGTGGGTCCCCTCCGCCATGGCCACCGGAACGGGGTGGGGGTTTTGCCCCTTGAGAACGGCACAGGGATGGGGGTGGTGGGGGTGCGGGGCTGCGCTTGGCGATGGGCGGGGGGTGGGTTGGCGGGTGAAGGCCTCGACCGATTAGGACCGGGTCGCTGAAGACCTTGCGGTCCTTACACGCCCGGCCTATCGACCTGGTGGTCTACCAGGGGTCTTACTCCCTTGGCGGGATGGGAGACCTCATCTTGGGGTCGGCTTCGCGCTTAGATGCTTTCAGCGCTTATCCGGTCCCGACATGGCGTTCCAGCCGTGCCCCGGGCGGGACAACTGGGATACCAGCGGTCGGTCCTTCCCGGTCCTCTCGTACTAGGGAAGGCTCCCCTCAAGTCTCCTGCGCCCGCAGTGGATAGGGACCGAACTGTCTCACGACGTTCTGAACCCAGCTCACGTACCGCTTTAATGGGCGAACAGCCCAACCCTTGGGACCGGCTGCGGCCCCAGGATGCGATGAGCCGACATCGAGGTGCCAAACCTCCCCGTCGATGTGGACTCTTGGGGGAGATCAGCCTGTTATCCCCGGGGTAGCTTTTATCCGTTGAGTCACGGCCCTTCCACCCAGGACCGTAAGATCACTAAGCCCGGCTTTCGCCCCTGCTCGACCCGTCGGTCTCGCAGTCAAGCACCCTTGTGCCTTTGCACTCCGCGCACGATTTCCAACCGTGCTGAGGGTACCTTTGGGCGCCTCCGTTACCTTTTAGGAGGCGACCGCCCCAGTCAAACTGCCCACCTGCCACGGTCCCGGACCCGGCTGACGGGCCGCGGTTAGAACGCCCGCCGTCCAAGGGTGGTATTCCACCGTCGGCTCCCCCGAACCTGGCGGCCCGGGTTCGCAGCCTCCCACCTATCCTATACATGGCCGGCCGACGTTCAATGACAGGTTGCAGTCAAGCTCCACGGGGTCTTTCCGTCCAGCTGCGGGTCGCCCGCGTCTTCACGGGCCGCTCAATTTCACCGGGCCCCTCGCCGAGACAGTGCCCAGGTCGTTACGCCTTTCGTGCGGGTCGGAACTTACCCGACAAGGAATTTCGCTACCTTAGGACCGTTATAGTTACGGCCGCCGTTTACTGGGGCTTCGGTTCGGAGCTCGGGCTTGCGCCCTCACCCCTCCCCTTAACCTTCCAGCACCGGGCAGGCGTCAGCCCCTATACTGCGCCTTTCGGCTTCGCAGGGACCTGTGTTTTTGATAAACAGTCGCCTGGGCCTGCTCTCTGCGACCCCCCAAGGCTCCGGCCGCCAGGGCCTTCACCTCAGGGGGCACCCCTTCTCCCGAAGTTACGGGGTCAATTTGCCGAGTTCCTTAGCGAGGGTTTTCCCGCGCGCCTGAGGCTTCTCGCCTCGCCCACCTGTGTCGGTTTCGGGTACGGGCACCGGAAGCCTGGCTAGAGGCTTTTCTCGGCAGTGGGGGATCGGCCCCTTCGCCCCCGAGGGGGCTCGGCATCGCGTCTCGGGACTCCCCGGGGGATTTGCCTCCCGGGGCTCCCTACCCGCTTGCACCGGCCCTCTCCAGCGGCCGGCGGTACCTACCCTCCTGCGTCCCCCCATCGCTCATAGCGGCTTCGCGGTGGTACCGGAATATGAACCGGTTGCCCATCGCCTACGCCTTGCGGCCTCGGCTTAGGTCCCGACTAACCCTGAGCGGACGAGCCTTGCTCAGGAACCCTTGGGCTTTCGGCGGGCCGGATTCTCACCGGCCTTTTCGCTACTCATGCCGGCATTCTCACTTGCCTGCGCTCCAGCCGACCTCACGGCCGACCTTCGCCGCCCAGGCAACGCTCCCCTACCACGGGCCTGCGCCCGTCCACAGCTTCGGCGCCGTGCTTCAGCCCCGGGTCATTTTCGGCGCAGGGTCGCTCGACCAGTGAGCTATTACGCACTCTTTCAATGATGGCTGCTTCTAAGCCAACATCCTGGTTGTCTTCGCGACCCCACATCCTTTCCCACTGAGCACGGACTTGGGGGCCTTAGCTGGTGGTCTGGGCTGTTCCCCTCTCGAGCACGAAGTTTATCCCTCGTGCTCTAACTCCCCCGGTGCACCGCGCGGTATTCGGAGTTTGCCTGAGTTCGGTAACCCGGGAAGGCCCCTAGCCCAAGCAGTGCTCTACCCCCGCGCGTCAGCCCGGAAGGCCCACCCTCAAGTGGTTTCGGGGAGAACCAGCTATCTCCGGGTTCGCTTGGCATTTCACCCCTACCCACAGCTCATCCGATGGTTTTTCAACACCAACCTGGTTCGGGCCTCCACGCGGTCTTACCCGCGCTTCACCCTGGCCATGGGTAGATCACCCGGTTTCGGGTCGACCGCCTGCAACTCGCGCCCTCTTCGGACTCGGTTTCCCTCCGGCTCCGGACCTGCGGCCCTTAACCTCGCTGCAGACGGTCACTCGCCGGCTCATTCTTCAATAGGCACGCCGTCAGGGCCTCCGCCCCTCCGACTGCCTGTAGGCACACGGTTTCAGGTTCTCTTTCACTCCCCTCCCGGGGTGCTTTTCACCTTTCCCTCACGGTACTCGTGCGCTATCGGTCGCTCGGGTATTTAGCCTTGGAGGGTGGTCCCCCCAGCTTCCCACGGGGTTCCACGTGCCCCGTGGTACTCGGGCACGCACCAACGGAGACCGCGAACTTTCGCCTACGGGGCTCTTACCCTCTCCGGCCGGCCCTTCCAGGCCCGTTCGGCTAGCCCGCGGTTTGCTCACTCCGCCGGGGCCCTGCCAAGCCCCGCTCGTGCGCCCCACAACCCCCGGACGGCAACGGTGGCAGCCTTTCCCACCGCCCGGGTTTGGGCTCCTCCCCTTTCGCTCGCCGCTACTCGGGGAATCTCGGTTGATTTCTTTTCCTCGCGGTACTAAGATGTTTCAGTTCCCGCGGTTCCCCTCCCGGACCTATGGATTCAGCCCGGGATGACGGGGCATTCCCCCCGCCGGGTTCCCCCATTCGGGCATCCCCGGATCGACGCCTGCTTGCGGCTCCCCGAGGCTTTTCGCAGCTTACCACGCCCTTCATCGGCCCTTCGCGCCGAGGCATCCACCGTGTGCCCTTCCTACCTTCATCCCGCGCGCCACCCGCCCGCCGCAGCGCCAACCGCCGCCCCGCGAGCAGGCACGCCTCCCCATCCACACGCCCCTTCCCTATGCCGTTGTCAAGGTGCAAAACCCGGCGCCGTGGGGCGCCCTGGTCCTTGAGAAGGGAGCGGCGCGTTTCCTCGAGGCAGGATCGACCTGGAGGGGACCGGGGCGGGCCCCGGTCCGGCACTCCTTAGAAAGGAGGTGATCCAGCCCCACGTTCCCGTAGGGCTACCTTGTTACGACTTCACCCCAGTCACCGGCCCCACCTTCGACGGCTCCCTCCCCACCGGAAGGGCTGGGACTTCGCGCCCCCGCCAAGCCCCACCCCTTCCGGCGGGGTTGGGCCACCGGCTTCGGGTGTTGCCGGCTCCCGTGGTGTGACGGGCGGTGTGTACAAGGCCCGGGAACGTATTCACCGCGGCATGCTGATCCGCGATTACTAGCGATTCCGGCTTCACGCAGGCGAGTTGCAGCCTGCGATCCGAACTGGGACCGGCTTTTAGGGATTGGCTCCCCCTCGCGGGTTCGCAACCCGTTGTACCGGCCATTGTAGCACGTGTGTAGCCCTGGGCATAAGGGCCATGATGATTTGACGTCATCCCCACCTTCCTCCGGTTTGTCACCGGCAGTCCCCTGTGAGTGCCCGGCCGAACCGCTGGCAACACAGGGCGGGGGTTGCGCTCGTTGCGGGACTTAACCCAACATCTCACGACACGAGCTGACGACAACCATGCAGCACCTGTCACCGCGCTCCCCAAAGGGGCACCCCAGCCTTTCGGCCAGGTTCGCGGTGATGTCAAGCCCAGGTAAGGTTCTTCGCGTAGCTTCGAATTAAACCACATGCTCCACCGCTTGTGCGGGCCCCCGTCAATTCCTTTGAGTTTCAGCCTTGCGGCCGTACTCCCCAGGCGGGGTGCTTAGTGCGTTAGCTCCGGCACGGAAGGGGTCGATACCTCCCACACCTAGCACCCATCGTTTACGGCGTGGACTACCGGGGTATCTAATCCCGTTCGCTCCCCACGCTGTCGCGCCTCAGCGTCAGGGCCAGGCCAGGCAGCCGCCTTCGCCACTGGTGTTCCTCCCGATCTCTACGCATTTCACCGCTCCACCGGGAATTCCGCTGCCCTCTCCTGCCCTCAAGCCCGGCAGTTTCGAATGCACCTCCCCGGTTGAGCCGGGGCCTTTCACATCCGACTTGCCAGGCCGCCTACGAGCCCTTTACGCCCAGTGATTCCGGACAACGCTCGCCCCCTACGTCTTACCGCGGCTGCTGGCACGTAGTTAGCCGGGGCTTCCTCTTCCGGTACCGTCAGCCGAGGGCTCCTCACCCCCGACCTTCGTCCCGGACGACAGGGGTTTACACCCCGAAGGGCTTCCTCCCCCACGCGGCGTCGCTGCGTCAGGCTTTCGCCCATTGCGCAAGATTCCCGACTGCTGCCTCCCGTAGGAGTCGGGGCCGTGTCTCAGTCCCCGTGTGGCCGACCACCCTCTCAGGCCGGCTACCCGTCGTCGCCTTGGTGGGCCGTTACCCCACCAACCAGCTGATGGGCCGCGGGCCCCTCCGGCAGCGACCGCCTCTCCAGCGGCCTTTCCTCCACACCCCATGCGGAGCGCGGACCGTATGCGGTATTAGCCCCAGTTTCCCAGGGTTATCCCCCACTGCCGGGCAGGTTACCCACGTGTTACTCACCCGTCCGCCGCTAGGAGACCGGAGAGCAAGCTCCCCAATCTCCCCGCTCGACTTGCATGTCTTAGGCACGCCGCCAGCGTTCGTCCTGAGCCAGGATCAAACTCTCCTCCGGAATGCTCACCCATCCCGCAGAAGAGCCTCCGGCTCCCCGCGTCGTCCGCGCCTCACCCCACCAGGACCCAAGCGCTCCCCCGCGCCCAGGCCCCGCAGAGTGAGACCTCCGGCTCGCAAGGCCTGCCTCTCCACACGCCACTCCCTTTTCAAGGACCAGGTGCGCCCGGCGCGGATGGCGCCGGCGGATCGTTATCCTAGCAGCCGCCCCGCCTGCCGTCAACCCTCGCGGCCGCGCCGCGGGCCGACCCGGAAGGCGGCTGCAGAGGCAACGCCCGGAATCGACGTTCCGGGCGCCGCGGTGCCCCGTACCGGACTCGAACCGGTGTCTCCGCCGTGAGAGGGCGGTATCCTAGGCCGCTAGACGAACGGGGCACTGCTGGGGATCCAGGATTCGAACCTGGACTACCAGGGCCAGAACCTGGCGGGCTGCCGTTACCCCAATCCCCACCGTCGCTCGCTTACGCTCGACTCCGGCGCGCCCGGAGGCCGTCCCTCGGACCGGTATCTCGCGGGCGCACGTCGCATTATAGCACGGTCGCCGCCGGGATACAACCGCAGCTCAGCCCCGGCCGCCCGCTGCCCCCGTGCCCGCCGGTCCGGGCGCGGGCGTCGCGCCGCGGGCGGCGCGCCGCTGGCGGATCCACTCGATCGCGCGGTGGATGCGCGCCAGGCAGCGATCGCGCCCGACCCAACAAATGACGTCGAACACCCCCGGCCCCACGGTCCGCCCCGACACCGCCAGACGCGTCGGATGGAAGATGCGGCCCGTGCCCACGCCCATGCGTTCGGCAAGACCGCGCAGCGCCTGTTCGATGGCGGCCTGGGTCCACGGCTCCACCCGCGACAGGGTCTCTGCCACGGCCTCGAGGATCGGGATCGCGTCGTCGCGGTCGAAGTGCTTGCGAACCCCGGCCTCTTCGTAGTCGGCGAAGTCGGCGAAGAAGTACCGGCTGGCCTCGACCAGCTCCCCCAGGGTGCGGACGCGCTGGCGCACGGCGTCCACGATGGCCCGCAGCCGCCGGCGCTCGTCCCCCTCGGGCGTCCCCTGGAGCAGACCGGCCTCCTGCAGGCGCGGGATGACCAGGTCCACCACCCGGTCCAGGTCCGCCGCGCGCAGATAGTGCCCGTTCATCCACGCCATCTTCTCGACGTCGTAGATGGCCGCGGTGCGGGACACCCGGTCGAAGTCGAACAGCCGGATCATCTCGTCCAGGGAGAGGATCTCCCGGTCGTCCCCCGGCGACCAGCCCAACAGCGCGACGTAGTTCAGGATCGCCTCCGGGAGGAATCCCTGCCGCCGGTACTCGTCGACCGCCACCGCACCGTGGCGCTTGCTGAGCTTGGTGCGATCCGGGGCCAGGATCATCGGGACGTGGGCGAACTGCGGCGGCTCCCACCCCAGGGCACGATAGACCAGCAGCTGCTTCGGGGTGTTGGAGAGGTGCTCGTCCCCCCGGATGACGTGGCTGATCGCCATGTGGTGGTCGTCGACCACCACGGCGAAGTTGTAGACCGGCATGCCGTCGGCGCGGGCGATGATGAAGTCGCCGATCTGGGCGACGTCGAAGGCGACCTCGCCCTTGACGAGGTCGTGGACCACGACCTGCCCACCCTCGGGCACCCGCAGGCGCACCGCCGGCCGGCGGCCCTCGGCCTCGAACCGCCGGCGCTCCGCGGGGGTGAGGTGCCGACAGCGACCGCTGTAGACGGCAGGCCGGCCCGCTGCCCGCGCCCGCTCCCGTTCCGCCGCCAGCTCCTCGGGGGTGCAGTAGCAGAGGTAAGCCTTGCCCGCGGCGAGCAGGCGGTCCAGCGTCTCCCGGTAGAGGTCGAGCCGTTGCGACTGCCGGTACGGCCCGTAGGGTCCGCCGACGTCCGGCCCCTCGTCCCAGTCCAGGCCCAACCAGCGGATGCTCTCCAACATGGGCGCGATGAGCTCGTCCCGGGACCGCTCCGGATCCGTGTCCTCGAAGCGCAGGATGAAACGGCCGCCGTGCTTGCGCGCGAACAGCCAGTTGAAGAGGATGGTGCGGACGCCCCCGATGTGGAGGTAGCCCGTCGGCGACGGCGCATACCGAACCCGCACCGGCTGGGACATCGGACGGCCTCCTCGCCACGCGGAATGCTCCCGCGGACGAACCGGCGCACCGGCGCCCGGGGCGCAGGGACGACCCACCCGGCAGTCGCCCGCGCTCCTCCCGGCCCTGCGACCGGCATCGGTCGCCCCGCGGGGCGGCCGTATCGTAGCAGAGCCCTTGGGCAGCGTCAAGGAAGGGCGAGGACGAGGGAGGCGGCGACCCTCAGGGTCGCCAGCGGGCCATGACCGCCACCAACGCCAAGGCGATCGCTCCCGGGAGCCCCAGGCTTCCGGCCAGCCACGCGGTGGCGGGGTTCCAGCCCACGTGCGCACCCAGGAGGGCCAAGAGCACGTTCAGCGCCAGGATCCAGCCCGTGCCCACCAGCAGGTCGCCCACCAGCCGCGCCACGGCCTCCCCGGCCGTCGACGCGCCGACGAGCCGCCACACCAGCGCACCCACCACGACCGCGGCCACGCCGGCGACAGCCCACGCGCCCTCCGTGGCGATGGCCCTCACCCCGCCTTCTGGGACCGCCCGGCCGGGGTCATGGCACCGCCCGCCGACCGTCGTCCGCGTCGGGTCGGGGTGGGAGCCCGCGGATCCCGCGCAGGCGGGCCTGTTTCAGCAAATAGGCGTAGCGCTTCTCCGCCGCCAGCACCAGGTGGATCGCCTGGTCCACCAGATCGCGATCCGTCACGCACTCGAAGTAGCGGCGCGCCTGCTCCCAGTCGCGGCGCGCCTGGTCGATGGCGGCCACCCAGTCGAAGTCGCCGTCGGCCGGACCAGCCGGCTCCGCGGCGGTGGCGGACGCAGCCTCCGGGGCGCTGGCGGCACCGGGCGCCCGCCCCTGTTGGGGCCGGGGCGCCGTCGTGGGCCCCGGTCGGCCCGGGTCGGCAGCCAGGATCCGCGCGGGGGCCCTGCCCCGGGAGGCCGGTTCGTCCCCGTCTCGGGTGGCCAGGCGTCGCCAGCGGAGAGGCCACCGCCGCCGCCAGATCCGCCCCCATTCCACACGCATGGGATCCCACGCCCCTTGCCGGCCTGCGGGGTTCGGGGCATCGCACCCCTGTCCCATCGGTATGCGGGAGGCCAGGGTTGTTGAACCGCCCCTGGGAGGCCAGCGACCGGCACCAGGGAAGATGGACCCATGGCATGGGGTTTATGCGCGGCGGGCCGGGTCGGCTACAGGGCCTGGCGCCCCTGCAGCGCCCGGGTCAGCGTGAGCTCGTCGACGTATTCCAGGTCGCCGCCCTCGGGTACGCCCCGGGCGATGCGCGTGACGCGGATCCCGAGGGGCTTGATCAGGCGCGCCAGGTAGAGCGCCGTCGCCTCCCCCTCCACCGTCGGGTTGGTGGCCAGGATCACCTCTTCGACCGGAGGGTCCGCCTGGAGACGGGCCAGCAGTTCGCGCACCCGCAGCTGCTCGGGACCGACGCCATCGACGGGCGAGATCACCCCGTGCAGCACGTGATAGCGGCCGCGATACTCCCGGGTTCGCTCCATGGCCACCACGTCCCGCGGCTGCTCGACCACGCAGATCAGCCGAGCGTCGCGGCCGGGGTCGCGGCACACCGCACACGGGTCGCGATCGGTCAGATTGAAGCACACGCTGCAGTACCGGACGCTGGCCCGCGCCCGGACCATGGCCTCGGCCAGGGCGCGCACCTCCTCCTGGGGGCGGAAGAGCAGGTGGTACGCCAGGCGCTGGGCCGTCTTGGGACCGATGCCCGGCAGCTTCTCCAGCTCGGCGATCAGCCGGGCAAAGGCCGGCGCGTGCTCCACGGCGGCATCCCGCCCCTCAGCGGCCCGGGAAGCCGGGCAGCTTGGGCCACTTGAGCCCCCCGGTCACCCGGGCCATCTCCGCCTGGACCAGCTCCTGGGCCTTGCGGTTCGCCTCGTTGACCGCGGCGACGATCATGTCCTGCAAGAGTTCCACGTCGTCGGGGTCGACGGCCTCCCGGGCGATCTCCAGCCGCACCAGCTCCTGCTGGCCGTTGACCACGGCCTTGACCATGCCCCCGCCCGCCGTGGCCTCGACCTCCCGCCGTGCCAGCTCCTCCTGCAGGCGAGCCATCTCCTGCTGCACCTTCTCAAGCTGTTTCAGCATCTTGCCCACGTTGCCCATGGGGCCGAAGCTCACGCCGCCACTCCTCCTTCACGGGGATCCATTGCCCGCCGAACAGTTCCCACGCCGCCTTCTGCACGTCGTCCAGGTCCGGTGGGTCCGGCTCGCGCCGGCGTTCCATGGAGGCGCCCCCGCCGGCCGGCCCGTCGTCGGCCGCCGCCGGCGCGGTCTCCCGGGCGTCGGCGGCCATCCCCGGGGCGGCAGCCCCGGTCGCCGGTCGCGGTGCATCGCCCCCGGACGCGGGGGCCGGGACGCCCACGCCGCGGCGCGCCGGCTCGGCCGAGGCCGTCGGCGCCGCCTTGCCACGGCCTCCTGCGTCCCGATCCCCGGACGCCGCGGATGCCGGCGGAGCAGCCCCTTGCGCCGCCGCTCCCGGCGTCGGCGGCGTGGGCTCCTGCCCCCCGTTGGCATCCTGCGGCGGGGGCGCCGTCGCGCCGGCCGGCTCGCCCCGGTCCCCGGGGTCGTCACCCGGCTCGTCCCCCGGGCTCCGCTCCCCGCGCCGGCGGTCGCCCCCATCCCGTGGCTCGCCCGCCGCCGGGGCTCGCGGGCGCTGCGCATCGGCCGCCGCGCGGGGGGATGGCCCCGCCGCCGCACCGCCCGCCGGCGACGCCGCTCCCTGGCCACCGCCGCTTCCGCCGCGGACGTCCGACCCGCCCGCCTCGACGATCACCCGCACTGGGACCGGAGTCCCCAGAAAGGCCTCGATGGCTCGGCGCAGCTGGGGCACCTTCACCTCCGCCGTTCGCGCCATGCCGGGCTGGGCAAAGGGAAGCTCCAACACATCGCCCGCCGCCCGGGGCTGGCCCGCCGTGCGCAGCAGCGCGTGCAGCGCCGTCCACTCCCGCCGCCGTCGCAGCGACCTCAAGAAGGCCTGCCACCGCGCGGCGAGGACGGCCGCCGGCGCATCGTCCGCCCCTCCGGCTCCCGTTCCCTCCCGGTCCGGCGCGATCGGCCCGGCATCCCCCGACGGGACCACCGGCCGCGGGCCGTCCTCGGCTCCGGCCGCATCGGCTCCGGTCCTGCCCTGCTGGTCCCGGCCGCTCGGCGCCCCCGCGGCCGACGGCTCGCGGTGCGCCCCCTCCGCTGCGACCTCCGGGGACGAACCGGCCGCGCGGGCGGACCGTTCGCCCACGGCCCGGATCAGGGCCGCCTCCAGCGCCAGCCGCGGCTGCCCGGTCCACCGCAGCAGGGACTCCCCCTCGGACAGGGCATCGAAGCAGGCCAGGGCCGTCTCGTCGTCGAGGCTGCTGGCCAACGACGCCAAGGCCTCCGCCAGGTCGGGCCCGGCGTAGAGCAGGTGCTCGGCGCCGAGGCCGGATCGCAGGGCCAAGAGGTCCCGCCAGCAGGCCATCCAATCCCTCAGCGCCTGGGCCAGGTCGACCCCGCGGGAGGAGAGATCGGCCACGGCGCGCAGGCCCGCCCCCACATCGCCCTCGACCACCGCGCGGCAGAGGGCCAGGATGCCCTCCCCCGGCGCCAGCCCCAGCAGGTCGACGACGGCGGACGCCTCCAGGCGATCGCCGACCATGGCCAGGCATTGGTCGAGCAAGCTCAGGGCGTCCCGCAGGCCTCCTTCAGCCAGGCGCGCCACCAGCCGCAGGGCCGCGGGCTCGGCCTCCACCCCCATGGCGTCGCAGACCGCCTGGAGTCGTTGCACGATCTGCTCGGGGGTCAGGCGATGGAAGTCGAAGCGCTGGCAGCGGGAGACGATGGTCGCCGGCAGGCGATGGGGCTCCGTGGTCGCCAGGATGAAGATCGCGTGGGCGGGCGGCTCCTCCAGCGTCTTCAGCAGCGCGTTGAACGCCTCCGTGGTGAGCATGTGGACCTCGTCGATGATGTAGACCTTGTACCGCGCCCGGGCCGGGGCGTACCGCACGCGCTCCCGCAGCTCCCGGATCTCGTCGATGCCGCGGTTGGAGGCGGCGTCGATCTCCAGCACGTCCATGGTCGAGCCGTCGTTGATCTCGCGGCACACGTCGCACCGGTTGCAGGGTTCGACCCCATCGGGCGCGAGGCAGTTGACGGCCTTGGCCAGGAGCTTGGCGACGGAGGTCTTCCCCGTGCCGCGGGGCCCCGCGAACAGGTAGGCGTGGGCGACCCGGCCGGTGCGCAAGGCGTTGGCCAGCGTGCGGACGACGTGTTGCTGTCCCACCACGCCGTCGAACCGCTGCGGTCGCCAGGTGCGATACAAGGCCTGGTAGGGCTGGCTCAAGCGAGACCCTCCCCGCCGCGAGCTCGGGATGCCGTCGGGACGGCAGCCCTCTGCCCGCCATGGCCGGGGATCCCCAACCCCCGATCCATCGCTCGCCGAGCGCGGTCGCGCAGCCGGCCGCGCAGCCACCCGCACGCGCCATCCCGAGGCGCCGACCGCCCTCCAGGCGCGGTCCTCCTGGCGCACCGGAGCCGCCACGCGCGCCCGGGACCGCGACCCGGGGCCGCCCCGGCCCGACGCCACCGGCCCCGACGCCACCGGCGTGGGCTGCACCCCTCCCCCCGTCGTACGTCCCGCGACCGGCGATCCGGGCGGCGGAGCCGGCCCGAAGCACGGGAGGGGCGACGGCGGTAGCGGATCCGCCGTCGCCCCTCCCGCAAAGGTGGCCGTGCACCCATCGTCGACACCCGCACCCGGGCGCCGGCCGAACCGTGGGCTCCGGTCCGGCTGCCCCGCGGCACACGCGGTGGCTCGCTTACCGTTGCTCCCTTCCGGGCCTGGCGGGGTTCACGAGTCCGCGTTGCGCGGGACCGGGCCCTCAACGCCCCGTGTCCGGTGCTGACCCCGACCGCGAGCGCCTCGGATGGGAATTCGACCCCGCTGTAGCGGATTGCGGGTACAGGGCACCGCTACCTCCCCGTCTAGCACGGCCCAATCCCCATATCGCGGCAAGGTGAGAAAGGGCAAAAGGTTCGCCTCAAGACGGCAAGGGCGGAAGGGGTGGGATTCGAACCCACGGTGGGCTTGCGCCCACACACGCTCTCCAGGCGTGTGCCTTAAGCCGCTCGGCCACCCTTCCCCGCCGACACGGCGTCGTGACAGCCGTCGCGTCTCCCCGTCGGACGAACCGGCTCCCGCGCACCCTCGACGCAGCGTGCCGCCGCGCCGTCACCGCGCGGGTCGTCCTTGCCTCCGCCATGCCGACCGGCGTCGTCGCCAGCGGCCCCGGAGGCGATCCCCTCGACGACAAAGGCGCCCGGCCGGCAGGGTGCCGTGCCGGGCGCGTGCGGAAGGGGTGGGATTCGAACCCACGGTGGGCTTGCGCCCACAACGGTTTTCGAGACCGCCCCGTTCAGCCACTCCGGCACCCTTCCGTACGCCGAGCCTCCTGGCCTCAACCGCGCAGCCCGCGGAAGAAGCCCCGGAGCAACGCGGCGCTGGCGTCCGCCAGCACCCCGCCGCGCAGCTCGACTCGGTGATTCAGTCTATCATGCTGCACCAGGTTCATCAAGCTGCCGGCCGCGCCGGCCTTGGGATCCGGCGCCCCGTACACGAGCCGCGCCACCCGGGCCAGGACGACGGCCCCCGCACACATCGGGCACGGCTCAAGGGTCACGTAGAGCGTGACCCCCTCCAGGCGCCAGTTGCCGAGCCTCGCCGCCGCCTGACGCAGCACGAGGATCTCGGCATGGGCCGTGGGATCGCCCAAGCGCTCGCGCAGGTTGTGGCCGCGGGCGATGACCCGACCTTCGTGGACCGCGACGGCCCCGACGGGAACCTCGCCGAGATCCAGGGCTCGGCGCGCCTCCGCCAGGGCCGCCTCCATGAAAACCACGTCGGGATCGGCGCCGGCGAGCTCGGTTGGCGCCGGTTCGTCCGCATGGCGATGGGACATGGGGACCCCTCTCGCCCCAGCTGCACGGACGCCGGCGGCCGCAACGGCCCCACCGCCGCGTTGGACGGCTCACCGGCGCGAGGGTGCGCCCGGGAGGACTCGAACCCCCGACGCCTTCCTTAGGACGGAAGCGCTCTTCCACCTGAGCTACGGGCGCACGCCACCCCTGCACCCGCGATGCAGGGGCCGCGGGCTTATTCTACCATGGAGCGGGGTCGTCGGTCATCGCGGACGGCCCCGTGGGCGCCGCCAGGCCACCCCGGGGCCTGGCCGGCCGGCGCTCGGGCCGCGGTGCGGCCTGGCACGCCGGCGCCGCCTGCGGGCCGCGACGGGGCGGTGGCCGGTGAGCGGGGCGGCGCTACCGTCGCGGGCAGGCATCGTCCACCGCCGCCGTCCACCCCAAGGCGGGCGCCGGTGCCGGGCCCGGTGACCCGGGCGTCGCGACGGCCCGGCCGGGCACACCGGGTGCGCGCTGGCATCGCCGCGGCCGCCCTGGGCGGGATGGGGAGCGAGGGAGGCAGGACGTCCATGGACCTGCGCCGCTGGCTGCGCGCAGCGATGATCGCCGCGCTCTACGTGGTGCTCACCTGGGTCTTCCAGCCGATCTCCTTCGGTCAGATCCAGTTCCGGGTCAGCGAGGCCTTGACGTTGCTGCCCATGATCTGGGCCGAGGCCGTGCCCGGCCTGTTCGTCGGCGTCGCGCTCGCGAACCTGCAGAGCCCCTTCGGGTTGTGGGATGTGGCGGGCGGGTCGCTGGTCACGCTGGTCGCCGCCCTGGTGACCCGGCGGTGGCGGTTCCACCCCATCGGCTACCTCTCGCCCGTGGTCTTCAACGCGGTGCTGGTGGGCGGCTACCTCGCCTTCCTCACCCACACCCCGTACCTGCCCTGGGTGCTCTGGATCGCCGCGGGCGAGGCAGGGGTCGTGTTCCTGCTGGGCTACCCCTTGCTCCAGCTGCTGCGCCGGCGCATGCCGCCAGCGACCCCATAGACTCGCCGGTCGCCGCCTGGAGGCCGAAGTCGGCCGGCGCCCGCCCTAGAGGAAGGGAGGCGCCCCGGGCCCATGGTCGTGTCCGGCGGCGGGGGCGCGCCCGCGGCGGGTCCCAGGCGTTCACCTCGGCGACGAGGGGTCCGGGGAATCGACCCTGGGGCGGGCTCGACAGCGGCTGCCTGGGCGGGTCGGGCGCACGGCCCGGGCGCCGCATGCCTTGAAGGGTCCCCGCGGCCCCCTCCCGCGGGACGACGGCGATGCCACGCCCGCCCTGCACCGGCAGGTTGCTGCGGTGGAGCCGCTGCGGGCACGGGTGGGGGAAAAGCGGGCCGGATCCCAGCCAGATCGCAGCACTTTGAACGGGAACGGGGCCATACCCCGAGCGGGTATGGCCCCGTTTTCCCTTGTGCCATGCGGCTTTTTGATGTGCGCCGTGGAGGATTTGAACCCCCGACCTGCTGATCCGTAGTTCGGGGCCGCGTCTCCTACGGTGTCCCAACACGTCCAATGAAGTGTTGTGTCATGCGGGTTCGTGGCACCTAGCGGACGTGCGTTTGTTGCCGAGTCCGGCCTAATCCCGTCCATTTGGCTGACCATTTGGCTGACCGCTGCCACGGGCAAAAGAAGGGCCGCGGGGGACACCCGCAGCCCTTTGACCTGGGCGCATGGACCACAACGGCAACGCCCACGCTAGGGCGATGCACCGTGGTTTTGGGCAATATCTATTATACCACGTATCAGCTATTGCTTTACCAGGGCCAGGCCGAGAAGAAGGAAAACAATAAAGCCTATGATGACGCGAGCCTCCATCGTTGCCTGGTCCCTTTCAAACGGATTTTTCGCCTCAGACGCCTTTTTATAGCTCTGCTCTGCCAACTTCACAGCCTGGACTATAATGTAGATAAACGCCGCGAGAGCAAGGATTTGGACCAAATCCACGACACAACAACCCCCTCGCGCTTCCCCCTTATTCTCGGCCAAATGATAGCACAGGCGGCCCCTCCCACGGGCCGCCTGCATGTTAGGAGCGATACGGAAACGTGAACACGAACAGGCGGCCGGAGCCGCCTGCCCGTGCGGAGGTTGATGCACAATGAACCGTGAGATGCGTTAGGGTCACACCGCCTGCTGGATCAAGTGCGCCGCCTTCGGGTTGCGGACGTGGAACAGGGCGTTGATCTCAAACCGCAGCGTGGTCAGGTTCTGCCGGAAGCCCGTGTAGGGATCCGCAGCAGCTCGCAGCGTGGCGCGGTAGAACACACCCAACCTCCGGCTGTCAATCAGGATCGGCGGATGGCTGGCCGCGGCCGTATGCTCCACGATCCGCAGGCCCCACAGGGGCGACGCAACGCCGGCCTCGCGGGTCTGGAAGGCATAGTCCTGCGTGCCCGGCTGCTTGAACAGGTCCAGGGCCACCGCGTCGTCAGGCGTGACCACCAGAATGTCGGGGTTCAGGCCCTCCGCCCGCATGGCCGCGATGGCGTGGCGGACCTGCTCGATCAGGTTGGCGCCCGTGTAGGAGCTGGGCGGGTTCGCCGCCATGATCTGCGCCATCACGTGCTGGTCGATGGCCTGCTCCACCGCAAAACGGCCCTCAGCGTTCAAGAAGGCCTCAGCCGTGGCAATGGAGTCGAAAACCTGGTTCGGAATGTCCGGGATCACGACGGCAAACTGCCGCACCTTCTCCACGACATGCTCCACGGCCACGTTCACGGTCGCCTTATCGGTGGTCGCGGCCGGGTCGCGCTCAATGCTGCCGGTCACCGTCCGGCCGGTCTGGCGGAAGTCTTCGATGGCCGTGGTGCCCTCCAGGTCGCGGCTGGGCAGCAACGGGAACAGCCACCGCTCGTCACGGCCCAGGGGCAGAATGCCCTCCGGCGGCCGCACCCGCCAGGTTTCCTCCGGCGGGAAGGCCTGGGCCAGAGGTACGGTCACCACCGGCCGCTCCCGCAGGTTAAAGCCGGCGTCCAGGATGGCCTTCGCAAAGGCGCCCTTGGCCCTCTTGACCTGCACCGCAACACCGACGATTTCACGCTCTTTTTCCAAGGCAGCTTCCTCCTTCTGGACCTGCTTCCGCAGGGATCGCACCTGCTCCATGGCAGCTTCCGCAGCCTCCATGTCCCGGGCCTCGATAGCCGCCCGGGCGCGCTCCTCCGCCTCGGCCAGGTTCATGTGCAGTTCTCGTAACGCCCGGCTCATGGGTCGCTCGCCCCCGCCTTCGCCCTCATCCTCCACAGCCGCCAACTCCTTGGCGTACAGGTGGAGCCGCCCAAGTTGGAGATAGCTCTGCTCCTCCTCGGGCGTGATGCTCCGCTTTTCCGCCTGCGCCCGGTCCAAAA
Source organism: Thermaerobacter sp. FW80 (assembly GCF_004634385.1). Classification (NCBI taxonomy): domain Bacteria; kingdom Bacillati; phylum Bacillota; class Clostridia; order Eubacteriales; family Clostridiales Family XVII. Incertae Sedis; genus Thermaerobacter; species Thermaerobacter sp. FW80. Next base: position 878,398 of record NZ_CP037895.1, on the reverse strand, counting down.
TCGCCGCCTGCTCAGACTCCAGGGCGGCTGCAATGTCCTTGAGCTTCATGCCTCCATGCCCCCCAAGCTTCGGCCTGTTGCGGAACCGCGACAGGTCCACCTCGACGCCGTTGACTACCAGCGTCGAGCCCCGCACTGAGGCGGCCACCTGCTTGGCCTCCTCGATCTCATCCGCGAAGCCCAGCTCGACGGCTTCCTCGGCGGTCATCCACGTCTCGGCGTCCAGCAGTTCGATGATCTTTTCGCGCGAGAGCCCCGTCCTAGCCTCGTACACCGGGATCATGGCCTCGCGGGCCTTGTCGAGTTCGTCCGCAACCTGGCGCAAGAAGGCAGCATCTCCGGCGGCGATAACCCACGGGTTATGGACCATCATCATGCCGTTGCGGGGGATGATGATCCGGTCGCCTGCCATGGCAACGAGCGACGCCGCCGACGCCGCCAGACCATCGATGTACACCGTCACCTTCGCCGGGTGGCGCTTCAGCATCGAGTAGATAGCTTGCCCGGCGAAGGCGTCCCCGCCCGGGCTGTTGATGTACACGCGAAGCTCCTGGACGTCGCCCAGGCCCTGCAGGTCCTCGTAGAACTGCTTGGGCGTCACCTCGTCGCCCCACCACGTCACGTCGCTGATAGGGCCGTACAGCAGGAGCTCCGCCGCCTTCGGGGCGGCCGCCGCCCGGAACTGCCAAAACCGCCGCTTGCCCATTCGATGGACCCCCAAAAAGGCAAAACCCGGGCCAGCCCCTGCGTTCGCAGGGATTGGCCCGGGCTCTCCACCGAGTTCCGGGCCTGTCGGGCGCCTCCACCGGCCCCGACAGGTTCAATTGCTTGTTCAGTGGACCGCTCCACCGCGGCCCGTAATATTGTATCACAAACTGGCCTGCTTTTCCACCCATTCGCCGCCCCGGGCCAGCCTCTTTGCCTTGCGCCTCTCCCGCCGTTCCCAGGCCCGCGCCTCGCGGACCAGGGCCTCGGCCTTCTCGCGTTCCTCGGGCGTCATGGTCCGGCCCTGTTCGAGGACAGAGCGCACAAAATCCCGCCACTCACGCCAATAGGGGTTGTCCGTCACGCCGCACCACCCGCCTCCACGAACCGCTGGACCTCGCGCCAGAACCGCTCCAGCCGCGGGAACCGCAGGATCGCTTCACCGGCCGGCCCCTGCGCCAGCACGTAACCGGCGCGTCCAGTGGCGTAGCCGCCCAGGGCCTCGTGCGCCTTCCGCCAGGAAAGCTCGTCCGCTGCGGCCACGTCCGCCCGCAGGACATCCTCAATGGCGGCCGTCACCTCGTCCACAGGGGCGCCGGCCCGGCGGATAGACTCGAATACCAGGGTGGCAAGGACACCGCTCCAAACGTCCTGGAGGCGGGAGCCCTCCGGGGCGTCCTTTACTTCCTCCCACGCCAAGAGCCGCGCCAGCCGCAATTCCTCGTCGCTTAGGACCTGCACAGCCTCACGAAGCATGCGGATCATCCCCCTCGAAAAGCTCCGAAAAGCGGTCCCTCTGCGCCGCCTCTCCGGCTGCCTTGGCCAGGGCCGCCCGGGAGGCGGGGTCCAACCCCAATCGCCCGGCGGCCTGGTGGGCGATTCGGGCGTACAATTCCGCCACCCGAACGGCCGGGTGGGGCTTCCCGCCCAGAACAAGGCCTTGCTCCTGCACGATCCGCGCCGCCTCAGCGTACCGGGCGGTCGCGTCCGCGTACACCGCCAGCACGCCCACGTCGGCGTTGCTGAGGACCTGCACTCCGGCCGCTTCGAAAGCTTTCACAACCCGCTCGAACACTGTCCGGGCGGCTTCATCCAGCCACTCGGGCGGGGTTAAATCGTCCGCCGCCGGTCGCAGGGCCGCTTCCGCCTGCTTTCTCGCCTCAATCTCGCGTTTAGACCGCTTGTGGCGGCCGCTCAGGACGTGCAGTTCAATTGGACGTGGCCTTCTGCCCATGCCTCACCACCGCCCAAACGCCATATGTTTTTGCGGGTTTTGCGCGCGCGAGGGGGGCCCGCCGGTTTCCGGGTCGCCGGCCCGGAATTTTTCTACAGCCCCTACGGTTTGGACGTTTTGGACAGCCCGCACCCTGCCCCGCAGACGGGGCGCCCGCGGCAACACAGCCTGTTGCGCCACCGCCACGCACCGGCAACCGCACCGACAGAAGACCGTGCTGCGTTCCAGCGCCTCGGCCACAACCCGCCGGCAGGCAGGGCAATAGAAGGGAACCAGCTTGACCCGCCTCACCATGGCAGCCACCCCGCCGCCCGGAACACCACCGACAACAGCCGCCCAAGTGCCAAGCCGAGAGCAAAGTCCGCCAACACCCGTTGCCAGCGCATTGTTCATCCCTCCTGCGCCCGCCGCCTCAGCCACTGCGGGCAGTCTCGCCACCGGATTTGGTGAACGATGCCGGTGCAGGGGTCGCGCACCGACACCCAGCCCCACTCTTCCTGCCACGCCTCCAGCGGCCAGAAACGCGGCCGGTCACTACGCAGAACCGCCAGCAGTTCGCCTTTGTGCGCCCGTACGGCCTCGCGCAGTTCGGGCGTCAGCGCACCCCGCGGAGCGCGATAGCAGAGGCGGTCACCGTCAGCCCAAACCTCGACACCCCGCCGGCGCAGTTCGGTCAGGAGGGCGGCTGCCGTCATAGCCAGCCCTCCTCGACCTCATCCGACGCGGCCGCCTCTGCGACCCCGTTCATGTGTGACACACTCTGGCTTGGCACACTTGGCACAGTTGAGGAAGGTGACGTCCTAAACTGTCTGTAAACGCGAAGCGGTCTGGGCTACCATCGGTGGCGTCGGAAAACTCGCCCCAGCTGGGGCACACCGAGGAGGACCCAGACCTATGTCCAGGATACCACCCAGCCAGCAGTTGGCGGAGCTGGCCCGGCAGCTGGCCGCGCAGGCCCGGGAGGGTACTGAGGTCGAGGACCTGACCCATGCCCTCGTCCGCCTGGGCGCCCGCAAGCTCATCCAGGAGCTGCTGGAGGCAGAGGTCACGGAGCTTTTGGGGCGCGGACGCTACGAGCGGCGCGAGCCTGGCCAGGAAGGCGCCCGCAACGGCTACAAGCCGCGGACGCTGCGTTGCGCCGAGGGGCGGCTCGAGATCGACGTCCCCCAGGTGCGGGGCATGGAGGGACTGTGCCAGCCCACGCTGTGGAGGGCCCTCAAGCGGCGGACGGACGTGCTGGAGCGCCTGGTGGTGGAGATGTACGCCCGGGGCCTCTCTACCCGGGACATCGAGGATGCGCTGGCGGAGCTGGCGGGCAGCGAAGCGCCGCTTTTGAGCCGGTCCACCGTGAGCCGGATCACCGAGGCGCTCCACGAGGAGTTCGAGGCCTTTGCCCAGCGGGACCTGTCAGGCCTCGACGTGGTGTACCTGTTCGCCGACGCCATCTACGAGTCGCTGCGCCGGCAGGCGGGCTGCCGTGAGGGCATCCTGGTCACCTGGGCCATCTTGAGCGACGGCAGCAAGGTGCTGGTGCACCTGAGCCTGGGCAACAAGGAGCGCTACGAGGACTGGCTGGAGCACTTCCGGGATCTGGTGCGCCGGGGGCTGAAGACGCCGCTGACGGTGACGACGGACGGGGCGCCGGGGCTGATCCAGGCGGTGGAAGCCATGTGGCCGGAGGCGGAGCGCATCCGCTGCTGGGTGCACAAGATGCGGAACGTGCTGGACAAGGTGCCGGAGGAGGCGCGGCCCGTGCTCAAGCCCTACCTGGAGGCGATCCGGGACGCACCGGATATCGAGCAGGGCCGGCGGCTGGTGGCCGAGGTGGTGGAGCGGTTCGGGCGGGAGTATCCCTCGGCCATGCGGAGCCTGCAGGAGGACCTGGAAGCGAGCCTGGCGCACCTGCGGCTACCCGCCGCCCACCGCAAGCATGTCCGGACCACCAACCTGGTGGAGCGCAGCTTCGAGGAGGAGCGGCGGCGCGCCAAGGTGATCCCGCGGTTTCGGAGCGAGCGGGAGTGCCTGAAGCTAGTCTTCGCCGTGCTGTGGCGGGCGAGTGAGCGCTGGCGGCGGGTGCAGTTCAGCGAGCACGAACGAAAGCAGCTGGAGCGCTACATCGAGGAGCGGCAACGGCAAAGAGCGGCGCAGAAAGAGGTTTCACCCGCTGCCACCGTGGCATGACCCAGACCGCTTTTACAGACAGTTCGGGACTTGACCGTTGAGGAAAACCCTTGTGTGGCGCGGGTTTCTTCGAAATGTGCCAACTGTGCCAGCGAATTGTTTGGCACAGTTGGCCCAGTATCTGTGCCATGGCGTTCGAGCAGCTCCCAGACCCACGTACGGCCAACCTTGCGGGTGCGAACGCCAACCTGGCGGGCGGCGCGCCACAGGGTGCGCTTGCTGGCACCGATCTCAACCTCGGCGCGCTTTTCGATCTCACGAGATGGCACCGGCCCCTCGGCCAGAACCTCCAGCAGCCACTCGATGGCCCGGGGCAGCTTTGGCTCCCCGTCGCTCTCAACCCGCGGGGCCAGCAGCGCCTCCGCGTCCACGTCGGAAACGCCTTCCCAGAAGAAGGCCCCGTCGCGGATGCTAAACGCCAGTGACGGCCCTTTTTCGGTCAAGGACGCCTTCGAATGGGCAACGATACGCCGGCGCCCCTCTTCGTCATTGGGGTCCTGCGCAACGACCAGCATGCTGCGCACTGCGGCGGCAAAGTCGATGGAGCCCAGACCGCGATAGATGGCGCGGTCGGTGGTGCTCTTGGCAAGGTGGCGGATCAGCACCACCGCGCACCCGTACCGCTCCGCCAGAGCGCTCATCCCCGACAGGACGGCGCGCACTTCGTTCGCCCTGTGAATGTCCACGCCGGCGCCCACGTACGCCTGAATGGGGTCGACCACCACCAGTGCGGGGCGGTGCGCAGCCAGGGCGGCCTCGATCACGTCCAGGTCCTGAAGGGTGACGGTGCCGCCGTGTTCGCGCCCCTTCTCGTCCGTACCCCGCCAGCCGGTCAGGGCAAACACCCTGGCCGGGTCCGCCCCTGCCGCGTCCAGACGGGGGCGCAGGGTGTCACCGAGCCCATCCTCGGCCGTCAGGTACAGCACATTAGCGGGTTCACGCCATTCACGCGGCACCCCGTCAAGCCCTGGCAGCGGCTCGCCGCGAGACACGGCCGCCGCCAACCGCAGGGCCAGCCAGGTCTTACCTACCCCCGGGTCGCCCTCCAAAATGGTCAACTTGCCCAAGGGGACGTAGGGATACCACAGCCACTTGACTTCCTCCGGCGCCACGTCGGCCAGCCGCTTAACCGCCGGCCGCCGCTCGACAACACGGGCACCGTTGCCTTGGACCAGGGCCGCGAGCCCATCCAGGTTCACGTTCATGCCGACCGCCCCCTGTGCAGCAGCCCGCGTCGGCGAGCCTCCGCTTTGGCAATGCTGTTGACCGTCCGCAGGACCTCTGCCGCATCCAGGGGCGGCTTAAACCGGGCCTCGTTCAGCGCCAACATCAAGAGGGCTGTCACGTAGGGGTCCACGCCCCGCCGCAACAGGTGGCCGGCGAAGCGGGCAATGGTATTGTTGCGGGCGCCCTCTGCCACCCCGAACGCCGCCAGCTTGCGCCATTCCTCCGCCGACACCGCGCTACCATTCCGGGCCGCGCCGTCGTCGACCAGGGCCAGCAGCCATGCGGGGGCAGCGGCCATAGGTACCTCACCCGGGCGGGATGACACTTCCCAGGCGTACCGCCGGCCGCTTTCGTGACGGGAAGGGGCTGCAGCGATGTATCCGCCGTCGCCTCGCACGTCCAGCCCCGGGGCCAGCGCAACCTTGTTGGCGACGGGTCGCCCGGGCCACCGGAAGAGGATGTGGCGGCCACCGCCGCCGGTGATGGCCTCTACCGTATCGGGTAACCGCCCGTGTTTGGCCTCTAGCTCGTGCAGGGCCTCACTGCCGCCCTTGTCCGGATCCACGTCCAATACCCAGAACCCGCTCGCGCGCCCCGTGGCGATACCAACATTCGCCGACGGCCAACGGGTCCACCAGCGGCGGATTGTGTCGGCGTCTCGGGTGGCGTCATGGACGCCATGCTTGGTGAGTGGGTGCTTGCCAGGGCTCTTGCAATCAGTGTCGCCGCACGTGCAGCGCCCGCCCCGGATGGAATGGAGGGGCAGCACCGCCCAGCGGAAGTGGGTGGCGTAATACAGCGCCGCCCTCAGCATCTGGTTGTGCTGCTGGGTTTGCGTTACAATCGACCCAGAGAGTCCCCTGCGGTCCTTTTTGGCTTGCCGCCCGCCGTCGAGCGGGCGGTTCTCCGTTGCTACCGCCCTCACGCCGCATCGCCTCCGTTACGGGCCGCGCCCTTCTCCAGCCACTGCACGAACGCAGCCTTGGGAATCAGGAACCTACGGCCCACGCGGACATTCGGAATCACGCCCGCGCGCAGGTAGGTGTAAACGGTGTTGCGATTCAGCCCCGTTAGGGCCATCACGTGGCGTGGGTCCATCAGGTCAGGGGCATCGGCCAGCCGCATCCGTTCCTTTGCCACCGCGCACCACCCCTTTACACAGCTATCTACTTAGCAGTGCAATGCAAGAAAAAGGTCTACTCTTCGGTGAAAACCACCACGTCAGGCGTGCCCCCTGACGCCTCTGCTATCTCCAGCTTCACCTCACCTGTGGCTCTCACGCGCACGATGGACAGTTCTACGGGCATCGCCAGCGGTATGCCGGCCTTTGCCTTCTCGTACGCAACCAGCCAGTTAAAGAACGGCGAATCACCTACTACCACGGGGTATCGCTGACCCACGCCGTGGAACAGCAACTCATATGGCACCTTCAGCTTGCGGAAGTCAAAGCCGCTCGCATACCACGCGAGCAACTCTTCCCTAATGGCGCGGATTCGCTTGTTCGTTGTCCGCAGGCCCGCTTTATTCCGAGCAGCCCAGGCGGCTACGGCCTCCCAAAGCGCTTCCTCCGGGTAATCCGCGAACCGCCCGCGGCCGCGCCCGAGACTGCCTTCCTTGGGAGGGGTGACGAGCCCTTCCCGCTTCCACAGGTTCAGCGTCGAGCGCCCGATGGTGGCGCCGAGTTTCCTAGCACGCGCAATCAGCTCGTCAGGGCTCATCGCCACGCCTCCCATTGCACTGCTAACCACTTGGTATTATAATGGCCTCGCAAGTCCTGTCAAGTCTGCCACAAGGAGGGATGAACCGTGCTCGACACGTCCTCCCTGGACGCGCGCCTGGAGGAAATCCGGCGGGAGGCTGGTCAGGTAAGAGAGGTCTACTTTTGGTTTACGCCCGAAGGGTCGGCGAACAGTCGGCTGCGTGACGATGGGCAGTTCGGCGTGATAGCCATCAGCCAGGATTTGCGGGCCTACCCCGTGGCCCTCTGTGAGAGTCGCGAAGAGGCTGAGGCAGTGGCCCGGTACGCGATGGCCTACTTCGAGCGGCACGGTGATCGTCATGCCGAAGCGGCGCGGGCATAACGAGGGTAGCATCTACCAGCGCAAGTCCGACAACAAGTGGGTAGCGGCGGTCACAGTCTACACCGGCGATGGCCGCAGGCGTCGCAAAACGCGGGTGTGCAGGACCAGGGCGGAGGCTAAGAAGGCCCTGCAAGAGCTGCTGGCTGACCTGCGCGCCGGGCGCCTAGCCGCGGGCGCATCGGTGACAACGGGCGACTACCTGGCGACGTGGCTCGATAGCGTCAAGCATGGCCTGCGGCCGCGCACCCTGGAAAGCTACAGCTACATCGTGCGCCACCACCTGTCCCCCGAAATTGGCCGGATCAAGCTGGAGCGCTTGACGCCGGCCCACGTGCAGGACCTGCTGGACCGTAAGCTAGCCGCCGGCCTTTCTCCGCGCACCGTCCGGTACATCTTTACGGTTCTCAACGCGGCCCTAGGGCGAGCGGTCAAGTTCGGAATCCTCACCCGCAACCCTTGCGATGTCGTTGAAGCCCCGAAGGTCGAGCGCAAGGAAATGCAAGCACTGACGCCGGCGCAAGCCGCCCGATTCCTGGCAGCGGCCCGAGAAGATCGGTTCCACGCTCTGTTCGTGCTGGCCGTGACCTGCGGCTTACGCCAGGGCGAGCTGCTAGGCCTTCGGTGGGAAGATGTCGACTTCGACGCAGCCACCCTGACGGTCCAGCGGCAGTTGCAGTGGGACCGCGCCGGCAAGCGGTTCGTCCTGGCCCAGACCAAGACGGGGCGCGGCCGTCAGGTTCCCTTGCCGCCGGTGGCGGTCGACGCCCTGCGCCGCCACCGCGCCCGCCAGGCGCAGGAACGCCTTCTGGTGGGGTCCGCATGGTGCAATGACTACGGGGCGCTGGTGTTCACCACGGCCGTTGGTACGCCAGTGCGCCCCGAGAACCTGGTCCGGCGCCACTTTAAGCCGGTCCTGGAGCGCGCCGGTCTGGCGCCAATCCCATTCCACGCCCTGCGGCACACCTGCGCCACCCTGATGCTCCAGGCCGGCATTCCGATGAAGGTTGTCCAGAGTGTCCTTGGGCACGCCAGCATCAGCACGACGGCCGACATCTACATGCACGTAGACGCAAACTTCCTAGCCACCGCCGCGGCCCGAGTGGAAGACCTACTCGCAGGAGGGTTTGCCGGTGCGGGTTGAATCCACGAGCGGGGCAGTACAAACACGCGGCCGCCCGGAGGATCACCAGACGGCCGCCACGCCAACCGAGTAGGGTTGTATGAATTGGGACCGGGCCGCCACCCGGTCCCAATTCGTTTGGCTGACTTTTGGCTGACCGGCGCGCCTCCATCGGCCAGCCGTCTTGTGCGCCGTGGAGGATTTGAACCCCCGACCTGCTGATCCGTAGTCAGCCGCTCTATCCGGGCTGAGCTAACGGCGCACACAAGATTCGCTCGCGCAGCGGAAGGGGAGGGATTCGAACCCTCGGAGGGGCTTTAAAGGCCCCTCAACCGCTTAGCAGGCGGCTCCTTTCGACCTCTCAGGCACCCTTCCCGGCGACAGCCCCAATCTTAGCACAGGGCCGCGACCCGCGCAAGCCGAGGGCGGCGCCCGCGCCGGCCAGCCCCTCGCGCCGCCACGCGCGGCCGATGTCGCCGCACCGCGCCCGGGGACCGCGCCGCGCCCGGCCATCATGCCCGCCGGTGTCGCGGCGTACGGTGGTGACGGAACGGAGGGGACGCCCGTGGCCCACAACGACCCCTATGCGACCGGCATGGCCCTCACCCGGTTGGTATCCGGCTGCCTCGAGGTGCTGGCCGCCTTGCTCATCTGGCGGGTCGCCCGCGTCGACCGGGCGCTGGAGATCAACGCCCTGCTGGCCGCCGTGGGTCCCCTGGCCATGGTGCTTGCGACGGCCATCGGGCTCGCCGGCGCGGCGGGTGCCATGCCGCCCCTGAAGCTGGCGCTGATCCTCGCCGGCGTCGCGCTGATTCTGATCGGCACCCGCCTGTGACCGCGCATCGGCGCGGCGCGGGGCCAGCAACCCCCAGCCCACGCGCCCGGACCGGCGGCGCCCCGCCCAGGCGGCGCGGGCCCTCTCGTGCGGAAGGGGTGGGATTCGAACCCACGGTGGGCGTGCGCCCACTGCGGTTTTCAAGACCGCCGCGTTCAACCACTCCGCCACCCTTCCACGCACCGCGACGCTGCGGCACCTTGGATTGTATCACGGGCCACGGCGCCATCAACCTGCCTGCAGCCGTTGGACGCCGCCCATGTACGGGCGCAGCGCCTCCGGGATCACGACGCTGCCGTCGGCCTGCTGGTAGTTCTCCAGCAACGCCGCCAGCGTCCGGCCCACCGCCAGGCCCGATCCATTCAAGGTGTGGACGAACCGCGGCCGGGCGCCGGGCTCGGGCCGGAAGCGGATGTTGGCACGGCGCGCCTGATAGTCCCGGTAGTTGCTGCACGAGGAGATCTCGACGTAGCGGCCGTAGCTGGGCATCCACACCTCCAGGTCGTATTGCTTGGCCTGGGCGAAGCCCATGTCGCCGGTACAGATCAGCACCACCCGATACGGCAGGCCCAGTCGCTGGAGCACCGCCTCGGCATCGGCCACCAGCCGCTCGTGCTCCTCGGCGGAGCGGTCGGGATGGACGAACTTCACCAGCTCCACCTTGTCGAACTGGTGCTGGCGGATCAGGCCGCGGGTGTCCCGGCCGGCCGACCCCGCCTCCGCCCGAAAGCACGGGGTGTAGGCCACGTGGTAGATCGGCAGCTGCGCCGCGTCCAGGATCTCGTCGCGGTAGAGGTTGGTCACCGGCACCTCGGCCGTCGGCACCAGGAAGAGGTCCGAGTCCGCCACCCGGAAGGCGTCGTCCTCGAACTTGGGCAGCTGACCCGTCCCGACCATGCTCTGACGGTGGACCAAGAAGGGGGGCAGCACCTCGGTGTAGCCGTGCTCTTGCGTGTGCAGGTCCAGCATGAACTGGATCAGCGCCCGCACCAGCCGCGCGCCGCGGTCGCGAAACACGGTGAAGCGCGCGCCGGTGATCTTGGCCGCCCGCTCGAAGTCCAGGATGCCGAGGGCCGGCCCCAGATCCCAGTGGGCCTTGGGCTCGAAGTCGAAGCGGGGCGGCTCCCCCCAGCGGCGCACCTCCACGTTGTCCTCGGCGTCGTCGCCCTCGGGCACGTCGGGATCGGGGATCATCGGGATGCGCAGCAGCCGCTCCTGGATCTCCTGCTCCAGCCGACGCACCCGCTCTTCGAGCTCCTTGATGGTCTCGCCCACGCGCCGCATGGCGGCGATCAGCTCGCTGGCGTCGGCTCCCTGGCGTCGCAACCGGCCGATGGCCTCCGAGGTCTCGTTGCGCTGGGCTCGCAGCTCTTCCAGCCGCTGGAGGTCACGGCGCCAGCGGGCGTCGGCCTCCAGCAGCGCGTCCAGATCGCCCTCCTCCACGCGCCGCCGGCGAAGCGCCGCGCGCACGACCTCCGGATTCTGGCGCACGAACCGCAAGTCCAGCAACAGCCGTTCCCCCCTTCGCTCCGATCCCCACCCGGCCCAGGTCTGCGCATCGGCTCCGCAGCCGCCGCAGCCGGAGGGCGGCGCCGGTCGCCGCCGTCGGACGCACGGCTCGGGCCGGGATGGGGGTCGCGCCACGGCCCGGCCGCCCGCCCCCGGTCCCGGCCGGCGGCGGCCCCAGGCGGTCGCCCGCCGGCCTTCCCGGTCACGAGGGCGTCCCGTCGCCGCCGAGCCGCGCCCGGGCGATCCACAACGCGTCGGTCCCCGGCGCCTCCAGGGGCTGCTCGGACCCTTCTTCGGTGATCACGCGCAACCGGCCGTCGTCCGTCACCCGGCCGATCACCGCCGCCGGGATGCCGGCCTCGGTCCACGCCGCCTGCAGCCGGGCCCCCGCCTCGGGCGGAGCCGCCACCACCAGCGCGCCGGAGCCGATGAGCCGCAGCGGATCCACCCCCGCCGCAGCGCAGATCGCTCGGGTCTCGTCCCGCACGGGGACGGCCGCCGCCTCGACGATGCAGCCCACCGCGTCGCCCTGGGCGTGGCGGGCCGCCGTCACCATCTCCCACACGGCGCCCAGCACGCCGCCCTCGGTGACGTCGTGCAGCGCGTGGGCGCCGCGCCGGGCCGCCAGCCGCGCCTCCGGCACGATGCTGAGCCACCGCCCCAGCTGCGCCGCCGCATCGAGCACGGCCCCGGGGACACCCCGGGCCGCCAAGGCCCGCCGGCAGTCGGTGGCCAGGATGGCCGTGCCCTCCAAGCCTGCCCACTTCGTCATCAGCAGCACGTCCCCCGGCCGGGCGCCGCTGCTCGGCATCAGGCCCTCCGGTGCGGTGCGGCCCAGGGCCGTGGCCATCACCAGGGGCTGGGCCAGGCCCGGGGTGACCTCCGTATGGCCGCCGGCGATCTGACAGCCCACCTCCCGCGCGGCCCGTTGGGCGCCGGCCATGATCGCCTCCAGGACGGCGGCGGGCGTCCCCGGCGGCAGCAGGATGGTCAGGAGCACGGCCACCGGCTCGGCGCCGGTGGCGGCCACGTCGTTGCAGTTGACGTGCACGGCCAGCCAGCCCGCGTCGTGACCCGCCCCGGTGATGGGATCGCTGGCGGCGACGCACAGCTCACCCTCCAGGTCCAAGGCGGCCGCGTCCTCGCCCGGGGCGGCACCGAGCACCACCTCGCGACGCCGGACCCCGATTCGCGGGAGGACCAGGCGTTCCAGGAGGGAAGCCGGCAGCTTACCCTCCGGCAAGACGGCAGCGGCCGCCTTCGGATCGCCCGGGTCCCCCGACGCCGTTCGCCGTGGTTCCGTGTCCATGGCGCGTGGGCCTCCCCCGCTGGGTCTCTCGTCGGCCGGTTCGTCCCGATGGCGGTGGCGACCTGTTCTCGGGGGCCGCCTCGGCCCGGTCCGGCGCCAAGGCAAGCACGGCGCGGGCGCCAAGCCCGCTCCGGCGGCGCGCGACGGCGGGGCGCCGTCGCGGGCGGCGAGCGGCGACGGTTCACCGCACCGCGCCCGCCGCGGCCCGGGACCGCCGCCGTGGCGGACGGCCGCCGGCCGCGCCCCTACGGCCGCCGGCGCCGCCCCGCGACCCGTGACCCGAAGCCCGCGACGCAGGCGACGCCCCGTCACTCGCCCTTCTGGGCCAGCGTCGCCACCGCCGAGACCCGGTCGCCGGGTTCGAGGCGCATCACCGTGACCCCCTGGGCGGCCCGCCCCTGGATGGACACCTGCTCCGCAGGCACGCGCAACACGATGCCGCCTTGGGACACCAGCATGACCTCCTCGCCCGGCCGCACGACCTGGAAGCCGGCCACGCGGCCGTTGCGCGGCGTCAGCGTGATGGCGCGGATCCCCTTGCCGCCGCGGCCCTGCACGCGGAAGTCGCGGACCGGCGTCCGCTTGCCGAACCCGAGGTCGGTGATGAGCAGCAGGTGGGCGTCGTCCTCGGCGAGCGCCATGCCCACCACCTCGTCGCCGTCGTCCAGGCGGATGCCGATCACGCCGCGCGCCGTGCGCCCCATGGGCCGCACCTCGGCCACCGGGAAGCGGATCGCCTGGCCTTGGCGGGTCACCAGCAGCACGTCACCGCGACCGTCGGTCAGCTCGACCGCCACCAGTTCGTCCCCGGCGTCCAGGGCCAGGGCGATCAGCCCCCCCCGCCGGATGTGGCTGAACTCGGCCAGGGCGGTGCGCTTGACCACCCCGCGCCGGGTGCACATCAGGAGGTCGCGGTCCTCGCCGAAGTCCCGCACGGGGATCACGGCCGTGACGTGTTCGTCCCGTTCGATCTCGATCAGGTTGACCACGGCCGTGCCGCGGGCCGTGCGCCCCGCCTCGGGGATCTCGTGCACCCGGCGGTGGTAGACCTTGCCCCGATTGCTGAAGAACAGCAGGTTCTCGTGGGTGGTGGCGATGAAGAGCCGGGCGACGAAGTCCTCCTCGCGGGTCTGGATGCCCGCGACGCCCCGGCCGCCCCGGCGCTGGCTGCGGTAGGTGTCCACCGGCAGGCGCTTGATGTAGCCCCGGTGGGTCAGGGTGATGACCACGTCCTCCTCGGCGATCAGGTCCTCGACCTCGAACTCGGCGGCGCCCGCCACGATCTTCGTGCGCCGGTCGTCGCCGAAGCGGTCGCGGATCTCGCCCAGCTCCTGCTTGATGATGTCCAGCACCATCTTCTCGGAGTTCAGGACCGCCCGCAGGTACTCGATCTCCTTGAGCAGCTCCTGGTACTCCTCCTCGACCTTCTCGCGCTCCAGGCCCGTCAGGCGCTGCAGGCGCATGTCCAGAATCGCCTGGGCCTGCCTCTCCGTCAGGTTGAAGTTCTGTATCAGCCCGGTGCGGGCCTCGTCGACGGTGCGCGACTGGCGGATCAGGGTGATCACCGCGTCGATGTGGTCCAGGGCGATGCGCAGCCCCTCCAGGATGTGGGCCCGGGCCTCCGCCTTCTCCAGGTCATGGCGCGTCCGCCGGACGATCACGTCCTTCTGGTGGTCCAGGTAGTGGCGCAAGAGCTGCTTGAGGGTGAGGACCCGGGGCTGGCCGTCCACCAGGGCCAGCAGGATGATCCCGTAGCTCACCTGCATCGGGGTGAACTTGTAGAGCTGGTTCAGGATCACGTTGGGGTTGGCGCCCCGCGCCAGCTCGATGACCACCCGCAGCCCCGAGCGGTCCGTCTCGTCCCGCAGGTCGGTGATCCCCTCGATGCGCCGCTCCTGGACCAGCTCGGCGATCTTCTCGATGATCTTGCTCTTGGTCACCTCGTAGGGGATCTCGGTGACCACGATGCGCGCCTTGCCGCTGGCCGACGTCTCGATCTGGGCGTGGGCGCGGATGGTGATGATGCCCCGGCCCGTGGTGTAGGCCTGGCGGATGCCCTCCCGCCCCACGATGATGCCGCCGGTGGGGAAGTCCGGCCCCTTGATCACCCGCATCAGATCGCGATCGCTGGCGTCGGGGTGGTCGATCAGGTGGATGACGCCGTCGATGGCCTCCCGCAGGTTGTGGGGCGGGATGTTGGTGGCCATGCCCACGGCGATGCCCGCGGCGCCGTTGACCAGCAGGTTGGGGAACCGCGCCGGCAACACGGCCGGCTCCTGCTCCGTCTCGTCGAAGTTGGGGACGAAGTCGACGGTGTCCTTGTCCAGGTCGCGCATGAGCTCCATGGCCAGCGGGCTCAGGCGCGCCTCGGTGTAGCGCATGGCCGCCGGCGGGTCGCCGTCGATGGAGCCGAAGTTGCCGTGGCCCTCGATCAGCGGGTAGCGCATGGAGAAGTCCTGGGCCATGCGCACCAGGGCGTCGTAGACGGCGGCGTCGCCGTGGGGGTGGTACTTGCCCAGCACGTCACCCACGGTGCGGGCGGACTTCTTGAAGGGCTTGTCCGGGGTGTTGCCCCCCTCCCGCATGGCGTAGAGGATGCGGCGGTGGACCGGCTTGAGGCCGTCCCGCACGTCGGGCAGCGCCCGGTTGACGATCACGCTCATCGCGTAATCGATGTAGGATTGTTTCATCTCCTCCTCGATGTCGACGGGGAGGATCTTGCCGTGGGTGTACTCTGCCATCGCGTCGCTCCTCGTCCTCCACAGCGGCGACGCCCGCGCCGCGACCGGGACGGGGTCGGCCTCGCCGACGGGCGTGGCACCCGCGATGCGTTCCCGGGCGCGGCCACGCCGCTCCTCGCGGCCGTGCCGGTTCGTCCCCGGACCGTCGACGGCCCGAGGCCGTCAGGGGCTGGCGACGCCGCCGCACCCCCGCGGCCCTCGGGCTGCGGACGAACCGGCTCGGCGGGGTCGGCGGCTCAGCCGATGGTGTCCAGGAACCGCACCTTCCGGGCGTGCTGCTCGATGAACTCCCGCCGCGGCTCCACCCGGCTGCCCATCAGGATGGAGAAGATCTGGTCCGCGGCCATGGCGTCGTCCAGCGTCACCTGCAGCAGCGTCCGCGTCTCCGGGTTCATGGTGGTCTCCCACAGCTGCTCGGCGTTCATCTCGCCGAGGCCCTTGAACCGCTGGGCCGGCATGCGCTTGCCGATCTGGCGGAAGAAGGCCTCCAGCTGGTCGTCGTCGTAGAAGTAATGCTCTTCCTTGCCCATCCGCACCAGGTAGAGGGGCGGCTGCGCGATGTAGACGTAGCCCGCCTCGATCAGCGGCCGCATGTAGCGGAAGAAGAAGGTCAGCAGCAGCGTGCGGATGTGGGCGCCGTCCACGTCGGCGTCGGTCATCAGGATGATCTTGTGGTAGCGCGCCTTGCCGATGTCGAAGTCCTCGCCGATGCCGGTGCCGATGGCGGTGATGAGGGCGCGGATCTCGTCGTGGGCCAGGATCTTGTCCAGCCGTGCCTTCTCCACGTTGAGGATCTTGCCCCGCAGGGGCAACACGGCCTGGAAGCGCCGGTCGCGGCCCTGTTTGGCGGAGCCGCCGGCCGAGTCGCCCTCCACGATGAACAGCTCCGCCATCGCCGGGTCGCGGACGGTGCAGTCGGTCAGCTTGCCCGGCAGGGCGGTGACCTCGAGGGCGGACTTGCGCCGGGTGAGCTCCCGCGCCTTGCGCGCCGCCTCGCGGGCCCGCATGGCGGTGATCGCCTTCTCCACCACCCGCCGCGCCACCTGGGGGTTTTCTTCAAAGTAGGTGGCCAGGGCTTCGCCGGTGACGGAATCGACCACGCCCCGGACCTCAGAGTTGCCCAGCTTGGTCTTGGTCTGGCCCTCGAACTGGGGTTCGGGCAACTTGACGCTGAGGACGGCCGTCAGCCCCTCGCGGATGTCGTCGCCCGAGAGGTTCTCGTCGCCGTTCTTGAGCAGGTTCGCCTTGCGGGCGTAGTCGTTGACCACCCGCGTGAGGGCCATCTTGAAGCCGGCCTCGTGGGTTCCGCCCTCGTGGGTGTGGATCGTGTTGGCGAAGGAGTAGAGGGTCTCGACATAGGAGGTGGTCCACTGGAGGGCCATCTCCACCTCCACCCCGTCCCGCTCCGCCTTGTGGCTGATGGGCTCGGGGTGCAGGGGCTCCTTGGTGCGGTTGAGCAGGGCCACGAAGGAGCGCAGCCCGCCCATGAACTGGAACAGGTTGCGCTCGCCGGTGCGCTCGTTCGCGAGCTCGATGTAGAGGCCCGAGTTCAGCAGGGCCAGCTCGCGCAGTCGCCCGACGACGACCTCGTATTTGAACTCCGTGTCATCGAAGATCTCGGGATCGGGCTTGAACCGGACGTAGGTCCCCGTGTCCGCGGGGTCGGTGGTCCCCACCACCTCCAGCTCCGTCTCCGGCTTGCCGCGCCGATAGCGCTGGCGGTGGATGCGGCCGTCGCGACGCACCTCCACCACCAGCCACTCCGAGAGGGCGTTGACCACCGACACGCCCACGCCGTGGAGACCGCCGGACACCTTGTACGCCTGGCCGTCGAACTTGCCCCCCGCGTGGAGCATGGTCAGGACGACCTCCACCGTGGGCCTGCCCACCTTGGGGTGGATGCCCACGGGGATGCCGCCGCCGTTGTCGCGCACGCTGCAGCTGCCGTCGGCGTGCAGGGTGACGACGATCTCCGTGCAGCGGCCCGCCAGCGCCTCGTCGACGGCGTTGTCCACCACCTCCCAGATGAGGTGGTGCAACCCGCGGGACCCGGTGGAGCCGATGTACATCCCCGGCCGCCGCCGGACGGCCTCCAGGCCCTCGAGGACCTGGATCTGACTCTCGTCGTAGCCCGTGCGCGCCACGCCCGAGCCTCCTCATCGCGGGTGGGATCTGGACGAACCCGGCCTCCCGGCGCCGCCGCGACGCGCGCCCCGGGAGAACCCGTCAGACACGGCGTAGATTATACCAGAAGCGGCCTCAGTCCCGCCCTCGCGGCGCTTCCGACCCGCGCACCCGTCCCGGGCCGGGCCCGTCCGACGCCGGCATGCCGGCCCGCCGGGCACCGGCGCCCCGCGTCCCCCGCCCCTTGCGGGGGCGGCGCCGCGGCGCCAGGGCCGGCGCCGCGCGCCCGGCCGACCCCTCGCCCTCCGCGCCCGCGGGCTCCGTACCGCCCACCTGCTCCTCGAGCCGCAGGCTGCCCCGGCGCCGCAGGGTCAGCACCGAGATGGGCGAGAGGTAGACGCCCCGATCGGCCACCACGATGGAGCGCGGTTGACCCTGGGCGAGGTCGACGACCCGCCGGCCCACCTGGGCCAGGGCCACCAGGTCCCGGACCGCGGCGGACTGCCGCAGCAGCTGGGCGTCGAGGATGACCACGATCTCCCGGTAGGGCAGGATCACGTCGGAACCAATGTGCAGGAACACCGTCGACCCCCCACCTTGAGGGTACCGCATCGGCCGCGCCGGCATGGGTCCTGCCCTCACCGCCGCCGGTCGCCGGCGTCGGATCCCGCCGGCGGGCGTGCCCCGCGACGGGCGGGCCGCGGCGAGGCCGCCGGGCGGCGGGGGGACGGGCCGCTGCCCGCCGACGGGGGACCGAAGCACGCGTCCCACAGCGGTGCCAGCCGCGGCCCCAGCGCCTCGCGGGCCGCGGCGCCGTCCAGTCGCCCCGGGTCGGCACCGGTCCGCAACAGCGCATATCGCAAGAGCAGGGAGCGGGTCTCCGCCGCGGGCGGCTCCCCCTTCCGCAGCCGCGTCGCGGCCACGCGCAGCCGGGCTCGCCAGTGCTCCTGGAGCGCCGTCCGTTCCTCCCGGTACAGGCGGGCGACCGCCTCCACCGGTTCCCCGAGGGCTGCCGCCACCTGCCCGCAGGCCAGCCACGGGTCCCGCTCGAGCAGGGTGCGGATCCGCAGGCGCAACGCCTCCTGCCGCGCCGCCCGGCAGGCGGGGCAGAGGGCTTCTCCCGACGAGGCCTCCAAGCGTGGGGACCCGTTCCCCCCATGGCGCCCGGCGCCGGCCACCGCCATGGATCGGCCCGGATGGGGCGGATAGAGGCTGCCGCAGCTGGCACACGGCTGCCAGCCCCGCTCCAGCGCCCACCGGCGGCGCCGCCGGGCCGCCTGCAGCCAGCGCGCCGCCGCCGCCTGCAACTCCGCATCCTGGCACGCCCCGGCGGCGGCGCCCCCCGCGCCCTCCCCCCGTGGGCTCGAGGAGCCGGTGGACGGCGGCCCCGGCGCCGGCCGGGCTTGGGAAGCCGCCGCCCGCGGCGCGGTGACCGGCGGCCCGGTCATGCCGGTCTCCGGCGCGGCCGCGCCGTCGGGCGCCCGGGTCGCGGCGGCCTGGCCGACCCCATCGCCGCAGGCGGGGGAGCGCGGCACCGCGGCCCCCCTGGTGGTCGTCGGGCGGGCAGGACCCTGCCGGGGGCCGGGCCCGGTGGTGAACCGCAGATCCCGCAGCGCGGGGCCGCCCACCGCGGCGTTGAGATCGCGCAGGATGGTGGCCTTGAGGTAGGCCAGCTCCTGGGCCCACCCGGGGTGGCGCACGGCCACCCACAGCACGTCGCCCGTCAGCCGGTAGGGGCGGGCGCGCGCCGCGATGACCGGTCCCACCACCTGGTCCCACAGACGGAGCGCCCGATGGCGCCGCACCTGGGTGGCGAGCCCCAGTCGGGCCAACAGGGCATCCAGCACCGGACCCAGGGGCGCCGCGCCCCCGCGCCCCCGGCCCGGATGGGGCACCTCGGAACGGATGGGCGCGCGGGTGGGGCCACCGCGTCCGCTGTCGGTCGCACCGCCCCCGGCGGAGGCGCTCGCCGCCCCGTCCCGGTGCCCGGCCGGCACGCGGCCCCCGCAGCCTCCCACATCCGGTGGCTCCTTGCTCATGGCTCCTCCCGCCCGGCGGCGCAGGACCCCCCGGCGTCGCTCCCGCCCAGGGGCAAGGCGATCACCCGCGGCCTCGGTCCCTCGGGCCAGTCGGTCTCCTCCGTGGCCGTCACGATCACCTGGGGGAGGCCGGCCAGCCGGGCCAGCAGCTGTCGGCGCCGCCGCCCGTCCAACTCGGAGAGCACGTCGTCCAGCAGCACGACGGGCCAGCGGCCCAGCCGGCGTCGGATGAGCTCCACCTCGGCCAGGACCAGCGCCAGGGCCAGGGCGCGTTGCTGACCCTGGGAGGCGAAGGCCCGCGCATCCCGTCCGTCCAACCGGAGGACGACGTCATCGCGTTGGGGCCCCCAGAGGGTGGTGCCGCGCAGCAGCTCCTCCCGCGGGTCGGGGAGCGGTCCGTGCGGCGCAACCTCCCCCTCGCCCGCCGCCGGCGGCCCCATCCCGGCATCACCGGGCTCCTCCGGGGCCGGGGCGGGCGGACCGCCTCCCGCCGCAGCGCCAGCGGGGCCGGTCGCGGCGGGCCCTGTCGGTCGGGCATCGCCGTCCCCGGCGCCAGGCCCTCCCCCAGCGGGGACGGCGTCGCCCACCACGTAGACCATCTCCACCTTGCCCGGGCCGTGGGCGCCGCCGGCGCCGATCCGCGCCGCCGCGGCGGCGACCATCGGGGCCAGTTCGTCCACCAGGTCGCGGCGCCGCCGGCGGATGGCGGTCCCGTGTCGCAGCAGGGGCTCGTCCCAGATCCCCAGGAGCGACGCCGCGGCGCGACCCGCCCGGATGTCGCGCAGCAGCTGGTTGCGCTGAGCCAGCACCCGATGGTAGTCGTTGAGCAGCGCGCCGTAGCCGGGGACGACCTGCACCAGCAGCCGGTCGAGGAAGTCGCGGCGTGCGGCGGGCGCGCCCTTGATCAGGGCCAGGGTCTCGGGGGCGAAGTAGACCACGGGTAGCGCCCCGTGGAGGTCCGCCAGCCGACGGCGCGGCCGGCCATCCAGGCGGAGCGCCTTCCCCCGCTCCCGGTGGAAGGCCACCTCGACGCTGCGCCGTCCGGCGACGGGGTCGTCCCACTCCAGGCGGACGTAGCAGGCCGCGGCCCCCTCGCGGATGAGCTCGGCGTCCCGCGGCGTGCGCGGCGACCGGCCGGTGGCGGCGAAGTGGATCGCCTCCAGCAGGTTCGTCTTGCCGACCCCGTTGGGCCCGACCAGCAGGGTGAGGCCGGGTTCCAGCTCCAGGGTGGCCTGCTCGTAGCTGCGAAACTGGCGCAGCACCACCCGCCGGACGACCACGCGCCCCCCTCCCCGGCGGCCCACCTCAGGAGATCTTGACCGGCAGCACGATGTACACGAACTCGTCTTCCCCCACGCCGCGCAGGCGGCTGGCCTTGAGGGGCTCCGTCAGCTCGAAGAGCACTTCCTCGGCCTCGATGGCCTTGAGCCCGTCCACCAGGTAGCGGGCGTTGAACCCGATGACCATCCCCTCGCCGTCAACCTCGGCGGGGATCTCCTCCCGCGCCTCCCCCACCTCGGGGTCGCTGGCGGTGATCACCAACCGGCCGGGTTCGACCGACAGGCGGATCACCCACCGGGCCGCCTGGCGGCTGTCGGACAGCAGGGCCGCCCGCTCGCACGCCTCCTGGAAGGCGCGGGCGGGAAGGCGCACCCGGGTGGGGTACTCCGAGGGGACCAGTCCGAGGACGTCCGGGTAGGCGCCATCCAGCAGGCGGGTGATCAGCCGCACCTCCCCCAGCTGGAAGCCGGCCTGGGTTTCGTCCAGCAGCATCCGGCCGATCCCCTCGTCGGGCAGCAGCCGGGCCACCTCGGCCAGGCTGCGACCCGGGATGACGGCCGCCGCCGCCCCTCCCTCCACCGGGCGTTCCAGGGTCATGCGGCAGGCGGCGATGCGGAACCCGTCGGTCGCCACCGCCTCCAGCCGGTCGCCCTGGGCGCGAAAGCTGACGCCCGTCAGGATCGGCCGGGAGTCGTCGGTGGCGACGGCGAAGGTCGTGCGCCGCAGGAGGCCGCGCAGGGCGCCGTTGTCGAAGAGCACGGTGGTGCCGGCACCCACCCGCGGCACGGCGGGGAAGATGCCGGGATCGGTGCCGTGGATGGTGAACTGCGAGCGCTCCTGGATCAGGCGGGCGCGCAGGCCCTCCAGCTCCAGGTGCACCTCGCCGGGCGGCAGGCGCCGGACGATCTCGGCCAGGTGGCGGCCGGGCAGCACCACCGCGCCCTCCTCCTGGACCCGGGCGGGGGCCAGGGCCTCCACCGTCAGCTCCATGTCGGTGGCCACCAGCCGCAGCTGCTCCGGTTCCGCCACCAGCAGGATGCCGGAGAGGACGGGCAGCGTGGAACGGGTGGCGACGCCGCGGATGGCCACTTGGAGGGCGGCGTGCAGGTCGGCCTGGTCGATGACGAGCCGCAAGGTGGCCTCCTCCTCCACTGCGGGATGACGATCGTCCCCTTCGTCGCAGTCGTAGTAGGGGCTGTGGGCACTGTGGAAAAGCCCGTCGCGCCCCGATGTCGAAAGGTGTCGGAGACGGGGACAACCTGTCGATGACGGTGCCCCGCTTTCCCCACTTTCCCCGGCGGGCCGGCGACTCCTGCGGCGGGCCCCATCCTGTCCCCCGATGATCCACCGCCGGTCCACAGGCGGTCCACAGGCCGGGACGAACCGGCCCGGCCGCGGAGCGGCGGCCCGCGGGAGCCCCGCCGGCCGCCGGGGGAGGCCCCTCGGGCCCCGTCGGGGGCCGGTTCGTCCGTCAGCCCTTGCGGATCAGGTCCATCAGCTCCTTGATCTGGCGGCCCAGATGGGGATCGTGGCGCATGTCGTGGCTGATCTTCTCGTAGGCGTGGAGCACGGTGGTGTGGTCGCGGCCGCCGAACTCCTCGCCGATGCGCGGCAGCGACGCCTCCGTCAGCTCGCGGCAGAGGTACATGGCCACCTGGCGCGGGAAGGCGATGGCCCGGGTGCGTCGCCGCGCCTTGAGGTCGCGCACCTTGACGCCGTAGTACTCGGCCACCACCTCCTGGATCCGCGCGATGGTGACCTTGTTGGCCCGGGGCGGCGGGAGGATGTCCTTCAGCACCTCCTGCGCCAGGTCCAGGTCGATGTGGTGGTTGGTCAGCGAGGCGAAGGCGACCAGCCGGATCAGCGCGCCCTCCAGCTCGCGGATGTTGGTGTCGATGCGCTCGGCGATGAAGGCGATGACGTCGTCCGGGACGTGCAGCTTCTCCAGCTGGGCCTTCTTCCGCAGGATCGCCACCCGCGTCTCGAAGTCCGGCGGCTGGATGTCGGAGATCAGGCCCCACTCGAAGCGGGAGCGGAGGCGCTCCTCCAGGGTGGGGATCTCCTTGGGCGGCCGGTCGCTGGAGATGACGATCTGGCGGTTCGCCTCGTGGAGCGCGTTGAAGGTGTGGAAGAACTCCTCCTGCGTGCTCTCCTTGCCCGCCAGGAACTGGATGTCGTCGACCAGCAGGACGTCCACGTTGCGGTAGCGGTTGCGAAACTCCAGGGTCTTGCCGTCGCGGATCGCGTTGATCATCTCGTTGGTGAACGTCTCGCAGGACACGTAGGCCACCCGGCTGCCGTGCTTGCGCAGCACGTGGTGGGCCACGGCCTGCATCAGATGGGTCTTCCCGAGACCGACCCCCCCGTAGATGAAGAGGGGGTTGTAGGTGCGGGCGGGCGCCTCGGCCACGGCCAGGGCGGCGGCGTGGGCGAGACGGTTGCCCGAGCCCGTCACGAAGGTCTCGAAGGTGTACTTCGGGTTGAGGGGCTGGGAGAGGGTGCGCCAGGACGAACCGGCGTCGCTCGGCGCCGGTGCCAGCGGCGCCTCGGTGGCGGCGGCCACCTGGCCCGTGGCCGGCGGCGTGGGCTGCGGTTCGACCACCACTTCAAGACGGACATCGTGACCCACCACGCGCCGCAAGGAGTCCACGATGGCGCCGGAGCAACGCTCCAGCACCCAGTCGCGGGCAAACTGGTTGGGGACCGCCAGGACCAGGCGGTCGCCCTCCAGGGACACGGGTCGGGTGTTGCGCAACCACGCCTCGTAGCTCGGCCGGGTCAGCCGGCGCTCGATGAGCTGAAGCGCCTCCGTCCACACCTCGGCCAGCTCGCCCTTCACCACGGCAGGGTCCTCCTAACCGGTGGGTCCGGATTGTGGATAAGGTCGTGGCCCGAGCCGGGACGACCCAAGCCGGCGAGACCGCGTCTCCGCGCCATGGGCGGGGGCAAGACCCCCGGGTTGTCCACGGTTCGTCCACAACCTATCCACAGAGCCCCTTACGCAAAAAGACCCTTCCACCGGCCCCGGTGGGCGGTGGAAGGTCGAAGCTCGTCGGCCTCCCAGTCGACGGCTGTGGGACGGTGTAGATTCCGCGCGCCGGCCGGCGTCTCCTGCCGGCGCATGCGGTCGAGTCGTGCCGGGCGGCGTCGCGGTATCAACAGCCTATCCACAGGATGTGAATAAGAAGGGCTCGGAGGGACGCCCCCGCGGCCGCCCGACGGGGCAGCGGCGACTCGTGTCGTCGTCGGAGGCCGGCGCCACGATGATAGCAGGTTCCTGGGAACTCCCACAATCGGAACGCATGGGCTGGGGGCGGGCGCCAGGGCACCGTGCGGGCAGGCGGTGGGGATGCGCGGGGGCGGGGTGGAGGCAGCGCCGATCCCGGTCGGGGACGCGCCGGGACCGTGTCCGTGTAACGTTTCGGTAGGTGAGGGTCGAGGCAAATAGAAAAGGCCTCACCCGGAGGCTGTCCCTGCATCGGGACGGCTTCCCCAGCGGCAGTCGGAGGGTGAGGCCCCATGCTCAGCATACACGCTGTGCGCGAACTTTTCCTCCAGACATTGCGGGAACTGGCGGAGCTGGTGACGGAGGACCGATCGTTTGGCGAACTGGAGGAAGCCGTTCAGCGGCTCAGCGGCCGGCTGACACTGCGGCTGCTGGAGTGGGTGTTGGCCGGGATCGATGAGCGACTGATGCAGGAGCGGGACCCGAGCCGATATGAGTGCCTGGATACGCGGGAGCGGGTCCTGGACACGCCGCTGGGCGAGTTGCAGGTGAAGCGACGTTACTACCGGGACCGGGCGACGGGCCAGGGTGTGTTCTTGCTGGATGAAGCACTGGGCTTGGAATCGCGGCGGCGACTGTCGCCGCGGCTGGAAGCGCTGTGCCGGCGGCTCGCGACGGAGATGCCGTATCACCGAGCGGCGGCGGTCCTGCGGGAGTTGACGGCGGGGCAGGCACCGGCGCGGGCGATGACGGTGTGGCGGGCGTCCCAACGGGCGGGGCGCCGGTTGAAGGAGGCGGCGGAGCGGCTACGGCGGTCGGTGTTCGTGGAGGGCCAGGTGCCGGAAGGCCGGCGCCGGAGCGTCGAGCTGCATGCCGAAGCGGACGAGGTTTATCTGCGGGGTCGAGGGCAACCGGTGGTGTTGAAGCTGGGGGTCGCGTACGAAGGCAAGCAAGCCGTGGGTTCGAACCGGCAAGCGCTGCGGGAGCGGCGGGTCGTGGCGGGGGTGATGCCGGGGACGGCCTTTTGGGAGCAGGCGAGCGCCTATTGGGGGACGCACTGGGATCTGAGCGCGGTCCAGGCTTGTTACCTCGGAGGCGATGGGGCGCATTGGGTCAAGCAGGGGTTGCAGTACTTCCCCCGCGCGTGTTACCGGCTGGATCCGTTCCACCTGCGGCGAGCCCTGCGGGAGGCGTTATCGCCTTCCGAGGAGACGTACGCCCAGGTGTGCCGGGCCATCGAAGCGGGGGATTGGGCGGGCGTGGAGTCGGCGCTTCGCCAGACGCTACGGGGGCGGCGTGGTCCGGCGCGGGAGCGCTTGTTGCGGCTGCGCGGCTACTTGCGGGAGCACTGGGACGGGATTGTGGCTTCTGGGGAAGCGCCGCGGCTGGGGGCGATCGAAGCGGAGGTCTTTCACGTCCTTGCGCGACGGATGAAACGGCATGGGGCGCGTTGGAGTGAACGCGGCGCCGACCACTTGGCGCGGCTCTTGAGCGAACGCGTGGACCCCCACTGGCGCGCGGTCCTCGGCGGCCGGCCCCTGCAGATTTCGCCCGGCGTGCGGCAGGCGACACGCCAGGCCGTTCAGCGCGTGATGCGCCAGCTCGAGGAGGACCCAGCCCGTTGGCTGCGTGCCCGCATCCCAGCGCTCACCGGGCCGCATGCGACCAAACCCTGGGTTCAGGTGCTGCGCGACCTGGCCCATGTCCACGCACCGGTGGCTTGACAGCCGATTCACCGCTGGGGGCACCCACCGGAACGTGACACGGACCGGGACCGTTCGCGCGTTGACACCGCGCAGGGGGCGCCGCTATAATGGCGCTGCTTTGAAGCCGCCGGAACGGGCGATGCCTCGGGGTTCCGGCGGTTTTTGCACGCAGGGCCACCCGGGGCCGCTCGGGGCGGCCTCCGGCCGAACCCGGCGAGCCGGGAAGCGGGGTGGAGGCGATGAAGCGCACCTATCAACCCAACCGGCGGCGCCGGCACCGTACCCACGGCTTCCGCGTGCGCATGCGCACGAAGGCGGGGCGACGGGTGCTGGCGCGCCGGCGGCGCAAGGGGCGCCACCGCCTGGCGGTCTGAGCGGGGCGAGGTCCGGTGAGCCTGCCACGGCCGTGGCGCCTGCGCCGCGGCGAGGAGTTTCGCCAGGTGCGGCGGGCGGGGCGGGCGTGGGGGAACCGGTGGGTGGTCCTCTACGCCTGGCGGCCGGATGCGGCGCGTCCGCCGCAGCCCGCGGATGCCGGTGGCCGCGACGGGGTGCCCGCCGCGGGTCATGGCCCCGCGGCGGGCGTGGGCGGGGGCGGTCCGACGCGGATCGGCATCACGGTGGGCCGTCGCCTGGGCAAGGCGGTGCGGCGCAATCGCGTCCGCCGCCTGCTGGCCGAGGCCTTCCGCCGGCTGGCGCCCCGGGTCGCGCCGGGCTGGTGGCTGGTGGTGGTGGCCCGGGACGCCGCGGCCGATCTGGATTGGGAGACGGCGTGCCGGGCGCTGGAAGACGTCTTGCGCAAGGCGCGACTGTTGAGGCCCCCTGTCTCAGGGGGCCTTCGCGGTGGTGGGGGAGAGGCGAGGCCTCGGGCGGGTGCGGGCGCGGCCGGTCCCGGGGCCGCGCCCGGGCGCCAGCGGATGGGGTCGGGGCGCGAGGCGGGCCAGGGAGCGGAGGCCCGCGGCGCAGCGCGTTCCGGCGCATCGGACCCGGGCGGCGGGCGGGACGGGTCGGCGCCGGGAGCGGGCACCAAGCGGGCGGCGACGGAGCCGGGAGGGAGGGCGCCGTGTTGACGCGCCTCTTGCTGCTGGCGATCCGGTGCTACCGGCGGTGGCTGTCGCCATGGAAGCCGCCCAGCTGCCGCTATGCGCCCACGTGTTCCGCGTACGCCCTGGAGGCGGTGGCGCGCCACGGCGCCTGGCGCGGCGGGTGGCTGGCGCTGCGGCGCATCCTGCGCTGTCACCCGTGGGCGCCGGGGGGATACGACCCGGTGCCCTGAGGCCGGTGCCCTGAGGCGCGCCGGTGGGACCGCGCCAGGGGGCAAGGAATCAGGATAGCCGTGGTCGAACTGGCAGAAGATTGTGGTGCCCGCGCCGCGTCCGCGGGGGCCCCGTCGGGCCGCACCACGGCCAGGAGGCCCGGTCGGGGACGGCAGAAGGAGGCGCCCGGATTTGAGTCAGCTCTGGCATTGGTTCGTGGCCGCCATCGAGGCCGGGCTGGAGTGGAGCCGGGCGGTGACGGGCAGCGCCGGGCTGTCCATCATCCTGTTCACCGTGCTGGTCCGGCTCCTGCTCCTGCCCCTGACGTTCTCCCAGATGCGCTCGATGCAGCGGATGCAGGCGCTGCAGCCCGAGGTCGAGCGGATCCAGAAGCGGTACCGGAACAACCCCCAGAAGGCCAACGAGGCGATCATGAAACTGTGGCGGGAGCACAACGTGAACCCCGCCTCGGGCTGCCTGCCGTTGCTCATCCAGTTCCCCATCCTGTACGGGCTCTTCCTCGCGCTGCGCACCTTCAGCAGCGGCGCCTTCCTCTGGATCCCGGACCTCCGCCATGCGGATCCGTACTTCGTCCTGCCGATCCTCGCGGGCGTGACCACGTACGTCCAGATGAAGACGGCGATGACCGTCACCCAGCCCCAGCAGCGCACGATGCTGGTCCTGATGCCGCTGATGCTGATCTTCTTCGCGTGGAGCTTCCCTGCGGGGCTGGCGCTGTACTGGGTGACCAGCAATGTGTTCTCCATCGTGCAGCAGATCTGGATGAACCGGCAGCAGCCCGCGCCGGCGCCGGCGGGAAAGGGGAAGAGAGGGCATGAGCGCGGGATCTCCTGAGCTGCCCGGGACGGGACCGTGGATCGAGGTGCGGGGGCGGACGGTGGAGGAAGCCCTCGCTGCGGCGGCTCGCCAGTTGGGCGTCGGCAGGGAGGAGCTGGAGGCGCGGGTGCTGGTGGAGCCCGCGCGGGGTTGGCTGGGGCTGGTGGGCCAGCGCGACGCCGTGGTGGCCGCCAGGGTGCGGCCCACGAAGGCGCGTTTCGCCGCCGCCTTCCTGGACGAACTGGCGCGACGGGCGGGGCTCGCGGTCCACGTTCACGTGGAGGAGTCCGACGATCGCATCGTGGCGCGGATGGATGGCGGTCCGGAGCTGGGGGCGTTCATCGGCCGCCACGGGGTGGCGCTGGACGCCTTGCAGTACCTCCTCAACGTGGCGGCGGCGCGCGTCAGCGACGAGCGGCGGCGGGTCCACCTGGATGTCGCAGGCTATCGGGAACGGCGGCGGCAGGCGCTGGAGCGGCTGGCGCTGCGGATGGCGGAACGGGCGCGACGGACGCGGCGACCCGTGGCCCTGGCGCCGATGCCGGCCGCCGAACGACGTGTGGTCCACCTGGCGTTGCAGAACCACCCGGAGGTGCGGACCGAGAGCACGGGCACCGAGCCCTATCGCCGCGTGGTGATCGTGCCGCGGCGGGC
Organism: Thermaerobacter sp. FW80; assembly: GCF_004634385.1. Lineage (NCBI taxonomy): Bacteria > Bacillati > Bacillota > Clostridia > Eubacteriales > Clostridiales Family XVII. Incertae Sedis > Thermaerobacter > Thermaerobacter sp. FW80. The sequence goes on along the minus strand of NZ_CP037895.1, from coordinate 850,336 downwards.
GGCGCGGGGGAGCGGGTTCGCAGCGGGCGGCCGGCCGTAGGGTGGAGCGGCGGGGCTTGCTCAGCCGGACCCTGGTCGCCCGGGCACCGTGGTTCGTCGGAGAGGGGGGGCAGGGGTGGACCCGGCGTCGTGGAGGGAGCGCTTGGCGGCGTACTGTGGCGCCTTCGGCGTGCGGGTCAGCGGGGCTGCGCTGGAGGCGATGCGAATCCACTGGGAGCTGGTCCGTCGGGCACGGGGCCGGGTCAACCTCACCGCCATCACCGAGGACGACGAGGCCCTGGTGCGACACTACCTGGACTCGCTGATGGCGCTGGCCGTCGGCGAGGCATGGCCCGAAGAGGGTGTGCTGGTCGATCTGGGGAGTGGCGCCGGGTTCCCCGGCATCCCGCTGCTGCTGGCGCTGGGGCCGCGGTGGCGAGGCCTGCTGTTGGAGGCCCAACGGAAGAAGGCGCGGTTCCTGGCCGAGGCGGTGGCGACGCTGGGCCTTGCCGAACGGGTGACGGTGCAGGCGCGTCGGGCCGAGGAGGCGGGTCACGACCGGCAGTGGCGCGGTCGAGCCGCGGCCGTGGTGGCGCGGGCGGTCGCGCCGCTCGCCGTGGTGGTGGAGTACGGACTCCCGTTCCTGGGCGTCGGCGGCCGGCTCTGGGCGTACAAGGGGCCGCGGGTGGAGGAGGAGCGCACGGCGGCGGAGCAGGCGGCGCGGGTGCTGGGCGGGCGGCTGGCGGCGCTCCACGGTTTCCGCTTGCCGGGGGGCGCCGGGGAGCGGGTGATCGTGGAAGTGGTCAAGGAGCGCCCGACCCCGGAGGCCTATCCGCGGCGCCCGGGCGTGCCGGCGCGGCGGCCCCTGGGTGGAGGGCCGGCGGCGGGCGGGAGGTTCGGCATGACCGCGTCGCGCCCAGGGGGAGAGGGGCTTGGCCGCGCCGGGGGAGGGGCGGCGGGCGGCGGCGTCCGGGCCCCGGGATGGGCCGGCCGGGCCGCCGGCGCCGGGCGCGGGACCCGGTAAGGGCCAGGGCGAGGGTGCGACCGGGGGCGGGCGAGAGACGGAGGTCCCGGGAGGGGCCCGGGTCGGCAGCGGCGGGCTGGGGATTCCGGAGGAGGACGCGTATGCGAGCGGGGCGATGGCTTGCCTGGGTGGGTGGACGTCGCGAGGGGGAGGGGGCGGCATCGCCGGAGGCGGGGGCGGCCGGCGGCGGGGGCGCCCAGGACCTGCGCCGGCTTCCCGTGGCGGCGATCCGGCCCAACCCCTTCCAGCCGCGCACCCAACTGGACGATGCCTCGCTGGAGGAGCTGGCGGAATCCATCCGGCGGGTGGGGCTTCTGCAGCCGCTGCTGGTTCGTCCCGGCCCGGCGGGCGGCTACGAGCTGGTGGCGGGCGAACGGCGGTGGCGGGCCGCGCTCCGGGCCGGCCTGGAGGAGGTGCCGGCCGTCGTCCGCCCGTTGTCGGATCGCGATGCGGCGGTGTTGGCGCTGGTCGAGAACCTGCAGCGGGAGGAGCTGGGCTTCTTCGAGGAGGCCCTGGCCTATCAGGACGTGATCCAGCGGTTCGGCCTCACCCAGGAGGAACTGGCGAGCCTGCTGGGACGGCAGCAGTCCACCATCGCCAACAAGCTGCGGCTGTTGCGCTTGCCGCCCGCCGTGCGGGACCGGATCGTGGCCGCAGGGCTGAGCGAGCGGCATGCGCGGGCGCTGCTGCGGCTGCCCTCGGCGGCGCTGCAGGTGGCGGTGTTGGAGGAGGCCGTGGCGGGCGGGTGGAGTGTGCGGCAGCTGGAGGAGCGGATCGCGGCGATCCTGAAGGAGGAACGGAGTCACGAGCCGCCGGCCGGGGGCTCGGAGCGCGGTGGGGCGCGGCGGCGGCGCCGGCTGGAGGGGTTGCGGGCCATCAAGGACGTGCGCATCCTGCTCAACACCGTCCGCGCAGGGGTGGAGACCCTGCGGCGCGCCGGGCTGGACGCCAGGGTGGAGGAGCGCGAGGACGAGGGGTTCGTCGAGGTCCGGATTCGCATCCCCAAGGCGGGGCGCGGCACGGCGGCGCGAGGGCGAGACGAGCCGGGCCACCGCGGCGGGGGGGCCGGGGCCGAGGGCGGGGCGGATGGGAGCCGCCAGGTGGCGGCGCCATCGCCGTGAGGGGGAGCCGCCGGCCGCCCGCGGGCTGGCCCCGCGGCACGGGGTGGGGTCGGGCGGCAGGAGCCGCGGGTGTTCCACGTGGAACATTAGCGCGCCCGGGGCCCCGGGCCGGGAGGAGGCCGCATCGGCCATGGGACGGGTCATCGCCATCGCCAACCAGAAGGGTGGCGTCGGCAAGACCACGACGACGGTGAACCTGGGAGCCTGTCTGGCCGCGCTGGGTCGGCGGGTGCTGGTGGTCGACATCGATCCCCAGGCGAACACCACCAGCGGCTTCGGCCTGGACAAGGGGCGCGTGGGCCGCAGCATCTACGACGTGCTGATCGACGAGCGCAGCCTGCGGGAGGTCATCCGGTCCACCGCCATCCAGGGCCTGTGGTTGGTCCCGGCCAACATCGAACTGGCCGGGGCGGAGCTGGAGCTCGTCGGCATGATCGGGCGGGAGACCCGGTTGCGCCGGGCGCTGGAGGGGGTGCGCGAGACGTTCGACTTCGTCCTCATCGACTGCCCGCCCTCCCTCGGGCTGCTCACCCTCAACGCCATGGCGGCGGCCGACGGGCTCTTGGTGCCGATCCAGTGCGAGTACTACGCCCTCGAGGGCCTGAGCCAGCTCCTCAACACGCTCCGGGCGGTCCAGGCCCACCTGAATCCGGACCTGGTCCTCGACGGCGTGGTCCTGACCATGTTCGACGGGCGCACGAACCTCTCCATCCAGGTCGCCGAGGAGGTCAAGCGCTTCTTCCGCGACAAGGTGTTCCGCACCATCATCCCGCGCAACGTGCGCCTGTCGGAGGCGCCCAGCCATGGTCAGCCGGTGATCGTCTACGACGCCCGCTCCCGCGGGGCCGAGGTGTACATGGAGCTGGCCAAGGAAGTGGTGGAGTATGTCGAGGAGCAAGCGCGGGCTGGCTAGGGGGATCGACGTCAAGGGCCTGGAGGCGCTGTTGCCCGGCGTGCGCCCCGATCCGGCGGCAGGCGAGCAGGTGGAGCAGATCCCCGTCGAGCGCATCCGGCCCAATCCCTACCAGCCGCGCCGCCAGTTCGACCCCGACGCCCTGGCCGAGCTGGTGGAGTCGGTCCGGCAGCACGGCATCGTCCAACCGCTGCTGGTCCGGCCGGAGGGCGACGGGTACCGCCTGGTGGCCGGGGAGCGCCGGTGGCGCGCCGCCCAGGCCGCGGGCCTCGCCACGGTCCCGGCGGTGGTCCGCGAGTTCTCGGACGTCGAGATGATGGAGATCGCCCTGGTCGAAAACCTGCAACGGGAGGACCTGAACCCCATCGAGGAGGCCCAGGGCTACCGCACGCTGAGCGAGGAGCTCGGCCTCACCCAGGAGCAGATCAGCCAGCGGGTGGGCAAGAGCCGGTCCCACATCGCCAATCTCATGCGCCTGCTCTCCCTCCCGGACGATCTCCGCCGCCTGGTCGCCGAGGGCAAGCTCAGCACGGGCCACGCCAAGGTCCTGCTCGGCGTGGGCTCGGCGGCGGAGATGCGGCGCCTGGCCGCCCAGGTCCTCGCCGAGGGCTTGACGGTGCGCCAGCTGGAGGACCGCATCGCCCAGCGGCCGGCGCGGCCCCGTCGCTCCCGGCGGGTGACCGGGCCGCCGGCCCCGGAGGTCGAGGATCTGGTCAACCGTCTGCAGCGGGCCCTCAACACGCGGGTTGCCATCCGGGGTCGCGGGGCGCGGGGGCAGATCGTCATCGAGTACTACAGCTGGGATGACCTGGAGCGCATCCTGGCCCGGCTCGAGGCCTCGGCCGCCCCGCTGTGACGGCGAGGCCGCGGCGCCATCGGGCCTTGCTCGCCGGCCCGTCGCGCGATGCGGGCCTCTGAACCGGCTCCGAACCGGGCCCGCCGCCGGCAGGGGCGAGGCGCCGTTGGCGACGCAGCCGCGGGCGAAGGGCGGGGGGAGACCCATGGACTCGTTCTGGTCGGCGATACCCTGGGATCAGGCATGGGAGATGGTGGGGCGGGCCGGGACGGCCGTCGTGGCCCACTCCGCCGCGATGGCCGTCATCTCGCTGGGGGTGGCGATGCTCGCCGTCTGGCAGGCGGTGGCGGCGCATCGCCGTCTGCGACGGCTGGAACGGTGGTTGCGGGCACCGGGGTGGGACAGCGCGGCGGCATCGCGGCAGCCCGACGACGCGGAGACGGGGGCGATCCTCGGTCGCCTGCACCGGCTCGAGATGGCCCAGGACGACGTGGCCCGCCGGGTGACCCAGCTGGCCGAGGAACTGGCCCGGTGCGTCCGGCATGTGGCCGTGGTCCGCTTCAACGCCTTCCCCCACACGGGGGGCGAGCAGAGCTTCGCCCTGGCGCTGTTGGACGCCCAGGGCAACGGGGCGGTGATCACCACCCTCGCCGGCCGGGAGGAGTGCCGGACCTACGCCAAGCCGATCACCGCGGGGAGTTCACCGTATCTGCTGAGCGACGAGGAGCGGGAGGCCATCCGCAGGGCGATGGGGGGCGGGGCGCCCGAACCGGCCGTGGGCGCCACCGCATCCGGGCCGGCGCGTCCGCGGGAGCCGGCCGCCCGGCCTTGAGGGGGCGGGTCCGGGACCGTGATCGGGCAGGGGGAAGGGGCGGGCGCGGTGTCGACCGATGGCGCGGCGCACCCCCATCGGCCCCTTCCCCGACAGCGGCCGGCGCGGCCGGCGGCGCGTCCCCAGAGAGGAGACGGTGGCATTGCCAGGCATCGTGGCCATAGTCAACCCCGTGGCCGGCCGCGGGCGGGCGGGTCGGGCCTGGCCGGCCTTCGAAGCCGCCTTGCGGGACCGCGGCTTCGAGCTGGAGGTCTGGTTCACCTCGGGTCCCGGCGACGCCCGGGACATGGCGCGCCGAGCCCGCGACCGCAAGGTCGATCTCTTGCTGGTCACCGGGGGCGACGGCACGGTCCACGAGGCGGTCAACGGCACGGGACCGGACGGCCCCCCGCTGGCCGTGGTGCCGCTCGGGACCGGCAACGACCTGGCCCGCGGGCTCGAGATCGTGGCCAGCCCGGGGGCGGTGGCCGACCTCCTCGCCCGGGGGCGGCGGCGTCGTCTGGACCTCGGCTACCTCGAGACCGGTGCGGGCGGCCGCTACTTCGTGAACGTCAGCGGGGTCGGCTTCGACGCGGAGGTGGCGCGGCGCGTGGCGCAGTCCGGCGGCCCCGGGCGGGGCGCCGTCCCCTACGTGCTGGCGATGTTGCAAACGCTGCGGGCATACCGGAACGTGCCGATGGAGATCGACATCGACGGACGCACCCATCGTCACGTCGCCCTGATGACCGTCGTGGGGAACTCGCCCTATTACGGCGGCGGGATGCACATCCTGCCCGGCGCCTGCCCCGACGACGGGCGCTTCGACGTCCTCCTCATCGGCGACCTGGGCAAGCTGGAGACGCTCCTGGTGTTTCCACGGGTGTTCCGCGGCACCCACGTCCGCCACCCCAGGGTGAGGAGCCTGCGCGGCCGCACCGTGGCGATCCGCAGCCCGGAGCCCGTGGCGGTGCACGCCGACGGCGAACCGGTGGGCCACCTCCCCGTCCGCTACTGCAACTTCCCCGGCGGCATGGTGGTCCTGGTACCGGCGAGGGACGGGCGGCAGCGCTCCCTCTGCCCAGGCGAGGCGGAGGAACCGGCGCAGCCGGCTATGTCGGCCGAGGCCGCGCCCCACCCCGCCCGGCTGGCCGTCGAGCCGGACGACGGCCCGGACCAGGGCCGCGTCGGCGCGGGACCGTCGATGCGGCCGGGCGCCCCCGAGGCCACCCCGGCGCCGACGCCGGGCGACCGCGAAGGGTGGTGAGGCGCCTCACCGCCACAGCCGGCCCAGGCGCAACCGGCAGGATTCCGGCAGCCACGGCGCTCCCCGTCCCGCCGGATCGTCGTCCACGGCGTAGCCCGTGCGGCTGCCCAGGGCAGGCGGCGCCCCCGGCGCGGTCGGCGCCGACCCGGTGCGGCGAGCCCCGATGCCGCCTGGATCGTCCTCCTCGCCGGATCCCCGGTGCCAGCGGCCGGCTTCGGTCCTGCTGGGCGAGGCCGCAGCCACGGTGGCCGCCGCCGCGCCGGCCAGGGCACGCGGCCGCGGCCCGGCCGGCAGAGCGTCCATCCCCCGAGCACCCGCGGGGCGACGACCCTCCCGCGCCGCCCACTCCTTGAGGGGGCCCCGATCACCCTCATCACCCACGGCCGGCGCTCCGTCGGGCGGGAGACCCCCGGGATGGCCGGCCGTCCCGCGATCGCCGTCGCTCTCGGGGCTCTGCCCGAGGTACAGCCGCAGCCCCCAGGCGACGCCGGCGGCGATGGCCTCGGCCATGCGCAGGACCAGGCCGAGGCGGGTGTTCTGCAGGACGAAGTACTCCATGAAGCCGCCCACGTTGACCGTGCCCGTGACGAAGAGGTGGCCCACCGCGGGCAGACTCTTGTTGACCCCGGCGCCCGGTTGCAATGCCCCGCGCCCCGCGCTGATGGTCCCCACGTTCTCGCTCCGGCCGAGGCAGGCGTCGATGGCCAAGACCGTCGTTCCGGGACCGAGGGCGGCCAACCGGGCCAGTGCCTGGTCGAGGTTGCCGGCGTGGACCGGTTCGTCCAGGGTCCCGAGCAGCTCCACCGCCTCCCGCGGCAGTGGGCGATGCCTGTCCAGGAGGGTGCCCACCAGGGGTCCCAGGGCATCGCCGGTGGAACGGTCGGTGCCGATACAGACCACGGCTACGCGTCGACCACCCCGCTGGGCAAGCCAGCGGGCCAGGGTGTCGCCAAGGCGACGCCACCCGTCCGGGTCGTCGGCTCGCACCCGCAGCTCCGCCCGGAACGGGGGCGGCGCCGGCCCCGGGCGAGCCGGCCGGGCATCAGGTCGGGACACGCCGGCTTCCCTCCCGCCAGCCGCCGGCATCCCCCGAGGGGAAGACCGGGACGACGCCGATCCCGCGGGTCCGCCTTCCCGGTGAGGGACGCCGCTGAAGTATATGGCTGCGGGCGCGAAAGGTATTCAGCGACGCCCGTCGACGGAATTCAGCAGCATCCAGCCGGTCCCCTGCGAATAACCCCGCGCATCGGGAGGAGTCGTCCCCTTTCCGTTGAATCACCCGTTTAAACTCCATCGCAGGGGGGATTGTTGGGTGGGTGCACGGCACGTGCCATGGGCCCGCCGGACGGCGCTGGCCGCGCTGACCGCGGCATCGCTGGTTCTGGCGGCATGCGGCGGGGGCGGGGGAACCCCCAGCTCCGGCGACGGCGGGGGCGCCGGGGGCGGTGGCGGCGGGACCATCAAGGTCGGGCTGCTGATGCCGCTTACGGGGCAGATCAGCCAGTTCGGCGAACAGACCCGCAACGGCGCCATGCTCGCCTTCAAGCAGAAGAACAACCAGGTGGGGAACTACACCATCGACGTGGTCACCGAGGACGACAAGAACGACGAGGCCGAGGCGGTCGCCCGGGTCCAGAAGCTGGTGACGGAGGACCAGGTGGTGGTCGTGATCGGTTCCGTCTCCTCCCGCATCTCCATCCCGGTGTCCGAGGTGCTGGAGGAGCAGGGCGTGGTCATGATCTCCCCCACCTCCACGGCGGACCAGCTCACGCCCGGCAAGCAATGGATCTTCCGGGCCTGCTTCTACGACTCGTTCCAGGGCGAGGTCATGGCCAAGTTCGCCCGCGAGCAGCTCCAGGCGGACACGGCCGCCATCCTCTACGACCTCGCGAACCCGTACAGCGAGGGGCTGTACAAGTCGTTCGAGGCCGCCTTCAAGGAGTTGGGCGGCAACGTGGTCAAGGTCGAGAGCTACAAGACCGGCGACCAGGACTTCCGGGCGCAGCTGACCAGCATCGCCTCGGCCAATCCGGACGTGCTCTTCCTGCCCGACTACTACAACCCGGTGGGCCTCATCGCCCAGCAGGCGCGGGAGGTCGGGGTGAAGGCGACCCTGCTGGGCCCCGACGGCTGGGATGACAGCCAGCTGTACGAACTGGGCGGCGACGCGATCCTCGGCGGCTACTTCTCGAACCACTACTCCATCGAGCAGGAGAACCCGGAGTCGAAGGCCTTCGTCGAGGCCTATCGCCAGGAGTACGGCAGCGATCCCAGCGCCCTGGCGGCCCTCGGCTACGACGCCGCGAATCTCCTGCTGGACGCGATCCAGCGGGTGATCGACAGCGGCGGCGATCCCACGGATCCGCAGCAGATCCGCGACGCCCTCGAGCAGACCCAGGGCTTCAAGGGGGTCACGGGGACCATCACCTTCGACGAGAACCACAACCCCGTGAAGGACGCGGTGGTGCTGCAGACCACGGAGGACGGCCACAAGTACGTCACCACCGTGTCCCCCCAGTGAGGGGGCGCGGCTTCACCCGGCCCGCGCCAGCGCGGGCCGCGTCGGCCGAGGCAACGCGAGACCGCCCAGGGAGGTGGGCGCCGCCCGGGTTCGGGCGGCGCCCACCTTCCGGGGGTCGGGAGGGTTGGCGACGGTGGAGATCGCGATCCAACAGCTGATCAACGGCATCCAGCTCGGGGCCGTCTACGCCCTCATCGCCGTCGGCTACACGATGGTCTACGGCGTGGTGAAGATGATCAACTTCGCCCACGGCGACGTCTACATGGTGGGCGCCTACCTGGCCTTCGCGGTCACCGCCGCGGTGGCCGGCGGGCGGCTCGGCACGGGTCAGGGGCTGCTCCTCTTCGTCGTCGGGCTCCTGGCCGCGATGGTCGGGTGCGCCTTGTTGGGGGGGCTCATCGAGCGGGTCGCCTACCGGCCGCTGCGGAACCAGCCACGGCTGGTGGCCCTGACCACCGCCATCGGCGTCTCGCTGCTCCTGGAGAACCTGATGCAGATCATCGCGGGGCCCAACCCACGCCCCTTCCCGGCCCTGATCCCCGCGTACCAGGTCGACCTGGGCGGCGTCTTCCTGAACGTCCGCTTCCTGGTGGCGCTGGCCGTGGCCCTGGGGATGATGGCCTTCCTCCACTACCTGGTGATGCGCACCCGCATCGGCAAGGCGATGCGGGCGGTGGCCTTCGACCTGGACGCCGCGCGGCTGATGGGGATCGATGTGAACCGCGTCATCGCCGCCACGTTCATGCTCGGATCCGCCCTGGCCGCCGCCGCCGGCGTGCTGGTCGGCGTCACCTACTCCCGCATCGATCCCTTCATGGGCATCTTGCCGGGCCTCAAGGCCTTCGTGGCGGCGGTGCTCGGCGGCATCGGCAACATCCCCGGGGCCATGGTGGGCGGCCTGATCATGGGCCTGGCCGAGGTCGCCGTCGCCTCGGTCCGGTCGGAGCTGACGCACGCCGTGGCCTTCCTCATCCTGATCGCGGTGCTGCTGTTCAAGCCCACGGGGCTCCTGGGGGAGCGGGTCTACGACAAGGTCTGACGCCGTGTGCCCACCGTGGCGGGCGGCGCTGCAAGGGGGCTCCGGGATGGGCCCCGGCCGCCGGTCCGGAGGTGGACCGCGGCGCCGCCGACGATGTCGTGGTGGCGTCGGGATCGCGGCGGTGGCTTCCGGACCTCGGATCGGCACGGCCCGTTGGCGTCAAGGCCGGGCGCCCGTCCGACCCCGCGACGGTGCGGTCCGTCGGCCCGTCGCGTCGCCGCCGGCGGACGTCCGACCCGGGAGGGGCGCTGCGGACCGCGCGCGGCGGACCGTCGGGTCGCGGCCCCGGGGGGCGGGACCTGCGAGCCGGGGTGCGGCGCCGGGGAGCGTCGGGCCCGCGCCACGGCGGCGCGGAGCGGCCCATCCCGTACGGCGTCGCGGCGGGCGCGAGGGACACGGACCCAAAGGAGGTCAAGCGGTGAGCGAGTTGGCACCGGCAACCGCGGCGGCAACCCTGCGGACGACGCCCTGGCCCGTGGTCGTCGGCCGGTGGCTGCTGCAGCTGGTGGTCATCGTCGGCCTGTACCAGCTGTTGCTCACCTGGGCGGCGGGGAACCGTTACCTGCAGGTGGTCCTGATCCAGGCGGGCATCTACGTGATCATGGCCGTGGGACTCAACCTCATCCTCGGCTACACCGGCCAGCTGTCCATCGGCCACGCGGGGTTCATGGCGGTGGGGGGCTACGCCGCGGCGATCCTGACCAAGTTCTTCGACATCCCCTTCCCCGTGGCGCTGGCGGCCGGCGGCTTGGCCGGGGGCATCGCCGGCTTGCTGGTCGGCATCCCGAGCCTGCGCCTGCGGGGCGACTACCTGGCCATCGCCACCCTCGGCTTCGGGGAGATCATCAGCGTGCTGCTGTCCCTGATCGACGAGGTGCCCGTCGGCTCCCGCGTGATCGAAGTCGGCGGCGCCCAGGGCCTGATCGGCATCCCGCGCCACACCACCTTTGCCTGGACCTACGCGCTGGCCGTGCTGGCGATCAAGGTGGTGTGGCACTTCGTCCACTCCACCCACGGCCGCGCCTGCATCGCCATCCGGGACGACGAGGTGGCCGCCGAGGCGATGGGCATCCCGACCACCCGCTACAAGGTCTTGGCCTTCACCATCGGCGCCGCCTTGGCGGGGATCGCCGGCGGCCTGCACGCCCACCAGTACCTGTACCTCAACCCGGCCCTGGCGGGCTTCATGAACTCGGTGTTCATCCTGGTGATCGTCGTCATCGGGGGCATGGGGAGCACCACCGGGGCGGTGGCCGCCGCCCTGTTCTTCACCTACGTCAACCAGGCCCTGCCCAACTGGATGCAGGCCCTGCACCTGCCCGCCACCATCGACCCGCCGGCGGTGCGCATGGTGCTGTTCTCGCTGCTCCTCATCCTCACCATGCTGGTGCGCCCCCGGGGACTGTTCGGCGGCGTCGAGCTGACGTGGGAGCAGATCGGCCGCGTGGGGCGGGCGCTCTATGGCGCCGCCCGCCGCCCCGGCGTCCCGAGGGGGGGAGCGGCCTGATGGAGAGGCCGGCCATCGGCGCCACGAACCAGGGTTCGACCAGCGCGGCCGCCGAGGCCCTGCCCGTGGTCCTGGAGTGTGCGGGGCTCACCATCCGCTTCGGCGGCCTGGTGGCGCTGGCGGACTTCAACCTCACCCTCCGGCAGGGGGAGCTGGTGGGGCTGATCGGTCCGAATGGCGCGGGGAAGACCACGGTCTTCAACCTGATCACCGGGATCTATCGGCCCACGGCGGGGGATGTCCGCCTGTTCCACCGCTCCATCGTCGGCATGCGTCCCCACCGCATCACCCAGCTGGGGATCGCGCGCACGTTCCAGAACATCCGTCTATTTGCCAACATGACCGTGCTGGACAACGTGCGCACCGCCTTCCACGCGCGAACCCGCACGGGGGTGCTGTCCGCGATCCTGCGCACCCGCGGGTTCCACGCGGAGGAGCAAGCGGTGACCCGCCGCGCCCTGGAGCTGCTGGAGACCCTCCGGCTCAGCCACCGGGCGGGGGAGCTGGCTCGCAATCTGCCGTACGGCGAGCAGCGCCGCCTGGAGATCGCCCGGGCCCTGGCCACGGGGCCCCGCGTCCTGCTGCTGGACGAACCGGCGGCCGGCATGAACCCCAGCGAGTCCCGCGAGCTCCGGGACCTGATCGAGGACGTGCACCGGCGGTTCGGCCTGACCACCCTGCTCATCGAGCACCACATGGACGTGGTGATGACCGTCTGCGAACGGGTCGTCGTCCTCGACCACGGGCGGACCATCGCCGAGGGCACGCCCGACGAGGTCCGCCGCAACCCGGCCGTCATCGCCGCATACCTGGGCGAGGAGGCGGTCTGATGCTGCTGCACGTCGAACGGCTCAGCGTCGCCTACGGGGCCATCAAGGCCGTCCAGGACCTGTCCCTCGAGGTGGCCGAGGGGGAGATCGTCGCCCTGCTGGGCGCCAACGGCGCCGGGAAGACCACCACCCTGCGCACCATCAGCGGCCTGATTCGGCCGCGCGCGGGCAAGGTGGTCTACGACGGACGCGCCATCACCCAGTGGCCCGCCCACCGCATCGTCGAGGCGGGGCTGGTCCACGTGCCCGAGGGGCGACGCGTGTTCGCCCCCCTGACGGTCCGCGAGAACCTGGAGCTCGGGGCCTACACGGTGCGGGCGGCCGCCGACGTGGAGGCGCGGATGAAGGAGGTCTTCGCCAAGTTCCCGCGCCTGGAGGAACGCCAGCACCAGTTGGCGGGCACCCTCTCCGGGGGCGAGCAGCAGATGCTGGCCATCGGCCGGGCGCTGATGGCGAGGCCCCGGCTGCTCTTGCTGGACGAACCGTCGCTGGGCCTGGCGCCTTTGTTGGTCCGCGAGATCTTCGCTACGATCAAGGAGATCAACCAGCGCGACGGGGTCACGATCCTGCTGGTCGAACAGAATGCCCACCAGGCGCTGCAGATCGCCAGCCGCGCCTACGTGCTGGAGAGCGGACGCCTGGTGCTCTCCGGACCCGCCGCCCGTCTGATCGACGACCCGAAGGTGCGCGAGGCCTACCTGGGTGCCTGATGCCGCGGGGACGCGTCCGCCGTGGCGGGGCGGAAGGGAAGGGCGACGGCATGGAGGGTCGATCCCCTGTCGCCACGCCGCCGGGATCCTGGGTGGTCGATGGCGCGCTGGTCGCGGTCCTGCTCGCCTCTGCATGGCGCGGTGCGCGCCGCGGCGGCCTGGCGACGCTGGCCGGCTTGGCGGCCATGGTCGCCTCCGCCGCGTGGCTGGCCGGTCGCGCGGACGACGTCATCGCCTGGGCAGCGGCCCGCGGCCTGGTGACGGGACTCGCCCGGCTCGTCGAGCCGTGGCTCGCCGCGTGGCTACCGGCCGACCTGCTGCGGGCGCCGGTGCAGCCGGCCACCCTGCTAAGGGCGCTGGACCTCCTCGCCCGCGGCGCCGGAGCCCCGTCGGTCGAGGACGGATGGGGGCGGCTGGTCCGGGAGGCGGCGCGCACCATCCCCCCGGGGGCCACGGTGGGAGAGCTCCTGGCGACGGCGCTGGCGGGCGCGGTGATCGCCGACCTCTGCCTCTACGCCGTCCCGCTGGCCCTCGGCCTCGTCCTGGGCGCCGTGGCGCGACGCATTGTAGCTTCGCTCCCCGCCCTCCGGCGGACGCCGTGGGAGCGATGGCTGGGCCTCCTGCTCGGCGGCTGCGAGGGCGCCATCGTGGCGGGCGGGGTGCTGGTGCTGGTGCACCAGCTGCGAGGGCACGTACCGACCCCGTTCGGCGCCTCCGGGTGGGACGCGCTGGAGCAGGCGCGGCTCGCAACCTGGTTGGTCGCGGGCTGGCAAGCGCTGTGGTCACGCCTGACCGCGGCCGCCGGCTCGTCATGGGAGGGGGCGGGGTGACGCCGTGAGCGGTCCCAAGAAGTTCTACCTGGGCGACATCGTCCGCATGCGCAAGACCCACCCGTGTGGATCCGACCGCTGGGAGGTCCTGCGGGTGGGCATGGACTTTCGCATCCGCTGCCTGGGATGCGGCCACCTGGTCCTCATGCCGCGACGCAAGTTCGAGCGTGCGGTGCGCCAGGTGTTGGGCGGCCCGAACCGTCCGCCGGCCGGTACCGACGGCACGGGGTCCGACGCGCCATCCCAGCCGTGACGGCCGACATCCGAACCAGCCCGGCCATCGCCGGGTCAACACCGGTCCATTGCCCGGGAAATAGGGGGGCGTCGTCGGCCCTTGCGTTGACACCCGCCACCCCCGGCGTTAAGGTAGGGCGTGTGGCCCGGCGAACGGCCGGGTCGTCCCGTCTCGTTGCCTTCCTGCTCCCGCCGGCGCCCGCCCGGGCGCCCTGGCGGGGGCCGCACGCCCAGAGGAAGGAGGTGCCGCCGTGCGCGCCTACGAGATGATGTACATCACCCGCCCGGATCTGGACGACGACGCCCAGAAGGCGATCCTCGACCGACTGCAGAAGGTCGTCGCCGACGGCGGCGGGGCCGTGGAGCAGGTCGACGTGTGGGGGCGCCGCCGCCTGGCCTACGAGATCGCCGGCTACCAGGAGGGGCACTACACCGTGGTGCGCTTCCAGGCCCCGCCCGGCGTCACCCAGGAGCTGGAGCGGGTGATCCGCCTGACCGACGGCATCATCCGCCACATGATCATCCTGCGGGAGAAGGTGGCCTGACGGGCGCCCGAGCAGGCTGGTCCGGCTTGCAGCCGTGGGGCGGGGCGCGGCCGACCCGCCGGGCGGTCCACCCGCGGGCTGCGACCCGGGAGGGGGTCCCACCGGTGTTGAACGTGGTCGTGTTGATCGGCCGGCTGGTGCGCGATCCGGAGCTGCGCTACACGCCCAGCGGCGTGGCCGTCGGCGGCTTCACCCTGGCCGTGGATCGCCCCTTCACCAACCAGCAGGGTGAGCGGGAGGCCGACTTCATCGACGTCGTCGTCTGGCGGAAGCTGGCGGAGACGTGCGCCAACCACCTCAGCAAGGGGCGGCTGGTGGCGGTGCGGGGCCGCCTCCAGGTGCGCTCCTATGAGACCCAAGACGGGCAGCGCCGCCGCGTCGCGGAGGTGGTGGCCGACGACGTCCGGTTCCTGGACCGGGCGCCCGGGGCCGACCGCGGGACGACAGCCGACACCCAGGCGGGGGAAGAGCTGGCCGACTTCGGGGACGTGACCGGCTTGCCCGACGACGACATCCCCTTCTGAGCCGAGGAGGTTGCGACGCGACATGGGGCGCCGTGATCGGCGCAAGCGCCGCAAGGTCTGCGAGTTCTGCGTCAACCGCATCGCGGTGGTGGACTACAAGGACAGCGGCCGCCTGCGCAAGTTCCTGACGGAGCGGGGCAAGATCCTCCCGCGCCGCATCACCGGCAACTGCGCGCGTCACCAGCGCCAGCTGACCCGTGCCATCAAGCGGGCGCGGATCATGGCCCTGCTGCCGTTCACCATCGACTGAGACCGGGACGGGGAAGCCTACCCCGTTCGTGGACGGCGCGACGCATCCGCCGGGGCGGCGCGAGGACGACCGCGCTTCCGGTGGCTGCTGAAGGCCCGCCGCTGCGGCGGGCCTTGCGCGTCCCCGGCGCGGCCCTGGCGAGGTGGGCCGTGCCGGAGGGAAGGCCGCCCGTCCTGGAGAACGTCTGGCCGTGGGGCCGCGCCGTGCCCCCCTCGCGGGCGGGTCCGCACCGGCCGCTGGAGGGGCGGCGCGCAAGGAAGGAGCCGGCGCCGTGGACGATCCCGTACCGGGCCTGGACATCACGGAGAGCCTTCAGGTCCTGGACTGGCTCAAGGCCGAGCTGGTCAGCGGAGCCGGCGCGGTCTTGCGGGCGGGACTCCAGCGGGATCCGGCCCGGCTGCTGGAGGCGCTGGCCGCGCTCCAGATCACCGTCTACGCCCTGGCCCGGCGTTCCGGCATCCCCGTGGAGCGCCTGGAGGCCGAGGTGGTGCGTCGTCTGGCGGCCGAGGCGCTCTCCGGCCACTACCTGGAAGAGCGCTTCGGCGATCTGAGCGCCATCCGCCAGCACCTGGAGCGGCGCACCCGACCGGCGGCGGGGGCATAGGCGCCGCGGCGGGAGGAGGAGATGGGCCGTGAAGGTCGTGCTCTTGCAGGACGTCAAGGGCCTGGGCCGCAAGGGGGAGGTCAAGGAGGTCGCCGACGGATACGCCCGCAACTTCCTGCTTCCCCGCGGCCTGGCCCGGGAGGCCACGGCCGCGGTGCTCCGCCAGCTCCAGCAACAGGAGGCGGCCCGCCAGCGCCGCGCTCAGCAGGAGCTGGCGCAGGCCCGCGCCGTGGCGCAGCGCCTCGAGGGCCAGACCGTCGAGGTGCGGGCGCGGGCCGGCGAGAACGGCCGCCTGTTCGGCTCCGTCACCAGCCAGGACGTGGCCGAGGCGCTGCAGCGCGCCTTCGGGGTCAAGGTCGACCGGAAACGGGTCGAGCTGCCCGAGCCCTTGCGCCAGGTGGGCTCCTATGGGGTGGCGCTGCGCCTGCACCCCGAGGTGACGTGCCGCATCACGGTGACGGTGCGCCCGGAGGCGTGAAGCCGTGACCAGCCTGCCACCGGCCGAGCGGGTTCCTCCCCAGAGCGTCGAGGCCGAGCAGTCCGTCCTCGGCGCCATCCTGATCGACCGCGAGGCGTTGGCTCGGGTCGTCGAGATCCTCGAGCCCTCCCACTTCTACCGTGAGGCGCATCAGCGCATCTTCGAGGTGGCGGCCGAGCTGTTCGAGCGGGGCGAGGCCGTCGACACCATCACGCTGAGCGAGGCCCTGCGCCAGCGGGGCCTGTTGGAACGGGTCGGCGGCCTGGCCTATCTGACCTCGCTGGCCAACGCGGTGCCGACGGCCGCCAATGCGGAGCACTATGCGCGGATCGTCGAGGAGAAGGCGCTGCTGCGGCGCCTGGTGGCCGCGGCGACGGACATCGCGCGGCGGGCGTACGAGGGGCAGGACCCGGCCGAGGTCCAGATCGACCAGGCCGAGCAGGCGATCTTCGCCATCGCCCAGGACCGCCGGCGGCAGAGCTACGCCTCCATCCGCGACGTCCTGGTGGACACCTTCGAACACATCGAGCGCCTGTACCTACACCAGGGCGAGACCATCGGCGTGCCCACGGGCTTTCGCGACCTGGACAGCATGCTGGCGGGCCTGCACCCCTCGGAGTTGATCATTCTGGCGGCCCGGCCGTCCCAGGGCAAGACCACCCTGGCGATGAACATCGTCGTCCACGCCGCCGCCCATGGCTACCCGGTGGGCGTCTTCAGCCTGGAGATGTCCCGGGACCAGCTGGCCATGCGGCTGCTGGCCGCCGAGGCACGCCTCAACCAGCAGCGCCTGCGGACCGGCATGCTGGCGGAGGACGACTGGCCTCGCCTCACCGACGCCATCGGCCGCCTCAGCGAGCTGCCGGTGTTCATCGACGACACCCCCAATCTGTCCATCATGGAGGTGCGGGCGCGGGCGCGGCGCATGAAGGCGGAGCACGACATCGGCCTGCTGGTGCTGGACTACCTGCAGCTCATGCACACGCGCGGCCGAGTGGAGAGCCGCCAGCAGGAGATCTCGGAGATCTCGCGCTCGCTGAAGGCGCTGGCCCGCGAGCTGAAGATCCCGGTACTCGCCCTCTCCCAGCTGAGCCGGGCGGTCGAGCAGCGACAGGACCGGCGGCCACAACTCTCCGACCTGCGCGAGTCGGGCGCCATCGAGCAGGACGCCGATGTGGTGCTCTTCATCTATCACAACCCCGAGGAGGCGGCCGAGAACGTGGTGGAGATCATCGTGGCCAAGCAGCGCAACGGCCCCACGGGCTCGGTGAAGCTATACTTCCTGAAGGAGTTCGGCCGCTTCGGCAACCTGGACACCCGGCACGCCCTCGCGTGACCGCGGGCGCGGGGCCGCGCGCCCGTGCCCGGCGAGGCCGCGGAGGGGCTCATGTCGTCGGGAAAGGGGACCCAGCATGTCCACGGTGGTCATCGTCGGCGCCCAGTGGGGCGACGAGGGCAAGGGCAAGATCACCGACTACCTGGCGGAACGAGCCGATGTGGTCGTGCGCTACCAGGGGGGGGCCAACGCGGGCCACACCGTGGTGGTGGGCGACACCGAGTACCGGCTCCACCTGATCCCCTCCGGCATCCTCCACGGCAAGCGCTGCGTGATCGGCAACGGCGTGGTGCTGGATCCGGCCGTGTTCCTCCGCGAGGTCGAGTATCTGGAAGAACGCGGCCACGCCGTGGACGCCATCGCGGTCAGCGGCGCGGCGCACGTCATCATGCCCTACCACAAGCGCCTGGACGAGCTGGAGGAAGCGGGTCGGGGCGAGGATCGCATCGGCACCACCCGCCAGGGCATCGGCCCGGCCTACCGGGACAAGGCCGCGCGCACGGGGATCCGGGTGGAGGACCTGCTGGACGAGGCCCAGTTCCGTCGCCTGCTGCGCCGTAACCTCGATCAGGTGAACCGCGTGCTCGAGCGCGTCTACGGCGTCGAGGGCTACGACTACGAGCAGGTGTTGGAGGAGTACCTCGGCTACGCCGAGCGCCTGCGGCCCTTCGTGACGGACACCTGGAAGCTGATCAACGACGCCATCGACGCCGGGCAGCGGGTGCTGTTCGAGGGCGCGCAGGGCACGATGCTGGACCTGGACCACGGGACCTACCCGTACGTCACCTCCTCGTACCCGACGGCCGCCGGCGCGTGCATCGGCTCCGGCGTCGGTCCCACGCGCATCGACCAGGTGATCGGCGTCGCCAAGGCGTACACCTCCCGGGTGGGCGATGGCCCCTTTCCCACCGAGCTGCTGGACGAGACGGGCGAGTGGATCCGCCGGCGCGGCCACGAATACGGCACCACCACCGGACGGCCCCGCCGCTGCGGGTGGCTGGACGCCGTCGTGTTGCGGTACGCCGCCCGGGTCTCGGGGATGACGGGCCTCGCCATCACGCGGCTGGATACCCTGGGCGGCCTGGAGAGGGTACGGATCTGCGTCGCGTACGAGCTGGACGGCCGGCGCGTGGAGGACATGCCCACCGGCGCCCTGAAGCTCGCCCGGTGTCGTCCGGTCTACGAGGAGTTGCCCGGATGGCCCGCCGACCTCTCCGGCCTGACCCGGTGGGAGGACCTGCCGGCCGAGGCGCGCCGGTACCTGGAACGCATCGCGGAGCTGGTGGGCGTGCCGGTGGTGCTGGTCTCCGTCGGGCGCGAGCGGGCTCAGACCATGGGCCTGCGCGAGGTCTTCGTACCGCGGCCCCGTTGACACCCGCGTCGGCCGGGTGCTAGAATGACCAGCGCGTCCGGCCCCGCCGGAACGCGACGGTTGGAGGCGTGGTGTAGTGGTTAACACACCGGCCTGTCACGCCGGAGATCGCGGGTTCGATCCCCGTCGCCTCCGCCACGACAGCTGAATTGGCCGTGGTGCGCTGGTTTCGGTCACGATGCGACCGCCTTCGAGCCCGGGTGGCGGGAACCCGGGCTCGCTGCTTTTCCGGGCGGCGCGCCGTGGCGGCCCCGGCGGGATCAACCGGGAGCGCCCAAATCGAGCGCCCCCAGCCCCCGGGGCAGGGGACCGTCGGCGGCGGGGGGCAGGAACCGCGACCGCCGGCGGCGAAGGCCCGCCAACGCGGCGGGGCCACGGGGCCTGTGGCCGGAACCGGCGAAGCGAGGGCGACGGCGGGCCCCACAGCCCGGGATCGCGCCAGGCCGGGCCGGGCGACCGACGGCAGGCCGGCGTAACCCGCAACGCGGCAGCGCATGGGAATCGCCCGAAGCCGCGCGCGGCCGGTTCCGCGCCGGCGCGGGAGCGGCCAGGGCGGGGGCGGGCCGTGGACCACCAGGGCGGCGGTGTCCGCTGGCGTATCGGGTCGCACCGGCCGGATCGCTGGAGCCTGGGGCCGCCACGCTGGGCGACGACGACCCGGTGGTCCGCCGCCGGAGGGCGGACGGGAGAGGGACGGTCCGTGGCGAGGGTCGTGGTGGTGCTCTGCCTGGTCGCTGCCGGCGTCCTCTGGCCGACACCGGGGGCCGCCCAGGGACTTCCACGGGCGATGGCGGCCATCCCGGTCGGCGGCGTGATCCCCGCGCCCACCGCCGGCTCGGGCCACGCCCCAGTGTCCGTGCAGCGGCTGGTGGTGGCGGTCGAGGTGCACGCCGAGCGCCCCCGCCTCGCCCTCATGCCGGCGCGCGTGACGGCGGTGCTGGACGCGCGGTACACGCTGCGCCTCCCCGAGGGGCAGGCGCGGCCGCAGCACCTGACGCTGCGGGTCCTCGCCACCCCGGACGTCGCGGTGCGGTGGGACGGGCGGCCCGTCGACCTCTACGCGGCACCCGACCGCCCAGGGGACGCCGTGGCCACCCCGGACGGGGCGGGCGGCGAACCCGCCCACCGTCCCGGCCCAGCCGCGGGCGCCGCGTCCGCCGGGGACGTGCTGGACGAGCCCAGCGCCGAGAGCCAGGACATGGTGCGCTGGCTGGATCCCCTGACCGGGCGCTTCTATCCGGTTCCCCAGGCGATGGCGTCGTCGGGCGCACCCCAGGCCCTCGCCATCGACGTGGTATTGCGACCCGAGCGGGATCACCACCTGCAGCTCCACTACCCGCGGGTGCCGTTGGGCTGGGACGGCAGCCGCTACATCGCGCCGGTGCACCAGCTGATCGTGCCCCTCCACCCGGAGGCGTGGGCCGGCTTCGGTCCGGTGGACGTCCACGTGGCGGTCCCGAGGGGGTATGTGGCCGATCTGGCGGGCGCACCCCCGGCCGCCGAACCCTCCCCGCCGCTGGGCGACGACGGAGCCGAGTCCGAGCGCGCTGCCCTCGGCCCGGCCGGTGAACGCCGTTGGGCGCGGGCGCCGGCCCAGATCCACGTCGCCGCCGTCGACACCGCCGGGATGTGGGGCCGCTGGGTGACCCGCCGCCGCGACGTGCTGTGGCTGCTGGCCACCACGTGGCTCGTCTTCGTGGGCCTGCGCGCGGGGCTCTGGCGCCTGGGGCGGCGACGGGATGCGTGGGCATGGGCCGCGCTGCTCCCGCTGCTGGCCCTTCCCGTGGTGGCGGGATGGGTGTCCTGGCGCAGCTTGCGCGTGCCGCTGTGGGGCTATCCCCTATCCCTGTTGCAGTACGCCCTCTGGGGCGCTCTCGCCCTCTACGTGGCCGGTCGCCTGCTGGGTGACCTGGTGGGCTTCCTCGCGTTGCGCTGGCGATACCGTCGGGCGGCGGGCCCCCCGCGCGGACCGGGGACCGCCACCAGCGCCGACGAGTTGGGGCAGGGCTCCCGTCCCGCCGTGGCTGCGGACACCGACGCCGGTGGCTTGACGGCGCCTTCGGGCGGGGCCTAGAATGGGCTTGGTCTGCGCGCCAGCGCAGGCCGCATCGCCGCGGCGCGGCCTGCCCACCGTGGGGCCACGGGGCCGTTGGCGCGGCGCTCGGCGGCGCAGGCCGGGTCCGTCGCAGCAGCGGGCTGGTGTAGCTCAGCAGGCAGAGCAGCGCACTCGTAATGCGCAGGCCGGGGGTTCGAATCCCCCCACCAGCTCAAGGTCTCTCGCCTTTGGTCCGCCATCCGTTATCCTCTGACGCATTCCCACGAAGTCGCCGCCCTCCGCTCCGCCCGCCCTGCGGAGGGCGGCTTGCTCTTCCGGCGCAACCCGCCGGCGCCCCAACGTCCCATCCGATCCAATGCCTCGTCGGGCGGCCTCGCCAGCACGTGGTCGTAGAGGCGCGTCCGCCCCGGTGGGGCGCGGGAGATGACCATCGGCCTCGTCGCCCGCGCCTGCCCGGGCTGTAGGAGTTCACGAACCCGCCGGCGGCATGGCCCCGCACCGCTGCGGCGACGCGCGGTCCGTGCCGGCAGCCACCGGCAGCGTGGCGGCGGCGGGTCGCCGATCGTCGAAGCGCATGTCCGGCCGCCCTGTCGCCTCGAGCCGTCGCCGGGAGGCCCGAGGCCGGTTCGTCCCGGCGAGCGATGGCGGCAGGAAAACGCCCCGCCGGTGCGAATTCCCTCTGACGGGTTCCGCATTCTCCGGGGAGGGAGCATCCGTCGGTGTACAAGCGAGTCCTCGCGTGGATCGGCTCCCATGCGCCTCCGGGGAGCCGGCGATGGTGGGCTGCGCTCGTCCCTGCCGCCATCGTTGTCTACCTATTTGGGACCACCGTCTACGTCCAGTCCCAATCCACCTACTATCGGGTGGTCATGGACGGCAGGCCGCTGGGCTACGTGGCCGGCCAGGAGACGGTCGGCGACGCCGTCGCGCTCGCCGAGCGGAACGCCAGCCGCGAGTACGGCTTCCCGGTACGCCTCGCCAACCCACCCGCGCTCGAACAGATCATCACCCATGAACGATACGAGACCTTGTCGCTCCAGGCGCTCGCGGAGCGGCTGCAGGCAGCGGGCGACTTCCTGACGCGCGCCACCGTGCTGGTGGTCGACGGCCAGGAAGTGGCGGTGCTGCCGTCCAAGGAGGCCGCCCAATCGGTCCTCGACGAGCTGAAGGCGCGGTACGCACGGAGGCTGGAGGCCAGCGTCGAGGGCGGGAGGCTTGATGTCCGCCGCGTCACCATCCAGCAGTCGATCCGCCTGGAGGAGCGGGACGACGTGCCCGCCGACCGGGTGCGCGACGCGGTGGACGTCCTCGCCCAGTTGATGGGCGGCAAGCAGGCGCAGCGGGTCCACGTGGTCCGCGCCGGCGAGTCGCCCTGGACCATCGCGTCCGCCCACGGGATGACGGTCGCGGAGCTCCTCGGCGCCAACCCCGGCGTGGATCCCCAGCGGCTCCAACCGGGGCAGGAGCTGCGGTTGAACGTGCCCGAGCCCTGGATCAGCTTCGAGTCGGAAGAGGTGCTCACGGTCACGGAGCGGATTCCCTTCGCGACAAGGCGCGAGTACGACGCGAACCTCGATGCGGGGAAGCAACGGGTCAAGCAGGAGGGCGAGTACGGCGAGAAGCAGATCACCTACGCCCTGCGACGCCGGGACAGCCGGATCGTCGAGCAGCGCAAGGTCGAGGAACAGGTGACGCGCCAGCCGGTGGACCGCATCCTGGTCATCGGGACGAAGCCGGTGGCGGGTGTCAGCACCGGCCGGCTGATCTGGCCGCTGCGAGGGCGCATCACCTCCGGTTACGGTCCCCGGTGGGGGGCGATGCACACCGGCATCGACATCGACGGCGCCACAGGCCAGGCGGTCCGCGCCGCCGACGGCGGGACGGTGGTCAGTGCGGGCTGGGACGGCGGGTACGGCTACGCCGTCCAGATCCGGCACGACAGCGGTCTGTACACCTTCTACGCCCACATGAGCCGCATCGCGGTGGACGTGGGGGACGCCGTCGCCCAGGGGCAGGTGATCGGCTACGTGGGGAGCACCGGCCAAAGCACCGGTTCCCACCTGCACTTCGAGGTCCGGCGCTGCACCAGTCCCGGCTGCGCCGTCCCGCCCCTGGGCTTCCTCCCCTGAGGCGGCCATCCGCGCTGGCGCGGGCGCCACGATGGCGGCCTCTGCCACCGAGCATCCCCTGCGCATCCTCGATGGGACGAACGGCCCGGTGCTGCCGGGCCGTTCTGCATGCCGTTGAACCAGGCCAAGCGGATCGCCCCAGGGGCACGGCGCGGCGTCCGGCCGCTCCTCCTCCCCCACCGGGCTTCGTCCCACCCCCGAAGAAACGCCACTGCCGAGGGGACGTCGCGCCCTGCAAGCTCTGACGAGAGCTTGGCATTTCCTTCGTGGTGCCCGCTTCGGTCCCGCTGTACAAAGGAAGCCGGGAGCAACCGGAGGAGGAGCCACGATGATCCCTCGCCATGCCACGTCGGGGCCCGTGTTGCCGACGGTGCCACGGTGGCCTTCCTGGCGCCGCCTGGCGGCGCTCGGGTGCCTGGCGCTCCTGCTGACTGCGCTCGGGGTGGCGCCTGGTGGGGCCTCGCCCGTGGTGCGGGCTGGGCAGCTGGCCTGGGTCGGGCGGCTCACCGCGGCCCGGGTGGTCGCCCAGTGGCCGCGGCCGGGTTGGGAGCGCCTCGACGCCGGGCGCGTCCGCGTCGTCTACCGGACCGGGCACCGCCAGGGTGCGGAGTGGGTGCGCGACTACGCGCTGGAGTCCCTGCCACGGGTGGCCCGCATGACGGGCTTGCCCATCCCGGCCCAGCCCGTCGTGTTCGTCGTCCACGCATCGCCGGAAGAACTGGCGCGTACCTTCGGATGGGACCCCCGGGACCCGCCCCTCGGGTTGTACGCGGCGGGCGTGATCCACGTGGCCGACCCCCGGACGTGGGCGTCCAACCGGGACACCTTCGCACGCTTGGGCCCGGTGCCCCATGAGTTGGCGCACTGGCTGTTGGATTGGAACACGTTGGGCAACTACCCCGCTTGGTTCACGGAAGGGTTGGCCCAGGCGGTCGACCGCGCGGTGACCGGCTTCACCTTTGGGTGGGCCGGGACCTGCCCGCGGGTGGCGTGGTCCGACCTGAACGGGGCCTTCGCCTCCTTGCCGACCGACCAGGCCTACGGGGCCGCCCTCTGCCTCTACGATCGCCTGACGGAGCGGGGCGGCGGCGGTGCGCTGCCGCGCCTGGCCGAGGCGCTGGCCGCGGGGGAGCCCTTCGCCGTGGCCGCCGCCCGCATCTACGGGGTCGATCCGGCCCGCCTGCTGCCCGGGGGATCCGGGCGCTGAGCGAGGAGGCAGGTCCGTGAACGGCTTCCAGGACGCCCTGCGCGGCGCCGCGCGCCGGCTGGCCCGCGGATGGGTACTGGCCGTGGCGGCCGGCGCGGTGGGCGGGTTGGCCGGTGCAGCGCTGGTGCTCGGGTTGAAGCCCGACCTCCCCGGGCCTTGGTCCTGGCGGCTGGCCGCGTCGCCGACCCCGTCACCCGCGGAGATCGTCCACCGCATCGCCGGCCCCTCCGTGGTGGGCGTGATCAGCACCTACCTGCGGCCGGACCCGATCACGGGCAAGCCGGTGGTCGCGGCCCGCGCCACGGGATCGGGGGTGGTGTTCGACGCCCGCGGCTTCATCGTGACCAACCACCACGTGGTCGCCATGCCCCGCGTCGCGGAGCCGGGCGTCGCCGGCGCCGGCCGCCAGCGAGGGCACCCGACGCCCCCCCGCGGGACCGGCCCGTCGGGGGACGAAGGGGGACGGCGCGCGGACCACCGGCACCCCGACCGCATCGAGGTGCTGTTGCCCGACGGCCGCCGCGTCCCGGCCCGACTGGTGGCGGAAGACTACCCGTTCTCGGACCTGGCGGTGCTCTGGGTGGACCCCGGCACGACCGGCCCGCTGAAGCCCGCGACCTTCGCCGACTCCGACCAGGTGCGCGTGGGCCAGTGGGTGGCCGCCATCGGTAGTCCGGCCGGGCTCTTCCGCTCCGTCAGCCTCGGGATCGTCAGCGGGGTGCGGGAAGAGCTGTTCCAGCCGGTGCCGCCCCCCACGGCGGTGCCCGTGGTCGGGGAGCGCATCTTCCGCCTGATCCAGACCGATGCCGCCATCAACCCCGGCAACAGCGGCGGTGCGCTGGTGGATGCCCACGGCCGGGTGGTCGGCCTCAACACGGTCAAGATCGCCGGGGCCGGAGGGCGCCAGGACCGTTTCGAGGGCCTCGGCTTCGCCATCCCGGCCAACGACGTCCGCCGCATCGCCAGCGACCTGATCCGCCACGGCCGCGTGCGTCGGGCGGCCCTGGGCGTGCACGTGGTCGACGTGGTCCAGGTGCCGGCGCTGGCCCGGTCCGACCCGGATCGGGCCAGCGAGTTCGCCACGGCCCTGGCGGAGGGGCGCGGTGCCGTGATCTGGCGGGTGGAACCCGGCTCCCCGGCCGCCCGCGCGGGCCTGCGTCGCGGGCAGGTGGTGATCGCCTGCGACGGCGAGCCGGTGCAGGACACCGTCGACCTGTTGCGGATCGTCGACGGCAAGCAGGGGGGCCAGCGCGTGGTCCTCGAGGTGGCGGGGGACGGCGGCGCCCGTCGGGTCACCGTGCAACTGGCGGAACTGACCCGCTGACCGGCAGGCCGCGGCCGACAGCCCGAGCAAGCCGGATCACGGCCATCCCGGAGCCCACCGCCGGTGGCGCAGCAACGGGCGCAGTCCCTGGGCCCGTCGGCGGTGTCACGGGGTGGCACCCTATCGCTGCGGGCATCCGGCGCAGGGGGAGGATGGATGCAGGTTTGCTCCTTCTGCGGCAGGAGCGCGGATCAGGTGCGGCACATGGTCGCGGGGGAGAGCGCAGCCCTCTGCGACCAGTGCGTGGCGCCGCGTCAGCAGATCATCGCAGCGGAGCGGGCACGCCCCGCGGCCCCCGGCGGTGCGCGGCCACTCCACGGCCCGCGGTGGGCTGCGACGTCCTGGTGGCGGCGCCGGATCCGCCCCGGGCGGTCCTTGCCCGCGGCCTTCCTGCCGCGTGACGCGTGGGGTCGTTGCTGCAGGCGCCCGCGAGCGGTGAACCGTGGGGGGTTCACCCGGTCCGGACGACGGGTTACCGTGGGGGCGGGGGTGAGCGCCGTTGCCCGTCTCCATCGAACTGCTGGCGGTGGGCGAGCTGGACCAGCCCGCCCTGCGGCGGGCGGCGGAGGAGTATGCCCGCCGCCTTGGGCGCTATGCGCGGGTCAGCCAGCGGCGGGTTCCCGGCGAACCCGTGCCGGCCCGCCTCACCCCGGCCGAGGTCAGCCGCGTGCTGGAGGTCGAGGCGCGGCGGTTGCTGGACGCCCTGGCGCCCGGTGCCTACGTGGTCGCCCTCGACCGGCGGGGCCGGACCTTGACCTCGGAGGACGTGGCGGAGTGGCTCGACCGGCGCATGGTGGGTGGCGACAGCCGGCTGGTCTTCGTGATCGGCGGTCCCCTGGGGCTGGCGCCGACGGTGCTGGAGCGCGCGCGCGAGCGCTGGTCCCTCTCCCACCTCACCTTTCCCCACCAGATGGTGCCGGTGATCCTCCTCGAACAGCTGTACCGCGCCTTCCGCATCCTGCGAGGGGAGCCGTACCACTACTGAACGCCTGCCTGACGACGGAACGCCCGCCTGACAACCCTCTGGACACCTGGTGGACACCCATCGAGCCCTATGGGACGTAGGTGCCACGATCCGGTGCCGTCGGTGGGACGGACGGCCCCTCCTGCGGGGGCGTCCCGGCATCCCGATGGCCGCCGGCGCCCGATCCATCCGAGGCCCGGTCATCGGGGTGGGCCCCTGGGGCACCGCCGCTCTCCGGCGGCCCGCCGGACTCCGGCGGTGGGGTCGCAGCCGGGCCGCCCTCGGCCGGTCGGTGCGGGCTGGGGTCGGGCTCTCCGTCCGGCGCCGGGAGGCCGCCCTCGTCGCCGCCGGTGTCGGGAGGGCCGGCCCCGGGCGCCGGCCGTGATGGTCCTTCCGGAGCGGCCGCTCCCCCTTGCCGGTCTCCGTCGGTGGCGGGGCCAGGCGGTGCGGGGCCGCCGTCCGGCCTGGCGCCGTCCGGCGGCCGGCCGGGGTCGTCGGGCAGGGACGGCAGCGGCAGGGGGATCAGGCCGCGGGGCGCCTCGCGAGCGGCCGCCAGATCCTCGCGCACGTGGGGGTCCTGGAGGAGGGCGAGGCAGTTGGGGGCCGGGACGTGACCCGCCAGGAACCACTCCTCCCGCCACTGGAAGCGAGGGGCGTCCAGGGATCCCGTCAAGGTGCAGGCGCTGGCCCGCACCACGCCTTCGGGGCGGGGCCAGTCGCGGGCGGGCAGCCCGTCCAGCGCCGCCCGCATGAACGCCTGCCAGATGCGGCCGGCGGTGCTGGACCCGGTGGCGCCCGCCCCGCCGGGCAGCAGGACGCGCTGCGCGAAGTCGTCGCTGCCGATCCAGACGGCGGCCACCAGGTCCGGGGTGTAGCCGACGAACCAGACGTCGCGGGAGTCGTCGGTGGTGCCCGTCTTGCCCGCCGCCGGGCGCCCGATGCCCAGGGCCCGCGCGGTGCCGTCGTAGGCGGGATCGAAGACGCTCTTGAGCACGTCGGTCACGAGCCAGGCGACCTCGGGGGCGATCACCCGCTCCGCCCGCGGCTCCCGGCGGAAGAGCACGTGCCCGTCGCGGTCCTCGATCCGGAGGATGGCGAAGGGCTCCACCCGCAGGCCCAGGTTGGCCAGGGTCGCGTAGGCCCGCGCCAGTTCCAGGGGCGTGACCGCGGACTCGCCCAGGGCCAGGGTCAGGTGCTGGGTGGTCAGCGGGGAGGTGATCCCCATCCGCCGGGCCAGGGCCGCCACGCGGCGCGGCTTCACCCGGTCCATCCACTCCACCGCCACCACGTTGTCGGAGACGGCCACCGCCCTGCGGATGTCGAGAAAGGCGTCGTGGTACCCCGGGTCCCCGTAGTCGCGGGGGGTGTAGGGCTCGCCGCCCGCGCCGCCCGGGTACTGGCGCACCCGGCAGGCCACCGGCGTCGTGATCGGCTCCCCCGACGCCAGGACGGCCGTGTAGAGGAACGGCTTGAAGGCGGAGCCCGGCTGCCGTCGGGCGTGCACCGCCCGGTTCAGGGGCGTGGTCGCGAAGTCGCGTCCCCCGACCATGGCCCGGATCCCGCCCGAGGCGGGGTCCAAGGCCACCAGGGCGACCTGCGGCTGGGGAACCCCCTGGTGCTCTCCCAGCGGCGCCACCACCTGGTCCAGCCGGGCCACGGCCGCCTCGGCCGCCGTCTGCATGTCCAGGTCCAAGGTGGTGTAGATGCGAAAGCCGCCCGTGTACAGCCGCGCGGCCACCTCGGGTGCCGTGGCCGCGAGGCGGTCCCGCACGTAGTCCACGAAGTAGGGCGCGCGGACCTCGCCCTCGTCGGGCGGTCGCAGCACCAGCGGCTCCGCCTGCGCCCGGCGCGCCTCGGCGGGCGATATCATGCCCAGCTCCGCCATGCGGGAAAGGACCCAGTCGCGCCGCGCCTTGGCCCGGTCCGGCTGGCGCCAGTAGAGCTCCGGCCCCCGGATGAACGCGGCCAGCGTCGCCGACTCCGCCAGGGTGAGGTGCGGCAGCGGCTTGCCGAAGTACTCCTGGGCCGCCACCTTGGCCCCGTAGGCCCCTCGCCCGAAGTAGACCTGGTTGAGGTACATCGTCAGGATCTCGTCCTTGCTGTACCGCGTCTCCAGCTTGACGGTCAGCAGCGCCTCGCGAAACTTGCGGTCGAAGGTGCGCTCGAGGGACAGGTCGTAGAGGGTCCGGGCCAGCTGCTGGGTGATGGACGAACCGCCCTCCACGATGCGGCCGGCCTGGAGGTTGCGGAGGGCGGCCCGGCCGATGGCCACCAGGTCGAAGCCGTGGTGGCGGTAGAAGCGAGCGTCCTCCGCCGCCACCACCGCCTGGCGCAGGGAGGCGGGGATCTCGTCGGGGCGGGCCAGCTGGCGGTTTTGCCGGTACAGGCTGGCCACGACGCGGCCGTCCACGTCGTAGATGAGCGTGGCCTGCGGGACCTCCGGCTTCGGCAGGGGCGTCACGGCAGCGAAGGCGACGACGCCCGCGCCCATCAGGGCGAGGGCGATGACCGCCAGGGCCGCCCAGCGAGCCACGCGGCGGGCGAGGGAAGGCCGGCCCATCCCCCGCAAGCCGCCGCGCCGGCGACGGGGACGCCAATCCCCCTGGGGGGCGCCGGACGCCTCGGCGCCGCGGGGCGGTGCCCACGGCCCGTCGTCCCCGGGGCGCCCCGCCGGAGCGCCGCCCGGGGCCGCGTGGGCGCCGTCGGGCCGGTTCGTCCCGTCGTTCTGGCTGCCGCCCCGGCGGACCATGGGCAACCCCCCGCCGGTAGTATGGCCGCCCAGGTCGTCCTTGCATGGCCGGGAGGGTTTCGATACATTACACCATGGTTTTCGGCCGGGTGGAGGCGCGGGTGGGTGGCGTGCCAAGGCGTCCGCGGCGCGGCGGCCGCCGGTCAAGGAGGCGACGGGGTTGCTTCCCACACCGAAGAAGGTCACGGTCGTGGCGGGCAGCGGCGAGGGCGACCACAAGCTGACCGCGTTCGACAACGCCTTGTTGGCCGCCGGCATCGGCAACCTCAACCTGATCAAGGTCTCCAGCATCCTGCCACCGGAGTGCGAGCTGGTCGAGCGGCTGGACATCCCGCCGGGGTCCCTGACCCCCACGGCCTACGGCAGCCTGGTCAGCGACGTCAAGGGCGACCGCATCGCCGCGGCGGTGGCGGTGGGCTTCTCCGATCGCGACTACGGGACGATCATGGAGTATTCCGGGCACTGCTCGCGCGAAGAGGCGGAACGTGCGGTTCGCGCCATGGTGGAAGAGGCCTTCCGGCGGCGGGGCATGGCCCTGCGGGACGTCCGGGTGGCGGCGACGGAGATGGTGGTCGGCGACCGTCCGGGCGCGGTGGTGGCCGCCGCCGTCCTGTGGTACTGAGCGCGGTCCACCGGCGGGCCGACGAGGGCGCGGAGGAACCCGACGACGGCGCGGCGGAGCGGGGTGGCCGGTGTGCAGGTCTGGTTCACGGAGGATCAAACGGCGAATCTGCGCATCTCGGTGCGCGTGCGGCAGGTCCTGCACTGCGAGCGCAGCCCGTTCCAGGAGGTCATGGTCCTGGACACGGTGGAGTTCGGCCGCATGCTGGTCCTGGACGACGTGATCCAGACCTCGCAGCGGGACGAGTTCGCCTACCACGAGATGATGGCCCACGTGCCGCTCTTCGCCCACCCCGACCCGCGCCGGGTGCTGGTGATCGGCGGAGGCGACGGGGGCGTCCTGCGGGAGGTCCTGCGCCACCCGACGGTGGAGGAGGCCCACCTGGCCGAGATCGACCGGCGGGTGGTGGAGGTGGCCCGGCGGTACCTGCCCGAGCTCAACGCCTTCGACGATCCCCGGGCGCGCGTCTTCTTCGCCGACGGCATCCGCCACGTGGAGGAGCGCCCCGACACCTACGACGTGATCATCGTGGACTCCACCGATCCCGTGGGGCCCGCGGTGGCCCTCTTCGGCACCGACTTCCATCGGGCGGTGTTCCGCGCCCTGCGGCCGGGCGGCATCTTCGTCCAGCAGTCGGAGTCGCCCTTCTTCAACCGCGACCTGATCCGCCGCGTCCAGGCATCGCTCCGGACGGTGTTCCCCGTCACGGCCCTCTACTGGGGCGTGGTCCCCACGTATCCCGGGGGTCTGTGGACCTACAGCGTGGCCACCCGCGGTCCCGACCCGCGGGCGCCTCGGGATGGCGCCTGGGAGGCCCTGCGACTGGCGACGCGGTACTACACGCCGGAGGTCCATCGCGCCGCCTTCGTGCTGCCTCCCTTCGTGGCCGACCTGCTGCAGTCCGGCGCGCCGACGGAGGAGGCGGCGGACCGCCTCCCCGACCGGCCGGGGCGGGTGGGCCAGGCGGGCGCGACGGGTGCCGAGGGATCTCCGGTCGCTCCGCCCGGGCGCCCCGCAGCCGAGGGGCGTTGAGGGGTGCAGGTCGGCCAGCCTCCGCCTCCGTCGCGGTGGAGGCGCCCATCGCCGCGCGGGGGCATCCCGCTGCCGAGGTGAGGAGCATGGACGATGAGCCGGCCACCGGCCCCTGGGAGCGGCCAGGACGCTTCGTGGCCGCGGAGGCCGACTACGACGCCGCCGTCTGGGTGGTCGCCGGGGCTCCCCTGGAGCTGACCGTCAGCTACCGGCCCGGGACCCGGTGGGGACCGACCCGCATCCGCGAGGCGTCGCACAGCCTGGAGACCTACAGCCCGGAGCTGGACCGCGACCTGGAGGACCTGGCCGTCCACGACGCGGGCGACGTGGTCCTGCCGCTGGGCAACCTGGGGCAGAGCCTGGCCCGCATCGAGGCGGCGCTGCGCCGACCCGTCGCCGACGGGAAGAGGGTGCTCCTGCTGGGCGGCGAGCACCTGGTGACCCTGGCGGCGGTGAACGCGGTCCTGGATCGCTACCCGGACCTGGTGGTGGTCCAGTTCGACGCCCACGCCGACCTGCGTGACCGGTACCTGGGCGAGCCCTACTCCCACGCGACCGTGATGCGGCGGGTCCTGGACCTGGTGGGGACGGGCCGCCTTTGGCAGCTGGGGCCGCGGTCGGGCCTGCGCGAGGAGTTCCAGCTGGCGCGGCAGGAGGGGCGGCTCTTCCACGACGTCGGCGAGGGGGCGGAGGCGCTGGCGCGGGAGCTGGCCGGCCCGCTGCGGGGGGTGCCGGTCTACCTGACGGTGGACATCGACGTGCTGGACCCGGCGGTGGCGCCCGGCACGGGCACGCCGGAGCCTGGGGGGCCGGACTTCGGCGTGCTGCAGCGGGCCCTCTACCGGCTGGCGCGCGCCGGGGCGCGGGTGGTGGCAGCCGATCTGGTCGAAGCGGCGCCGCCCCTGGATCCCAGCGGGCGCACGGAGGTCGTCGCGGCGAAGCTGGCCCGGGAGATCCTGTTGGCGTTCTCGCGGGAGGTGGCGCGGTGATGGCGGTCGATCCCGTAGCCTCGGCACGGCAGCAGGTGCGCCAGGCGCTGGAGGCGGCGGCTGCCGCGGCGGTGGCCGCGGGGGAGCTGCCCCAGGAGGTGGCCCCGGGGAGCCCGAGCTGGCGCGGCGTCCAGGTGGAGGTGCCGCGGGATCCGCGCCATGGCGACTTCGCCAGCAACGCCGCGCTGGTCCTGGCAAGCCGTGCCGGGCGCCCGCCCCGGGAGGTGGCGGAGGTCGTGCGGCGCCATCTCCCGGGCGGCGCCTGGTTGCGCGAGGTCGCGGTGGCCGGCCCGGGCTTCTTGAACTTCCGGCTGGCCGAGGACTGGTGGCGGGAGGGGCTGCGGGCGATCCTCCAGGCCGGCGACGCCTTCGGCACCACCGGCGTCGGCGGTGGCCAGCGGGTCCAGGTGGAGTTCGTCAGCGCCAACCCGACGGGACCGCTGGGCGTGGTCAACGCGCGGGCGGCGGCGCTGGGCGACGCCCTGGCGCGGGTGCTGGAGGCGGCGGGGTACCGGGTCGAGAGGGAGTTCTACCTCAACGACGCCGGCAACCAGATCCGCAAGCTGGCCCAGTCGGTGGAGGCGCGCATGCGCCAGGAGCTGGGCCAGGACGCGGCAATCCCGGAGGGCGGCTATCCCGGCGAGTACGTGATCGACATCGCCCGCGACCTGCTGGCCGCCGAGGGACCCGGGCTGCTGGATCGCCCGGAGGAGGAGCGCTGGGCGCGCATGGCCCGCTTCGCCGTGGAGGCGATCGTGGCCCAGATGCGGGTGCAGCTGGCGCGCTTCGGCGTGGAGTTCGACGTCTGGTATCCCGAGACGCGGGTGCGGGCCGAGGGCTACCCCGAGCGGGTCCTGGAGCGGTTGCGGCAGCGGGACATGGTCTACGAGCGGGACGGCGCCGTCTGGCTGCGTTCGACCGCCGTGGGCGACGACAAGGACCGGGTGCTGGTCCGCCGGGACGGCGAGTACACCTACACCCTGGTGGACATCGCCTATCACCTGACCAAGTGGGAGCGGGGGTTCGAGCGCGCCATCGACATCTGGGGGCAGGACCACCACGGCCATGTGGTGCCGATGCAGGCGGCCCTGCGCGCCCTGGGCCTGCCCGACGGCTGGTTCGAGGTGCTGCTGACCCAGATGGTCCACCTGGTGCGCGGGGGCCAGGCGGTGCGCATGTCCAAGCGCCGCGGCGAGCTGGTGACCATGGCGGAGTTCCTGGACGAGGTGGACGTCGACGCGGCCCGGTACTTCTTCCTGATGCGCTCGCCCGACACGCACCTGGACTTCGACCTGGACCTGGCCAACCTCCGCTCCAACGAGAACCCGGTGTACTACGTCCAGTACGCCCATGCCCGGGCCTGCGGCATCCTGCGCCAGGCCGCGGCCGAGGCGGGCCTGCGGCCCGACCCGGCCACCGACCTGAGCCCCCTGGGCGACCCGTCGGAGCGCGACCTGGCGCGGCGGCTGCTGGACCTGCCCGGCGAGGTGGCGCAGGCGGCGACCGCGCGCGAGCCCCACCGGCTGACGTACTACCTGAAGGACGTGGCCACCCTCTTCCACCAGTTCTACACCCGCTGCCGGGTGCTGGGCGAGGAGGAGCCCGTGGCCCGGGCGCGGCTGGTCCTGGTGGACGCCACCCGCCGGGTCCTGGCGCGGACGCTGGGCCTGTTGGGGGTGTCGGCACCCGAGCGCATGTGATCGGCGCCCTGGCCGGCGCGCCTATCCGGAGGGGGATCGATGGCCAAGTTCATCTTCGTGACGGGAGGCGTGGTCTCGGCCCTGGGCAAGGGCATCACCGCGGCCTCCCTGGGCCGCCTGCTCAAGGCCCGCGGGCTGCGGGTGGCCATCCAGAAGATCGACCCGTACATCAACGTGGACGCGGGGACGATGAGCCCGCTGCAGCACGGGGAGGTCTTCGTCACCGAGGACGGCGCCGAGACGGACCTGGACCTGGGGCACTACGAGCGGTTCATCGACGAGAACGTCTCCCGGGCCCACACGGTGACCACCGGACAGGTGTACCAGGCGGTGATCGAGAAGGAGCGGCGCGGGGACTTCCTGGGGGGCACCGTGCAGGTCATCCCCCACATCACCAACGAGATCAAGGGGCGCATCCTCTCGGTGGCGGAGACCAGCGGCGCCGACGTGGTGATCGTCGAGATCGGCGGCACGGTGGGCGACATCGAGGGCCTCCCCTATCTGGAGGCGATCCGTCAGCTGCGCCGCGACATCGGCCGCGACGAGGTGATGTACATCCACGTCACCCTGGTGCCGTACGTGGGGGCGGCGGGCGAGCTCAAGACCAAGCCCACCCAGCACAGCGTCAAGGAGCTGCGCAGCATCGGCATCCAGCCGGACGCCATCGTCTGTCGGTGCGAGCGGCCGCTGCCGCGGGACGTGCGGGAGAAGATCGCCCTCTTCTGCGACGTGGAGCCCCAGGCCGTCATCAGCAACCCGGACGTGGACACCATCTACGAGGTGCCCCTGCGCCTGGAGGAGGAGGGGCTGGGCGAGATCGTGGTCCGCCGGCTGGGCCTGCCCGAGCGGGAACCCGACCTGCGCCAGTGGCGCGAGATGGTGGACCACATCAAGCATCCCGACGGCCAGGTGCGCATCGCCGTGGTGGGCAAATACGTGGACCTGACGGACGCCTACATCAGCGTGGCCGAGGCGCTGGGCCACGGCGGCATCGCCCACCGGGTGGGGGTCGACATCCGCTGGATCCACAGCGAGGCGGTGGAGGAACAGGGGGCCGAGCGGCTCCTGCGGGACATGCACGGCATCCTGGTCCCGGGCGGCTTCGGCCATCGCGGCGTCGAGGGCAAGATCGCCGCGGTGCGCTATGCCCGGGAGCACGGGGTGCCGTTCCTGGGCATCTGCCTGGGCCTCCAGTGCGCGGTCATCGAGTTCGCCCGGCACGTGCTGGGACTCGCGGGGGCCCACAGCACGGAGTTCGACCCGGCGACGCCGCACCCCGTCATCGACCTGATGGAGGAACAGAAGCAGGTCACCAACCTGGGGGGCACCATGCGCCTCGGGCGCTACCCGTGCCGCCTGGAGCCGGGCTCGCTGGTCTGGGAGCTCTACGGTCGCCAGGAGCTGATCTACGAGCGCCACCGCCACCGGTACGAGGTCAACAACGCCTACCGCGACCGGCTCAACGCCGCCGGCCTGCGCACCACGGGGGTGTGGCCCGAAGGAGACCTGGTGGAGGTCATCGAATTGCCAGGGCATCCCTGGTTCGTCGGGACCCAGTACCACCCCGAGCTGAAGTCCCGCCCCACCCGTCCCCACCCGCTGTTCGCCGGGTTCATCCGCGCGGCGGCGGAGCGGGCGGGGCTGCGGCCCGTCGGGGCTGGCGCCCGCTCGTAGGGGAGCGTCGCCATGCCCTCGCCCGCGGGCGGCGGCGGGGCGGGGGCGCCGGTGCGTGAAGTCCGAGCCGAGGAGCGCCGAGGATGGCCAACCAGCGTTTGCAGTGGGCGGTCGTCATCCTGCTCGCCCTCCTCGTGGTGGCCTCGGTGGTCTCGCTGCTGTGGCCCGCGGGGGCGCCGCCCCGCGGGGGACGGAGCGGCGGGCAGATCGCCGTGGTCGCCATCGACGGGCCCATCGCGGCCGGGAACGGCTCCAGCGCCCTGCTGGGCACGGTGGTGGGCGCGGAGCAGGTCACCGGCCAGCTGCGCCAGGCCCGCGAAGACCCCGCGGTGCGAGCCGTGGTCATCCGGATGAACACGCCGGGCGGGAGCGCCGCGGCGGCCCAGGAGATCGGGGAGGCCGTGCAGCGGGTGCGCCAGGCGGGGAAGCCGGTGGTGGTCTCCATCGCCGACCTGGGCGCCTCGGGCGGCTACTGGATCGCCGCCACGGCGGACCGGATCGTGGCCAATCCGGCCTCGCTGACGGGCAGCATCGGGGTGATCATGGAGGTCACCCACTACGAGGACCTCTACGAGAAGCTGGGCATCGACGTGGAGACCATCAAGAGCGGGCCGTACAAGGACATCGGCTCGCCCACGCGACCGCCCACCGACGAGGAACGCCGGTTGCTGCAAGGCCTGGTCGGCGACATCTATCAGCAGTTCGTCGACGTGGTGGCGAAGGGGCGCGGCCTCAGCCGGGAGCGCGTCCTGGAGCTGGCCGACGGCCGCATCTTCACCGGCCGTCAGGCCAAGGCCGCCGGCCTGGTGGACGAGCTGGGCACCTTCGAAGATGCCGTCGAGCTGGCGGCGGAGCTGGCGGGACTGGAGCACTACGACCTCGTGGAGTTCGGGCCGCGCCGCTCCTTGATCGACCTGCTGCTGCGGCTGGGCGGCGAGGGGCGCTGGGGCCTGGCCCGAGGGGTCGGCCTGGTGCCGGAGCTGGTGCGATGGGAGCTCTACCGGGCGGTGCCCCGCTAGGGTCGCCGAGGGGAGGAGACAGCGTGACCGAGCGCCCGCACGGCAGGCCGGACGAGGCTGCCGGCGCGCCGCCTGGCGACGGGGCCGCGGCGCGGGACGAACCGGCGACACGCGCCGGGGGGCCGACGCCGGGGCGGCCGGCGGAGGCGTCCCCCGCGGCGCCGGGCGACGAGGCATCGCCGCGGCCCGAGGCGCCCGGGATGCCCGCGGCCCCCGCGACCCCCGTCCAGGGACCGGGACGTGCCACCGAGCCGGAAGGGGAAGGCGCCACGACGGGAGACCGGCAGCCGCAGGGGGACGGGCAGCCGGCCGTCGACGGCGGCGCGCCACCGACCGCGCCGAGCCGATGGGTGGACGAGGGGCACGAGGAACGGGCCCATCCCGGGGACGACGACGGTGCCGATGGCAACGGCCCGGCCGCCGAGCCGGGGCCGGACGCCGACCCCGGCCGTCGCCTGGAGCCGGTCGATGCGCCGCGGCTCGGCCTGGTCGACTGGGTGTACGGCGTGATCTTCGCCCCGCGGGCGACCTTCGCCCGGCTGGCGACCATGGAGCGACCGCCCCTGGGCCTGTTGGTGGGGGTGGCCCTCGTCGTCATCGTGGCCAGCGGGCTGGTGCAGGGGGCGGCGGTCGCTCGCGACCTGGCCGTGCCGGGGGTGCCAGGGCAGGACCCCATCCTCCCCGCCGACGGGGTGCAAGGTCCCCGGCTGGCCCTGGCGATGGGCGTCGGCCTGGCCGTGCTCGGCGTCGCCACCCTCTTCCTCGGCGCGGGGCTGCTGCACCTGGTGGCCGACCTGGTCGGCGGCCGCGGGAGCGGGGCCAACCTGCTGGCCGCCCTGGCGCTGGCGCTGTTGCCCCCGAACCTGATCGGCATCCCCCTCGAGGCCTTGACGTCCCGGCTGGACGGCGCGGGCGGCGCCCTGCGGGACCTGGGCGCGGTGGCCATGGTCGTCTGGTCCGGGGTGCTGCTCTACCACGCCCTGCGGGCGACGAAGCGCCTCAGCCGGACCGATGCGCTGATCGTCCTCTTCGCGCCCTGGCTGGCCGTGACGGCCCTGGCGGCGGTGCTGGCCCTTGCCGTGGCGGGGCTGGCCTTCGCGGTGGGCGGCTGAGCCCGGAGCGGGCCGCCCTATGCCCCTCCATCCCGGTGCCCCTCGGGGCCCCGGCCGTCGGGGCCGCCGGGTGGCAGACCGTCGTCCCGACCGAGGCGATGGGCCAAGGCCTCCCAGCGGGCCGCGATGGCCCGCGGGTCCCCCGCGTCGGGGCGCGCCATCGCCTCCCGATAGAGGGCGGCTGCGCGCGCCGGATCACGGCGACGTAAACCGTCCGCGATGGCCAACAGCAAGCGGGTCGGCAGGGCGCCCCGCCAGGCCGGGTCGTCCAAGCGCGCGGCCAGCTCGTCCCACGCGCCCTGTCGCCGGAGGAACTCGGCCAGCAACGGGGCATCGCCCAGGGCCTCCAGGTGCTGGGCGACCTCGGGGGCCAGCTGGTCCCACTGCCCGGCGGCGCGGGCGGCCGCTTCGACGGCCGCGAGCCGCTCCGCGTCGGGCTGCGCCGTGAAGTTGGCCGCCAGATAGGGCAGCGCCCGCTCGGGCTGCCCGCGGGCCAGCCAGACCTGGGCCAGACGGGCTCGGGCGTCGGCCACCTCGGCGGGGGTCCGGGCGCGTTCCAGGGCGCACCGGGCCAGCCCCAGGGCCATGCCCTCGTGGCCCCCCTCCAGGAGGAACCGGCTCGCCGCCAGCAGGGCCGGGACGCCCAGGGCCTGGGCCGTCAGGACGACCGAGGTCAGGCCGCACTCGGCCCCGGCGGCGGAAGCCGGCCCACGGGGGGCGCGACCAAGCAGGACCGCGGTCCGAGCCAGGTCCTGCCAGCGCTGCTCCAGCCACCGGGCGGCGGCCGCCTCGCCGCGGGCCCTGGCCGCCACCGCCAAGCCGGCCTGCCGCCAGAGGGCTCCCTGGAGCAGGAGGCTGAGGGCCGACCGAAGCCCGGCGGCTTCCCCGTCATCCCCGGCACCGGGGGAGGCGCCAACGGGGTTCGGGTCCGCTCCGGCCGGCCCCTCCGCCGGTGGGCCCGCGGCACCCGTCGGCGCACCATCGCCGCCCCCTCGCCCCGGAGACCGGGCCTCCGCACGGGGCGGTGCCAGGGTCGCCAGCCAGCGTCGGACCTCCTCGGGTTCGGGATCGGGCTGCCGCTCCAGCTGCAGCACCCACCGGGCCGGGGACGGCGCGTCCGTGGAGCCCTCGTCCCTTTCCGCCTCCCCTTCTCGCTCCCCTTCCCCGGGGCCACCGGCTGCGTCAGGGGTGTCGGCGTGCGGGCCGGCGCCGGCGGCGTCCAGGGTGGCCAGCAGCGCCGGTTCCTCCTCCACCAGACGGTGGATCAGCTCCAGCAACTGCCCCCGGGGGCGCTCTTCGAGGCGCCGCAGCCGATCGTCCAGGGAGGCAAAGGTGGCCGGTTCGTGGATCCAGGCGTACAGCAGGGCGACGGCGTGCTTGCAGAGGCCGGCGCGGGCGCGGCGAGGGCACTCGCACTGGGCCGCGGCATCCGGCCCTTCGGGGCCGCGGAGGACGTGGACCACGGTGCGGTACACGCCCCGGCTGCCGCGGACCTCGCCGAGGAGCCGCGTCCCCGAGACCAGGCGGGATTCCACTCGGCCCAGGAGGAACAGGTCCAGGGCACGGATGCGCACGGGTTCTGGAACCAGGCGCTGCAGCATGGCCTCGTCGACGGCCGCCATCAGGGCGGACGCCGTCGGCCGGACGCCGGGACGCAACGAATCCATGACCGCCTCATCCTTTCCGGGACGTCCGGGACGACCTGCGCCTCCGGGACGACCTGCGCCGACCCCTCCCACCGTGAGCATAGCGGATCCCCGAACCGGCGCGCCCCGCCGCCCTCCCGCCCGCGCCGCGCCCGCCCCGGCGAGAGGGGCGGGCGCGGCGCGACGAGGCGACCCCCGGGTCCCCGCAGTGCGCCGCCCGCCAAGCCGATCGGCGTACCAGGGACCGGGACGGCCGCCGTGACCAGGGCGGGCGGCCACCTGCGGTCGGGCAGCCGGAGGGGCGGGGATGGCCGCATCGGCTACGGACGGGGAGAGTGGGGACCAAGAGGCTATGGAAATCGCGGAACTTGTTTCCTGGTGAACACCGGCCGAGCCGGGTCCCGGCTTATAATGGGATTCCCAGGCAACGCACCGGTGCGAGCAGGGGCTGCCATGAGGACCGTCGACGGCTCGCCGGCCCGGTGGCGCGAGCGCCGCCCCGGACCGGACGCGGACGGCTGCGGTGCGCCCACGGTCCCGGGCCGGGTGCCCGCGTTGTCGCGGCTGGGGCCCACGGGGGGCGGCAGGGTGTCCCCGCGCGGCCCATCGGCGGCGAGGCGCGACGGATCGCGTTGACTGAGGTTCGCGTCGACGACGTTGGCCTCGATGCTGGAACCACGGGGGAGGACCCGACGCAGACACCACGGGGGGGGTTCTCTGGGATGGGTGGACAGCCGACAGCGTCGCGGGGGGACGCCCTGCGGCAGATCCCGGCAGGCCGGGGCACGTCGACCCGCCGCGGCTGGGGGAGGGTGCCCGCGTACGCCGAACTCGCCCACTGCACCCGGCGGCTGGCGGCCGGGGACCTGGAGCGGCGCTACGTGTACATCCTGTGCCGGGAGCGCACGCCCCATGGCGCCGTGTTCTTCTACATGAAGAGTCGTGTCGAGACGTGGCGGGAAGGGCAGCTCGCCGGTGAAGACTTCGCGGTGCAGCGGCTCGCGGTCCGGGACGACGAGGATGCGGCCCGCGCCACCTTCCGACGGGTGACGGCGAGCCGGGCACCGATCTCACCGATC
Source organism: Thermaerobacter sp. FW80 (assembly GCF_004634385.1). Taxonomy (NCBI): domain Bacteria; kingdom Bacillati; phylum Bacillota; class Clostridia; order Eubacteriales; family Clostridiales Family XVII. Incertae Sedis; genus Thermaerobacter; species Thermaerobacter sp. FW80. The sequence continues at coordinate 810,346 of NZ_CP037895.1, read as the reverse complement.
CACCTGACCGACATCCTGCGCGACCTGGCCGTGTTGGCGGCCGAACGGCCCGCCCGCTGGCCGCGGACCCCGAAGGTGGAGGCGCCCGCCGGGGCCGGTGCCGGCGAGGGGCGGCGGGCGCCCCGATCCTCGCCGCGACGGCCGCGACCGGCGGACGGTGCGTCCGCCCGGCGGCGCGCTTCCCTTCCCGGCGGGTGGCCGCCGGCCCGCGCGACCGGGCGGGCCGGGAAGGAGCCCGAGGGGCAGCGGCTCCCGGGGGCTCCCGGCCGGACGCCGGGTTAGGCGCCGGATCCAGCGCCGCCGCCGGCTTGGGGCCGGCGACCGGGGCGGTGCCCATGGCCGCGGGGCGAAGGCCGGCGCGGGGCCAGGGGCCGGCCGGGCTAGGGGAGGGGACCTGCCGGCGGGTGGCGCCGGAGTCCCGCCGGCACGTCGGCGAGGACGAGCCATCGCCCCCCGCCGGGGACGCGGAGGGGGCCGTGGGGCCGGCAGCGCTGCCGGCCCCACGGCCCCCTGCCTTGGCCGGTCCCCACCCTGGGCCTGGCCCCACGCCGGGCTGAGACCCGCCGCGGGCCGGTCTCCACCCTGGGCCTGGCCCCACGCCCGGCCGGGCCCCGTCGCGGGCCGGCTCGCCCTGGGTCTCCCCTGGTGGTCTCCGCCGGTGGGGCCCGGTCCCAGGGACGGCGGGGCGCGCCCTGCTTCAGCCCAGATCCGCTCCCTCCGGGGCCACCGCCGCCTCCTCCTCGCGCAGCAGCGCCTGCAGCCGCTCCGGCGACCGGATGAACAGCGGCCGCGTGCGACCCACGATCCCGCGCCGTCGGAGGTCGGCCAGGACGCGGTTGACCGTCACGCGGCCGGCGTTGGCCGCGAGCCCGATGGCCTGCTGCGTCAGGGCGGCCGGGAGCCGGCTCCCCGAACCGTCGGGAAGGGGAAAGGCCCGCGCCAGCAGGACCAGGACGTGGAGAACCCGGAGGCGCGCGTGGGGCGAGAGGAGGCCCGCGATCCGCTGGGTCGCCTGATGGAAGGCCTCCATCCCCTGATAGGCGAGGAGCACGGCCAGTTCGGGGCGCTGGGTCATCATCGCCCGGAACCGCGGATACGGCCAGTACGCCGCGTCACAGGCGGTGATGCAGGTGGCGGTCAGGGGGACGCTGGCGCGGCCGAACAGGGGGCCGGGATCCCCCGTGAGGGCAGGAGCGGCCACCACCGCCACCAGCACCGGCTCCCCGCCGGCGCCGGGTGCCGCGAGGCGGACGACACCGCGGCGCAACCAGAAGAGACCGCCACCGCGCCGGGGACCGGCGAAGAGGGTGGCACCCGCCGGCCAGCGGCGCACCTCCGCCTGCCGCAGCGCCCACGCCGCGTGGGCGGCCGCTTCCGCCGGCCAGCCGGGCGGCAGGTCGCACCGGGCGGGGGGCGCGACCCGACGCGGGTAGCCCTGGGGGCCCGGGGCTCCGCTCGGCGCTGCCGGCGCGAACAGCGCCGGAGGCAACCCGGCGACGCGGGCGGAGCGGGAGCCGGTCGGCGCCGGGAGTCGTCCGCGCTTCGTCTCGTGGGCGGTGGCGGCGCCACCGCCGCTCCGCGTCCAGGGCCGATCCTCTCCCACCTGTCCCACCTGCCGGTCACCCCCCTCTCGATGCATCCCCCCGGCCTCGGCACCGCCCGAAGGGAGCCCATCGGAGGATTACCATGGATGAAGTTGCCATCCCTGCCGCCGGGCCGCGGCGCGGGTCGAACCGCGTCGAATCCGCGGCCGCGGGGGCCCGCCGTGGCCAGGGCCGGCACGGCAGAGGTGGCGCACCGCCCAGCCGGGCCGGGTCGGGTCCGCGCTCCCGACGGGCTGCGGCGGCCGGCGCCGGCCGCTTCCACCGGCGCGGATCCAGGGACATGCCGGCAAAGGGCGGCGGGGCGTCGCGGGAGCCCGGAGGGCCCCTTAGACGGTTCGTCCAGCCCCGGGGGCCTCCGCGACGGTCCGTCGAGCACCCCGCCCCGGATCCCCGGGGTGCCGTGGCCCGCGCGACGGGGGGCACCGCCTGCGGAGGGTGCGGCGTCCAACCGTGGCAGGGACTTGGGGCGGCGGGATGAATAATATAGAGGTTTGCTTGCGCCATCGCGGTGGCGCTTTCTTCGTTGCGGTGGCGCTTTCTTCATGGCTGGCCCGACCAGACCGAGGTGGCCGAGGAGGGGATCGGGGTGGCAGGCTCCATCGTACGCCGGACGGAGATTCCCGGGCCGCGCTCACGCCAGCTGATGGCGCTGAAGCAGCAGTACGTCGCCAACGCCAAGTCGGTGCTGGCGCCCGTCTTCATCGAGCGGGCCGAGGGCGCCTTGATCACCGACGTCGACGGCAACACCTACATCGACCTGGCGGGCGGCTTCGGCGTGATGAACGTGGGCTACTCCCAGCCGGCGGTGGTAGAGGCCATCTGCCGCCAGGTCCGCCTCTACACCCACACCGACTTCACCGTGGTGCCCTACGAGCCCTACGTGCGGCTGGCGGAGCGCCTGGCGGAGATCGCGCCCATCAGCGGGCCGGTGAAGGCGGCGTTCTTCAACTCCGGGGCGGAGGCGGTGGAGAACGCGGTCAAGATCGCCAAGCACTACACCGGTCGACGGGCGGTGATCGCCTTCGAGGGCGCCTTCCACGGCCGCACGTGGATGGCCCTGACGCTGACCCACAAGGCCAAGCCCTACAAGGTGGGGCTGGGCCCCTTCGTCCCCGAGGTCTACCGGGCACCCTACCCCTATCCGTATCGCGGCCCCGAGGGCATGACGCCCGAGGAGGTCGGGCTGTGGGCTTACCGGCAGCTGGAGCGCCTGCTGGAGGTGACGGTGGCGCCCGAAGACGTGGCGGCCATCGTGATCGAACCGGTCCAGGGCGAGGGCGGCTTCGTGGTGCCGCCGGCCAACTTCCTGCCCAGGGTGCGGGAGCTGTGCACGCGGCACGGCATCGTGCTGATCTTGGACGAGGTGCAGACGGGCTTCGGCCGGACCGCGCGGATGTTCGCCTGCGAGCACTTCGGCGTGGAACCCGACCTGATGACGGTGGCCAAGTCCATCGCCGCCGGCATGGTCCTCTCCGGCGTCATCGGGCGTGCGGAGATCATGGATGCCGCCCGCGACACCGCCATCGGCGGCACCTACGTGGGCAACCCCGTGGCCTGCGCCGCGGCCCTGGCGGTGCTGGACGTGTTCCGCGAGCAGAACCTGCTGGCGCGGGCCGACGAGGTGGGGCGCCGCTTCCGCCGGCGGTTCGAGGCGATGCAGCGCCGGTTCGTCCAGGTCGGCGAGGTGCGCGGCCTCGGCGCCATGGTGGCCATGGAGCTGGTCAAGGACCGCGCCACCAAGGAGCCGGCCACCGAGGAGGTCGGCCAGGTGATCCAGGAGGCGCTCCAACGCGGTGTGATCACCGCCCGCGCGGGCCTGTACGGCAACGTGATCCGGGTGCTCGCCCCGCTGGTGATCACCCCCGAGCAGATCGACGAAGCGTGCGACGTGCTGGAAGAGGCTCTGGCGGCCGTGTTCCGCTGACGCGCATCCCCGGCCGGTGATGCGCGGGTGGCCGGGGGACGCGGCGGGGGCAGACGGAGGGGCAGACCATGGTGGTGCTGGACAAGACGGAGAGGGAGATCATCAAGCTCCTGCAGAAGGACGGGCGCATGTCCTTCGTGGACATGGCGGAGCAGATCGGGGTCACGGAGGGGACCATCCGGCGCAAGTTCTACCGGCTGCTGGAAGAGGGCGTGATCAAGATCGCCGCGGTCACGGACCCCTTCGAGGTGGGGTTCAACGCGCCCGCCATCATCGGCCTGAACGTGGACCAGAGCCGCATCCGCGAGATCGTGGAGCAGCTGACCCGCCTGCCCCGGGTCCACTACGTGGCCATGACCACGGGGATCTACGACATCATCGTCTACGCCTTCTTCTCGGACAACAAGGAGATGGCGTCCTTCCTGCTGGAGGACCTGTCCAAGATCGACGGCATCACCAACACCCAGACCTCCCTGGTGCTGGACATCTACAAGCAAGACTTCGCCATCGGGCTGCCCCAGCGCCAGGAGGAGGGCCGTCGTCGCCGGCGCCGCAGCGCCGCGCCCCGCTGAGCCCGGAGGCGGGCGCCGGAGGGGGATGCGTCCGGTGCGGACCGCCGCCGCGGCGCCGGGCGCTGGCCACCGGGACGGGCGGCGGGGTGCTGCACGGGCGGCGGCCCACGGGGGCGAGGAGGCGCGGTTCCGTCAGCCCGGGCCGCGGCAGGGGGCCGTACGGCCCGGGGGGCGAGGTGCGGAGGTGACGAGGGACATGGGAAGCACCAAGGCCACGAACAGCGGGCTGCCGTCCCCGGTCGCCGGGTCCTCGGCGGACGAACCGGCGCGGGCGAGCCGGGCCGCCGCGGCACCCGCCGGGGCACCCGCGGCGGCTGCGGCGGCTGCGAGCGAGGCGGGCCAAGGGGGGGCGACCGGTGGCGGGGAGGCCGTGCTGGTTTACGTCACCGCCGCCAACGCCGGGGAGGCCCGGCGCATCGGCCGCCAGGCGGTGGAGCAGCGGCTGGCCGCCTGCGCCAACGTGTACCCGCACATCGACTCCTTCTACTGGTGGCAGGGCGAGCTGGTGGAGGACCACGAGGCGGTGGTGATCCTGAAGACCCGGCGGGCCCGGGTGCCGGAGCTCATCGCCGCGGTGCGCAGCTGGCACAGCTACTCGGTGCCGGCGATCCTGGTCCTCGAGGTGCGCGACGGCAACCCGGACTACCTGCGCTGGCTCGCGGAGGAGACGGCCGGCGAAAGGCCCGGGGCAAGCGGCTGAGGGTGCCGGCACCGGGGGCCCCTTCGCCATGGCTGGCCTCCGCGGGGCGTCGGCATGCCACCTGGTGCCTGGCCCGCAGCGGCGGAGGGCGGCATACCGGCTGTCGTGGCGGGATCCCGGTGCGCCAGCCGTCCCGACGCAGGGCGGCGTGCAGGCCTCCGCCGCGGCTCCCCGGTGCGCGGGCCGGTCGCGGGGCCGGGCGCGCGGCCCGCCCTGGGCGGTCCCCGGTGGGCGGGCCCGTCAGCGGCGGCCCACCAGGGCGTCGCGGCCACCCCGCAGCACCCGGCCCGCCAGGACGCCGTCGACCCGCCGCCCGTCCTCGACGGCCACCTGTCCGTTGACGACGACCCAGCGGATGCCCTCGGGCGGGAGCGCCGGATCCGACCACGTCGCCCGGTCCGCCACGGTCGCGGGGTCGAAGACCACCAGGTCGGCGTACATCCCCGCCCGCACCAGCCCGCGGTCGCGCAGCCCGAAGAACGCCGCCGGCTGACCGGTCATCTTGTGGATGGCCTCCTCCAGGGTCAGCACCCCCTGCTCCCGCACGTAGCGGGCCAGCACGCGGGGATAGGCGCCGAAGACGCGGGGGTGCAGCAGCGCGTCGCCCGTCGCCGTCGTCAGGGGGCGCGCCCCCCCGTCGCTGGCGATGATGGTGAAGGGCTGGCGCAGGAGCTGCCGCAGGTTGTCCTCGCTGACCACCAGGGCCGTGACCCGGGTCGCGGGATCCTGCCGGAGCAGCCACCGGGCGGCCGCCCTCCCCTCCATGCCCCGGGCTTGCGCCAGCTGCGCCAACGAGAGGCCCTCGACGCCGCGCACCCGGGTGCGCCGGATCAGCAGGTCCGACGGCGGGTAGCGGTCCCAGGCCGTCGCCAGGGGCAGGGCGCTGGCGTAGTCGGGCGACGGGTAGGGGTAGACGTCGGCCACCACCTGGATGCCCTGCTCCCGGGCGCGCCGAATCCGGGCGATCAGCGGCCCCTGGAGCGCCCAGTTGGACCGGCCCACCACCTTGAAGTGGGAGACGTTCACCGCCACCCCCGCCTCCCGTCCCACGGCCAGGGCCTCGTCCACGGCGGCGGCGACGGCGTCCCCCTCGCTGCGCAGGTGGGTGGAGTAGATCCCCCCGAAGGGGGCGACGACGCGGGCCAGGGCGACCAGCTCCTCGGTGCGGGCGTAGCGGCCGGGGACGTACTCCAGACCCGTGGAGAGGCCGAGGGCCCCGTGTTGCATGGCCCGCTCGAGGATGCGGGCCATCGCCCGCAGCTCGGCGGCCGTCGGGGCGCGGGCGGCGGTGCCCATCACCGCCGCCCGGATGCTGCCGTGACCGGCGAAGAGGGCGTGGTTGGTGCCGAGCCGGCGTCGTTCGAGGCGGTCCAGGAAGGGACCGAGGGGCGTGGGGGCGCGCCCGTCGACGCCGCCGACGACGGTGGTCATGCCCTGGAGCAGGTCCGCGTCGCCGCCGGGCGCGACGTCCAGGTACTCGTAGGTGTGGGAGTGGGCGTTGATGAAGCCGGGCGCGACCACTAGGCCCGTGGCGTCCAGGACGCGGCGCGCCCGGCCGGCCGGCAGGCGGCCCACGGCGACGATGCGGTCGCCCCGCACCGCCACGTCGGCCCGGTAGGCCGGCCGGCCCGTCCCGTCGACCACCACCCCGCCCCGGATGAGGAGGTCGAAGGCGGGGGCGGCGCGGCCGGGGGCCGGTTCGTCCGGCGGGAAGGCGCCGGCCGAGAGGGAGGCCGGCGGCTGGTGGTGGGCCTCCGTCGCAGGGTGCGGGCCCCCGGCGGCGGGCCGGCGGGCGACCGGGTCGCCGGCGTCCTCCGTCCCGGACGAACCGGCCTGCCCCTCGGCCGGAGAGGGCCTCGGCCCCTCGGCCGTCCGGGCGGCGGCCGGCGTCCGGTGCGACGCGGCCCACGTCCAGTAGGCCGTTCCTCCCAGGAGGACGCCCAAGAGGAGGATCAGCGTCAGCCTGGTGAGGCGACGCGCCGGGAGGTGGCGCGATCCCGTCGGGGCCGGGCGTCGGGTGGGGGGTGACGGCGGGACCACGCGGATCCTCCCTTCCACCGCCGGTCGGGCATCGAAGCCGTCCGCTGTGGGGTTTCGGGGCGGGGGCCGCGGGTCCCTGCCGGACCGCCCGCCATGGTGCCGCGCCGGGCGACGGGCCGGGACCGGCCCGCGCACCGGGCCGGTCCCGGCCGGTGCGCCGGGCTTGCCCCCTTGTCGGCCGGCCAGGGGGCTCCTATAATAGGGGCGAAAAGTCAAAGATGGTCAAAAGGTCCGGGCGCCCGCCGGCGGCCGCGACCCGGGCCGGGAGGATGGCCATGGCGTCGCTGTCTTCCCTGATCGAACGGTATCTCAAGCGGGAGCTGGAACGGGCGGGCGGGGTGCTGGAGCTGCAGCGCAGCGAGCTGGCAGCGCGCTTCGCCTGCGCCCCGTCCCAGATCAACTACGTGCTGGAGACGCGCTTCACCCCGGCGGCCGGCTACGTCATCGAGAGCCGCCGGGGTGGTCGGGGGTTCATCCGCATCGTGCGTCTGCCCCTGCGCCAGCGGGGCCAGCTGCTGGCCCTGCTGGACCGCTGGGTGGGCGACGCCATCGACCAGGACGGCGCGGAGGCCCTGATCGCGCGGCTGGAGGAGGAGGGCATCGCCGGCCGCCGCGAAGCCGCGTTGATGCGGGCGGCCGTGGACCGGAACACCCTGGCCGTCGACCTGCCCTGGCGGGACGTGGTCCGGGCCCGGCTGCTGAAGGCCATGGTGCTGGAGCTGCTCAAGGGCGGGGAGCCTAAGCGGGAGGACGGAGGCGGTGGCGATGCTCTGCGAGGAGTGCGGCCAGCGCACGGCCACGGTGCACCTGACCCAGATCGTTAACGGGAAGAAGACCGAGCGGCACCTGTGCGCCCAGTGCGCGCAGCGGCACGAGCACGAGTTCTTCTTCGAGCCGCAGTTCTCCATCCACAACCTCCTGGCGGGGCTTTTGGAGGGGTGGCAGCCGCCCGCGGGGACGGTGCAGGACCTGCGCTGTTCCCGGTGTGGGCTGCGGTACCGGGAGTTCGCCCGGACGGGCCTCTTGGGCTGCAGCCACTGCTACCGCGAGTTCCGGCAGCAGCTGGAGCCCGTGCTGCGCCGGATCCAGGGGCAGGTTCGCCACACCGGGAAGGTGCCCTCCCGCGCCGGCGCCCACGCCCAGCTGGGACGGCAGCTGGACCAGCTGCGGGCGCGGCTGCGGGAGGCGGTGGCCCGGGAGCACTACGAGGAGGCGGCGCGGCTGCGCGACCAGATCCGCGCCCTGGAGCAGCGCCTGCGGAGCGGGGAGGGCGGGGCGGCGGCGGGCGGCCCGTCCGGCACCGCTCCCGGACGCTAGGGAGGGACCGGCCATGGCGGTGAACCCTGGCGCCCAGCGGGTACGGTGGATGGAGGGCGGCGGGCCCGCCGCGGATCTGGTCCTCTCCAGCCGGGTCCGCCTGGCCCGCAACCTGGAGGACTATCCCTTCCCCACCCTGCTCAGCCCCGAGCAGGGGCGGGAGATCATCGAGCAGATGGAGCGGGTGACCGAGCACCTGTCGGCGGCGGGACTGGGGCGGTTCACCCTGCTGCGCATGGCGGACCTGACGCCCCTGGACCGGCGCGTGCTGGTGGAGCAGCACCTGATCAGCCCGCAGCACGCCCGCAACGCCGCCACGGGCGCGGTGATCCTCAACGAGGACCGCTCGATCAGCATCATGGTCAACGAGGAGGATCACCTGCGCATCCAGTGCCTGCTGGGGGGGCTGCAGCTCCACGAGGCGTGGGCCATCGCCACGCGGGTCGACGACGTCATCGAGGCCCACGTGCGCTACGCCTTCGACGAGGAGCGCGGCTACCTGACCACCTGCCCGACCAACCTGGGCACCGGGATCCGGGCGTCGGTCATGGTCCACCTGCCCGGGCTGGTGCTGGCCCAGCAGGCGGGGCGGCTGCTGAGCCAGCTGGGCAAGGTCGGCATGGTGGTGCGGGGGCTCTACGGCGAGGGCACCGAGGCCCTGGGCAACGTCTTCCAGGTGTCCAACCAGATCACCCTCGGGCCCTCGGAGGAGGAGCTGATCGAGAACCTGATGGGCTTCACCCGCCAGCTGCTGGACCAGGAGCGCAGCGCCCGGGAGCGGCTCTACCGCGAGGACGAGGACGGGCTCAAGGACCGGGTCATGCGGGCCTATGGCCTTTTGACCAACGCCTGGACCATCTCGTCCGAGGAGGCGATCCGGCTACTCTCGGACCTGCGCCTGGGCATCGACCTCAACGTCCTCTCCCACGTGCGGCCGGAGGTGTTCAACGAGCTGATCGTCCTGACCCGGCCGGCCTGTCTGCAGAAGCTGGCGGGGCAGGAGCTCAACGCGCGGGAGCGGGACCTGCTCCGCGCCCGGCTGATCCGGGAGCGGATCGCCGCGTCGCTACGGAAGACTAGCCAGTGACCGGAGGAGGGGGGTCCGCCTGATGTTCGGCCGGTATTCGGAGCGGGCCCAGCGGGTGATCCTGCTGGCCCAGGAAGAGGCGCGCCGCTTGAACTACAACTACGTGGGCACCGAGCACCTGCTGCTCGGCCTGATCCGGGAGGGCACGGGCATCGCCGCCAAGGCGCTGCAGAGCCTGGGGATCAACCTGGAGCAGGTCCGGGCGGAGGTCGAGAAGATCATCGGGCGCGGCAACGGGCCCATCCAGGGGGAGATCGGCTACACGCCGCGGGCCAAGAAGGTGGTCATGGAGCTCGCCCCCGAGGAGGCCCGCCTGCTGGGCCACAACTACGTGGGCACCGAGCACATCCTGCTGGGCCTGATCCGCGAGGGCGAGGGCGTGGCCGCCAAGGTGCTGGAGAACATGGGCGCCGACCTGGACCGCGTGCGCCAGACGGTGATCAAGCTCCTGGGCGGCAGCGCCGCGCCGGCGCCCGCGGCGCGCCAGCGTCGGCAGAAGAGCACCACGCCGGTGCTGGACAACTTCGGTCGTGACCTGACCCAGATGGCTGAGGAGGGCAAGCTGGATCCCGTCATCGGTCGCGACAAGGAGATCGAGCGGGTGATCCAGATCCTCTCCCGGCGCACCAAGAACAACCCGGTGCTGATCGGCGAGCCGGGCGTCGGCAAGACGGCCATCGTCGAGGGCCTGGCCCAGCGCATCGCCGAGGGCAAGGTGCCGGAGATCCTCAAGGACCGGCGGGTGGTGGCCCTGGACCTGGGAGCGCTGGTGGCCGGCTCCAAGTACCGCGGCGAGTTCGAGGAGCGCCTCAAGAAGGTCATGGATGAGATCCGCCGCGCCGGGAACATCATCCTGTTCATCGACGAGATGCACACCATCATCGGCGCGGGCGCCGCGGAGGGCGCCATCGACGCGGCCAGCATCCTCAAGCCGGCCCTGGCCCGGGGCGAGCTGCAGACCATCGGCGCCACCACCCTGGACGAGTACCGCAAGCACGTGGAGAAGGACGCCGCCCTGGAGCGCCGCTTCCAGCCCATCATGGTGGAGGAACCCAGCGTGGAGGACGCCATCCAGATCCTCCGCGGCCTGCGCGACCGCTACGAGGCGCACCACCGGGTGGAGATCACCGACGACGCCATCGTGGCGGCGGTCAAGCTGGCGGACCGCTACATCTCCGACCGGTTCCTCCCTGACAAGGCCATCGACCTGATCGACGAGGCGGCCTCGCGGGCGCGGCTGCAGGCCTTCGTGGCGCCGCCCGAGCTCAAGGAGATCGAGCAGCGCCTGGAGGAGATCCGCAAGGAGAAGGAGGCCGCCGTGCAGTCCCAGGAGTTCGAGAAGGCCGCCAACCTGCGCGACCAGGAGCAGAAGCTGGTGGAGGAGCTGGAGCGCAAGAAGGCCGAGTGGCAGCAGCAGCAGCTCAACGAGAAGATCGTGGTGACCGCCGACGACATCGCCCAGATCGTCTCCAACTGGACGGGCATCCCCGTCCGGCGCCTGGAGCAGGCCGAGAGCGAGCGGCTGCTCAAGCTGGAGGAGATCCTCCACGAACGCATCGTCGGCCAGGACGAGGCGGTCAAGGCGGTGGCGCGGGCCATCCGGCGCGCCCGGGCCGGCCTCAAGGACCCGCGGCGGCCCATCGGCTCGTTCATCTTCCTCGGGCCGACGGGCGTCGGCAAGACCGAGCTGGCCAAGGCCCTGGCCGAGGCGCTGTTCGGCGACGAGGACGCCATGATCGTCCTCGACATGTCGGAGTACATGGAGCGGCACACGGTCTCGCGGCTGGTGGGCTCGCCGCCGGGCTACGTGGGGTATGAGGAGGGCGGCCAGCTGACCGAGCAGGTGCGGCGCCGGCCCTACTCGGTGGTGGTGTTCGACGAGATCGAGAAGGCCCACCCCGAGGTCTTCAACGTGCTCCTGCAGATCCTCGAGGAGGGCCGCCTGACCGAGGCGAAGGGCCGGACGGTGGACTTCCGCAACACGGTGATCATCATGACCTCCAACGTCGGCGCCGACCTGATCCGGCGGCAGAGCCGCGTGGGCTTCCAGGCCGCCGACCAGGAGACGCCGGACTACGAGGACATGAAGCGGAAGATCATGGACGAGGTCAAGCGCACCTTCCGGCCCGAGTTCCTGAACCGCATCGACGAGCTGATCGTCTTCCACGCGCTGACCGAGGAGCACCTGATGAAGATCGTCGACCTGATGCTCAAGCGCGTGGCCGAGCGGCTCAAGGAGCACGGGCTGGGGCTCGAGGTCACCGAGGCGGCCAAGCGCAAGCTGGTCAAGGAAGGCTCGGACGTGGTCTACGGCGCGCGGCCGCTGCGGCGCACCATCACGCGCCTGATCGAGGACCCGCTCTCCGAGGAGATGCTGGCCGGCCGCTTCAAGGAGGGCGACACCGTGGTGGCCGACGTGGACGCCGAGGGCCGCATCGTGTTCCGCCACGGGGAGCGGGTGGCCGCGGGCGCCCCGTCCGGGCCGGGTACGAAGGGCGAGCCGTCGGCTGCGGACGAACCGGCGGCCCGGTAAGCGGGCCGCCGGCCCGCTTACCGGGCCCCCTGGCCGCCGGGCGGGGCGCCGCGCCGCCGGGCCATGGCCCGGTACCGGGCCATGGCCCGGCGGCCGTCGCGGGGGCGGTCCCGCCGGGCCGCGCCCCGCGGCATGGCCGCCCCGACCGCTGCGGCGGGCGGCGCGACCTCTACGGTGGTCGGCCCGTCCGGCGCGATGTCCGGCCTGCCCGGTGCGCTGGCCGCCCCGGCCGGCACGGCCGCCGGCCCGCCCGGCGCGATGGCTGACCGGCCCGCCGCTGGCCCCAGCAAGGGGCGGGAGGCCGGCCGCGGCGGGTCCCCGGGGAAGGAGGCAGGCCCTTGCCCCCGCGCACCGTCTTCGCGTGCCAGGCGTGCGGCCACCTGAGCCCCAAGTGGATGGGCCGCTGCCCCGAGTGCGGGGCGTGGAACACCTTCGTCGAGGAACGCGCCGCGGCGCCCGCCGCCCCCGGCGGGCGCCGCGGCCGGGGCGGGCTCGCGGGCGCCCTGGCCGGCGCCCGCGAGCCCGCCGAGCCCATCGCCCTCCGGGACGTGGGCGCCGGCGAACCGCCGCGGCTGGGGACCGGCATGGCCGAGCTCGATCGGGTGCTGGGGGGCGGGTTCGTCCCGGGATCGGTGGTCCTGGTGGGCGGCGACCCCGGGGTGGGCAAGTCGACCCTGCTCCTGCAGGTCTCCCAGAACCTGGCGTCCCAGGGGCTCCCCGTCCTCTACGTCACCGGCGAGGAGTCGGCCGCCCAGGTGCGGCTGCGCGCCCAGCGGCTGGGGGCGCTGGCGCCGTCCCTCCTGGTGCTGCCCACCACCGACGCCCTGGCGGCGGCGGAGGCCATCGGCCGGTACCAGCCGGCGCTGGCGGTCATCGACTCGATCCAGACCCTGGCCCACCCCGAGGTGGGGTCGGCCCCGGGCAGCGTCAGCCAGGTGCGGGAGAGCGCCGCCCTCCTGCTGGCGGTGGCCAAGCGGCTGCCGGTGGTCCTGGTCCTGGTGGGGCACGTGACCCGGGCGGGGACCATCGCCGGGCCGCGGGTGGTCGAGCACATGGTGGACGCCGTCCTCTACTTCGAGTCGCCGGCCCACCATGCCTACCGCCTGCTGCGGGCGATCAAGAACCGCTTCGGCGCCACCCACGAGATCGCCCTCTTCGAGATGCAGGACCGCGGCCTGGCGGAGGTGGCCAATCCCTCGGCGCGGCTCCTCTCGGAGCGTCCGCGGGGGGCGGCGGGCTCGGCGGTGGTGGCGGCGGTGGAGGGCACGCGCCCCCTGCTGGTGGAGATCCAGGCGCTGGTGGCGCCGGCGCCCTACGGGCAGCCGCGCCGGGTGGCCACCGGGCTGGACCTGGGGCGGGCGGCCCTGGTGATGGCCGTGCTGGACAAGCGCGCGGGCCTGCACCTGGGCGGCTGCGACGTGTACCTCAAGGTGGCCGGCGGGGTGCGGGTGGACGAACCGGCCCTCGACCTGGGGCTGGCCGTGGCCCTGGCCTCCAGCCATCGCGATCGACCGGCGGACTCCGAGGCGGTGATCTTCGGCGAGCTCGGCCTGGCGGGCGAGGTCCGCTCGGTCCAGCGGGTCGACGAGCGGGTCCGGGAGGCGCAGCGCCTGGGGTTCCAGCGGGTGATCCTGCCGCGGGGCAACGTGACCCCGGCGCTGGCGGCCGCGGCGGGCGGCCTCGAGCTGGTGCCCGTCGGGCGCGTCGAGGAGGCGATCGCGGCCGCCGTGGGCTGACCGCCGAGGAGACGGCCCGCGCCCCGCCCCCGTGCGGTCCCGGCGCCGGCCGCCAGATCATCGCCCCCGCCGCGCCCCAGGAGCCAGGGCGGGTCGGCGTGCCAGCCCGGCGGCGGGCCACCCGTGGGGCGCGCCAGCCCTGCGGCACGCCAGTGCTGGGGCGCGCGGCGGGACGGCCGTCGAAGGAGGCTGCCATGACCGCCGAGGAACGCCCGGACGCCCTGCTGGCGGCCCTGCGGCGCCTGGCCCCGGGGACCCGCCTGCGGGAGGGGCTGGACCAGATCCTGCGCGCCCGTACCGGCGCCCTGATCGTCGTCGGGGACGGACCCGAGGTGATGGAGCTCTGCTCGGGCGGGTTCGAGCTGGACGTGGAGCTCACGCCGGCCCATCTCTACGAGCTGGCCAAGATGGACGGCGCCATCATCCTCTCCAGCGACGCCCGCCGCATCGTCCGCGCCAACGTGCACCTGATCCCCGACCCGCGGGTCCTCTCCTTCGAGACGGGCATCCGCCACCGCACCGCCGAGCGGATGGCCCGGCAGACCGGCGCCCTGGTCATCGCCATCTCGCAGCGCCGCAACGTGATCACCGTCTACCGCGGGGAGCTGCGCTACGTGCTGCGCGATCCCGCGCTCATGCTGGCCAAGGCCAACCAGGCCCTGGGCACGCTGGAGCGCTACCGGGCCGTGTTCCTCCAGGCCCTGGGCCACCTGACGGTCCTGGAGTTCGAGGACCTGGTGACGGCGGGGGATGTCGCCTCCGTCCTGGGGAGGGCCGAGCAGGTGCGGCGCATCGGCCGGGAGATCGAGGGCGACGCGGTGGAGCTGGGCACCGAGGGCCGCCTGGTGCGCCTGCAGCTGGACGAGCTGCGCAGCGGCGTGGACGAGGAGTACCGGCTGGTGATCCGGGACTACGTGGCCGACCCCGACGGCGAGGGCGAGGCGATGCTCGCCCTGCGGCGGCTGTCGCCCGAGGAGCTCACCGACCGCCGCGCGGTGGTCCGCTGCCTGGGCTACGCCGCCCCGCCGGACGACGAGACGCCGCTGACGCCGCGGGGCTACCGCATCCTCCACAAGGTGCCGCGGTTGCCGGCGGCGGTGATCGAGAACCTGGTGCGCCGCTTCGGCAACCTGCCGCGCATCCTGGCGGCCACCGTCGACCAGCTGGACGCGGTGGAGGGCATCGGCAGCGTCCGCGCCCGCACCATCAAGGACGGCCTGCGCCGTCTGCAAGACCAGGCCTTCCTGGAGCGACGCCCTTGATCCGCACGGGGCGCCCGGGACCCTGCGTCCGGGGGCCCCGCCGTGTCGGGTCCCGGCCCGGGCGGGACGCGGGCGACCGGGGGTTCCTTCCGCCCTGCGGTGGTCCGCCCCCGGCCGGGGGGCGGACCACCGCAGCCGCCAGGGACGCCGAATCCTCGCGGGCGCTCCGTCTGCGCCCCCACGCTCCCGGGCGCTCCGTCCGCGGCGCGCCGTCCGCACTCCACGTCCGCCCGCCACGTTGACGTCCGTCCTGCACGCTCCACGTCGGTCGACAGCCCGTCCGCACCCCCGGGAACGCACGCCGGCGAGCGGGAACCCCGTGGACCCCCTGCACCCTTGCCCCGGTGCGGCACTAGGCTAATGCGGGTGGGTGCGGGCCGGTTGCCCAGCCTGCTGCGCAGCCGTCCCGGCCTCGCGCGGGCTGCCCTCACCCGGCCCTTCCGGCCCCGGTCGCCGGCCGCCGTCGCCCCCGGCCCCGTCCCTCCCCATGGACGGGGATCGAACGGGGCGGCCGGGAGCACCGGCGCCCCGATCCGGGCCCGGGACCTTGGGAGGTGGCGACGATGGACGACGCGCGGACGGAACGCCCCCTGGCGCTCTCCGAGCAGGAGATCGCGACCTTGGCCCGGTCGCTGGAGGAGGCCGCGCCCCAGGCGATCCTGGCCTGGGCCCTGGACCGCTTCGCCGGCCGCGTAGCCCTGGCGTGCAGCTTCCAGGCGGAAGACGTGGCCCTGATCGACATGGCGGCCGCCGCGGGCAGGCTGACGGCGGTGACGGTGTTCTACCTGGACACCAGCCTCCACTTCCCCGAGACCTACGCCACCTGCCGGCGCGTGGCCGAGTACTACGGCATCGAGCCGGTGGCGGTCAAGCCGGCGCTGACGGTGGACGAACAGGCCGCCCGCTACGGGCCGGACCTCTGGGCCCGTGACCCCGACCTGTGCTGCCGGCTGCGCAAGGTGGAACCCCTCCGCCGCTTCCTGCGCGGCTTCGACGCCTGGATCACCGGCATCCGCCGCGAGCAGACGCCGCAGCGGGCCCGCACGGCGGTGATCGAGGCCGACCGCCGGTTCGGCCTCGTGAAGGTCAACCCCCTGGCTCGCTGGACGCGCAACCAGCTCTGGGACTACGTCCTGCGGCGCGGGGTCCCCTACAACCCCCTCCACGACCGCGGCTATCCCAGCATCGGGTGTGCCCCCTGCACCCGTCCCGTGGGGCCGGACGAGGACCCGCGGGCCGGGCGCTGGGCGGGCTTCACCAAGACGGAGTGCGGCCTCCACGCGTGAAGAAGGCGGCGGGCCTCCGCGCAGGAAGAGGGCGACAAGCGTCCACGTGGTGAGGCGACGGCGGGCATCGGCAGGGGGGTGACGGAGCCGGGCTTCCACGCCTGAGCTCGGCCGGCACGCCCTCTGGACGGAGCGGGGGTTCGGTCCCGCGAGCGGTGGCGGGGGGCCTCCCCGTGGCGCCTTGGAGCCATGGCGGAGGGCCCGATCCCTCGCCGGCACGTCCTCGCCGGCATGGCGGAGGGCCCGCGCCCTCCGCCATGCCGGCCGGGGGGCGAACCCGCGGGGCGGCACCCGGCCGGTGCCGCCCCGCGGGTGTATTCCCCGTGGGCACAGCGTGCGCCGACCCTCCCGCCATGGCCCCCGCCACCGCCCCCGTGCCGCCGCGACCGCGCGGGCGCGCATCCGCGGGCGCCCCGCCCCACGGGTCGCCTCTCGCCGCGGGGCCACGCAGATGTGCGCCCGCGGGGCCCCACCCCACGGCTCGCCGATCGCCGCCGGGCCACGGGGGCGTGCCCGCTGCGCAGGGGCATGCCTGCGCCGGAGACGTCCCACCCCCGGCGCGCCTCTCGCCGCCGTCTCCACCCGGCCATGCGTCCGCGGGCGCCCTGCGCCGCGGCGCGCCTCTCGGCGCCGCCCACACCGGGCGCGTCGCGGCCGGCGCCCACGCCACGGCCTGCCTGCCGCCGGCGTGCCCACCGAGGCCCCCCGGCCGGCCACGGTCACGAGATGTGGTACATCCCCAGCGTGGACAGCTTCCGGTTCTCCTTGATGATCAGATCGAAGGTGTTGATGTCGAACAGGTTGCACAGGGCGACCAAATAAAAAAGCTGCTTGCCCAGCTCCTCTTCCAGCGCTTCGCGGCAGCTCTCGCAGAGCTCGCCGTCGATGTGGTCGTCCATGAGGGTCTTGAGGTCGCGCAGGGTGCTGTGGGCGGGGATCTGTGGACGCCGGGCGTGGATGCTGATGCAGCCGCAACCGGTGACGGCCTTGGCTACGGCACGGTGTACGCGGGCGTTGGCCTCCTGGAACTTGGAGAGGACGTCCAACACGCTGCGGTGCCGGATCAAGCAGTCCGCCACGGCGTGTTGGAACTCATCCACCAACAGGTCCTTCAACCGCGTCACCCCTCTTGCACGGGCATCCCCACGGCCTGCGGCTATTATAGGCGGGCCGCGGAGAGCCCGTCAACGCGATCCCGGAAGGGTCTGGCAGCCGGGCGGCGGGCTGCGCCGGTCCGTTGACGGTCCAAGGAGCCGGTGATAAATTTGAAAATTTGCTCATAGGATGGCTGCTGGTGTACACTCGAGGCAGCGGCGCCGCCGCCAGGGGCGGACCGCGGTGGGAGGTGAGCCGTTGTTCGAGGTCGGGGACCGCGTCGTCTACCCGTTGCACGGCGCAGGGGTGATCGAAGCCATCGAGGAGCGGGAGGTCCTGGGTGAGCGACACCGTTACTACATCCTTCGCTTGCCCGTGGGGGACATGCGGGTCATGATCCCCATCGCCGCCGCCCGCCAGTGCGGACTCCGCCCCGTGATCCCGGCGGAGCGCGTCCCTGCGGTCCTCGACCGCCTCGGCGATCCCGTCCCGCCCATGGACCCCAACTGGAACCACCGCTACCGGGAGCACGCCGACAAGCTGCGGACGGGGGACGTCCTCGAGGTGGCCGCCGTGGTCCGCAACCTCAGCGCGCGCCTGCGCGAGCGCGGGTTGTCGGGCGGGGAGCGCCGATTGCTGGATCAGGCGCGCCAGATCCTGGTCAGCGAGCTGGCCCTGGCCAGCGGCGTCGACCGCGAGGCGATGGACGCGCTGGTCGAGCGGCGGTTGCAGGGGGAGCCATCGGCGACGCCCCCGGCCGATCGGGCCGGCGGGGCCGACGCCCGGGCCGGTTCGTCCGACGGGGGCGACGGGGTCCGACCCTGAGAGGCGGCGGGTGACCGGTTCATACCGGTTTATAATCGGGTCGGGGTGGCCGGCGCCGTCCACCGCGGGTGGCGCCGCCCGTGGGCGCCACCGGAAGGTGGGGCACCACCCGCCGAAAGGGCGGGGCGGTCGGCGAACCCCCTGTGGAGGGGGCGATGCGGGTCCGCCCACAGGCAGGGCGATCGCACCCCCAGGCGATGGCGCCGCGGACCGCGCGGGGCGGCTGCCGGCGGCGGCACGCCCTGGATCCGGGACGGGTGGGGCGACGGGACCGGGTGCGGAGAGAGGAGACGGGATGCGTGCGCTTGCGATCCATCCGGCTGGCCTTCGCCGCCCTGGGCGCCCTGGGCGGCTTCGGGCTGGCCTACTACGGGCTGCTGCAGCAGGAGTCGCTGCGCATCCTCGCCGAGCTGCCGCGGCATTGGACGTACGGACTCATGGTTCTTTTTTTGTTGCTCGGCGGCCTCGGCGGGTACGCGGCGGCCCAGCGCCTCTGGCAGCAGGTGGTGCAGTTCACCCAGTGGGTCGAGGCGCGGTTGGTGCGCACGCCCATCCAGGACACCCTGGCGGGCGTCCTGGGGCTCGTGGCGGGCCTGGTGATCGCCAACCTGCTCAGCGGCCCGCTGGGTCTGGTCCCCGTGGTGGGGCCGTTCTTGCCACCGATCTTCGCGGTGCTGCTGGCGTACCTCGGGGCCGTGGTGGCGGTCAAGCGACGGGACGACCTGGTCCACCTGGTGGCGGCGCTGTCCCGGCCGGGCCGGGAGCGGGAGCGGAACCGCGATCGCGACCGCGCGGCCCCGCCGGGCGCGTACAAGGTGCTGGACACCAGCGCCATCATCGACGGGCGCATCGCCGACGTGGTCGAGACCGGCTTCCTCGAGGGGACGCTGGTGGTGCCGGGGTTCGTCCTGGAGGAGCTGCGGCGCATCGCCGACTCGGCCGACGCCCTCAAGCGCAGCCGGGGCCGGCGGGGGCTGGAGATCCTGCGTCGCATGCAGCAGGAGTCGCCGGTGCCGGTGGAGATCTACGAGGGCGACGTGGAAGGCGACGACGTGGACAGCAAGCTCCTGCGCCTGGCCCGGCGGCTGAACGGCAAGGTGGTCACCAACGACTACAACCTCAACCAGATCGCCGGGCTGCAGGGCGTGCCCGTGCTCAACGTCAACGAGCTGGCCAACGCCGTCAAGCCGGTGGTGCTCCCGGGCGAGGCGATGCAGGTCCAGATCATCCGCGAGGGCAAGGAGGCCGGCCAGGGCGTCGGCTTCCTGGACGACGGCACGATGATCGTGGTCGAGGGCGGCAAGCGCTACATCGGCCAGCGCATCGACGTGGAGGTCTCCACCGTGCTCCAGACCGCAGCCGGGCGGATGATCTTCGCGCGGCCCAAGGTGATGGGCCGGGCCGCGCCGTGACCGGTCGGGACGAACCGGCCGCGGTCGGCGCCGGGGAGGCCCTGGCCGACGTGGCCGCCGTCGTGCCCGCCGCCGGGCGCTCGGTCCGCGTCGGCGGCGGCGTGAACAAGGTCTTCCGCGAGCTGGGGGGGCGACCCGTCCTGGCCCACGCCCTGGCCGCCCTGGCGGCCGCCGGGGTGCCGCGGGCGGTGGTGGCCCTGCGCGGCGCCGATCGTCCCCTCTGGCAGGAGCGGGTGGCGCCGTGGCTGCCCGCCCGCATGGCGGTCGATCTGGTGGAGGGCGGGGAGGAGCGCCAGGACTCGGTGTACGCGGCCCTGGCCCATCTCGCCGCCGGGTCCCGTCCGCCGCGATGGGTGCTGGTCCATGACGCCGCGCGGCCGCTGGCGAGGCCGGCGCTGGTCGCGCGGGTGCTGGCGGCCGCCCGGCGGTACGGCGCGGCGGTCCCCGCCGTCCCCGTCGGCGACACCATCAAGGCGGTGGCGGCGGCGGACGTGGAGCCGGCGGGCTCCACGTCCGCCGCCGCGGGCGCCGCGGACGAAGGCCGTCGTCCCGGCGCACCCGCAGCCCCCGCCGCGCCCGAGAGCCCACAGCCCGGTGTCCCCACCGGCGGGTCCGGGGCGGAGCCCGACGCCGTCCCGCCGGGCGAGGGGCCCGTGGAGTGGGTGGCCGCCACGCTGCCCCGCCACCGCCTGCGGGCGGTGCAGACCCCCCAGGGGTTCGACTTCCAGCGGCTCTGGGCGGCTCACCAGCAGGCCCGCCGCCACGGCTGGCGAGGCTTCACCGACGACGCCTCCCTGCTGGAGCGCCTCGGGGTGCCGGTGGCGCTGGTCCCCGGCGACCCGGCCAACCTCAAGCTGACCTGGCCCACGGACTTCGCCGTCGCCGAGCACTGGCTGGACGCCGCCGCGTCGGCGTCGCCGGCCGCCGCGGCGGAGGGGGCCGGCGATCCGCGGGACACCGGACCGGTCCCGTCCTTCCGGATCGGCCTGGGCTACGATGTCCACCGGTTCGCCGCAGGACGCCCGCTGGTGCTGGGCGGTGTGCCCATCCCGGCGGAGCGCGGGCTGGCCGGCCACTCCGACGCCGACGTGATCCTGCACGCGGCCATGGACGCGCTGCTCGGCGCGGCGGGATTGCCCGACATCGGCCACTGGTTCCCCCCGGGCGATCCGCGCTGGGCCGGGGCCGCCAGCACCGCGCTGGCCGCCGAGGTGGTGGCGCTGCTCCACCGGCACGGCTGGCAGCCGGCGCAGGTGGACGTCACCGTCGTCGCCGAGGAGCCCCGCCTGGCGCCCTTCGTCGAGGCCATGCGTCGCTCCGTGGCCGGCGCCCTGGGCCTGCCGCCCACCCAGGTGGGGATCAAGGCCACCACCAACGAGGGACTGGGCTTCCCCGGCCGCCGCGAGGGCATCGCCGCGCTGGCGGTGGCGCTCATCACGCCGCGCCCCTGACGGATGCCCGCGGCCCTGACGGAGGCCTGCGGCCCTGACGGAGGCCCGCGGCGGCCCGGTCCGCGGCCCCTCGCCCGCCCCGGGTGAGGGGCGCCGCCTGCCCCGGAGCGGCGTGCTCGCGGTTCGGCGGCCCCCGCGCCGGGCCGGGCATGACGTCGCCGCCCTTCCCCCGGACGAGCCCCGGCCATCCCCGTGGCCCCAGCGGCTCTGCTTTACTCCCCCGTGGCCGGCCCCGGCCGCCCCACCCCGCGGGTTCCGCATAGAGGCGACCCTCCCTGTCCAAACTGTCCGATGCTGGCGTTTCGTGCCAGCATCGGCAGGCCGCGCCATGGCGGAACCCCTCGACCCGCGGCGCCCCGGTCCGGCGCCCGGGAGCGACGCGGGCCCGCCCCGCACGGCTCCCCCATCGCCATGGCCCGGCCGCGACGACGGGAGGGTGAAACCCATGGATGCGGCAAGGGCTCTCGGGCGGACCGCGGGGAGGGTCCTGCTGCTGCTCGCCCTGGGAGCCGCTGCCGGAGGTGCCTGGCCGGCGACCGGCGGGCCCAGCGGATCGTCCGGCCCGGGGTCGCTGGGAGCCGGTGGCGCCGTGAGCGCATGGATCGATCCGTGGGCCGAGGCATGGGCCGGATCGGTGCAGCGGCTGGACGACTTCGCGGTCTTCCTGGTGGCGGACGCCGGCCAGCGGTGGCGGGAGGCCGCCGGCGACCTGGCCCGCTGGGGCCAGCAGGCCCTTCCGCGCCTCGAGGGGGCCGTGGTCACGGCCCGGCGCGCCGTGGCGGCCTCCTCGGACGTCGCCGCACCGATCTGGCGCCAGCTGCAGGAGCGGCTGGCGGGCTGGTGGCCGCCGCGGCCGCCGGCCCCTGGGCCGGGGGGCGCGGCACCTGGGCCCGCCGAGCGGGAGGGATCGGATCCCATGCCGCCGGGGAGCGGCGCCCCGTCGGCGGCCAGGGTCGCGGCTGGGGAGGTCCGGAGCGTAGAACCGCCGGAGTCCCTGGCGGCCCCGCCCGGAACGGCCGCCGGGGCGGTGGTCGCCTCCGACCCCGTCCACCTCATCCCGGATCCGGCGCAACGGGCCGCGGAGCTGGCGTCCCAGCAGGGTGCGGCTTCCCCCGCGGCGGAAGCGGACCCGGCGGATCCGCGCACGCCCGCGACCGCCGGGACGGCCCCAGCCGGCAACCCCCCAGGGGAAACCCGCCCGGCCGACGAGGACCGCAGCGCGCCGGCCGCGGCGGCGGCGGAGCCCCGTCCCCCCGCGACCCGTGGTGACGGCGAGGCCGGGGGCAGCGGCACCGAGGGCGGCGCCGGGGAACGCGGGTCGCCGCGTCCCGCGGCGGCCGCGGCCGGGGACCGCGCCCAGGACGGGTGGACCGCCGCGGTGGCCTCGTGGTACGGGCCCGGGTTCTACGGGCGGCCGACCGCCAGCGGGGAGATCTTCACCGGGCGCGAGCTGACGGCGGCGCACCGGACCCTGCCCTTCGGCACCGTGCTGCTGGTCCGGTACCCGGAGACCGGGCGCAGCGTCCAGGTGCGGATCAACGACCGCGGCCCCTATGTGGAGGGCCGCGACCTCGACCTCTCCGAGGCGGCCGCCGAGGCGCTGGGCATGATCGCCGTCGGGGTGGCCCCGGTGGTGTACCGGGTGGTGCGGTGGGGCGACTGACGGCGCGGCCCCCGGGGCCGCCTCGGGGGTCCCGCGGCCTCCCCGGGGGGTCCCGGGACGGTGCCGGCGGCCCCGCGTGCCCGGGAGGACGGCCACGGGCGCCGCGTTGACCCTCCGCCGCGGGCGCCGATATAATGGCGGCGAGTTCACCGGATCACGGGGCGGGCCGCGCCGGCGGCCCGCCGGGAACCGGCGAGGAACGGGAGAGTAGGCGGACCCCGCCGCCAGAGAGGGATCGTCGCCGGCTGCGAGCGGTCCCCGGCCGGGGTGCGGCCGAAGTGCACCCGGGAGCCGCGCGCCGAACGGCCGCGTTCGGCCCAGTAGGTGCCGCCGGATGCCCACCGTTAGCGGGCGCTGCCGGAACCCCGGGGCGGATCGGCGCCCTTGCCGCGTTCGTCCGGCACCGGGTGGCCACCGGGACCGGCAGGAGTGGGGTGGCCGGCCTTCCCGCCCCAGGCTCGGCGCCCAATCAGGGTGGAACCGCGGGCCCTCCCGCCTCTGAAGCGGCGGGAGGGCCCTTCCTTTCGGGGGTGGAGCCATGCTGCGCCGCCTGCTGGAACGCCTGCGGGAAGACGTGCGCGTGGTCTTCGAGCGGGACCCCGCGGCCCGCTCGGTGCTGGAGGTCATCTTCTTCTACCCTGGGCTGCACGCGCTCTGGTTGCATCGCATCGCCCACTGGTTCTACCGGCGGAGGCTGTACTTCATCGCCCGGGGCATCTCCCACTTCTCCCGCTGGCTGACGGGCATCGAGATCCACCCCGGTGCCCGCATCGGCCGGCGCTGCTTCATCGACCACGGCCTGGGCGTGGTCATCGGCGAGACCACGGAGATCGGGGACGACGTCACCATCTACCAGGGGGTTACCCTGGGCGGGACGGGCAAGGACCGCGGCAAGCGGCACCCCACCCTGGGCAACGGCGTCCTGGTGGGGGTCGGGGCCAAGGTGCTGGGCGCCATCACCATCGGCGACAACAGCCGCATCGGGGCCGGCGCGGTGGTGGTGAAGTCGGTGCCGCCCAACTGCACCGTGGTGGGCATCCCCGGCAAGGTGGTGATCCGCGACGGCCGCCGGGTCGGCATCGATCTGAACCATGGGGAGCTGCCCGATCCGGTGTCGGACGCGATCCAGCGGTTGCAGGACTACGTGGAGGAACTCGAACAGCGGGTCATGACGCTGGAGCAGGAACTGGAGGCCGTGCGACGCCAGCGGGCCTCGGCGGACGAACCCGGCCCCGGGCGGACGGCCGCCCGGGTCACCTGTGGCGGAGCCTGAGCAGCCGGCGGCTCGGAGCTGCGGCCCGGGCATGGGGCGAGGGAAGGCCGTCGACGCCTGGCGGCGCCTGACGCGGGCGATCCGGGTCCCAGCCCGCGGCATGGGGCGAGGGGAGGGGACGAGGCGTGGGCATCCAGATCTACAACACCCTGACGGGCGAGAAGGAACCCTTCGAACCCCTGGAGCCGGGCCGCGTGCGCATGTACAACTGCGGCCCGACGGTCTACGACTACTTCCACGTGGGCAACCTGCGCACGTTCCTCTTCTTCGACGTGGTGCGGGGATGGCTCGAGTACCGCGGCTACGCGGTCCGCTACGTCCAGAACTTCACCGACATCGACGACAAGCTGATCCGCCGCGCCGCGGAGCGGGGCATCACGGTCAAGGCGCTGGCCGACGAGCAGATCCGCGCCTACTTCGAGGACGCCGACGCCCTGGGCATCGTCCGGGCGGACGCCCATCCGCGGGTGTCCGAGAAGATCGACCGGATCATCGCCCTGATCCAGCGGCTGATCGACCGGGGCTTCGCCTACGTCGCCGGGGGCGACGTGTTCTTCGACGTGGGGCGCTTTCGCGACTACGGCAAGCTCTCCGGCCAGAGGACCGAACAGCTCCTGGCCGGGGCGCGCGTCGAGGCCGCCGAGAACAAGCGCAACCCCCTGGACTTCGCGCTGTGGAAGGCGCAGAAGCCCGGCGAGCCCGCCTGGGACAGCCCCTGGGGGCCGGGCCGGCCGGGCTGGCACATCGAGTGCTCGGCCATGGCCATGGACGAACTCGGCGAGACCATCGACATCCACTCCGGGGGGAGCGACCTGATCTTCCCCCACCACGAGAACGAGATCGCCCAGAGCGAGGCGGCGACGGGCAAGCCCTTCGCTCGCTACTGGATGCACGTGGCCCTGGTTCAGGTGGGCGGGCAGCGCATGGGCAAGTCCATGGGCAACTTCTGGCGCGTGCGCGACCTGCGCGCCCGCTTCCATCCCGAGGCGATCCGCCTGTTCATCCTCTCGGCCCACTACCGCAACCCGCTGGAGTTCAGCCTCGAGGCCCTGGAACAGGCGGAGCGGGCCCGGCAGCGCCTGGCCAACTTCATCGCCCACCTGGAGCACCTGGTGCAGGTGACCCGGCCGCGCCAGGGCGGTGCCGGTGCCGACGACCAGGCGGGGGCGCCGGTCCCCGGTGCCGCCGGTGAAGGGGAGCGGGGCGGCGGCGTGCCGTCCTCCCGCGCCTCCGCCTCCGCGGACCGCCGCGACGTCGTCGGGACGGAGCCGGGGGCCCACGGCGTCGCGGTGGACTGGCCGGCCCGGTTGGCCCGGGCCCGGGCGGAGTTCGAGGCGGCCATGGACGACGACTTCAACACCGCCGACGCCCTGGCCGCGCTGTTCACGCTGGCGCGGGACGGCCACAAGGTGCTCGGGCCGGACAGCCCGCGGGAGTGGATCGAGGCCACGCTGGCGACCGTCCGCCAGCTGGGTGCCCCGCTGCGCCTGTTCCGCGCCCGCGAGGCGGATGCACCGGCGGGGGATGCCCAGGCGCTGCTGGACCTGGTCCTGGAGGTCCGCCAGTACGCCCGCTCCATCCGCGATTACCAGCTGGCCGACCGCATCCGCGATCGGCTGGCCGAGCTGGGGTACGTGTTGGAGGACACGCCGGCCGGCACGCGGGTGCGCCGCCGCCCGGCGGCGGCTGCGCGGGGGCGGGGGACGTGACGACCCGGCGCTCCCGGGCGGCGCGTCGCGGCGGGCCGGCGGCCGGGTTCCTCCAGGTCGAGGGGCGACAGCCCGTCCTGGAACTGTTGCGCAGCGACCACCCCGTGGAAAGGGTCGTGGTGGCTCGGGGCCGGCACGGGGCGGCCGTGGCCGAGCTGCTGGAGCGAGCGCGCGCCCGCGGGATCCCGGTGGAGGAGGTCGACCCCGCGGACGTCCGGCGGTGGGCGCAGACCGAGGGCCACCAGGGGGTGCTGGCGCTGGCCGCGCCCCTCCCGCGCTACGACCTGCTGGATCTGCTCGACCGC
Source organism: Thermaerobacter sp. FW80 (assembly GCF_004634385.1). NCBI lineage: Bacteria > Bacillati > Bacillota > Clostridia > Eubacteriales > Clostridiales Family XVII. Incertae Sedis > Thermaerobacter > Thermaerobacter sp. FW80. The sequence continues at coordinate 784,552 of NZ_CP037895.1, read as the reverse complement.
GCGGCGGCGCGGGGCGAGCCGCCGCTGCTGGTGATCTGTGCCGAGATCCAGGACCCGCATAACCTCGGCGCCGTCCTGCGCACCGCCGAGGCAGCCGGGGCCCACGGGGCGGTGGTCCCCGTCCACCGCAGCGCGCCGCTGGGGCCGGCGGTCTTCAAGAGCTCGGCGGGCGCCCTGATCCACCTGCCGGTGGCCCAGGTGACCAACCTGTCCCAGGCCGTCGCGCGCCTCCAGGAACGAGGGGTGTGGGTGGTGGCGGCCGATCCCGCCGCCGCCGAGCCCTACGACCGGTGGGACTGGACCCAGCCCGTGGCGCTGGTGCTGGGCAGCGAGGGGCGCGGCGTGCCGCCGCTGCTCCTGCGCCGTGCCGACCGGCGCGTGGCCATCCCCCTGGCCGGGCGGGTGGGATCCCTCAACGTGTCGGTCGCCGCCGGCGTCCTGCTGTTCGAGGCGTTGCGGCAGCGGCGGGCGAGCTTGGCTTGACCCTTGCCAAGGCCGCCGGTATAATGGCCTTGCGATTTGTCTCCATGGATGCGAAGGATCGAGAGCGTTTCCGTCCGATGGGGCCATCCCTTGTCGTATTTCCGCCAGTGCGTGCATAGCATGGGTACGAAACCCGAATCCATCCCCTAGCGTTCCACCACGTCGCGTCGCGCGCGGACCCCGCTAGCCGCCGTGACCCTGTCCAACGGAGGCGATGGAGACGGTGAACTCGCAGCCGCAAGCCCCAGCGCGATTCCAGCGGGATTGGGATCGCATGGACGACGAGGAGATCGTCGAAATCGCCCGACAGGGAGATGCGGAGGCGCTGGAATACCTGATCGGAAAGTACAAGAACTTCGTCCGCGCCAAGGCGCGCTCCTACTTCCTCGTGGGTGCCGATCGCGAGGACATCATCCAGGAGGGGATGATCGGTCTCTACAAGGCGATCCGCGACTTCCGCAGCGACAAGCTCTCGTCCTTCCGTGCCTTTGCGGAGCTTTGCATCACGCGCCAGATCATCACCGCCATCAAGACGGCCACGCGGCAGAAGCACATCCCGTTGAACTCATACGTATCGCTCAACAAGCCCATCTATGACGAGGACTCGGACCGCACGCTGCTGGACATCATCTCGGGTTCGCGGGTGACCGACCCGGAGGAGCTGTTCATCAGTCGCGAGGAGTTCGGCGACATCGAGCAGAAGATGGGCGAGATCCTGAGCGAGCTGGAGTGGCGCGTCCTGATCGCGTACCTGGACGGGAAGTCGTACCAGGAGATCGCCGACGAGCTGAACCGGCACGTCAAGTCCATCGACAACGCGCTGCAGCGCGTCAAGCGCAAGCTGGAGCGGTACATCGAGTCGCGCAACCAGCAGCTGGACCAACCGGCCCGGGCGTGACGCCCGGGCCGGCGCGTCGGCGCCACCGTCCCCGGTGGCGCCGTTCGTCCGGTTGGGGAAGCACCGGCCGGGCCCCCGGCGGTGGGCCAGGCGGCGGCGCGCGGACGCCGGGAGGAGGACGATGGCGGCGGCGGGGAGCCGGGGTGGCCCAGGGCCGGCGGCCGGGCGTTGCGGGCGCCGCCGTCCCGTGGTATCATCGGGGGTGCGGTCGGGAGCGTGCTGGCGTAGCTCAACGGTAGAGCAGCCGCCTTGTAAGCGGCAGGTTGTCGGTTCGAATCCGTCCGCCAGCTCCGATCTCCGATCGCCGGCCCCGGGGTCGCTTGACAGGCCTGCTATAATAGGAAGCGGCATCGCGCCCGACGGTCCGCGCGGTGGCGGCCGTCACGGCGGCGTGCCGAGGCATGGAGAGGTACCGAAGCGGCCAAACGGGGCAGACTGTAAATCTGCTGGCGTATGCCTTCGCTGGTTCGAATCCAGCCCTCTCCACACGACGCGGGGTAGAGCAGTCAGGTAGCTCGTCGGGCTCATAACCCGGAGGTCGTGGGTTCAAATCCCACCCCCGCAACCATTGCGATGGTCTCTGTATCGCGGGCCTGTGACGGCCCCGGGCTGCCGTAGCTCAGTCGGTAGAGCACAGCCATGGTAAGGCTGGTGTCGGCGGTTCGATTCCGCCCGGCAGCTCAGCCCAGTCGGGGCGCCGAAGAGGGCGCCCCGTTCCATTGTGGGGGGGCGCAGTCGCCCCGCCGTGCTGCGGGGCGACTGCGCCCCCGTGGCTTCTTCGGCACCCGCGCCTTCGTGGGCGGCCGCCAGGGCGGCCGTGGCGCCGGGCCGCGGGGCGCCCCGCGGCGCCCCGCCGCGCTGCCCATCCAGCGGCACCCCGTCGGCCCCGCCTGCGGGACGAGGGTGGCGGTCCGCGCCGCGCGGGGCGCGGGACGATTCGGCCTGCGGCGCCGCCTGGGCTGGAGCGGGCGCGTGCGGGCGCCGCTTGTCCCGCCCCAGCCAGATCAGTACAATAGAACCGCTTGTTTGGGCGGAATGCCTGGAACCACCGTGCTGATCGGGAGGGTGTCGGCCCTATGGCCAAGGCGAAGTTCGAGCGGACGAAGCCGCACGTGAACGTGGGGACGATCGGGCACGTGGACCATGGGAAGACGACGCTGACGGCGGCGATCACGAAGGTGCTGGCGAAGCAGGGGAAGGCGCAGTTTGTGGCCTACGAGCAGATCGACAAGGCGCCGGAGGAGAAGGAGCGCGGGATCACGATTTCGGTCTCGCACGTGGAGTACGAGACGGAGAACCGGCACTACGCCCACGTGGACTGCCCGGGGCACGCCGACTACGTCAAGAACATGATCACGGGCGCGGCGCAGATGGACGGCGCGATCCTGGTGGTGAGCGCGGCGGACGGGCCGATGCCGCAGACGCGGGAGCACATCCTGCTGGCGCGGCAGGTGGGCGTGCCGTACATCGTGGTGTTTTTGAACAAGGTGGACATGGTGGATGATCCGGAGCTTTTGGAGCTGGTGGAGCTGGAAGTGCGGGAGCTTTTGAGCCAGTATGACTTCCCGGGCGATGAGGTGCCCGTGATCAAGGGGTCGGCGCTGAAGGCGCTGGAGGGCGATCCGGAAGCGGAGCAGGCGATCTTGGAGTTGATGAAGGCGGTGGACGAGTACATCCCGACGCCGCAGCGGGATGTGGATAAGCCGTTCCTGATGCCGGTGGAGGACGTGTTCTCCATCACGGGGCGCGGGACGGTGGCGACGGGTCGTGTGGAGCGCGGCCGCGTGAAGGTGGGCGACGAGGTGGAGCTGGTGGGGTTTGCGGACAAGCCGAAGAAGACGGTTGTGACGGGCGTGGAGATGTTCCGGAAGGTCTTGGACGAGGCGGTGGCGGGGGACAACATCGGGTGCTTGTTGCGGGGCTTGGACAAGGACGAGGTGGAGCGGGGGCAGGTGTTGGCGAAGCCGGGGTCGATCAACCCGCACAAGAAGTTCGTGGGGAACGTGTACGTGCTGAAGAAGGAGGAGGGCGGGCGGCACACGCCGTTCTTCAACGGCTACCGGCCGCAGTTCTACTTCCGGACGACGGACGTGACGGGGGAGATCCAGCTGCCGGAGGGCGTGGAGATGTGCATGCCCGGGGACAACGTGGAGATGACGGTGGAGCTGATCACCCCCATTGCCATCGAGGAGGGGCTGCGGTTCGCCATCCGGGAGGGCGGCCGCACCGTCGGCGCCGGCGTCGTCACCAAGATCCTCGAGTGACCGGGCGGGGTGACCGGGCGGTCGGGTTCCTGCCGGCCGGGCCGGGATCCGACGGCTGGACGGGGCGGGGCAGGACGGCGCTTTGACAGGCGCCCTGCCCCGTGCTACATTCTTGACGCCGTACCGGCTTGCGCCACAGGGATCCGACCCTGGCGGAAGGGGTCCCGCCGCTGGCAGAGGGTCGCAGACGGAGGAATGAGCGATGCGGGTGGTCATCAATCTGGAGTGCAGCGAGTGCAAGCGGCGCAACTACGCGACCACGAAGAACAAGCGCACCCATCCCGGGCGGCTCGAGCTGCGCAAGTACTGCAAGTGGTGTCGCCGCCACACGGTGCATCGCGAGACCCGCTGACCGGGGGCGTCCGGGGCGGGTCGCGCTGCGTTGACCGGCGCGGTGCGGCCGGGTATAATCAAACCGCTCGCGAGCGGAACCACGCAGGCCCGTAGCTCGAACTGGTTAGAGCGGCGGACTCCAAATCCGCAGGTTGGGGGTTCGAATCCCTCCGGGCCTGCCAATTTTCTGTCTGTGCGAGCTGTGCGAGGTCGCACCGCGACCCGTCCGACGGGGTTCGGCCGACCAGGTTCTCCGTAGGGGTTCGCTCCTTCGTCCAGTGTCGTAGGCATCGGCCCGGGGGCGCCGTGGACATCGAAGACCCGCCCGCGCGCTGGGTTGCACGGCATCGTGGCGGGCGCGCGGCGCGTGGGCCGTTGGGCGTGGTCGCGGGCGGTGGCCGCGGGCCGGGCGCGGAGGCTCCCGACCGAGGCGCTGGTCGCCCACCGGTGTCTCGCGTGGCCCAGGCGGCTCGGGCCGCCCAGTGGCTCGTGGAGGGCTCGTCTCGGGCAAGCCTCCCGGGCAAGCAGGGGAAGCCTTCGACCACCGGGGGGTGTGGGGGCGGCGGTCCCGGCGACAGGCTTGGGATCGGCGTCCCGGCGACGGGTGGCCAGGGCAGGGTGCCCGGCGATTTCCTGAGGTGGCGCAGCGGTCGTAGTGGTCTGAAGTCGACAAATCGAGCTTGACAGGAAGGCTTTCTTTTTTTGCCCGTGTGAGGTGACGGTGCCATGGTGCGGCAACGCGGAACGGCCCTCCCGCCGGCGACGGGCAGCCGACCGGCCGGGGCGGCAGGAAGGGATGCGGCGATGCGCAGGGGTTCGTCCTTGCGTGGGGCCTGGGAGCGGGTGGCCCGGTTCTTCCGCCAGACCGGGGCCGAGCTGCGCCGGGTGGTCTGGCCCGACCGCCGGCAGACCGTCACGTACACGGCGGTGGTGCTGGGCACCGTCGCCTTCCTGGCGGCCCTGATCTGGGTGGCCGACTTCGTGATCCGCGAGATCCTGGAGTTGATCCTTCCCGGCTGATGCGCATGGCCTGGCGCGGGGGCCGCCCGCCAGGCCGTCTGCACCTCGCCGGCCACCGGCCGGCGAGGTGGCGGGCCGGTGCCGGCGCCCGCCGGACGGGGCCCGACCGCGTCGACGGAGGGGCGCCGCGGGCCCGGAGCGACTGACCCCGCACCCGCGGTGGATGCCGGGACGTGGCGAAGGGGGTGACGGGTTCCTCCCGAGGAACCCGCGACCATGGCGAACGAGCGGCAGGCGGACTTCATCCCGGACGAACCGGCCTCGGACGCGGCCCATGCCGATCCGGTCGAGGCGGCGTCGGCGCGCTCCGCCGACGCCGCCTCGACCGGACGGGGGGCGGCGGCGAACGGGCGCGCCGAGGCCGGGGCCGACGTCGCCCAGGAGGCCGGCGAGCAAGGTGCGCAGGCGGCGGAGGGCGGACGGCCCGCCGAGGCGGCTCGCGATCCCCGCCGGCAGTGGTACGTCATCCACACGTACGCCGGCTACGAGAACAAGGTCAAGGCGAACATCGAGAAGCACGTGCGGACCATGGGCATGCAGGACAAGATCTTCGAGGTGCTCGTGCCGACGGAGGAGGCCATCGAGGTCAAGGACGGCAAGCGGCGCACCGTCCAGCGCAAGGTCTTCCCGGGGTACGTGCTGGTGGAGATGATCATGACCGACGAGTCCTGGTACGTGGTCCGCAACACGCCAGGCGTGACGGGCTTCGTGGGGGCGGGCAACAAGCCCACGCCGCTGCTGCCGTCGGAGGTCGAGCAGATCCGGCGCCAGATGGGCGTGGACGAGCCCCGGCCGCTGATCCGCTTCGAGGTGGGCGAGTCGGTCAAGGTGACGGAGGGACCCTTCGAGGGCTTCATCGGCCAGGTGGAGAGCATCGACCACCAAAAGGGCAAGCTGCGCGTCCTGGTGTCCATGTTCGGGCGCGAGACGCCCGTGGAGCTGGACTTCACGCAGGTCGAGAAGATTTAATGGATGGCGCAGTCTTCGCGCCCGTCCCGCCGCGGCCCGGTCCCTGGCGGGACGCGGCGCCGCGCCAGCCTGCGCGGCAGCGGGGGGAGAGGCGACGTGGCGAAGAAGGTGATCGCCAAGATCAAGCTGCAGATCCCGGCTGGCAAGGCGACCCCGGCCCCGCCCGTGGGGCCGGCCCTGGGCCAGCACGGCATCAACATCATGGCCTTCACCAAGGAGTTCAACGAGCGCACCAAGGACCAGGTGGGCCTGATCATCCCCGTGGAGATCACGGTCTACCAGGACCGCTCCTTCACCTTCGTCACCAAGACGCCGCCGGCGTCGGTGCTGCTGGCCCGGGCGGCCGGGGTGGAGAAGGGGTCGGGGACCCCGAACAAGAACAAGGTCGGGCGCGTCACCCGGAAGCAGATCCGCGAGATCGCCGAGCTGAAGATGCCCGACCTCAACACGTCCGACGTGGAGGCCGCCATGCGCATGATCGAGGGCACGGCCCGCAGCATGGGCATCGAGGTGGTCGAAGCCTGACCACCTGGAGCCCTGCGGGGAGTCCGGCCCCCGCCGGGGGCCGGACTCCCCCGCGCGGCTGAGCGCCGCCCGCCGACCAGGCCGGCGACGGCGCGCGGGCCGGGGGGCCGGACGGCCCCGCAGGGCTGAGCGCCGCCCCAGACCACGGGGCGCTCGGCCGACGGCGTGGGAGACGGCCGGGACCCGCGGCGGCCCATGGGGGCCGACCGTCACGATCCGCCAGCCGGGCCCGGTCCAGCGGCGCGGCCCGGCGCCGGGACGGCGTCAAGGGCCGGCATCCCGGCCGTCGCCTGAACCACGGAGGTGGAGCTGCCATGCCGAAGCACGGGAAGCGCTACCGGAGCGCACTGGCCCAGATCGACCGCCAGCGCCTGTACGAGCCCGAGGAGGCGCTGGCCAAGGTCAAGGAGCTGGCGTCGGCGCGCTTCGACGAGACGGTGGAGGTGGCCCTGCGCCTCGGCGTCGACCCGCGCCACGCGGACCAGGTGGTGCGCGGGACCGTGACGCTGCCCCACGGCACCGGCAGGCCGGTGCGCGTGGTGGTGTTCGCCAAGGGCGAGCCCGCCAAGGCCGCGGAGGCGGCGGGTGCCGACGTGGTCGGGGCGGAGGAGCTGGCGGAGCGCATCCAACAGGGTTGGGTGGACTTCGACGTGGCCATCGCGACGCCGGACATGATGGGCCTGGTGGGACGGCTGGGCCGCATCCTCGGCCCGCGGGGCCTGATGCCCAACCCGAAGACCGGCACGGTCACCTTCGAGGTGGCCGACGCCGTGCGCGAGTTCAAGGCGGGCAAGGTGGAGTTCCGGACCGACAAGGCCGGCAACGTGCACGTGCCCATCGGGAAGGTGTCCTTCACCGTCGAGCAGCTCAAGGAGAACCTGGATGCCCTGGTGGAGGCGGTGGTGCGCGCCAAGCCCGCGGCGGCCAAGGGACAGTACATCCGGTCGGTGACCGTCTCGTCCACCATGGGGCCGGGCATCCGCATCCGGCCCACCGCCTTCGCCCAGGTGGCGTGACACCGCCCGGCCCCCGCGGCGGGCCCGCCGCCGGGGGGCCGGGCGAACCGCCCCTTGTCTTGGCGTGGATTTTTTGCTTTTCTCGGTTTGGTCGTGTCGTATCCCGGGCCCATGGGGCCCGGGCCCGCTGCGCCGGTGCGGCCCAGGAGGGTGGCCGCGTCCCGGAGGGCCGGGTTCGTCCGGCGGGGCGGGCGCGTTACCAGAGACAGCAGGTGCCAAGGCTTAAAGGGCCGTCCACGCCCGCCTGCCGAGGTAACGGTGACGGTCTCATCGTGGCGAGGCCAGCCGGTTGCCTTGCGGGGCCTCCGCGGCGGGACGGAGCCGGGGCCGTGCCGGTCGCCCCCGGGATCCGCCCCACGAGGCCCACCCGCGGTCCGCCGGGTCGGCCCGGCCGCTCCGCAGGCCAGTCGCAGGCCAGTCGGGGAGTGACCCGCGGCGTCCCAGGCGTCCGCTGGCGTCGTCGCCATGGCGTCGACCGAAGCCGTGACCCCGGCGGGATGCGCCGGGGTCTTGCCTTTCCCGGCCGGGCGCCGGACGGCCGGCGGGAAGGGGGTGACGGGTTGCTCACCAGGGCCGAGAAGGAGGCGCTCGTGGAGGAGCTGGCCGGCAAGCTGCAGCGGGCGCAGGGGGTCATCCTGACCGACTTCCGCGGCCTCAACGTCGCCGACACCAACGAGCTGCGGCGCCGCCTGCGGACCCAGGGCGTGGAGTACCGCGTCGTCAAGAACACGCTGATCCGGCGGGCGGCTGCCAAGGCCGGCATCGACGGGCTCGACCCCCTGCTGGAGGGGCCGACCGCCCTGGCCTTCGGCTACGACGGTCCGGTGGCTCCGGCCAAGGAGCTCTCCCAGTTCGCCAAGGACCACAGCCAGCTGAAGATCAAGGGGGGTCTGCTGGCCGGCCGGGTCATCGGGGTCGAGGAGATCCAGCGGCTCGCCGACCTGCCCTCCCGCGACGAACTGCTGGCCAAGGTGATGGGCGGCATCCAGGCTCCGCTGTACGGGCTCGTCGGCGTGCTGGCGGCGACCCTGCGGTCGTTCGCCTACGCCGTCGACGCGCTGCGCCGGCAGCGGGAGGCGCAAGCGTGAGCGCGGCACCGCGGCCACCCGCTGCGGCGCGGCGAGCGCGAGCGGGCGCCGGACGCCGGCGGGACGAGGCGCCCGCGCGATCCCAGGACACAGGAGGCGATGGGGATGTCCAAGGTCCAAGAGGTGCTGGACATCGTCAAGGGCATGACGGTCCTCGAGCTGGCCGAGCTGGTGAAGAAGTTCGAGGAGGAATTCGGCGTGTCGGCGGCGGCCCCCGTCGCCGTGGCGGCGCCCGGTGCGCCGGCGGCCGCCGGCGGCGCCGCTGCGGCGGAGGAGGAGAAGACGGAGTTCGACGTGATCCTCAAGGAGGTCGGCGGCAACAAGATCCAGGTCATCAAGGTGGTGCGCGAGCTGACCGGCCTCGGCCTGAAGGAGGCCAAGGACCTGGTGGACAACGCCCCCAAGCCGCTCAAGGAGGGGGTCTCCAAGGAAGAGGCGGAGCAGATCAAGGCGAAGCTGGCGGAGGCCGGCGCCACCGTCGAGATCAAGTGAATGGGGACAGCCCGCGGCCGACGTGGGAGTCCCTCTTCCCCCGCGGCGCTGGCAGGACGGCAACGGCGATCGGCAGGGCCCTCGCGGTGACGAGGGCCCTGCGCCTTCCGGGGCCGAGGGGCGGCCCACCGCGCCGTTACCGGGGCGCCGGATGACCCCGGCCGGACGTCCGCACCGGGGAGGTGGGAGGGAGGTGGGACGGCGGGGTGTGCGGGGCGTCCCTCGCGACCGGCGCCACGGGCTTCCCGGGGGTCCGTCCCCACGGCGTCGGGCGGGTCCCGCGCCAAGGGGCTCCGCGGCCCCCCGGCCAGGGTCATCCTTGCTGCAACCCACGGCCCGGGTGGGCCCTCATCCGATTCGTCCGGCACGCGGCGGTCGGCGTGCGCCGACAAGGCGCCACGGCACCGCACGGGACGGGCGGTCCACCCGGGGCCACGGCGCCGCAGGGGCGGCGCGCCTCGGTACGGCGCCACGGCACCCCAGGACCCGGCGTGCGGCGACAAGGCGACATGACACGCCAGGGGCCGGGGTGCGCCGGCACGGCGACGGGCGCTGCGTCGCGACGGGACGGTGCGTCGACCGGGGTGGGGGGTGCGTTGACATGGGGGTGGGCTTGCGCTAGCATTATACCTTGCCACTGTTGTTGGTTGCCGCCAGTGGCAGGTGCCCATGCGTCCAACATCCACGGGCCCCGGGCGCTCGCCCGGAGTCCTCGTCCTCGCAGAGGCGCCTTCGCTCAGGAGGTTCGGCGCCGGCATGCATGGTTCCTGCAACGCGACGCCATTCTTCCGGCGATCCTCTCTCCGGGTTCCCTCCCTCTGGGATGGCCAGCCCGATCCGTAGGGCCGCCGTCGAGACGGCCCGGCGGGCGGACCGCCCCCGGCGGGGGCGCGGGTCCGCCCAAGGGGGCGCTCCGAGGCGGAGGCAGGCTCTGAGGCGTGGTGGCGGATCCTGTGGCGAAGGGGTGTGAACCAAGGCATGCCGCACGTGGTCAAGAGCGGGAAGCGGGAGCGGCTGAGTTTCGGGCGCATCCACGAGGTCCTGGACCTGCCCAACCTGATCGAGGTGCAGCTCAACTCGTACCGGTGGTTCCTCAACGAGGGGCTGAGGGAGACCTTCCAGGACATCTCGCCGATCCAGGACTTCACCGGGAACCTGGTGCTGGAGTTCGTGGACTACTCGTTGGGGGAGCCCAAGTACTCGGTCCAGGAGTGCAAGGATCGCGACGTGACCTACGCGGCGCCCCTGCGCGTGCGGGTGCGCCTGATCAACAAGGAGACCGGCGAGGTCAAGGAGCAGGAGGTCTTCATGGGCGACTTCCCGCTGATGACGGAGCACGGCACCTTCGTCATCAACGGGGCGGAGCGCGTCGTGGTCAGCCAGCTGGTCCGGTCGCCCGGCGTGTACTACAGCGTGGACTACGACGCCAACGGCAACCCGCTCTACTCGGCCACGGTGATCCCCAACCGCGGCGCCTGGCTGGAGTTCGAGTCCGACGCCACGGGCGTCGTCTACGTGCGCGTGGACCGCACCCGCAAGCAGCCGGCCACCGTGCTGCTGCGCGCCCTGGGCTACCAGACCGACGCCGAGCTGCTGGAGCTCCTGGGTGACACCGAGCACGTGCGCGCCACCCTGGACAAGGACAACACCGACTCCCAGGCCGAGGCCCTGATGGAGATCTACAAGCGGCTGCGCCCCGGGGAGCCGCCCACGGACGAGAGCGCCCGCCAGCTGCTGGAGAACCTGTTCTTCGACCCCAAGCGGTACGACCTGGCCGCCGTCGGGCGGTACAAGCTCAACAAGAAGCTCAGCCTGCGGGCGCGCCTCATCGGCCTCTACGCCGCCGAGGACGTGGTCCACCCCGAGACCGGCGAGCGCCTGGTCGAGGCGGGCCAGCGCTTCGACCGGCAGCTGGCCCAGCGGGTCCAGGCGGCCGGCGTGCGCCGGGTGCGGGTGCGGACGCCGGACGACCGCGAGGTGGTGGTGCTGGGCAACGGCCAGCCCGACACCGGTGTGCGCACCCTGACCCGCGAGGACGTGGCCGCCATCGTCAACTACGCCTTCGGCCTCCTGGTCGGCGTCGGGACCACCGACGACATCGACCACCTGGGCAATCGTCGCCTGCGCTCGGTGGGCGAGCTCCTGCAGAACCAGTTCCGCATCGGCCTGGCCCGCATGGAGCGGGTGATCAAGGAGCGGATGAGCATCCAGGACGCCGATGCCATCACGCCCCAGGCCCTGATCAACATCCGGCCCGTGGTGGCGGCGGTCAAGGAGTTCTTCGGCTCCAGCCAGCTCAGCCAGTTCATGGACCAGACGAACCCGCTCACCGAGCTGACCCACAAGCGGCGCCTCTCGGCCCTGGGCCCGGGCGGGCTCAGCCGGGAGCGGGCCGGGTTCGACGTCCGCGACGTGCACCACTCCCACTACGGCCGCATGTGCCCGATCGAGACGCCGGAAGGTCCAAACATCGGCTTGATTGGCGCCATGGCGACCTATGCCCGGGTCAACGAGTACGGCTTCATCGAGACGCCGTACCGGAGGGTGGAAAAGGGCCGGGTGACCGACGACGTGGTCTACCTCACGGCCGATGAGGAGGACGAGTGCGTCATCGCCCAGGCCAACGCCGAGCTGGATGAGAACGGGTACTTCAAGGAGAAGCGGGTGGCCGTGCGCTTCCGCGACGAGGTGCGCCTGGCCGCGCCCGAAGAGATCGACTACATGGACGTCTCGCCCAAGCAGGTGTTCTCCATCGCCACGGCCCTGATCCCGTTCCTCGAGCACGACGACGCCAACCGCGCGCTGATGGGGGCCAACATGCAGCGCCAGGCGGTGCCGCTGATCCGCACGGAGGCGCCGTTGGTGGGCACGGGGATCGAGTACCGCACCGCCGTCGACTCGGGGGTGGTGATCACCGCCCGGCGGGCGGGCACCGTGCGCCGCGTCACCGCGCGGGAGATCGTCATCGAGACCGATGACGGCCAGCGCGACACCTACCACCTGATGAAGTTCGAGCGGTCCAACCAGGGCACGTGCTTCAACCAGCGGCCGCTGGTGCGCAAGGGCCAGCGGGTGGAGCAGGGCGAGGTCATCGCCGACGGCCCCTCCACGGACCAAGGCGAGCTGGCCCTGGGGCGCAACGTGCTGGTCGCCTTCATGCCCTGGGAGGGCTACAACTACGAGGACGCCATCCTGATCAGCGAGCGGCTGGTCAAGGATGACGTCTTCACCTCGATCCACATCGAGGAGTACGAGTGCGAGGCCCGCGACACCAAGCTCGGGCCGGAGGAGATCACCCGCGACATCCCCAACGTGGGCGAGGACCAGCTGCGGGACCTGGACGAACGCGGCATCATCCGCATCGGGGCGGAGGTGCGCGCCGGGGACATCCTGGTCGGCAAGGTGACGCCCAAGGGCGAGACGGAGCTCACCGCCGAGGAGCGGCTGCTGCGCGCCATCTTCGGCGAGAAGGCGCGGGAGGTGCGGGACACCTCGTTGCGCGTGCCCCACGGCGAGAGCGGCATCGTCGTCGACGTCAAGGTCTTCTCCCGGGAGAACGGCGACGAGCTGGCGCCGGGCGTCAACCAGCTGGTCCAGGTCTACGTGGCCCAGAAGCGCAAGATCTCCGAGGGCGACAAGATGGCCGGCCGCCACGGCAACAAGGGCGTCATCGCCCGCATCCTGCCGGAGGAGGACATGCCCTTCCTCCCCGACGGCACGCCGGTGGACATCGTGCTCAACCCGCTGGGTGTGCCCTCGCGGATGAACATCGGCCAGATCCTGGAGTGCCACCTGGGCTGGGCGGCCAAGGCCCTGGGCCTCTGGGTGGCGACGCCGGTCTTCGACGGCACCGACGAGGAGAGCATCCGCGAGCTCTTGCGCAAGGCGGGCCTGCCCGAGAGCGGCAAGACCGTGCTCTATGACGGCCGCACGGGCGAGCCCTTCGACAACGAGGTCACGGTGGGCTACGTCTACATGCTGAAGCTGGCCCACCTGGTGGACGACAAGATCCACGCCCGGTCCACCGGCCCGTACTCGCTGGTCACCCAGCAGCCCCTGGGCGGCAAGGCCCAGTTCGGCGGCCAGCGCTTCGGCGAGATGGAGGTGTGGGCCCTGGAGGCCTACGGCGCCGCCTACACCCTGCAGGAGCTGCTGACCGTCAAGTCCGACGACGTGGTGGGCCGCGTGAAGACCTACGAGGCCATCGTCAAGGGCGAGAACGTGCCCGAGCCGGGCGTGCCCGAGTCCTTCAAGGTGCTGATCAAGGAGATGCAGAGCCTCGGGCTCGACGTGAAGATCCTGACCGAGGACAACCGCGAGGTCGAGCTGCGCGAGGACGAGGAGGCGCGGGAGGGCGCCGAGCTCGACCTCGACCTGGGCGAGCTGGCCCGTGCCGGCGCCCGCGCGCGCGCCGGGCGGCGGGCGGCGGAGGCCGGTTCGTCCGACGAGGACCACGGCCAGGCGGACTACGGCGATGGCTACGAGGACGAGGACGCGGACATGGAGGCCGACGAGGCCGACGAGACCGACGAGGAGGGCGACTGGGGCGACAACCCCGCCGCCTACGACGACAGCGACCTGGAGGCCGGGTTCAACCTGGACGAACCGGCGGACGACCTGGATGCGGACGCCGACGACGAGGCGGACGAGGACGGCGACGACGTGCGGGCCAGCGGAGGGGGCGACTGAGGCGTGAAGACCATCGAGAGCTTCCAGGACCGCATCGGGGAGGGCCTTGTCCAGGACGTCAACCACTTCGACGCCATCCGCATCAGCCTGGCGTCGCCCGAGAAGATCCGCGAGTGGTCCAAGGGCGAGGTGAAGAAGCCCGAGACCATCAACTACCGGACCCTCAAGCCCGAGCGGGATGGCCTCTTCTGCGAGCGCATCTTCGGACCGACCAAGGACTGGGAGTGCCACTGCGGCAAGTACAAGCGGGTCCGCTACAAGGGCATCATCTGCGACCGCTGCGGCGTCGAGGTCACCCAGTCCAAGGTGCGGCGCGAGCGCATGGGCCACATCGAGCTGGCCGCGCCCGTCTGCCACATCTGGTACTTCAAGGGCATCCCGTCGCGCCTCGGCCTGCTGCTGGACATGTCGCCCCGGGCGCTGGAGCGCGTGCTGTACTTCGCCGCCTACGTGGTCATCGATCCCGGTGAGACGGCGCTGCTGGAGAAGCAGCTGCTCACGGAGACCGAGTATCGCGAGGCGCGGGAGAAGTACGGCAACGCCTTCCGGGCGGGCATGGGCGCCGAGGCGATCAAGGAGCTGCTGGAGCGCCTCGACCTGGACGAACTGGCCGAGGAGCTGCGCGCGGAGATCAAGAACTCCAGCGGTCAGCGGCGGCTGCGGGCCGTGCGCCGGCTGGAGGTGGTGGAGGCGTTCCGCAAGTCGGGCAACGACCCGACGTGGATGATCCTGGAGGCCATCCCGGTCATCCCGCCCGACCTGCGACCGATGGTGCAGCTGGACGGCGGCCGCTTCGCCACGTCCGACCTCAACGACCTCTACCGGCGCGTGATCAACCGGAACAACCGGCTCAAGCGGCTGCTGGACCTGGGTGCGCCGGACATCATCGTGCGCAACGAGAAGCGCATGCTCCAGGAGGCCGTCGACGCCCTGATCGACAACGGCCGCCGCGGGCGGCCGGTGACCGGCCCCGGCAACCGGCCGCTGAAGTCGCTCTCGGACATGCTCAAGGGCAAGCAGGGGCGGTTCCGCCAGAATCTCCTGGGCAAGCGGGTCGACTACTCCGGCCGCTCGGTGATCGTCGTCGGCCCGCGGCTGAAGATGCACCAGTGCGGGCTGCCCAAGGAGATGGCCCTGGAGCTGTTCAAGCCCTTCGTCATGAAGCGGCTGGTGCAGCTGGGCTACGCCCACAACATCAAGAGCGCCAAGCGCATGGTGGAGCGGGTGCGGGACGAGGTCTGGGACGTGCTGGAGGAGGTCATCAAGGAGCACCCGGTGCTGCTCAACCGGGCGCCCACGCTGCACCGCCTGGGCATCCAGGCCTTCGAGCCCGTGCTGGTGGAGGGCCGCGCCATCCAGATCCACCCGCTGGTGTGCACGGCGTACAACGCCGACTTCGACGGCGACCAGATGGCCGTGCACGTGCCCCTGTCGGCGGAGGCCCAGGCCGAGGCGCGCATCCTGATGATGTCGGTCCACAACCTCCTGAACCCCAAGGACGGCAAGCCCGTGGTGACGCCCACCCAGGACATGGTGCTGGGCTGCTTCTACCTGACCCTGGAGCGGGAGGGCGCCAAGGGCGAGGGCCGCATCTTCAGCTCCGCCGACGAGGTGCTGATGGCCTACCAGCTCAAGCAGGTGGAGGTCCACGCGCGGATCAAGGCGCGGGTCCAGACCGCGGAGGGCCGCAGGCTGATCGAGACCACCGTCGGCCGGGTGATCTTCAACGAGGCGCTGCCGGTGGAGCTGCGGTTCATCAACGAGCCGGTCGACAAGAAGAAGCTGGGCGACATCGTGGCCGAGAGCTTCCGGCGCCTGGGGTACGCCAAGACGGTGGAGATGCTGGACGCCATCAAGGAGCTGGGCTTCCACTTCGCCACCCAGGCCGGCACCAGCATCGCCATCGGCGACGTCAAGATCCCCGAGAAGAAGGCGGAGTACATCGCCGAGGCGGAGGCCCAGGTGGAGCAGGTGGAGAGCCAGTACCGCCGGGGTCTCATCAGCGCGGAGGAGCGGTACCAGAAGATCATCGACATCTGGAACAAGACGAAGGACAAGGTGACCCAGGAGCTGACCCGGGTGCTGGACCACTTCAACCCGGTGTACATGATGGCGATCTCCGGCGCCCGCGGAAACCTCACCCAGATCGCCCAGCTGGGGGGCATGCGCGGCCTGATGACCGACCCGTCGGGCCGGATCATCGAGCAGCCGGTGCGGTCCAACTTCCGCGAGGGGCTGACGGTGCTGGAGTACTTCACCTCCACCCACGGGGCGCGCAAGGGGTTGGCCGACACGGCGCTGCGCACGGCCGACTCCGGTTACCTGACCCGGCGGCTGGTGGACGTCTCCCAGGACGTCATCGTCCGCGAGGAGGACTGCGGCACCACCGAGGGCATCACTGTCTCGGAGATCCGCGACGGCGAGGAGGTCATCGAGTCCCTGCAGGATCGTATCGTCGGCCGCATCGCCGTCCGGGACATCGTGCACCCCGAGACGGGCGAGGTCATCGTGCCGGCGGGCGAGGAGATCGACGAGGACCGCGCCCAGGCCATCGTCGACGCCGGCATCCAGTCGGTGGAGATCCGGTCGGTGCTGGCCTGCCGGTCCCGGCACGGGGTGTGCGCGCGGTGCTACGGCCGCGACCTGGCGACGGGCAAGATGGTCAGCATCGGTGAGGCCGTGGGCACCATCGCCGCCCAGTCCATCGGCGAGCCGGGGACGCAGCTGACCATGCGCACCTTCCACACCGGCGGCGTCGCCGGCGAGGACATCACCCAGGGTCTGCCCCGGGTCGAGGAGCTGTTCGAGGCCCGCAAGCCCAAGGGGCAGGCGGTGATGACCGAGGTGGGCGGCACGGTCAAGGTGGTCGAGACCAAGCAGCGCCGGGAGGTGCGGGTCATCGCCGACGACGGGTCGTGGCAGGCCTACACCGTGCCCTTCGGCGCGCGCCTGCTGGTGCGGGACGGCGACCGGGTCGAACCCGGCGACGTGCTGACGGAGGGGCCCATCAACCCCCACGACATCCTGAAGATCAAGGGCGTCCAGGCCGTCCAGCTGTACCTGCTGCAGGAGGTCCAGAAGGTCTACCACATGCAGGGCGTGGACATCAACGACAAGCACATCGAGATCATCATCCGCCAGATGATGCGGAAGGTGAAGGTGGAGGACGCGGGCGACACCGACCTGTTGCCCGGCGGCCTGGTGGACGTGTTCGAGTTCGAGGAGGCCAACGCCCAGCTGCCCGAGGGGGCGCGGCCCGCGGTAGCGCGGCCGGTGTTGCTGGGCATCACCAAGGCGGCCCTGGCCACCGAGTCGTTCCTGTCGGCGGCCTCCTTCCAGGAGACCACCCGGGTCCTGACGGAGGCGGCCATCAAGGGCAAGACCGACCCGCTCCTCGGGCTCAAGGAGAACGTGATCATCGGCAAGCTGATCCCCGCCGGCACCGGCATGAGCCGCTACCGCCGCATGCAGATCCTGGTGGAGGGCAAGTCGGAGCGGGAGGTCATGGCCCAGGTGCGCCGCGCCGAGACGCTGGCCGCCCGCGCCCTGGGTGAGGATGGTGCGGCGGCCCCGGCCGACGGCGTGGCGGTGGATGGGGCGGTCAACGGTCCCGTGGTCCCCCAGAGCCTGGCGGCGGGTGGTGACGGCGCCGCGCTGCTGGACGAGGCCGCGGGCGCGGCGGCGGGCACCGACGGCGCCGGGACCGGCGGCGCGGACGCGCCGGACGGCGAGGGCCAGGACGGCGCCGTGCCGGGCGGCGACGGCGCGGCCCCGGCGGCCGATGGCGCGGCCTCCGGCGCGGCCGGGGATGGAGTCGCGGACGAACCGGCCAGCGCGGCGGAGGACGACGCCGAGCGGTCTCCGTGACCGGCGCGGCCCTGCCCCGGCGGCGATGCCGGCCGGGGCCGGGCCGCGTTGACCTGCCCCAGGGCGGGTGCTACACTTATCGAGTGTGTCTTGGCCTGATGAATCGCGCCCGGCGGGCGGCCGGTCGCACGAAGGAGGGCCAGCGCGGATGTCCCTGGATCGCCTGCGGGCGGCCCGGCGCCGCACCGTCGGCACCAAGCAGACCCTGAAGGCGGTCCTGCGGGGCGAGGCGGTGCGGGTGTACGTGGCCCGGGACGCCGAGCCCCACGTGGTGCGCGACTTGGTGCAGGCGTGCCAGGCGCGCGGCGTCGAACTGGAGTACGTCGACACCATGCGCGAACTGGGCAGTGCGTGCAAGATCAAGGTCGGGGCCGCCTCCGCCGCCATCCTTGAGGAGTGAGGGCGGCCTGCGGCCGCGGGATCGCCGATGGGAAGGAGGTGACGGGCGTGCCGACCATCAACCAGCTGGTGCGCAAGGGACGACAGCGGGTGGTCCGCCGGACGGGCGCGCCGGCGCTGCGCGGGAACCCGCAGAAGCGCGGCGTGTGCCTGCAGGTGCGCACGACGACGCCCAAGAAGCCCAACTCCGCCTTGCGGAAGATCGCCCGAGTGCGCCTGACCAACGGCATCGAGGTGACGGCCTACATCCCTGGCGAGGGCCACAACCTCCAGGAGCACTCGGTGGTGCTGGTCCACGGCGGTCGCGTCAAGGACCTGCCGGGCGTGCGCTATCAGATCATCCGCGGCGCGCTGGATGCGGCCGGGGTGGAGAAGCGCCGCCAGGGGCGGTCCAAGTACGGGGCCAAGCGGCCCAAGTCCTGACGCTCTCGGCTGAACCACGGCTCGCGGGAAGCGGGCGGCCCGGGCCGGCGCTCGCTTCCGGGCGCATCCTCGCCGCCGGCGGCCCTGCCAGCGCGGGGCGGGTTCGTCCCCGAACCCGGCGAGGAATTTTTTACGCCCGGAGCGGGCGTCGCCGCATGTCACGGCGGGCCGCGGGTGGCACGAGGGGTGGCACGAAAGGAGGAGGGGCATGCCCAGGCGAGGCAGGGTGCCACGGCGTCCGATCGATCCGGATCCCGTGTACGGCAGCGAGCGGGTGGCCCGACTGATCAACAAGGTGATGTGGGACGGCAAGAAGAGCCTGGCGCAGCGCATCGTCTACCAGGCCTTCGAGCGGGTCAAGGAGAAGACGGGCCGCGACCCGCTGGAGGTGTTCGAGCAGGCGGTGCGCAACACGATGCCGGTGCTGGAGGTGCGGCCGCGGCGGGTGGGCGGCGCCACGTACCAGGTGCCGCTGGAGGTGCGGCCCGAGCGCCGGCTGTCCCTGGCGCTGCGCTGGATTGTGGAGTACGCGCGCCAGCGCCACGAGCGGACAATGGTGGAGCGCCTGGCCAACGAGCTGATCGACGCCGCCAACAACACGGGCGGTGCCGTGCGGCGCAAGGAAGAGGTGCACCGCATGGCGGAAGCCAACCGCGCCTTCGCCCACTACCGCTGGTGAGCAGGGGCGGCCGTCCGGGGCGGACCGGACGGCCGGGCGCGGCGGAGGAAGGAGGGACGACATGCCCCGGGAGTATCCCCTCGAGCGGACGCGCAACATCGGGATCGCCGCCCACATCGACGCGGGCAAGACGACCACCACCGAGCGCATCCTGTACTACACCGGTCGCGTGCACCGCATGGGCGAGGTCCACGAAGGCGCCGCCACCATGGACTGGATGGTGCAGGAGCAGGAGCGCGGCATCACCATCACCAGCGCCGCCACCACCTGCTTCTGGCGGGACCATCGGATCAACATCATCGATACGCCCGGGCACGTGGACTTCACCGTGGAGGTGGAGCGGTCGCTGCGCGTCCTGGATGGTGTGATCGCCATCTTCGCGGCCCGCGGCGGCGTCGAGCCGCAGTCCGAGACGGTGTGGCGCCAGGCCAACAAGTACCGGGTGCCCCGCATCGCCTTCGTCAACAAGATGGACGTGGTGGGCGCCAACTTCTTCCGGGTCCTGGACCAGATGCGGGAGCGCCTGGGCGCCAACCCCGTGGCCATCCAGCTGCCCATCGGGGTCGAGGACAGCTTTCGCGGCATCGTCGACCTGGTGGAGATGAAGGCCATCTTCTACCGGGACGATCTCGGCACCCGCTACGAGGCGGAGGAGATCCCCGCCGACATGCGGGAACAGGCCGAGGAGTACCGGGAGAAGCTGCTGGAGGCCGTGGCCGAGATCGACGAGGGGTTGATGGTCAAGTACCTGGAGGGTGAGCCCATCTCCGCCCAGGAGATCCGCGCCGCCCTGCGCCAGGGCACCATCAACCTCCAGCTGGTGCCGGTGCTGTGCGGCACCGCCTACCGCAACAAGGGCGTGCAGCCGCTGCTGGATGCGGTGGTGGACTACCTGCCGTCGCCCCTGGACATCGCCGCCGTGCGGGGGATCGACCCGAAGACCGGCCAGGAGGTCGAGCGCAAGGTCAGCGACGATGAGCCCTTCGCGGCCCTGGTCTTCAAGATCATGACGGACCCGTACGTCGGCAAGCTGGCCTTCTTCCGCGTCTACTCCGGCCACCTCAAGGCCGGCAGCTACGTCTACAACAGCAACAAGGGGCGGCAGGAGCGGATCGGCCGCATCGTGCGGATGCACGCCAACTACCGCGAAGAGGTGGACGAGGTCTGGACCGGCGACATCGCGGCGGCGGTCGGCCTCAAGGACACCATCACCGGCGAGACGCTGTGCGACCCGAACGCGCCCATCGTGCTGGAGTCCATGGAGTTCCCGGAGCCGGTGATCTCGGTGGCCATCGAGCCCAAGACCCAGGCCGACCAGGACAAGCTGGGCGAGTCCCTCAACAAGCTGGCGGAGGAGGACCCGACCTTCCGGGTCCACACCGACGAGGAGACGGGCCAGACCATCATCTCCGGCATGGGCGAGCTGCACCTGGAGATCATCGTCGACCGGCTCATGCGGGAGTTCAAGGTCGCGGCCAACGTGGGCAAGCCGCAGGTGGCGTACAAGGAGACCATCACGCGGCCGGCCCGGGCCGAGGGCAAGTACATCCGACAGACGGGCGGCCGCGGCCAGTACGGCCACGTGGTCCTGGAGATCGAGCCCCTGGAGCCGGGCGGCGGATTCGAGTTCGTCAACAAGATCGTCGGCGGCGTGGTGCCCAAGGAGTACATCCCGGCGGTGGAGGCCGGCGTCCGGGAGGCCATGCAGAACGGCATCCTGGCCGGCTACCCCGTGCTCGATGTGCGGGTGTCGCTGGTGGACGGCTCCTACCACGAGGTGGACTCCTCGGAGATGGCCTTCAAGATCGCCGGTTCCATGGGCTTCCGCAACGCCGCCCTGCAGGCGGGCCCGGTGCTGCTGGAGCCCATCATGAAGGTCGAGGTCGTCGTCCCGGAGGCGTACA
Organism: Thermaerobacter sp. FW80; assembly: GCF_004634385.1. NCBI lineage: Bacteria > Bacillati > Bacillota > Clostridia > Eubacteriales > Clostridiales Family XVII. Incertae Sedis > Thermaerobacter > Thermaerobacter sp. FW80. The sequence continues at coordinate 763,503 of NZ_CP037895.1, read as the reverse complement.
TGGGCGACGTCATCGGCGACATCAACGCCCGGCGGGGCCGGGTGGAGGGGATGGAGCCCGAGGCCGGCGGCCTGCAGGTGATCCGGGCGCTGGTGCCGCTGGCCGAGATGTTCGGCTACGCCACGGACCTGCGGTCCAAGACCCAGGGGCGCGGCACCTACACGATGCAGTTCAGCCACTACGAGCAGGTGCCGAAGAACATCGCCGATCAGATCATCGAGGCCCGGAGCGACCGGGCACGGGCCGCGCGCTGAGGCGACGCACGCCGGCGCGGTGACGGACGAACCGACGACGAGGGAGGCGTTCCGGCGATGGCCAAGGCGAAGTTCGAGCGGACGAAGCCGCACGTGAACGTGGGGACGATCGGGCACGTGGACCATGGGAAGACGACGGTGACGGCGGCGATCACGAAGGTGTTGTCGAAGCAGGGGAAGGCGCAGTTTGTGGCCTACGAGCAGATCGACAAGGCGCCGGAGGAGCGGGAGCGGGGGATCACGATCGCGACGGCGCACGTGGAGTACGAGACGGACAAGCGGCACTATGCGCACGTGGACTGTCCGGGGCACGCCGACTACGTCAAGAACATGATCACGGGCGCGGCGCAGATGGACGGCGCGATCCTGGTGGTGAGCGCGGCGGACGGGCCGATGCCGCAGACGCGGGAGCACATCCTGCTGGCGCGGCAGGTGGGCGTGCCGTACATCGTGGTGTTTTTGAACAAGGTGGACATGGTGGATGATCCGGAGCTTTTGGAGCTGGTGGAGCTGGAAGTGCGGGAGCTTTTGAGCCAGTATGACTTCCCGGGCGATGAGGTGCCCGTGATCAAGGGGTCGGCGCTGAAGGCGCTGGAGGGCGATCCGGAAGCGGAGCAGGCGATCTTGGAGTTGATGAAGGCGGTGGACGAGTACATCCCGACGCCGCAGCGGGATGTGGATAAGCCGTTCCTGATGCCGGTGGAGGACGTGTTCTCCATCACGGGGCGCGGGACGGTGGCGACGGGTCGTGTGGAGCGCGGCCGCGTGAAGGTGGGCGACGAGGTGGAGCTGGTGGGGTTTGCGGACAAGCCGAAGAAGACGGTTGTGACGGGCGTGGAGATGTTCCGGAAGGTCTTGGACGAGGCGGTGGCGGGGGACAACATCGGGTGCTTGTTGCGGGGCTTGGACAAGGACGAGGTGGAGCGGGGGCAGGTGTTGGCGAAGCCGGGGTCGATCAACCCGCACAAGAAGTTCGTGGGGAACGTGTACGTGCTGAAGAAGGAGGAGGGCGGGCGGCACACGCCGTTCTTCAACGGCTACCGGCCGCAGTTCTACTTCCGGACGACGGACGTGACGGGGGAGATCCAGCTGCCGGAGGGCGTGGAGATGTGCATGCCCGGGGACAACGTGGAGATGACGGTGGAGCTGATCACCCCCATTGCCATCGAGGAGGGGCTGCGGTTCGCCATCCGGGAGGGCGGCCGCACCGTCGGCGCCGGCGTCGTCACCAAGATCCTCGAGTGAGTCCGGTTGGTCCGGCGACGCAAGGGGGGATGAACCATGGCCCGGCAGAAGATCCGGATCAAGCTGCGGGCGTTCGACCACAGCGTGCTCGACCAATCGGCCGAGAAGATCGTGGAGACGGCGCGGCGCACGGGCGCGAAGATCTCCGGCCCCGTGCCGCTGCCCACGGAGCGCAGCGTGTTCACCGTGCTGACCGCGCCCAACGGGGAGAAGGACCACCGCGAGCAGTTCGAGATGCGCACCCACAAGCGCCTGATCGACATCATCGACCCGACGCCCAAGACCATCGACGCCCTGCGGCGGGTCGACCTGCCCGCCGGCGTGGACATCGAGATCAAGCTCTGAGCCGTCGCGGGCGCCGCGCCGCGGGTCGGGGACAGCACGGCGAACGGAGGTGCAACCCATGGGCGTCGGCCTGTTGGGTCGCAAGCTGGGCATGACGCAGATCTTCGACGACGAGGGCCGGGCGGTGCCCGTCACCGTCATCCAAGCCGGGCCGTGCGTGGTGGTGCAGACCCGCACCAAGGAGCGGGACGGCTACCGCGCCGTGCAGCTGGGCTTCGGCGAGATCAAGCCGCGCAAGGTCAACAAGCCGATGGCCGGCCACTTCCGGAAGGCGGGGGTCGAACCGGTGCGGGTGCTGCGCGAGTTCCGGGTCGACGACGACGAGCCGCTGCCGGAGGTGGGCCAGCAGGTCACCGTGGACCTGTTCAAGGCGGGCGAGTACGTGGACGTGACGGGCACCTCCAAGGGCAAGGGGTTCCTGGGGCCCATCGCCCGGCACGGCTTCGGCCGGGGACCGATGAGTCACGGCTCCAAGTACCACCGGGGGCCCGGCTCGCTGGGGCCCTCCACCGACCCCGCGCGGGTCTTCAAGGGCCGCAAGATGGCGGGCCGCGCCGGCCACCAGCGGGTGACGGTGCGGGGCCTGCAGGTGGTGCGGGTCGACCCGGAGCGCAACCTGCTGCTGGTGAAGGGCGCCGTCCCCGGGCCCCGGGGTGGCCTGGTGGCCATCCGCAAGACCAACGTGCCGCGCAAGGCGCGGTTGGCCTGAGCTCGGGAGGGCGGCGAAAGGAGGACAACCCCATGCCGAGGGTGGCGGTCTACAACACCCAGGGCGAGCGGGTCGGGGAGATCGAGCTCAGCGAGACCGTCTTCGGGGCGCCGATCCGGGAGGCGCTGATGCACCAGGCGGTGGTCCGCTACCTGGCCAACCAGCGCCGGGGCACGGCGGCCACCAAGACGCGGGGCATGGTGTCCGGCGGCGGGCGCAAGCCGTGGCGCCAGAAGGGGACCGGCCGGGCCCGCCAGGGCAGCATCCGGGCGCCCCACTGGCGCAAGGGCGGCGTCGTGTTCGGCCCGCAGCCGCGGGACTACAGCCAGGCGATGCCCAAGAAGGCGCGGCGGGCGGCGCTGCGCTCCGCCCTGTCGGCCAAGGTGGCCGACGGGGAGCTGATCGTCCTCGAGGGGCTCAAGGACCTGGGTCTGGAGCGGCCGCGGACGCGGGAGATGGCCGCCCTGATCCGGCGCCTGGACCTCGAGGGCAAGCGACCGCTCTTCGTCCTGGCCGAGCCGGACAAGACGCTGTACCTATCCGCGCGCAACCTGCCGGGGGTTGACACCGAGACGGTCGACCGGCTCAACGTCTACAAGGTGTTGCGCCACGGCCACGTGGTGCTCGCCCGGGAGGCGGTGGACCGGGTGGAGGAGGTGCTGGGGGCATGATCACCGATCCCCGCGACATCATCCTGCGCCCGGTGATCACGGAGAAGAGCATGGAGCAGCTGGCGCAGAACAAGTACACCTTCCTGGTGCACCCGAAGGCCAACAAGACCATGATCAAGCGCGCGGTGGAGGAGATCTTCAAGGTCAAGGTGCGCAAGGTGAACACCGTCCGGGTGCGGGGCAAGCTGCGCCGGGTGGGTCGCTACGCCGGCTACCAGCCCGACGCCAAGAAGGCCATCGTCACCCTGGCGGAGGGGCACCGGATCAAGGAGTTCTTCGAGGACGTGTCCTGACGGACGCACCAGGTGGAGCGGGCGCCGGCGACGCCGGCCGCCCGAAGGGGGCATCGAGCCATGGCGATCCGCAAGTACAAGCCCACGTCCCCGGGCCGGCGCCAGATGACGGTGCTGGACTACAAGCAGCTGATCACCCGGGACGAACCGGAGAAGTCGCTGCTGGCGCCGTTGAAGAAGAAGGCCGGCCGCAACGCCCAGGGGCGCATCACCGTGCGCCACCGCGGCGGCGGGCACAAGCGGCGGTACCGGATCATCGACTTCAAGCGCGACAAGGACGGCGTGCCGGCCAAGGTGGCGTCCATCGAGTACGATCCGAACCGGACCGCCTTCATCGCCCTGCTCCACTACGCCGACGGGGAGAAGCGCTACATCCTGGCGCCCGTCGGGCTGAAGGTGGGCGATACGGTGATGTCCGGTCCCGACGCGGACATCCGGCCGGGCAACGCCCTGCCCCTGCGCCACATCCCGGTGGGGACCACGGTGCACAACGTGGAGCTCAAGCCGGGCAAGGGGGGCCAGATCGCCCGGGCGGCGGGGGCGGAGGTCCAGGTGGTGGCCAAGGAGGGCGACTACGCCCACCTGCGGCTGCCGTCGGGCGAGGTGCGCCTGGTCCGCCTGGAGTGCAAGGCGACCATCGGTCAGGTCGGCAACCTGGACCACGAGAACGTGACCATCGGCAAGGCCGGCCGCAGCCGTTGGCTGGGGCGCCGGCCTGCGGTCCGCGGCTCGGCGATGAACCCCGTGGACCATCCCCACGGCGGCGGCGAGGGCAAGGCCCCCATCGGGCGCCATCCCGTGACCCCGTGGGGCAAGCCGGCCCAGGGCAAGAAGACCCGTCGCAAGAAGCCCTCGGACCGCCTGATCGTCCGGCGGCGGAAGTAGCCGGCCGGTGCGCTGGAGGCGGAGGCGCGGCCGCGGCACCGCGGCGCCGCCCCTGGGGCGGCCGAGGGTGGCGGGGCGGCGCGGTCCGGCCCGCGGACAAGGAGGTGCAGTCTGCGTGGGGCGCTCCCTGAAGAAGGGGCCGTACGTGGACCCGAAGCTCTTGAAGAAGATCCGGGCTCTCAACGAGAAGAACCAGCGCCGGGTCATCCGCACCTGGTCGCGGGACAGCACCATCGTGCCCGAGATGGTGGGGCACACCATCGCGGTCCACGACGGCCGCAAGCACGTCCCGGTCTACATCACGGAGGACATGATCGGCCACAAGCTGGGTGAGTTCGCGCCCACCCGCACCTTCCGCGGCCACGCCGACAAGACGGAGCGGCAGGCCCGGGTGCGGTGAGGGCGAGCCGCGAAGGGGGGAACGCCATGGAGGCCCGGGCGGTGGCACGGTTCGTCCGGGTGTCGCCGCGCAAGGCGCGCCAGGTGATCGACCTCGTCCGCGGCAAGCCCGTGGGCGAGGCGTTGACGTTGTTGCGGTACACACCGAAGAAGGCTGCGCGCATCGTGGAGAAGGTGGTGCGCTCGGCGGTCGCCAACGCCACGAACAACCACGACATGGACGAGGATCGGCTGTACATCACCAAGGCGTACGTGGACGAGGGGCCGCGCCTCAAGCGCTGGCGCCCGCGGGCCCGGGGACGGGCCTTCCCCATCCGCAAGCCCACCAGCCACGTGACGGTGATCGTGGCGGAGAGGAAGGAGGGGTAAGGTGGGGCAGAAGACGCACCCGAAGGGGTTTCGGCTCGGCATCATCCGGGATTGGGACTCGCGCTGGTATGCGCGGCGCCAGGAGTTCGTCGACCTGCTCCTGGAGGATCACAAGATCCGCCAGCACATCAAGAAGCGCCTGTACGACGCCGGCATCTCCCGGGTGGAGATCGAGCGGGCGGCCAACCGCATCCGCCTCACCATCCACGCGGGCAAGCCGGGGATGGTGATCGGCAAGGGCGGTACCGGCGTCGAGGCGCTGCGCCAGGACCTGGAGCGCATGACCGGCCGCCAGGTGGCGATCAACGTGGTCGAGGTCAAGGAGCCTGAGCTGGACGCCCAGCTGGTGGCGGAGAACATCGCCGCCCAGATCGAGCGACGCATCTCCTGGCGGCGGGCGATGAAGCAAGCCCTGCAGCGGGCGATGCGGGCCGGCGCCAAGGGCTGCAAGATCCGCGTCTCCGGGCGCCTGGGCGGCGCCGAGATCTCCCGCAGCGAGTGGACGGCGGAGGGGTCCGTGCCGCTGCATACCCTGCGCGCCGACATCGACTACGGCCAGGCCGAGGCGTTCACCACCTACGGCCAGATCGGCGTCAAGGTGTGGATCAACCGCGGGGAGGTCCTGCCGGGGGCCCAGCGGGCCACGGCCGAGCAGGGCGCCCAGGGAGGCCGATGAGCCATGTTGATGCCCAAGCGCGTCAAGTGGCGCAAGCAGCATCGCGGCCGGATGCGGGGCGTGGCCCAGCGCGGCAACACGGTGACCTTCGGCGAGTACGGCCTGCAGGCCCTGGAACGGGGCTGGGTCTCCGACCGCCAGATCGAGGCGGCGCGCGTGGCCATGACCCGTCACCTCCGGCGCGGCGGCAAGGTGTGGATCAAGATCTTCCCGGACAAGCCGGTGACCAAGAAGCCCGCCGAGACCCGCATGGGCGGCGGCAAGGGCAGCCCCGAGTACTGGGTGGCGGTGGTCAAGCCCGGGCGCGTGCTCTTCGAGATCGCCGGGGTGCCGGAGGAGACGGCCCGCGAGGCGATGCGGCTGGCCTCCCACAAGCTGCCCATCAAGACGAAGTTCGTCACCCGCGCGGTGGGTGGTGAGGCCCATGAAGGCTAGGGAGCTCCGCGAGCTGTCCGACGAGGAGCTGGCGAAGAAGCTGCGCGAGCTCAAGGAGGAGCTCTTCAACCTGCGCTTCCAGGCCGCCACCGGGCAGCTGGACAACCCCATGCGCCTGCGCCAGGTGCGGCGGGACATCGCTCGGGTGCAGACCATCCAGCGCGAGCGGGAGCTGGCCGCCCTGCGGGACACCGGTAGCGAAGGGAGGTAGTCCGGTCCATGGCCCAGGAACGGGGGAAGCGCAAGACGCGGGTCGGCGTCGTCGTGAGCGACAAGATGGACAAGACCGTGGTGGTGGCGGTGGAGCGGCTGGTGCCCCACCCCCTCTACGGCAAGCGCATCCGCCGGACGAAGAAGTTCATGGCCCACGACGAGAACAACGAGTGCCGCGTGGGCGACAAGGTGCGGATCATGGAGACCCGTCCGCTGAGCCGGCACAAGCGGTGGCGGGTGGTGGAGATCCTGGAGCGGCCGAAGCTGGCCCTCATCGAGGAGGCCGCGGAGGAGCCGGTGGAGGACCAGCAGCCTCCCGCATGAGGCCCGCACGACGGCGCCGGAAGGAGGTGTTGGCGGATGATCCAGCCCCAGTCGCGCCTGGTCGTCGCGGACAACACCGGCGCCAAGGAGATCATGGTCATCCGCGTCCTGGGCGGTTCGGCGAAGCGGTACGGGAACATCGGCGACGTGGTGGTGGCGTCGGTCAAGTCCGCAACGCCCGGGGGCGTGGTCAAGAAGGGCGACGTGGTGCGGGCGGTGGTGGTCCGCACGCGCCACGGATTGCGGCGTGAAGACGGTTCGCACATCCGGTTCGACGACAACGCGGCCGTGATCCTGCGGGATGCCCACGAGCCGCGGGGCACGCGCATCTTCGGTCCGGTGGCCCGCGAGCTGCGGGATCGACAGTTCATGCGCATCATCTCCCTGGCGCCCGAGGTGCTGTGAGCCGGCGGACGCCGGCGGTCGACGCCCTGCGGGCGCACGCGGGAGGGCGCGGGAAGGGGATCCCCCATGGCGCGCAAGATGAGCATTCGCAAGGGTGACACCGTCCTGGTCATCTCCGGCAAGGACGCCGGTAAGAAGGGCAAGGTGCTGCGGGCGCTGCCCGCCGAGGAGCGGGTGGTGGTGGAGGGCGTCAACATCGTCAAGCGCCACCAGCGGCCGCGGCCGGGCGTGGTGCAGAGCGGCATCATCGAGAAGGAGGCGCCGATCCACCGGTCCAACGTGATGCTGGTCTGCCCGCGGTGCGGCCGGCCCACCCGCGTGGCCAAGAAGCAGCTGGACGACGGGCGCCGGGTCCGGGCGTGCAAGAAGTGCGGCGAGGTCATCGATCGCTGAGGCCTTGCCGGGGCCCGGCCGGGTTCGTCCGCGGTGGAGGGCGGCAGGCATCGTGAGGCCGGCGCGAACGGCCGGGAGCCACCGGCGCGGCGCCGGCGGGGGAGGGCAAGTCCATGGCCACCGTGGTCACCAATCTGAAGGAGAAGTACGAGAAGGAAGTGGTCCCGGCGCTGATGGAGCGCTTCGGGTACACCAGCATCATGCAGGTCCCCCGGATCGAGAAAATCGTCATCAACATGGGCGTGGGGGACGCCATCCAGAACCCGAAGCTGCTGGACAGCGCCGTCAAGGAGCTGGCGCTGATCACCGGCCAGCGGCCGATGGTCACCCGGGCGAAGAAGTCGATCTCGGCCTTCAAGGTGCGCAAGGGCATGGCCATCGGCTGCAAGGTGACCCTGCGCAAGCAGCGCATGTGGGACTTCTTGACGAAGCTGATCTTCCTGGCGCTGCCGCGGGTGCGCGACTTCCGCGGGCTCGACCCCGACAGCTTCGACGGACGGGGCAACTACACCCTGGGACTGCGGGAGCAGCTGATCTTCCCGGAGATCGACTACGACGACATCGAGAAGGTGCGCGGGATGGACGTGACCATCGTCACCACGGCCGAGACCGACGAGGAGGCCCGCGAGTTGCTGCGCCTGCTGGGCATGCCGTTCCGCCAGTGAGGAGGTGGGTCCATGGCGCGCAAGGCGCTGATCGTCAAGGCCAACCGGGAGCCGAAGTACGCGGTGCGCAAGCGCAACCGCTGCAAGATCTGCGGCCGGCCCCGGGCGTACATGCGCCGCTTCGGCCTGTGCCGGCACTGCTTCCGGCAGCTGGCCCATCGCGGCGAGATCCCGGGCGTCAAGAAGGCCAGCTGGTGAGCTCCCGGCGTGGCGGGAAAGGGGGTTCTGCCCATGACCATGACCGACCCCATCGCGGACATGCTGACGCGCATCCGGAACGCGAACATGGTGGGGCATGAGCGGGTCGACGTGCCGGGATCGAAGATCAAGCGGGCCATCGCCGACATCCTCAAGCAGGAGGGCTACATCCACGACTACCAGTGGATCGACGACGGCAAGCAGGGCGTGATCCGCATCTTCCTCAAGTACGGGCCGGGCAAGAAGCGGGTCATCCAGGGGCTGAAGCGCATCTCCAAGCCCGGCCGGCGGATCTACGCCAGCAAGGACCAGATCCCCCGCGTGCTGGGCGGGCTGGGGATCGCGGTGCTGTCCACGTCCCGCGGCATCATGACCGACAAGCAGGCCCGCGCGGAGGGTGTCGGCGGCGAGGTGCTGTGCTACATCTGGTGAGCGCCGCGGGGCGAGGGCCCGCGGGATCGCCGGCACCGGTCGGGCGCGGGAGGCGCGGGAATCTGCCGAGCGGGAGGTGGATCGCGTGTCGCGGGTTGGCAGGAAGCCCATCCCCATCCCCCAGGGGGTGCAGGTGACCGTCGAGGGCAACGTGGTGCGGGTCAAGGGACCCAAGGGGCAGCTGGAGCGCACCATCCCCGCCGGCCTGGAGGTGGCGGTGGAGGACGGCCAGGTGGTGGTGCGCCGTCAGGACGACGAGCGCCAGCGTCGCGCCCTGCACGGCCTGTTCCGCACCCTGGTGGCCAACATGATCACCGGGGTGACCCAGGGCTACGAGCGCTCCCTGACCCTGGAGGGCGCGGGCTACCGCGCGTCCAAGCAGGGGCGCAAGCTGGTCATGAGCCTCGGCTACTCGCACCCGGTGGAGTACGTGCCGCCGGAGGGCATCGAGATTGAGGTGCCGGCGGCCAACACCGTGGTGGTGCGGGGCATCGACAAGGAACTGGTGGGCAACGTGGCGGCGACCATCCGGGCCAAGCGGCCCCTCAGCCGGTTCCGCTACGCCGACGGTCCGCGGGGCATCCGCTACACCGACGAACGGGTGGCCCTGCGGCCGGCCAAGACGGGCAAGTAACGCTGGTCGCGAAGGGACGGGGTGTCCGGAACATGGCGCGGAAGCCCAAGACGCGGGAGGAAGCCCGCCAGCGCCGGCACCGGCGGGTTCGGAAGAAGGTGTTCGGGACGCCGGAGCGCCCGCGGCTCAACGTCTATCGCAGCCTGAAGCACATCTACGCCCAGGTGATCGACGACGAGGCGGGCGTCACCCTGGTGGCCGCGTCCACCGTCGAACCCGAGCTGCGCGAGGCGGTGGGCGGCTACGGCGGGAACGTGGAGGCGGCCAAGGTGGTGGGGCGGGCCATCGCCCAGCGGGCGCTGGCGCGCGGCATCACCAAGGTCGTCTTCGATCGCGGGGGCTACCGGTACCACGGGCGGGTCAAGGCGCTGGCCGAGGCGGCCCGGGAGGCGGGTCTGCAGTTCTGATCCCAGCCGGAAGGAGGGGACGGCGTGGCGCGTCATCGCAGGCGGCAGCAGGACGGTGACGAGCTGCAGGAGCGGCTGGTGGCCATCAATCGCGTATCCAAGGTGGTCCAGGGCGGCCGCCGCTTCAACTTCAACGCCCTGGTGGTGGTTGGCGACGGCAACGGCCGGGTGGGCGTCGGCATGGGCAAGGCGGCGGAGATCCCGGATGCCATCCGCAAGGCCGTGCAGAAGGCCAAGAAGAACATGATCGAGGTGCCCCGGGTGGGGACCACGATCCCCCATCCCGTGGTGGGCGAGTTCGGGGCCGGGCGGGTGCTGATGAAGCCGGCGGCGCCGGGGACGGGCGTCATCGCCGGCGGCCCCGTGCGGGCGGTGATGGAGGCGGCCGGCATCCGGGACGTGCTGACCAAGTCGCTGGGCTCCAACAACCCGGCCAACGTGGTGTACGCCACCATGGAGGGCCTGAAGTCGCTGCGCAGCGCCGAGGAGGTGGCCCGGCTGCGGGGCAAGCCGGTGGAGGAGCTCATCGGCTGACGGAGCCTGGGCCGGGTGCCGGTCGAGTCGGACGACGGGGGTAGGGAGCATGGCAGGCTTGCACCAGCTGAAGCCGGCGCCGGGTGCCCGCCGCCGCCCCAAGCGGGTGGGCCGCGGCATCGGCTCCGGTCACGGCAAGACGGCGGGACGGGGCACCAAGGGACAGAAGGCGCGCTCGGGTGGCGCCAAGGGGCCGGGCTTCGAGGGCGGGCAGATGCCCCTGCACCGGCGCATCCCCAAGCGCGGCTTCACCAACGCGCCCTTCCGCAAGGAGTACGCCGTGATCAACGTGGAGGACCTCAACCGCTTCGAGCCGGGCACGGAGGTGACCCCCGAGCTCCTCCAGGAGCACGGCCTGATCAAGAAGGGCCGGGATGGCGTCAAGGTGCTCGGCGACGGCGAGATCAAGGTGGCCCTGACGGTGCGGGCCCACAAGTTCAGCGCCTCGGCCCGTGCCAAGATCGAGCAGGCGGGCGGCCGGGCCGAGGTGATCTGACATGCTGGCCACCCTGGGCCGCGCCATCAAGATCGGCGACCTGCGCGCCCGCATCCTCTTCACGCTGGCGATGCTGCTGGTGTTCCGCCTGGGGGTGCACGTGCCCACGCCGGGCGTGATCCCCGAGCGCGTGGCGCCGCTCTTCGCCACGGGCTCGATCTTCCAGCTGCTGGACCTCTTCGCCGGCGGCGCGCTGGCCACGGTGTCCGTGTTCGCCATGAGCATCACGCCCTACATCAACGCGTCGATCATCGTCCAGCTGCTGACGGTGGTGATCCCGCGGCTGGAGGAACTGGCCAAGGAGGGCGAGGAGGGGCGCCGCCGGCTGACCCAGCTGACCCGCTACGGCACCGTGGTCATGGCGCTGCTGCAGGCGGGTGGCATCGCCTACTACCTGCACCGGGCCGGGGCCCTGGAGTGGCCGGGCTTCCCCGGGATGGCCGTGGTGGCCATCACGCTGACCGCCGGCACCGTGCTGCTCATGTGGATCGGCGAGCAGATCACGGAGAACGGCATCGGCAACGGCATCAGCCTGCTGATCTTCGCCGGCATCGTCTCGCGGCTGCCCCATGGCCTGGTCACCCTGACGGAGATGTGGCGGGCCGGGTCGGTGACGCTGTTCCAGATCCTGTTGCTGGTAGTGCTCGGCCTGGCGGTGATCGTCGCCGTGGTGTGGGTGACCGAGGGCCAGCGGCGCATCCCGGTGCAGTACGCCAAGCGCGTGGTGGGGCGACGGATCTACGGCGGCCAGAGCACCCACATCCCCATCCGGGTCAACCAGGCGGGCGTGATCCCGGTGATCTTCGCGGCTTCCCTGGTGGCCCTGCCGCTGACGGTGGCCGGGTTCTTCCCCCAGGCGGGGTGGTCGCAATTCATCGGCCGCTGGTTCGGCTGGGGCACGCCGCTGAACACCGTCATCTACTTCTGGCTGATCGTGGGGTTCACGTTCTTCTACACGGCGATCACCTTCAACCCCCAGGACATCGCCGACAACCTGCGCAAGTACGGCGGCTACATCCCGGGCCTGCGGCCCGGCCGGCCGACCGCCGAGTACCTGGCCCGCGTGGTGACCCGCATCACGGTGGCGGGGGCGCTGTTCCTGGCGCTGATCTCCGTGCTGCCGCTGCTGGTCCGCGGGGTCACCCACATCGCCACCGTGTACTTCGGCGGCACCGCCCTGCTGATCGTCGTCGGCGTGGCCCTCGAGACGATGAAGCAGATCGAGGCCCACCTGCTGATGCGGCAGTACCAGGGCTTCATGAAGCGGTGAGAGCCGCCGACCGGACGAACCGGCCCCGGGCCGGGGTCCGGGCCAGGCCGGCGGCGCGGTCCAGGGGGCGCGCTGCTCCCGTCGGATCGCCCCCGGGGCCCCCGGGCGCTGGGCCGCGCGGCCGGCCATGCGGCGGCCGACGGCGGTCCGGACCGCTCGGCAACGCGCCCGGCCGCGGCCGCCGCGGGGCCGACCGGGACCGGCGGCGTTGGCCGCCGGCCAGCGGTGGGGAGGGGTAACGTGCGCTGGATCTTTCTCGGCCCGCCGGGGGCGGGCAAGGGGACGCAGGCGGCACGGCTGGCCCAGCGTGCCGGGGTGCCGCAGATCGCCACGGGCGACATGTTCCGCGCGGCGGTGCGCGAGGGGACGCCTCTGGGCCGCGAGGCCAAGCGGTACATGGACGCGGGCCAGCTGGTGCCCGACCACGTGACCCTGGGCCTGGTGCGGGAGCGGCTGGCGCAGCCGGACTGCCGGGCCGGGTTCCTCCTGGACGGGTTTCCGCGCACGGTGGCCCAGGCCGAGGGGCTGGAGGCGGTGCTGGCCGAGCTGGGCGTGGGGCTGGACGGCGTCCTGTACTTCGACGTCCCCGACGCCGTGGTGGTTGAGCGCCTGAGCGGTCGCCGCGTCTGCCCTGCGTGTGGCGCCACCTACCACGTGCGCTTCGATCCGCCGCAGGTGGAGGGCCGCTGCGACCGCTGCGGCGCCGAGCTGGTCCAGCGGCCCGACGACCGCGAGGAGACGGTGCGCCAGCGGCTGGAGGTCTACCGTCGCCAGACCCAGCCGCTGGTCGACTACTACCGGGACGCCGGCCTGTTGCACACCGTGGCGGCCGACCGCCCCATCGCCGAGGTGGAGGCGGAGATCGCGCGGATCACGGGGGTCGGTCGATGATCGAGCTCAAGTCCCCGCGGGAGATCGAGTTGATGCGCGAGGCGGGACGCATCGTGGCGGCGGTGCTGCGGGAGCTGGCGTCGGCGCTGCGGCCCGGCATCACCACCGCGGACCTGGACCGCTTGGCGGAGCGGCTGATCCGCGAGGCCGGCGCCGAGCCGGCCTTCAAGGGCTATCAGGGGTTCCCCGCCAGCATCTGCACGTCGATCAACGACGAGGTGGTCCATGGCATCCCCAGCCCCCGCCGGGTGATCCGGGAGGGCGACGTGGTCTCCATCGACGTCGGGGCGCGCTATCACGGCTATCACGGCGACTCGGCGGCCACCTTCGCCGTCGGGGCGGTGTCTGCCGAGGCACGCCGCCTCTTGGAGGTCACGCGCCGCTCGCTGGAGGCCGGCATCGCGGCGGCGCGGCCGGGGCACCGGGTGGGCGACGTTGGGCACGCCGTCCAGCAGGTGGTGGAGGCGGCCGGCTTCTCGGTGGTGCGGGACTACGCCGGGCACGGCATCGGCCGGGCGATGCACGAGGACCCGCAGGTGCCCAACTACGGCCAGCCCGGGACGGGTCTGCGGCTGCGGCCGGGACTGGTGTTGGCCATCGAGCCGATGGTCAACGCGGGCGGTCCCGCCGTGCGCACCGACCCCGACGGCTGGACGGTGCGCACCGTGGACGGCAGCCTGTCGGCCCACTTCGAGCACACCGTGCTGATCACCGAGGGCGAGCCGGAGGTGCTGACCGCCGGCGCCTTCTAGGCCCATGGACGGACGAACCCGCCCGGCGGGGGACGATGCCGACGGGTGGCGTGGGCGGCCTGGGGAGGCGTCGGGGCGGAATCTTGAGGCGCTGGACTGGCGATACTATAAATTGTGGCCGGAGGTGGCCCCGTGCACGAATCCATCGGGCAACTGGTCACATCCCGTGCTGGGCGCGACCGCGGCCGCCCCTATCTGGTCGTGGCCGTGCTGGACGACCGGTTCGTCCTGGTGGCCGACGGCGACCTGCGGCCGGTGGACCGGCCGAAGCGCAAGAACGTGCGTCACCTGGTCTTCCACCGGGCCTGGGCGCAGGAGATCCGGGAGCAGCTGGCGGCCGGCAAGCGACCGGCCAACGCCGAGCTGCGCCGCGCCCTGACGGCCCTGGTGGAGGCGTACTTCGGGGAGCGGGAAGACGAGGACGGGAAGCCGGAGGTGCAAGGGGGGTGAGGCCGTGGCACACAAGGAGAACGTGGTCGAGGTCCAGGGGACGGTGGTCGAGCCCTTGCCGAACGGCATGTTTCGTGTAGAATTGGATAATGGCCATAAAGTGATGGCCCACGTCTCGGGCAAGATCCGCATGCACTTCATCCGCATCCTGCCCGGCGACCGGGTAACCCTGGAATTGTCCCCGTACGATCTCACCCGGGGGCGCATCACCTATCGCCACCGGAGTTGACCCGGGCGGTTGCGATCCGAGGTCGCGAACGGAGGGCAGCGAGGGCTGGCTCCGTCCCCCGGGCGGGGCGGCGCCGCGAGGAGGCTTCCATCGATGAAGGTTCGTCCGTCGGTCAAGCGCATCTGCGACAAGTGCAAGATCATCCGCCGCAAGGGCAAGGTGCGGGTGATCTGCGAGAACCCCAAGCACAAGCAGGTGCAGGGTTGAGCCTGGAGGTGTTCGGATGGCCCGCATCGCAGGCGTCGACCTGCCGCGCGACAAGCGCGTCGAGTACGCGCTTCCTTATATTTATGGCATCGGTCTGTCTCGTAGCCGGGAGATCCTGGCCAAGGCGCGGGTCAACCCCGACACCCGGGTGCGGGATCTGACGGAGGATGAGATCAACCGCCTGCGCGCCATCATCGAGCGCGACTACAAGGTGGAGGGCGAGTTGCGCAGCGAGGTCCAGCGCAACATCAAGCGGCTGATCGACATCGGCTGCTACCGCGGCTTGCGCCACCGTCGGGGTCTGCCGGTGCGCGGGCAGCGGACCAGGACCAACGCCCGGACGCGCAAGGGGCCGCGCCGCACGGTGGCGGGCAAGAAGCGTCCGGGGAAGAAGTGAGGCGCGAGGAGGCTGACCCATGGCACGAGGGGGCGCACCGCGCCGGGGTGGCCGCCGCGGAGCGGCCACCCGGCTGCGCCGCAAGGATCGGAAGCACGTCGAGCGCGGTATCGCGCACATCCGATCCACGTTCAACAACACCATCGTCACCATCACCGACGTGGAGGGCAACGCCATCGCCTCCGGGTCGGGCGGGACCAACGGCTTCACGGGCTCGAAGAAGGGCACGCCCTACGCCGCCCAGCTCGCCGCCGAGCAGGCGGCGCGCGAGGCCATGGAGCACGGCATGCGCGAGGTGGAGGTGTGGGTGAAGGGTCCGGGGCCGGGTCGGGAGGCGGCCATCCGCTCCCTGCAGGCCACGGGCCTGGAGGTGACCGCCATCAAGGACGTCACCCCCATCCCCCACAACGGGTGCCGCCCGCCGAAGCGGCGCCGCGTCTAGGCCGGCGCGAGCCCGCTGTCGGCGGCTCGACAGGAGGGCGGAGCCATGAACGAGATGGAGAAGCCGACCATCGAGACCGCGGAGATCAGCGACGACGGCAAGTACGGCCGATTCGTGGTCGAGCCGCTGGAGCGCGGGTACGGCATCACCCTGGGCAACGCCATGCGTCGGGTCCTGCTCTCGTCCTTGCCCGGCGCGGCGGTGACCAGCATCCGCATCGAAGGGGTGCTGCACGAGTTCTCCACGATCCCCGGGGTGGTGGAGGACACGACGGAGATCATCCTCAACCTCAAGGAACTGGCGATCAAGATGCACACCGATGAACCCCAGATCCTGCGCATCGAGGCCCAGGGTGAGGGGGGGGTGCGGGCGGCGGACATCATCACGCCTCCCGAGGTGGAGATCGTCAACGGGGACCACCTGATCGCCACGCTGGAACACGACGGTCGGCTGTTCATGGAGATGACGGTCAAGCGCGGGCGCGGCTACGTCCCCGCCGATCGCAACAAGGACCCCGACCGCAGCATCGGCGTGATCCCCGTCGACTCGATCTTCACGCCGATCCGCAAGGTCAACTTCCAGGTGGAGAACACCCGGGTCGGCAAGATCACCGACTACGACCGGCTGACCCTGGAGATCTGGACCAACGGCACCGTGGCGCCCGACGAGGCGGCCAGCCAGGCGGCCCGCATCCTGACCGACCACCTGGCGCTGTTCCTCGGCCTGACCGACCAGTCCCGCGGCGCCGGCGCGGATGCGGCCAAGGAGGACGACGAGCGGGCGAAGCTGCTGGAGATGAGCATCGACGAGCTCGACCTCTCCGTGCGCTCGTACAACTGCTTGAAGCGGGCCGGCATCAACACCATCGGGGAGCTGGTGGAGAAGACGCCGGAGGACATGATGCGGGTCCGCAACCTGGGCAAGAAGTCGCTGGAGGAGATCGAGGAGAAGCTGGCTGCCCTGGGGCTCTCGCTGAAGCAGCCGGAGGACTGAGCAGCGGGGGCGGCGCGGCGGCGCCGCACGATGGCGTGCGGGCCGGCCGCTCCGAGGCGTGGCCCCGGCCCGGGGCAGGCGGCAGGAGGGAATGGGCGATGGGCCACAAGTCGCGGTTGAACCGGCC
The DNA here is from genome assembly GCF_004634385.1 of Thermaerobacter sp. FW80. NCBI lineage: Bacteria > Bacillati > Bacillota > Clostridia > Eubacteriales > Clostridiales Family XVII. Incertae Sedis > Thermaerobacter > Thermaerobacter sp. FW80. The sequence continues at coordinate 746,763 of NZ_CP037895.1, read as the reverse complement.
GACGGATCAGCGGCAGGCCATGGTGCGCAACCTGGTGACGTCGCTGTTCATCCACGAGCGCATCGAGACCACGGTGACCCGGGCGCGGGAGGCCCAGCGCCTGGCGGAGCACCTGATCACCCTGGCCCGCCGCGGCGACCTGCACGCTCGCCGCCAGGCGGCCGCGGTGCTCTACGACAAGCAGGTGCTGAAGAAGCTGTTCGACGTCATCGGGCCGCGCTACAGCGACCGGCCCGGCGGCTACACCCGCGTACTGAAGCTGGAGCCGCGCCGCGGGGACGGCGCGCCCATGGCGCTGCTGGAGCTGGTGTGAGCCCCGGCGGTCCCGCCCGGCGCGGCGGTGGAGGGCCCGGCGCCGTGACGGGGGACGCGTTCATCCAGATCCGACAGGTCCACTTCGTGTACCACCCCGGCCAGCCGGATGCCGTCGAGGCCCTGCGGGGCATCGACCTGGAGGTGCGCCGGGGTGAATTTTTGGCCGTGGTCGGCGCCAACGGCTCCGGGAAGTCGACCCTCGCGCGGCTGCTCAACGGCCTGCTGCTGCCGACCCGGGGCGAGGTGCGGGTGGCGGGCCGGTCCACCGCCGATCCCGCGGCCCGGGGAGAGATCCGGCGCCTGGTGGGCATGGTCTTCCAGAATCCCGACAACCAGCTGGTGGCCCCCACCGTGGAGGAGGACGTGGCCTTCGGGCCGGAGAACCTCGGGCTGCCGCGGGACGAGATCGCCCGCCGCGTGCGGCGGGCGCTGGAAGCGGTGGGCCTGTGGGAGCGGCGCGCCGATCCACCCCACCGGCTCTCGGGGGGCCAGAAGCAGCGGGTCGCCCTGGCCGGGGTCCTGGCCATGGAACCGGCGTGCCTCGTGCTGGACGAGGCCACCGCCATGCTGGATCCCGCCGGACGGGCGGAGGTCCTCGACGCCGTCACCCGGCTGCACCGGGAGCAGGGGATCACCGTGGTGCTGATCACCCACTTCCTCGAGGAGGCGGCCCGCGCCCAGCGGGTCGTCGTGATGCACCGGGGGCGCGTGGTGGCCGGGGGCCCGTCGGCGGAGGCGTTCGACGGCCCCGACTGGCTGGAGGCCGTGGGGTTGGCGGCGCCGCCCATGGGGCGCCTGGCCGACCGCCTGCGTCGCCGCGGGTGGCGCCTGCCCTCCGGCATCGTCACCGTGGAGCAGCTGGTGGCGGCCCTGCTCCGCCCGGGGTCGCCGGCGCCCGGCGCCGGCGACCTCGGGGGCGGGTCGGCAGCGCCCGGGTCAGGGGGGCCGGGCATGGGGCAGCGAGGGGGAGGACCCGCCGCCGCGGCCCGCAACCCGGCCGCCGGCGGGGTGGGGGGCGGGTGAGGCCGTGGGGATCCAGGTGGAGGGGCTCCATCACGTCTACGGCGCCCCCGGGTGGGCCCACCGCGAGGCGCTCCGCGGCGTCGACCTCGCCATCGCCGACGGGGAGCGCGTGGCCATCATGGGGCCCACGGGGAGCGGCAAGTCCACCCTGGTGCAACACTTCAACGGCCTGCTGCGCCCGACCCGCGGCCGGGTGGAGGTGGACGGGATCGACCTCTGGGCGCCCGGCCCCGATCGCGACGATCGCCTGGCCGAGGCGCGCCGGCGGGTCGGGCTGGTCTTCCAGTTCCCCGAGCAGCAGCTGTTCGCCGAGACGGTGTGGGACGACATCGCCTTCGCCCCGCGCAACCTGGGCTGCGACGAGGCGGAGGTCGCCGCGCGGGTGGAGCGGGCGATGGCGCTGGTGGGCCTGGACCCCGACCTGGGCCGGCGCTCGCCCTTCAGCCTCAGCGGGGGGCAGATGCGGCGGGTGGCCATCGCCGGGGTCCTGGCCATGATGCCGCGGGTGCTGGTGCTGGACGAGCCCACGGCCGGCCTCGACCCGCGCGGAAGGCAGGCCCTGGTCGAGCTGTTGCGCCGGCTCCACCGGGAATCGGGGATCGCCGTGGTGCTGGTCTCCCACGACGTGGACGAGGTGGCCGCCGTGGCCGAGCGGGTGGTGCTCCTGCGCGACGGCCGCATCGAGGCCGACGGGCCCGTCGAGGCCGTCCTGGCCGATGCCGACCTGCTCGCCCGCTGCCGCCTGACCCCGCCGGCCACCGTTCGGCTGCTGGACGAACTGGCCCGCCGGGGGGTGCCGGTGAACCGCGCCCGAGTCGACCTGGACGCGGCCGAGGCGGAGCTGGTGGCGGCGGCCCCCTTCCTGCCCGCCGCGCCCCCCGTTGCGGGGGACGGGCCGCGGCGCCGGAGGGGGGATCGCGGGCCCTCGGGGCCCGCATCGCCACCCGCGCCGCGGGACGACGGCAACCGCGTGCCGCGGCGGGAGGGGTCGCCGTGATCCCCGAACCCGTGCTGGGCCAGTACGTCCCCGGGGACAGCCCCCTGCACCGGCTGGACCCGCGCACGAAGGTGGTGCTCCTGGCCGCCTACTCCCTCGTCCTGTTCCTGGTGCGACAGTGGGCGGCGTACGGCGTGCTGGCCGGGTTCGTCCTGGGCGCGGCCGTCCTGGCGCGGCTGCCCCTGGCCGGTGTCCTCGGCGGGATGCGGCCGATGCTGTGGCTGGTGGGCCTGACCCTGGTCCTCAACCTGGTGGCGGTGCCGGGTGACCCGCTCCTGACCCTGGGCCCGCTGGTGGCGACGCAACAGGGCCTGGAGCTGGGGCTGCGCCTGGCCGTGCGCCTGCTGCTGCTGGTGACCGCCGCCGCGTTGCTCACGCTGACCACCTCGCCCATCGCCCTGACCGACGGCCTCGAGGCCTTGCTCCGGCCGCTGGGGCGCCGGGTCCCCGCCCACGAGCTGGCGATGATGATGACCATCGCGCTGCGCTTCATCCCCACCCTGGCGGAGGAGGCGGAGCGCATCATGAAGGCGCAGATGGCGCGGGGAGCCCAGTTCCACCGGGGCGGTCCCCTGCGGCGGCTGCGGGCGCTGGTGCCGCTGCTGGTCCCGCTCTTCGTCGGCGCCTTCCGGCGCGCCGACGAGCTGGCCCTGGCCATGGAGGCCCGCGGCTACCGGGGTGGGGCCGGCCGGACGCGCTACCGCGAGCTGCGGGTGGGTCGCCGGGATGCCGCGGCGGTGCTGCTGACCGCGCTGGTCTTGGGCGTCGCCCTCCGTTGGGGACGCTAGCGCCCATGGGACGAACCGGCGCGGCCCACCGCGCTCCGCGGGCCCCGTCGCCGCCGGCTCACACCGCGCGGGCCGCAGGGGCCCTCGGTCGCCGCGGGCCGTGCCGCCGACCCGCGGATCCCACGAGGCGGGGCGGGCCGCGCCCCCGGTCCCCCGATCGAGCGGATGGGCGCGACGGCCACCGGCGCCGACACCTGGGACGCGTCGGGGAGGCGGTGAGGCGTTGCCAGCATCGGAAGATGCCGCTCCCAACCCAGCGGCCGACGGCCCCGGGCGCGACCGGGGCGAGGCTGCCGCGGAGGGGCGCCTCTTGCGGGCCATCCTCGCCTACGACGGCACGGACTTCGCCGGCTGGCAGCGCCAGCCCGGGCGCCGGACGGTGCAACAGGTGGTCGAGGAGGCCCTGGCGCGGCTCCTCGGGCATCCGGTGCGGGTGACGGCCGCCGGCCGCACCGATGCCGGCGTGCACGCCCGGGCCCAGGTGATCCACTGGCGCACGCCGCGGCCCTTCCCTGCCGAGCGTCTGGTTCCCGCCCTGCGGGGGTTGCTGCCCCCCGACGTGGTGGCCGTGGCGGCCGACGAGGCGCCGCCCGGCTTCCACGCGCGGTATGGTGCGCGCCGCAAGACCTACGTCTACCACCTGGCGCGCGGGCCGGTCCCCGATCCCCTGCACCGCCGCTGGCAGTGGCACGTGCCGCTGGAACTGGACGTGGCGGCCATGCGGGCCGCGGCGCGCCGGCTGGAGGGCACCCACGACTTCGCGGCCTTCAAGGCCTCCGGCTCCGCCGTGCGACGAACGCGGCGCACCCTGTACCGCTGCGTGGTGGAGGAACGCGGCCCGCTGCTGCGGTTCGTCCTGGAGGCGGACGGCTTCCTCATGCACATGGCCCGGGGCATCGTGGGCACCTTGGTGGAGATCGGACGCGGGCGCTGGTCCCTGGACCACCTGGATGCCCTGCTGACCCAGCGGCGGCGTGACCTGGTGGGGCCGACGGCGCCGGCCCACGGCCTGGTGCTGTGGCGGGTGGCGTACGACGACTGGGTGGCCGAGGGGCCGCCCTGGCCGGGGTGAGGGCGCGGGGCCTGCGAGGCCCGTCGCGCCCGGACGGGACCGACGGGGCAGGGCGCCGGCCGGGGCATCCCATCGACCGCCGCCCCGCCGGCCGATGGGGGCCAGGGATCGCCTTGACAGGCCCCAATCCAGCGTCTAGCATAGGAGATGCTGTTTTCATCGGGTTGCTGGCGTTCCATCGGCCCCGGCCGCGCCGCGGGCCCGTTTGTTGATTGGCGGACCCGGGCCCCCTGCCGGGGCCCGAGGACGGGAGGCAACACCATGCGGACCACCTTCATGGCCCGCCCCCAGGACGTGCAGCGCCAGTGGTACGTGATCGACGCCGACGGCGTGCCCCTGGGCCGCCTGGCGAGCCAGGTGGCGAAGATCCTGCGGGGCAAGCACAAGCCCATCTACACGCCCCACGTGGACACGGGGGACCACGTGATCGTGGTCAACGCCGAGAAGGTGCGCCTGACTGGCAAGAAGCTGGACAAGAAGGTGTACTACCGGCACACGGGTTACCCCGGCGGCTTGAAGGCCATCACCGCGCGGCGGCTGCTGGAGACGCGTCCCGAGCGCATGATCGAGCTGGCCGTGCGCCGCATGTTGCCGCGCAACGCCCTGGGGCGGCGGCAGTTCCGCAAGCTTCACGTCTACCGCGGGCCGGATCACCCCCATGCCGCCCAGCGTCCCCGGCCGCTGACCATCCGGCCCGACGGCACGCCCCAGTGGGAGCAGGCCGCCGCACAGACCGAACCCGGCGCGTGACCGGGCGAAGGTGGCTCGACGTCGGCTGCGACCCACCCGGACGGGGGCCCGCCGGGGCTGCGTCCCGGCCGGCCCCCACGGGGAGGCGGTAGGGTGCTGGCTCGGGCGTCTCGATCGGGCGTGGGAACTCGATCGGGCCTGGGAAAGCGAGGTGAGACGGTGGCGACCACCGCCGTGTACTGGGGTACGGGTCGGCGCAAGGAGGCCGTGGCCCGGGTGCGCCTGATCCCCGGCGACGGGCGCATCGTCATCAACGGCCGCCCCTTCGAGGAGTACTTCCCGACCATCGCCCAACGGGCCGAGGTGGAGCGGCCCCTCAAGGTGACGGGAACCCTGGGCAAGTACGACGTCCTGGCCCGGGTGGCCGGGGGCGGGATCTCCGGGCAGGCGGGCGCCGTCCGCCACGGCATCGCCCGCGCGCTGCTCAAGGTCGACGAGGCGTACCGGAAGCCGCTGAAGCAGGCCGGCCTGCTGACCCGGGATCCGCGGGTCAAGGAGCGGCGCAAGTACGGCCTCAAGAAGGCGCGCAAGGCGCCCCAGTTCTCCAAGCGCTGAGGGATGGGGCGCCCCGGAGGGGCGGCCGTTCCTACGCTCCTGTGGGCGTCGACCGCTCCTGTGGGCGTCGACCCCGCCGGGCCGCGATGCCGGCGACGCAGGCAGCGACGGCCGCGACGCTCTCGCGATTCCCCGCGATGCTCTCGCCATTTCCCGGGAAAAGCGGGGCACCCGGCGGGACCGCCGTCCCGCCGGGTGCCCCGCGTTGCCTTGGCGGCCGTGATCCGTGGCCTCGCGTGGCCTCAGGCGCCCTGCCGCCCGGCCAGCACCTCCTCCTCGAGCCAGCGGGTGTGGAAGCGCCCCTGCTGGAAGTCGTCCCGCTGCAGGATCTCCCGGTACAGCGGGATGGTGGTGCGGATCCCCTCGATGCGGAACTCATCCAGGGCGCGCCGCATGCGGGCGATGGCCTCCTGGCGATCGCGGCCCCACACGATGAGCTTGCCCACCAGCGAGTCGTAGAAGGGCTGCACCGTGGTGCCTGCGCGGAAGCCGGCGTCCAGACGCACCCCGGGACCGCCGGGCGGCTCCCAGAGGGTGATGGTCCCCGGCGACGGCAGGAAGCGATTGCCGGGATCCTCCGCGTTGATGCGGCACTCCATGGCCCAGCCCCGGAACTCCACTTGGTCCTGGGTGAAGGAGAGCGGCTCGCCCGCCGCCACGCGGATCTGCTCCTTCACCAGGTCGATCCCCGTGACGAGCTCGGTGACCGGGTGCTCCACCTGGATCCGCGTGTTCATCTCGATGAAGTAGAAGTTGCCGTCCCGGTCGACCAGGAACTCCACGGTGCCTGCGCCGACGTACTCCACGGCCTCGGCCGCGCGGATGGCGGCTTCGGCCATGCGCTGGCGCAGCTCGGGGGTCATCGCCGGCGACGGCGCCTCCTCGATCATCTTCTGCCGTCGCCGCTGCACCGAGCACTCGCGCTCGCCCAGGTGCAGGGTGTGACCGTGCTTGTCGGCGATCACCTGGATCTCGATGTGCCGCGGCTCCTCCAGGAACTTCTCCAGGTAGACGGCGCCGTTGCCGAAGGTCGACTCCGCCTCCCGGCGCGCCGAGGCCAGGGCCTGCACCAGCTCCTGCTCGTCCCGGGCGACGCGGATGCCGCGCCCGCCCCCGCCGGCGGCCGCCTTGACCAGCACGGGGTAGCCGATGTCGCGGGCGATCCGCAGGGCCTCGTCCTCGTCGTCCACCGTGCCCTCGCTCCCCGGCACCACCGGCACGCCGGCCCGCCGCATCGCCTCCCGGGCCAGGGACTTGAGGCCCATGGTCTCGATGGCCTCCGGCGACGGCCCGATGAACTCGATGCCCCACGTCTTGCACACCGCGGCGAAGTGGGCGTTCTCCGAGAGGAAGCCGTACCCCGGGTGGATGGCGTCGACCCCGGCCTTGCTGGCCGCCTCGATCAGGCTGGGGATGTGCAGGTAGCTGCGCGGCGCCGGGGGAGGGCCGATGCAGTAGGCCTCGTCGGCCATGGCGACGTGCAGCGCATCCGCGTCCGCCTCGGAGTACACCGCCACGGTCCGGATGCCCAGCTCGCGGCAGGCACGGATGATGCGGACGGCGATCTCGCCCCGGTTGGCGATCAGGATCTTCTGGAACATGGCCTCGACCTCCCCGGGAGGGTTCGCAGCGCGGGCCGTCTCTCCTGCACCGCCCGCCGCGGCCCGGGCCCCTGCCGCCGCGCGACGGCCCGGCCCGACCGTCCCCCGTTGCGGCCTTCGTCGCTGGCCCCCTTGCCCGACCGTCGGCCGTTGCCGCCGTCGCGGTCTGCCGTCGTGGCCTGCCTGTCCCCGCCGGCGTCGCCACCCGCCCGTCCGCCCGTCGCCGGACGGCACCGCCGGAGGCCCGACGTCGCAGGGGCACCGGGGACGGGCGCCACGGGGTGGGCAGCGCGGGACGCCCGGCGCCGCAGGGCCCTGGCCGGGGTCTTGAATCCACGCCCAGGCCCGCATCGCGGCCAGGGGGCGGGAGGCCCGCCACGAGGACCCGGCCGGCGCCGGCACCCCGGTCGGCGCCGGCCGGCGGGTCGCCCGCCGGCCCTTGTCCTCCGCCGCCCACCCGTCCATGCTGAAGCTGGAGAGCCTCACGGAGAGGGCTCGGGAGACCGGGGAAGGGATGACCCATGGTGTCCTCCGGCGGTGTCCGACGGGATGACGGCATGGCGTACCCTCTCCCACGCGTCCAACCCGAGGGCAGCGCCGACCGCGGACGGCCCTCCGAGCGGCTGGTGCCGTGGGAACCGGGCGACCGGTGGCTGGTCCCGGCGGAGCCGGGCGTCGACCGGGCCCAGGGGGCGGCGGACCTGCCGGACCCCTCGTCCCGCCGCAGCGGGCCGCCCGCGGGAGTGGAGGCCGCCGGCTCGCCGCCGACCGTCTCTCGCCATGCCATAGCTTACCTCACCGCCCTGGACGAACCGGCCCCGGGGGCGCGCATCCCCACGGCGGACGACCCGGCGCCCACCTGGGCGGACGGCACCAGCCCGGCCGGCGGGCCCCCGCCGCCCGCCGCCGTCCCGCGGGTGTTGCTGGCCGTGGCCGAGCCGGAGGCCGTGGCCCCCCTCTGGGGGCAGGGGCTCCATGGCGTCCTGGTTCGGGACCCCGACCACCTGCGGGCCCTCCTCGCCCGCGCGGGCCGCCGCGCCACGGGCGGCGGCCCGCGCTGGGTCCTGCTCCCCTGGGACGAGATCGCCCATCCCGGCCTGTGGGCGCGCGGTTGGGCGCGGGTGGTGGAGTGGGCGCCCGGAGCGATGCAACCGGCGATCGTGCCCCGGGCGGCCCTGGCGGCGGCCTGCGGGGACGAGACGACACCGGCCCCGGCCGGCCGAGGCCGGCCCGGGCCGGGTGGACCGGCGGCCGGGGCCGGCCTGCGGACGACCTCGCCGCCGGCCGCGCCGGCCGCCGGGGACGGTTCGCCCGCCGCGCCCGGCCGCTCCGCGGCGGGACCGGGTTGGCTGCGCGGGGCCACCCGGGCGCGCAGCGAGCTGTTGCGCCAGCTGGAGGAGTTCGTG